>CAZMGP010000004.1:0-150546 GCA_964565875.1 uncultured Enterobacteriaceae bacterium
CCCTCATGCTCCCCTAAATCGGAGGCCATTTCGGTAATTCTGAAATGGCCTCTAAACAACTCTAGGACGGTGCCGGCGCGGCGCAGCGCCTGACGAACTCGACTACCGCCTGCGTGACCGCATCCGCCTGGTCCTTGTGCGGGGAGTGTCCGCAGTGCTCGAGCTTCATTAGTTCCACCGGCCCGCCCGATTGACGTGCGATGGCATCGAGCTGCGCCATGCTGCCGTATTCGTCGCGATAGCCTTGGATCGCGAGCAGCGGGCAGCCGATTCCCGGCAGGTAGCTTTCGATGTTCCAGGAACGGAACGCCGGATCGAGCCAGACGTCGTTCCAGCCGCGGAAGGTCTTTTCCGGATCGCGGTGATAGCGTGCGAGGCGTTGCCGCAAGTCGGTGGTTTCGAATGCCTGCTTGGCGGCGACGATGCCCCGAATGCTGATGTCCTCGACAAACACGTGCGGCGCAAGCGCGACCAGTCCTTCCAGCGAGTGACCTGCGCCGGCGTAGATCAGCGCGATCGATGCGCCGTCGCTATGGCCGACGAGGATCGGTCGCGCAATCCCCAGCCGATCGAGCAGCAGTGGCAGCGAGTCGAGCGCCTCTCGGTGCATGAAATCGACTTCGAACGGCACGGCAAGCGCATCGGACTGACCGTAGCCGTAGCGTGCGTAGACGATTCCCGCCAGCCCCGCGCCCGCGCAGACCTGCGCCGGAAAATCGCGCCACTGACCGATGGAACCCAGGCCTTCGTGCAAGAAGACGAGCGTCGGTTCTCCCGTTGCCCCTGCGCCGATGCGCTGGACCTCGATCTTGTGGCCGCAGTTTTCTATGAAGCTGAAAGACGACTCTGCCGACATGATTCGCTGCTGACCTCTTCGCGTGCCCCGTCCGCACTCTCCAGAGCGCGACGCGCAGCCGATTTTTTCGAGCGGCAAGCTTACCCGAAACTACTGCGCACGCCCACTGGCGCAATTGAAGCCGCGCGCTCGACCGGTTAGACTCCCACCTATCCAATGGAAGCACGACCATCTCCAACGCGCCTCGCGCGCATTCCGATCAGGACCCGATCATGAGCGCCGCGATCATCGACGGCAAACAGCTCGCGCAAACACTGCGCGCCCAGTGGAAACCCCGCGCCGACCGGCTCAATGCCGCGGGCGTCGCGCCCGCCATCGCAGTGGTGATGGTAGGCGACAACCCGGCGTCGAAGATCTATGTGCGCAACAAGATCAAGGCCTGCCAGGAGATCGGCATCCGCTCGGAGGAACACTTGCTCGCCGGCGACAGCCCGCTCGACAGCGTACTCGAGCTCATCGATAGTCTGAATGCCGACCGCCGCTTGCACGGCGTCCTGGCGCAGCTGCCGCTGCCGCCTCAGCTCGCGACGCGCGCAGTGATCGAGCGCATCGCGCCGGAAAAAGACGTCGACGGCCTGCATCCGGCCAATCTCGGCAGCCTCGCCGCCGGGCATCCGCGCTTCGTTCCCTGCACGCCAGCCGGCATCATGGAAATGCTGAAGATGACGGGAATAGCTCTCGCGGGCAAGGAAGCGGTAGTGGTCGGCCGCAGCAACATCGTCGGCAAGCCGGCGGCGCTGCTGCTATTGCAGGCGGGTGCCACCGTGACCCTGTGCCACTCGCAGACCAAGGATCTCGCCGCACACACGCGCCGCGCCGACATACTGGTGGCGGCGATCGGCAAGGCGAATGCCATCGGCGCGGAAATGATCAAGCGCGGCGCGGCGGTCATCGACGTCGGCATCAACCGCCTTCCAGACGGCAAGCTTGCCGGCGATGTCGACTTCGGCGCCGCGCGCGAGCGCGCCGGCTGGATCACGCCGGTTCCGGGCGGTGTCGGACCGATGACCATCACCATGCTGCTGTGTAACACCATCCTCGCTGCCGAGCGCGATGCGCTGGCACGGGGAATTAGACTAGAGCCCTGAGCCGCACGAGCGTGCCCGCACGCAATCTCGATCATCTGCTCACCGCAGCACCGACCGCGGAGGCCTGCGCATCGGTGCAAGACTGGTGGCCGCGCCAGGTCGCGCTTTGCGCGGCGGGCGGCGACAGCATGGATCACGCCATCGGCGGCGGCTTTGCCGCCGACCGGTTCGCTTGGGCCTTCTGCTCCGGCTACCAGGCGGCCTTGCGCGCCCTAAGCCCCGCTTTGCCCGCCGCTGCCCTCGCTTCCCTTTGCGTCACCGAAAGCGGCGGCAACCAGCCGCGCTTCATCCAAACCACCCTCGCTCCTGACCCGCACCATCCCCGCAAGCTGCTCCTGAACGGGCATAAGCGCTGGACCACGCTCGGCGGCGCGAGCAGCCTGATGCTCGTCGCCGCGCGCGTCGCGTCGGCCGGGTCCGAGCGCGCCGTGCTCAAAATCGTGCAGGTCGCGCACGGCACGCCAGGCGTCTCCTTCCGCACCATGTCGAACATTTCTTTCGTCCCCGAAGTGGCGCATGCCGAGGTGCGCTTCGAGGGCGTGAGCGTCGCCGCGAGCGACGTCCTCGAAGGCGACGGCTATGCGCGCTACGTCAAGCCGTTCCGCACGCTCGAAGATCTGCACGTGCACGCCGCCATCCTCGCCTATCTGCTACGTGAAGCGCGCCGACTCGCCTGGCCGCACGCCTGGATCGAGCGCTGCCTCGCATTGCTCTACGCGCTTCGCACCATCGCCGAGCGCGATGCGTCTGCCGCCGCGACTCACGTGGCGCTAGCCGGCGCGCTAAGCATGGGCGCGGAATTAGTGACAGCCGCAGACGCGCATTGGCAAGGGACCGCCGAAGCGGCGAAGGAACGCTGGGAGCGCGACAAGGGACTGCTGGCAGTCGCCGCCGCAGCGCGCGAAAAGCGCAGCCAACGCGCTTGGGAGCGCCTGACTATGCCCTCCGTCTAGCGCAGGAGCAGCGCGACGCCCAGCGCGAGGCAGAGAAACGCGGCTGCGCGCCGCAGCAAATCCGTGCTCACCGCATGCGCTGCACGTGCACCCAAGCCGACGCCGACCAACTGGAATAGCGCGATCCATGCAGCAAGCGGAAGATCGATGGCCGCGTCGCTGCCTAGGGTGCCGAATATCGCCGCCACGATCTGCAGCACCTGGCCGGCGCCGATCGCGGCGAGCGGCGCGAAACCGAGCGCGAGCATCAGCGGCACCGAGAACAAGGGGCCGCCCGCGCCGGACAGCCCGGAGCCGAATCCCGCGATCGCGCCCACCACCAGGAGCAAGGCCTGTTGTCGATTCGAGCGGCCGTCGCGCGGATGCAGGCGCCCATGGCGCGAATGCAATAGGATGTAGGCGCCGGCGAAGACGATGACCAGGGCCACGACCCGGGTGAGGGCGCCCCCATCGAGCAGCGTACGCGCCACGGCGCCGAAATAGCTCGAGACCACCGCACCGGCAAGCACGGGACGCGCGAGGCGCCAGTCGATCGAACCGCGCCGCTGAAACGCCCAACTGGCTGCAATGCCGGTGAAGAAGAATGAAAACAAGGCGGTGGCAGCCGCCTGGTGGATCGACAGTTGCCCGAGCCAGGCAAGGAGCGGGATGAGCAGCACGCCGCCGACGCCGACCGCGCCGATGAATATCCCGACGACCAGCGCGATCGCCGCGAGCGCGAGCCATTCAGTCGTCACGGTTCAGTCGCAGCCGACGATCTCGACCCAATTGGCGCCCCTGCCTCCGGGGAAGCTTCCCAGCCGGGCGAGCGCGCCGCTAGCGCCGTCGATGGCATAGACGGAAAGCGTCGTGGATTTCTCGCCGCAGGCGATCAGAAACCGCCCGCTCGGATCGATGGCGAAACCGCGTGGTTGGCATTCGGTCGGCGTGGAACCGAGATAGCTCAGGCTGGCGCCGTCGACTGCGAATCCTGCGAGCGTGCTGGAAGTGCGCTCAGAGGCGTAGAGGAAGCGCCCGTCGGGGGTGAGATGGATGTCCGCCGCCCAGATGTCGTTCGCCCGATCGCGCGCAGGATCAGGATCAGGCGCGCCGCTAGGCGGGCGCGGCGTGCCCGGTCGCAATTTGCTATGCGCAGGCAATCCCGAGACCGAGGCGACTTCGCTCAATAGTCCCGTCGCCTGCTCCAGCGCGAACGCCGTCACCGTTGCCTGCAGCTCGGACAGCAGGTAGAGAAATCGATTGTCGCACGAGATGGCGAAATGCCTGGGCCCGCAACCCGCTTGCATCAAGGCCACGGCCGGCGTGTTCGAGTCCAGCCGTCTGGCTACGGCATCGAACTTGAACTGGAAGACTTGGTCGCTCCCCAGCGCAGGCACATAGACGTAGCGGTTGCTCGCATCGACGCGGATCGAGTGGGCATTGCGCCCTAGCGGAATCACTTGCAGCGGCTGTGCCGCGATGCGACCGTCGTCTCCCACCGCCATGAGACAGACGAGATGCGCGCCGTAGGAGGCGGCGAAGAGGTAGCGTCCGGTGCGATCGAGAGAAATATAGGGAAAGCTCTGCACCACGGGCGTCGCGCCGACAGGCCGCAACGCCCCCGTGGCACGGTCGATGGCGTAAGCCTGAATCGAATAGGGCGCGGAGCGCACCGCCGCATAGAGAAAGCGCCGGTCCGGGCTAAGCGCGAGCGGGCCGACGAGCTTTCCCGCCGGCGCGCGGCCGCGCGGCACGAGCGCGCCCTCTCGTTCCAAGGCATAGATGCCGATGTCGCCGTCCTCGGCATTCGAGACGTAGACGAAGGTACGCGGCTGCGCCGCCGTGCGGCCAGCCATGGACGCCTGTGCTGTCACCTCGTCTCCTCGATCGGTTTGCGGAAAAGTGCTCGGCTTTGCGCCGACACCGATCGACATGATACCCACAGGCGGCGCGGACAGACAGCGCAAACATCGAGGAGCGCGGGCGCTTAGCGCGCCTCGCGCCCGAGCGGGCTTCTGATCCTTGCCGGGCCGCGCCGGCCCGGATTCCGGACTCGCTACAGGCCCTGCAGGTAGGTCGCGACTTGCCTTGCCTCTTCGTCGCTCAGCTTATCGACCACCGCTTTCATCGTCACCGCGAGATTGGGACGATCATCTGTGTGGAACACCCGCAGTTGCGACATCAGATAACGGGCGTCCTGACCGGCGAGGCGCGGGAACACCGCATAGCCTTGACCGTCGCGGCCATGGCACAGGACGCAGCCCGGAACGTTCTTGTTCTTGACGCCGCGTTCGTAGATTTCCTTGCCTTTCGCCGCCAGCTGCGGTTCTCCTTCCGGACCGCGCGTCGGCTTCTGCGCCGCGAAATATTCGGCGAGCTTGGCGTCCAGTTCCTCATTCAGCTTGCTGCTCACTTCCCACATCGAGGTGTGCGCGTCCGGATCCTTGCGCGAGTGATCGCGGAAAGCTTTCAGCTGGGCGACCAGGTACATCTTGTGCTGGCCTGCCAGCTTCGGATATTTCGGCGAAACCGGATTGCCATCCACTCCGTGGCACTTGGCACAAGTCGTAGTCACTACCTGTTTCACATCTTGCCCGAATGCCTGGGCCGAGGCGAACGCCAAGATCGCGAAGACCGGTGCTAGCAATTGCAGGGGTTTCATAGTAGCTCTCTGATGTTTCATATTCGGATAGAACCTACGTTGACTGTCGCGCTACGCGCTCTAGCAGCGAACCACGCGCGGTGCGCATACTACGCGCCGAAGCTTAAGGCCAGATTATTACCGTTCGATGCATGCCGTCTTGATAGTTGTCAAGCTACTCGGCCCGCGCCGATCTAGCATGGTTCAACTCTCGAAGAATGGTCGAAGCGGCAATGCTTCCCTCGTCGCGGATCGCTGCGTCCGCAGCTATCGACTCCAGGCGTGTTCTGCAAGTTGCGACCAAGCCGCCGCGACCATGGCGGCACTTCGCATTGCGCGACTCGAGGAGTAATCAAGCCTTAAGAAAACCTCACTAGACTGCGCCCTCCCTTGAGAGGATTTCCGTGCGATTACTTTTGCTTTTTCTGCTGACGCTCTCCGCCGCGGCGCACGCCGCGCCGCCGAGCGCAAGCCTCCCGCTCGACCGTACCCAGGCGCGCGCGCTGGGCGTGGAATCCGAGGCGCTCGCGCTCGCCGAGAGCGGCTACGCTTCGGCCTTGGCCGCGCAGGTGGTGGTCCCCAACGAGCAGCTTCGCGTCGTGGCCGCTCCGCTGCCGGGACTGGTGGTGCAAATCGACGTGGCTCCGGGGCAGAACGTGAAGAAGGGACAGGTGTTGGCGCGCCTGGCCAGCCCCGCCTTGCTTGCCGTCGGCCGCGACTACCTGCATGCGGCGCAGCAGGCACAGCTCGCGGAGCAGGCGGCGAATCGCGACGAGCAGTTGTTCCAGGAAGGCATCATCTCCGAGGCGCGCCGGCAGACGACGCAGAGCAATCAGCGGCAGGCGAGCGTGGCGATGGTGGCGCGGCACCAGGAACTCCACCTCGCCGGCGTGTCCGACACGGCGCTGGAGGCCTTGCGCAAGCGCTCGGCCTTACCGACCGAGGTGGCGATCACCTCACCCATCGACGGCGTGGTGCTGGAGCAAGCGGCGCAGCCGGGACAGCGTTTCGATGCGGCCGCGACCTTGTTCAAGATTGGCAAGCTCACGCCCTTGTGGATCGAAATCCAGACGCCGGCAGTCTTGGCCTCGCAGCTGCGCGCAGGACTCGAAGTGAGCGTTCCGGCCCACGAGGCCCTGGGAAAGGTCATCAACGTCGGCCGTCTGACCGGCAGCGCCAGCCAGAGCGTGACCGTGCGCGCGCGCATCGACGTCGGCACGGAACGGCTCTCGCCCGGTCAAATGGTCGAGGCGACGATCGCGGTGCCGGCGAGCGACGAGCGCCGCAGCACCTTCCGCATCGCCCAATCGGCACTCGTCCGCCATCAGGGCCAGGCCTACGTCTTCGTACAGGAAACCGACGCTTTCCGCCCCGTGCCTGTCGCCGTCGCGGGGCAAGCAGGCGATCAGGCCTTGCTGCGCGCGCCCGCCCTGCGCGCCGACGCGCGCGTGGCGGTGAAAGGCCTGGCGGCGCTCAAAGCCATCTGGCTGGAGACCAAGCCGATCGAGGGCCGCTGAGTGCTCGCGCGACTGATCGAATTCTCGCTCACCCAGCGACTGCTGATGCTAGTGCTGACCGCGCTGCTCGTCGGCGCCGGCACCCTTGCCTTCAAGCAATTGCCGATCGACGCCTTCCCCGACGTCTCGACGACGCAGGTGAAGATCATCATGAAGGCGCCCGGGATGACGCCGGAAGAAGTCGAGACGCGCATCACCGTGCCCATCGAGCAGGAACTGGTGGGCTTGCCCAAGGAACGCCTGCTGCGCGCGGTCTCCAAGTACGCCCTGACCGACATCACGGTCGACTTCGACGACGGCACCGACATCTACTGGGCGCGGCAGCAAATCGCCGAACGCCTCAACAATGTGATGAAAGATCTCCCGCCGCAGGCTGCTGGCGGACTGGCACCGATCACCACGCCCCTGGGCGAGATGTTCATGTTCACCATCGAAGGCCCCGAATCGATGTCGCTGGAGCAAAAGCGCACCCTGCTCGACTGGACCATACGACCGCAGCTGCGCACGCTGCGCGGCGTCGCCGACGTGAACAGCCTCGGCGGCCTGGCGCGCAGCTTCGAGGTGGTGCCCGACCCGGCGGCACTCAACGCGCGCGGCGTGTCGCTGGATCAGTTGAAGCGGGCGCTGGAAGGCAATAACCGCAACGATGGCTCCGGCCGCCTGAGCGAAGGCGAAGAGACGCTCTTGGTGCGCGTCGAAGGCGCGATTCGCAGCCTGGAGGACGTGCGCGCCATCGTCGTCGCCAGTCGGCCGGGCGGCGTGGTGCGCGTCGGCGACGTCGCTCTGGCGCGCATCGGCAGCCTCACCCGCTACGGCGCGGTGAGCAAGGACGGCAAGGGAGAGGCGGTGCAGGGCCTGGTACTCGGGCTGCGAGGCGCCAATGCGCAAGCCGTCGTCGGCCAGGTGCGCGCCAAGCTCTCCGAAATCGAAAAGACGCTGCCCCAAGGAACCAAGATCGTCCCCTTCTACGACCGCGGCCATCTGGTCGAGCGCGCCGTGGGCACCGTATCCAAGGCCTTGCTCGAAGCCATTGTTCTCGTCTTGATGCTGCTCCTCGCTTTTCTCGGCAATCTGCGCGCGGCGCTGGTGGTCGCCACCATCCTGCCGCTCTCCGCCCTGCTCACCTTCATCCTGATGAATGCATCCGGCCTCTCCGCCAACCTGATGAGCCTGGGCGGACTCGCCATTGCCATCGGCATGCTGGTCGATGCCGCCGTGGTCATCGTCGAGAACGTCGAAACCTTTCTGGCGCAGGGCGGCAGCACGCGCAAGCTGCCCTTGCTGCACGTAGTCTACCGCGCCGCACGCGAAGTGGCGGCGCCGGTCTCCATGGGCATCCTGATCATCATCATCGTTTTCGTGCCGCTGCTCACGCTGGAGGGCCTCGAGGGCAAGCTGTTCATTCCGGTCGCGCTCACCATCGTGTTCGCGCTCGGCGCATCGCTGCTGTTGGCGCTGACCGTGATACCGGCATTCGCCGCCATGCTGATGAAGCGCACCGACCAAGGCGCGCATGCCGAACCTTGGCTGGTGCGCAGGCTAGGCGCGCTGTACGCGCCCCTGCTCGACTGGGCGCTCGCCCACGCGAGACACGTGATCGTCACTGCCGTCTTCCTGCTCCTCGCCGCCGCCGGGGCGTTCACCCTGCTCGGCAAGACCTTCCTGCCGGGAATGGACGAAGGCGACCTGATCATGCAGTTGGAAAAACTGCCGTCGATCAGCCTGGCGCAGAGCCTGGACACCGATCTGCGCATTCAGCGGGCGATACTCGAGCGCGTGCCCGAGGTGAAGAACATCGTCGCCCGCGCCGGCGCCGACGAACTCGGGCTGGACGCGATGGGCTTGAACCAGACCGACACCTTTCTCGTGCTCAAACCCGCTGCCGAATGGCGCCGGGCGGACAAGCCCTGGCTCACCGATCGGCTGCGCGAGGTGATGAACGATTTTCCCGGCGTCGTCTACAGCTTTACCCAACCGATCGACATGCGCGTCTCCGAAATGCTCACCGGGGTACGCGGCGACGTCGCGGTCAAGGTCTTCGGCGCCGACCTCAAGGAACTCGGGCGCATCGCCGGCGAAACCGAGGCGCTGCTGAAGGGCATTCCCGGCAGCGAGGACGTGTTCACGCTCAAGAACGACGGCGTGCAGTATCTGCGCGTGAGCATCGACCGCCTCGCCGCGGGCCGACTCGGCCTCGGTGTCGACGAGGTGCAGAGCGCGCTGAAGAGCCTAGTCGAGGGCCAGCACGCCGGACTGGTAGTGGAGACCGGCCGCCGCACCCCGATCCTCGTGCGCGGCGGCGCGGAGATTCGCGACAGCGTCGAGCGCTTCTCCAACCTGCGCATCGAATTGCCCGACGGCAATACCGTGCCGCTCGCGCAGGTAGCGAAAATCGAACGCGCCGAAGGCCCGGTCAAGATCGACCGAGAAAACGCCCAGCGCTATGTCGTGATCCAGTCCAACGTGCGCGGCCGCGACCTGGTCGGCTTCGTCGACGAAGCCAAGGCCGCAGTCGCGGCGAAGGTGCGCATGCCCGCCGACTACCGCGTCGTCTGGGGCGGCCAGTTCGAGAACCAGCAGCGCGCCGCCTGGCGGCTGGGCATCGTGGTGCCGGTCGCCCTGGCGCTGATCTTCCTGCTGCTGTTCTCGACTTTCGGCTCGCTGCGGCAAGCGACGCTGGTGCTCACCAATATTCCCTTCGCCATGATCGGCGGCATTTTCGCGCTGCTTGCATCCGGCGAATACATGTCGGTGCCGGCTTCCGTCGGCTTCATCGCCTTGCTCGGCATCGCCGTGCTCAATGGCGTGGTCATGGTCACCTACTTCAAGCAGTTGCGCGCGCAAGGCCTGCCCTTGCACCAGGTCGTGATCGACGGCGCGAAGCGGCGCCTGCGGCCGGTGCTGATGACCGCCTCCATCGCCGCCTTCGGACTGGTGCCGCTGCTGTTCGCGAGCGGCCCGGGTTCGGAAATCCAGAAGCCACTGGCCATCGTCGTCATCGGCGGCCTGTTCAGCTGCACTTTGCTGACGCTGCTGCTCCTGCCCATCCTCT
This sequence comes from uncultured Enterobacteriaceae bacterium, assembly GCA_964565875.1. Classification (GTDB taxonomy): domain Bacteria; phylum Pseudomonadota; class Gammaproteobacteria; order Burkholderiales; family SG8-39; genus 2-12-FULL-64-23. Next base: position 10,087 of record CAZMGP010000004.1, read on the forward strand.
ATCGCCGCTTCGGCGAAGCCCCTGGAGGCCGACCATGAAACAGCCCGACATCTGCCTGATGCTGGTGGTTGCGCGCGAGCTGGAGGAAATGCTCATTGACATCCTGCTCGAGCAGGAGGCCATCGTGCGCCGCTTCGGTTCGCAGCGCATCGACGCGCACGGGGCGCGCATCGGCTATGCCACGGTAGCGGAACAAGTGCGCGGCCGCTCGCAGCGCGTCGAGTTCCAGCTGCTGCTCGCACGCGAGGACCAGGACGCGATCCTCGCCGCGGTGCGCGAGCGCCTGCCGCGCGCCGAGATCACCTACTGGGTGCTGCCGCTGCTCGACTACGGGAGGATCGAATGAGCCGCTGCTGGCTGATCGCGCTGTGCTTCGCCGCCGGCGCGCAGGCAGCCGACCCGCAAGCGTCCTATCCCGGCGACCTGCCGCCGCTCGACCAAGCGCTGGCGGCAATCCGCCAGGCGCCGGGGGTCCGCGCGACCCAGGCGCTGATGGGAGCCGAAAGCGCCAATCGCGACCGGCTCGGTGCCGGTCCCTACGAATGGGCGATACGCATGGATAGCCAGGGGCGCAATATCGTCGCTCCGGAAGGCAGGCGCTACAACGAGTGGCGCGGCGCGCTGGAACGACCGCTGCGTCTGCCCGGCAAAGCGCAGATCGACGCTGAAATCGGCGCCCAGGGCGTCGCCCGCGCCGCGGCTGCCTACGGCGACGCCTTGCACGAAACCGCGCGCATTTTGCTCAAGCGCTGGTTCGACTGGCTGCGTGCACGCGAAGCGGCCGGGCAATGGCAGCACCAATCCCAATCCATGCTGCGCCAGCAGGAAGTGATCGCGCGACGCGTGCAGATCGGCGATGCGTCGCGGCTGGAGTTGATGCAGGCAGAAGCGGCGGCGGCGCAGGCGCAGGCGGCATTGGAGCAGGCCCGATTGAAGGAAGTCGTTGCCGCGACCGAACTCGGCGCGACCTTCCCCGCCATCCGCCGCCCTGAAGAGTTGACTATCTCCCTGCCGCAGCCGCTCTCCGGCAGCGCTTCCGAGTGGCGCGCCCATCTGCTCGAGCACAACCACGAATTGATGCTCGCCCGCTCGGAGACTTTGCGCGGCCGGCTGCTCGCCAACCGCGCGGATGCCGAACGCCTGCCGGATCCGACCGTCGGCGTTCACTTCGGCTCTGACCGCGGCGGCGACGAGCGCCTGGCCGGCGTCAGCTTGATCGTTCCCATTCCCGGCGCGGCACGCGCCGCGACGGCGAGGCGCGAATTGGCGATGGCCGAAGCCGCGTCGCAGCGCGAGGCGGTCGTCTTGGCGAAGATCGAAGCTGAAATCGCTGCGACCTTCGCCACGGCGGAAGCGGCGTACGTTTCCTGGCAGCGCGCCGAAGAGGCCGCGCAGCGCATGCTGCAGGCCGCGGCATTGACCGAGCGCGCGCATGCCCTGGGCGAAGTCGACCTGGCGCAGCAGCTGCTCGCCCAGCGCCAGGCGAACGAGGCGCGGCTGCTCGCCACGACCGCCCGCCTAGACGCTCTGGACGCACGCTATCGGCTTCACGTCGATGCGCACGAGCTTTGGCCGTACCTGGACGAGCCCGAGGCGCATCGGTCGAAATGAGCGGCGCCGCGCTAGCGCCTAGGCTACCGCGAATTGCGCTCGCGACCGATCCGGTACTCAGGCCAGCTTAACGCTATCGCGCTCGGTATACCCCGAGTCAATCGGCGCGCTACCATTTGCCGCGAACGCGGGAGCCCATCGCTCCTGCCCCATTCACAGGAGTTCGACGATGGCAGACGACAGGCGCGAAGTGGTGGTAACCGACATCAAGATTCCCTTCTGGTCCATGGTCGTGCTTTTGGTCAAATGGGCCATCGCGGCAGTGCCGGCGGTGATGATTCTAATGCTGCTGGCGGCGCTCGCCTCCGCGGCGATCGGCATGATTCCCGGATTCAATTGGCACTGGGGCATGGGTCGGATGACGCTGTAGTGCCTGGCGGGTACGGCCGCTATGCCGACTCTTCTGGCGGCTTCACTCTGCTGAAGAAATAGAGCAGCAGCAGATCGTAGACGATCTTCGCTGCGCCGCCTGCGATCAGCGGCCAGCCGAACGCGGACAGGCCGAGCAACCAGCCCGAAACGAAAGGGCTCGCCGCCGAGGCGAGGCTGCGCGGCACCGAGGTGATGCTTGCCGCGGCCGGCCGCTCCTCAGGCAGAACGATCGCCATGACATAGGAACTGCGCGTAGGCACGTCCATCTGCGATAGCGCGCTGCGCAGAAACAGCAGCGCTACCGCGACCGTCACGTTAGGCGCGAAGGGCATGGCGATAAGGCACAGGCTAGACGGCAGATGGGTGAACACCATGGTGTTCACCAGGCCGATGCGGCCGGCGACGCGCACGGCGACGAGGTAGGAGCCTGCGCTGAGCAGTCCGGTCCAGAAGAAGATCGCCGCCGCGCTCGCGCTCGAAGTGCCGAAACGCTGATACAGCCACAGGGCGAGCAAGGACTGCACGACGAAGCCGCCGCCGAAGGCATCCAGGCTGAATAGGGCGGCGAGCGCGTAGACCTTGCTCTTGGATTGCGCTAGCGGCGCGCTCTGCCGGCGCGCCGGCGCGCCCAGCTCGCGCGGCAAGCCGCGGTAGACGAGGGCCGACAGCGCCGCGAGCAAGGCGTAGAGCACGAACATGGCCTGCAGTGCATGCAGCTGCGACATCCCCACGGCGCTCTGCAGCTTCTGCGGCAGCGCCGCCGCGAGCGAGCCGAAAGCCGCGACCAGCGAGCCGACTAGGCTGTAGCGCGCGAACATGGCCGTGCGTTTCTCGTCTGCCACTAGCCGCGGCAGCACGGCGTGCTCGAGCGGCAGGAACACGCTCACGTCGCCGCTGGAGGGATTGAGCGTGCCGACGAATGCCACCAGCAGCAGCGGCCAGAAGTCGCTCGCCAGGGCAAAGCCGGCCCCCGTCCCCGCCATGAGCGCCGCCGCGGCCAGCAGCAGCGTGCGGTAGGTGTAACGGTAGGCATAGAGGCCGACTGCGAGCGTCGCCAGCCCCGAGCCGAGCAGGGTCGTGGTCGCGATGAGCCCCACTTCCAGCGGCCCGAAGCCGAGAGCGAGCAGATACAGCGGCAGGAGCAGGCTGACGTAGCCGTCGCCGAAGGCGCGCAGCCCCTTGGCGATGAGCAGCCGCTCGATATGCCCTGATGCGCGCATGCCCCTCCTTCGCACTGCATTGGGACGATCAGCTCGCCCTTTCCATCTGCCGCCGCTGCATCGCGCCCCAGCCGCCGCGCTTGCCGCGCAGCCACTGCCAGGTGCCGATCAGCCGCCATACGATGTTCAGCTGCCGATAGCCGAAATTCTCCAGCACGCCGAAGGCGAAGAGTATCAGCAAGTCGCGTTTGCGCGGATAGATGTGAAACGACAGTTCCTCCAGCAGCAGCGCCAGGGTGGAGAGCAACACGCCGAAGGCGAGCGCAATGCCGAGGAACAGCAGCGCCGTGTCCATGCGCACCCCGCCGAAGGCGAGCAGCCAGGCGAGGATGAGGTAACCCAGGAATTCAAACAGGGGCGCGGCCCATTCGAACAGCACGAAATAGGGAAAGGCGAGCCAGCCTGCCACGCCCGCGGGACGGGAAAACAGTAACTCGCGATTCAGCCACAGGCTTTCGCACAAGCCGCGCTGCCAGCGCACCCGCTGGTTCCTCAGCGTGGCGCGGTCCTCCGGTGCCTGCGTCCAGCACACCGGCTCGGGCACGTAGCTGATGCGGTAGGGACGGCCCTTCTTGGCGAGCAGGCGGTGCATGCGCACGATCAGCTCCATGTCCTCGCCTATGGTCTGGTGGCGATAGCCGCCGACCTCGACCACCGTGTCCTTATGCATGAGTCCGAAGGCGCCGGAGATGATGAGGAGCCCATTCGGCCGCGACCAGCCCATGCGCCCGAAGAGGAAGCCGCGCAGGTATTCGACGATCTGAAAGCGCGCAAGCCAGCTCGCAGGCAAAGCGGCACGCAGCAGATTCCCGCTTCTCACATCGCAGCCGTTCGCAAGCCGCACCGTGCCGCCGCAGGCCACCGTGCGTGCGTCTTCGATGAAGGGCTGCACCACCCGCAGCAGGCTGTCGCGATTGAGGATGGAATCGGCGTCGACGCAGCAGAAAAGCGGATAACGCGCGGCGTTGATGCCGCAATTGATGGCGTCGGCCTTGCCGCCGTTCTCCTTGTCGATGACGCGCAAATTCGGATGCAGCGGCGAGCGGTAGGCGGCACGCACCGGTTTCGCCGCGAGGCGCGCGTGATACGCCTGGGGAAAGACTTGCAGTCCGAACGCGCCAATCAGCTCGTTCAGCGTGCCGTCGCGCGAACCGTCGTTGACGACGATGACTTCGTGCTCGGAATAGCGCAGCTGCAGCATGGAACGCACCGAGGTGACGATGGTCGCCTCCTCGTTGTAGGCCGGCACCACTACACTGATCGGCGGCTCCAGGCCGGTGAGCAGGAACTCTTCCACTTCCACGCGGCGATACTGCGCGCCGCGTCGGATGAGACTGTAGGTGAGCGCGCTGATGCCAATCTGCGCCGCTGCGTGCACGACGGTATAGGCGAACAGAAACCAGATGTAGCACTCGAACGCGTAACGCAGGCTCATGGCTCTCCGCTTTCGGCAAGCACGCGCTCGACCATCTCGCGCGCGTAGGGGTCGACTTCCCTGTTGCGCGCCGCCGCAGCCGCCGCCGTTCCGGCGAGCCGCAGCAGTGCCTGCGCCGCGCGATAGCGCACCCACCAGTTGCGGTCGCGCAGTAGCGGAATCAGGCGCTCCGCATCCTCGGCCAGCCCGAGCGCGCCCAGCGCGTGAGCAGCCTGCAGCCGCACCACCGCGCTCCCGTGCGAAAGCAGTCCCAGAGCTGTAATGCGGTCCTGCGCCCCGCCGAGCTTGGCGAGGCAGTGCAGGATGACCGCGATCTCACCCTCGTCATCGAACAGCAGGCGCTCGCGCAATGCAGGCAGCGCCGCCGCATCGCCGAGCAGCTCGATCAAGCGCACGAGCTGCTTGGCGCGGCCAGGCGCGGCTGCGCGCAGCTGCACCACGAGCATCGGGCCGACATGGGCCGCCGCCCCCTTCGCCACCTCGATCATGGCGGCGGGCGACCAGTCGACATGGTTCAACAGATGCCCAAGCGCCGCGACGCCGCGCTCGGGATCGATTTCGAGCAGCGCGCGCGCGGCATAGAGCGACGATCGCGGCCGCGCCAGGACGGCCTTGGCAAAAAGCGTTTCGCGCGCCTCCTTCAGCCGCAGCGCCGCAGCCGCCTGCATCGCGAGCACCCGTTTCCATCCGGCGCGCGCGTCGAGCAGCTTGAGCACGTAGGGAGCGAGGCCCAATTCCTGCGCCGTCAACACCAGGGAATCCGCCGCCTCGCCGCGGACGTAGCCGAGCAGGTGCAGCCACAAGGAAAGAAACAGCAGTCGTTCGGAAGGCCGCAGAGCCGGCAGCGCGATCGCGTCGCCCGCCATGCGCGCATGCAGCACCGGTTCCCAGCGAACGCGGAAGCGCTCGCGCCGCGCCAGCCTGCGCTCGCGCAGCACGCGGGTGACGATGCTGGCAAGGAGCAGCAGCGCGACGTTCGCCGCGACGAACAGAAGCACATCGACCAGGACGACGAATACTCCGGGAGAAAGCGGCAAGGCCGAGGTGACCGGCGCGACGGGTTCGACCGCCTTAGGCGGACTTGCGAGTTCGCGCGCGAGCACGAGTTCGAGCCGGTCGGACGCAGAATCGTCGCCCGCGCCATGCGCGAGCGCGGACGCCAAAAGGCAGCTGAAGGCTAGTAGCAGTCCAAGCGGTGTCAGCGCGAGTCGCCGCAGCATGCTTCGCCGCTAGAATCGATAACGCAGGCCGAGATTGACGGCTCGCCTGGTGCTCTGCCCTTGCACGGTATAACCGAGCGCGTAGCCAAGGCCGACGTCGCGCGTGAGCCAGTGTCGCCCGAACAGTGCCACGCTGCGCACCGAAGTGGCGAGCACGCTGTCCACGCCCGTGGGTTTGTCGACTTCGGTGCCGCGCACGATCGCGAGCTGGATGTTGTTCTCCTCGCCGTAATAGCGGCTGAACTGCAGCCGGTAGCTCGAAGCATTGCCGGCGATCTGCGAACGGCTAGGATACGCGGTGAAGGCGAGGCGATAGTCGGAGAAGTAGCGCTCGAGGGTCAGGTCCGCGATGTCGACGCTGGTGACGTTGTAGCTCACGTGGCGTAGACCGCCGAGCACGCCCCAGCCGTCGGCGAGCGAATGCGCCAACTGCAGATGCAGGGAATCGCGCGGCAGCACGCGGTGGGTGTCGCTCGTCGTCGCCTCGGCGTAAGCGGTGGTGCGTTCGGCCAGCGGATAGTAGCCGCTCAGGCCTAAGGTATTGTCGCGCAGGCCGAAGCGCTCCGAGGCGGTGGCACGGCCGATCAGGACCTTGCGCGGTGCATATTGGCGCAGCCATTCGAGCTGGGTGTCGATCCAGTCGTTTGGATTGTTGCTCAAGGTCTCGCGCGAGCGCGACAGCGCGAGCTCGCTATGCGCCGAGCCCGCTTGCGGCCGCGGCAACTCCAGCGCTGCAGTACCCGAGCGCTGCTCGGACAGGGACTCGGCTTGCGTAAGAATCAGGGCATCGGATGCCGCAGCGAGGACCGGCGCCGCCATGGCCGCGACGAGCAAAGCGACGCGTAGCTGCGCAACCCTCACCGGCTGCATTAAGCCGCCTTGGGTGCGGACGCGACCAGCTTGTGGATGCGTGCCATGAGTTCGGCGGGCCGGAAGGGCTTGGCCAGATAGTCGTTCGCCCCCAGCTTCAACCCCTGCACCACGTCCTCCTCCTTGGTGCGTCCGGTGAGCATGATGACGGGCACCTGCGCCCACGCGGGTCGCCGGCGCAGATCCGCGAGCAGCTCATAGCCATTGCGGTAGGGAAGCATGACGTCGAGGATGACCAGTTCGGGCTGTTGCGGCCGATCGAACTCCGCCAGCGCCTGCTCGCCGTCGGCAGCAACTCGCACATCAAAGCCCTCGCGCATCAGGCGAAACCGGATCAGCTCGGCCAGGTGATGGTCGTCTTCTACGATGAGAATGGTGCGCGGATCTTTGAATTGCGCATTCATGACCGGGCAAGGCAGCGCGAAGAGCGGGACTTCACCTTACATCGCAATTATAGGCGCTTTCGCTGGCGCTCGTACCCTAGCCGGCCGCGTTGCGCCAGATTTCCGCGATCTGTGCGGACAGCGTCATCGGATCGAAGGGCTTGGCGATGACGTCGATCGCGCCGAGCTGCTTGAATCCGGCCACCTCCCCCGGCTGTACCTTGGCCGTCATGAATATCGCCGGCGTATTCGCAGTCTCCGGGATCGCCCGCAGCGCCTTAAGGGTCGCCGGACCGTCCATCTCGGGCATCATCACGTCGAGCAGGATGAGATCGGCCGCGGCTGCAGGCGCGGCGGCGAGCGCCTCCTTGCCCGAAGCGCAGGCGAGCACGCTGAAGCCGCCGACCGCCTCCAGCACCGTGACCGCGATGGTGCGGATCGCCGCCTCGTCCTCGATAAACAGAATACGCTTCAATTGTTTCGCCACGAGCCTTCTCCCCTCACGGTCATCCTTGGTGCCCCGCATTTGCCTCCGCCGGCAGTTGCGCGGCCGCAGCCGCGCGCCAGCGCGGCAGATGGAAATAGAACGTGCAGCCGCGTCCGGGTTCGCTGTCGAATCCGATTTCCCCGCCCAGGCCTTCCACGATCGCTTTGGATATCGAAAGGCCGAGGCCGGTGCCGCCTTTTTGCCTCACGTCGGACGAATCTTCCTGCGAGAACTTTTGGAAGATGCGCTCGCGAAACGCGGGCGAGATTCCCGGACCGTGATCGCTGACGGCGACGCGGATGCGCTCGCCTTGTTCGACGACGGTGACGTCGACGTCCGCACCGGCAGGCGAGAACTTGCAGGCATTGGAAATGAGGTTGGTCAGCACCTGCGCCAGTCGATCGACGTCACCTTTGACTTGCGCACCGGACAGAGCGGAGACGATATGCAGGTTCACGCCGTGCTGCGCGGCGTAGCCTTCGTTCGCCTGCAGCGCACGCTCGAGGAGCGGCATGAGATCGAACACCTCCGACTTGAAGGCGATCCTTCCCGATTCGATCTTCTCCATGTCGAGGATGTCGTTGATCAACCGGATCAGGCGCTCGCAATTTTCCAAGGCGATGTCGATGAAGCCGCGCACCTTATCGCTCAGCGGACCCGCCACGCCCCCGGCCAGGATGCCGAGCGAGCCGCGGATCGAAGTGAGCGGCGTGCGCAGTTCGTGGCTCACGGTCGAGACGAATTCGCTTTTCATGCGGTCCAGGCGCTTCAACTCGGTGATGTCGGTCAACAGCGAATAGAAGCCTTCCACCTGCCCCAGCAAGCCGTGCCGCGGAACATAGGTGACATCGAGATCGACCAGGGCGCCGCCGGCCCTCCTCTGGCTGCGCTGGAACTGCACGCGCTCGCCCGCCAGGGCGCGGCGCACGTAGGGTTCGATCAGGCGATAGATGTCGTCGCCGAAAAGTTGCCGCAGCGGCTGCCCGATCAAGTCCTCGGCGCGTGCGCCGGCGAAGGCGGCGAGCGCCCGATTGCAGAAGCGCAGCCGCTCCTCGGCGTCGATATAGCCGATGAGCGCTGGCACCGAATCGGTGATCAGGCGCAACTCGCGCTCGCTTGCGCGCAGCGCCTGCTCCGCCAGCTTGATCTCCGACACGTCCTGCGCCACGCCCACTAGGCGCTCGATCTTGCCCTGGGCGTCGCGCGCGAAATAACCGCTTGCCGCCACCCAAGCTTCCCTGCCGTCGCTGCGCCTGATGCGAAAACTATCGCGGTACGATTCCCCGGTCCGCGCCTTGCCTTTGAGCGTCTCGAGGAAATGCACCAGATCCTCGTGGCGCACCACATCGGACAGGCCGGCGTAGCCGGGCGACGGTTCCGGACCGAGCAGGCGCGCGGGACTGTCCGGCCAGACGAACTCGTCGGCCTCGATGTTCCAATCCCAGCGCACCATCCCTGCCGCCGCGAGCGCAAGCTGCAGTCGGTCGTCGTGCTCCTTCAGCGCCAGTTCTATCGCCTTGCGCTCGCTCACGTCCTGATTGGTGCCGGTGACGCGCAGGGCGCGTCCGCTCGCATCGCGCCGCACCACCTTGCCGCGGCTGAGTATCCACACCCAGGCGCCGTCGGCGCGGCGCACGCGATGTTCGACGCGGTAATCCGGTGTCGTTCCCGCAAGCGCGCTGCGTATCGCCGTCTGCACGCTGAGGATGTCCTCGGCATGCACCAGCGCGAGCAGCTGCTCCGGCTTCACCGTGCTCTCGCCCGCCGGGCCACCGATGATCTGCGCCCAACCGGCGCTGAGGTAGACCTCGTCCTGCGCCAGGTTCCAGTCCCAGGCCGCGCTGAGCGATCCTTCGAGCGCATCGTTCAGCCGATCCTGAGCACTGGCCAGCTCGACCTCGGCCCGCTGCCGATCGCGTTCATAACGATTGATGACGAATATGGTCCAGATGAGCAGCGATATCGCCAGAGCGCAGCCCCAGATGGCGAGTTTCACCAGCACGCCGACCAGAGCCTCCAACTTTTCGGCGGCAAGCTTGGCCATTTGCTGCTGGCGCTCGGCGATGGCATCGACCAGCCGATCGACCTCGCGACTGACGCTCTTGCTGCGCTCGGCGAAGAGCAAGTCGGTGCTCGCCCCGCCTTCACGCCGGTCGCGCACGGCTTCGCCTAACACCGCGAAGCGCGATTGCACCGCGCGTCCGAGCTGATCGGCGCGCGCGATCTGGTCCGGCATCAAGAGCTTCGCGCGCAAGGCCTCGAGCTCGCCGGCGACGAGTAAGCTCACCTTGCGAAACGATTCCGCTTCGCCGGCGTCTCCCGTCAATTGAAAGCGCAGCTGGGCTGCCTCGGCCTCGTCGACGTGCCGCCGCATCGTCTCGAGATAGCCGCGGACTTCGAGCAGGCGCCGGACTTCTCGACCCGTATCGTAAAACTCGTAGATGCTATAGGCGCCCAGTGCGCCCAGCACCAGCAGGAATCCCAGCCCCACCGACAGGCCCAGCGTCACCTTGGTGCTGAAAGAGAAGCGCAGACGCAGAGACAAGGCGTGCTCTTCAGGATGGCCGCAGCGCGGCCTGTTTCAGCTCGTCGAGCAGGGCGGCGATGCCTGCCTGCGCTGTCGCGTCCGGGATGGAAGAACCCAGCCGGAACGGGTCGAGCGCGAGTTCGAGCGCGCGCGCCGCGCGGCTCGCTTGGTCAAAGCCGAAGGTGCCGCCGGCGCCGGCGATACTGTGGGCGGTACGCATCAGCTCGTCCATTGCCGTCGGCGCTGTCTCGACCGCGACGAGCTGCCGCCACAGTGCTTCCATCTGCGCCACGGCGCGCGGCAGCTGTTCCGCGTAGTCGGCACGCAGCTTGCCGATTGCCCGTTCGAGCTCGTCGTCCTGCACCGACCAATCCTCCCGTCAATTCTAGCGTTGCAGGCTTTCCGCTCCGCTATGCCTTGCCCTGCTACAGACCGGACCAGGGATCCGGATTCGCGGCGATCTCGCGCCCTTCTTCGGACAGCCCGAGCACGGCATTCACCGCCTTCACCAGCACTTCGATATCGAATGGCTTGGTGATGTAGCCGTTGGCGCCACCCGCCAGGCCGTTCAGCACCGCGTCGCGCGTGGCTTTGGCCGTGAGCATCATCACCGGCAAGGTCCTCATCTCCGGATGCTGGCGGATCTTGAGCAGCACGTCGAAGCCGTCGGCGTCGGGCAGCACCACGTCGAGCAGCACCAGCGCCGGACGCGGCGGCTGGCGGAACGCGCTGACGATCTCCGCGCGATTGGCCGCGCAGCGCACCTTGAATCCTTCGGCCTCGAGGACGTGCTTCAACAGGCTCGCCAAATGCGCTTCGTCTTCGACCACGATGATGCTGAGCGACTGGCCGGCAGCGAGTTCCCTCTTGGCGTTCGCACGCCGCGCGATGCGCACGACGTAACCGCGCTGCTGCAGCAAGAGCGCGGTCGCCGCCGAAGCCTTCTTCGCCTTCGCCATCGCCTCCGCCGAAGGCTGGCTCGGTCCCTTGGTAGCGAAGAAATCGACGAAATCGAGCGACCCGACCTGGTCCCTGACCAATTCGATCATCCCCGCCTGGGCCAGCATGCGCATCATCTTCAGCGCGTTCGCCCGGTCGAGCGTACGCACCCGCTCCACCGTCTCGCCGGCCGTCGCTTTGCCATCGATCAAAACGAGGACCTCCAGCTCGGAGGGCGTGAGCGAAGTGCCGGCCCCTTCGAGTTCCTTTTGCGCCTTCGCCGTCAGCGCATAGACGTCGTCTTCGAGAATGACGAGCTGTTGCGCATCGTCCATCGTCCGTCTCCTGCGATGCCCGCGCACCGTTCCGATGCTGCCATGCTGCAAATTCGAATACAGCCGCCGACTCGCGTGCTTGCGTTTTGTCAAATCCGCTGCACCGCCGCGCCCAACACATATGCAGTCCCAAGCATACCTTATTCGCCGAGGCGCGCGCCCAGCCGCACACCTCGGATCAGTTCTGCCCGAGCACCTCCAGCATCGTCGCTACGTCGACCAGCTTGTCGCGCGGCGCGCCGCGACGTGCGCCGCGCGCCACCTCGACGTCGTCGAGCTGCTTCCAATCCTTGAATGAGACCACGCGCACGCCGCGCGCTTCGAGCGAAGCGACGATCGCATCGCGCTCGGGCAGCGTGCGCGCAGTCGCGTCCGCGCCGTCGGCGATCATGTGTTCCATCACATGCGCCGATGCGCGCTTGTGCTCCCCGATCAGGCCCTGCGGTCCGCTGCGCGCCCAGCCGACGACGTACTCGTTCGGGATCACCGCGCGGCTCGCGGCGTCGACCACGCGCCCGTCCTCGTTGGCGATGACCCGCGCCTTCTCGTCGAAAGGCACGCCGGGAATGCGATCGGCGGCGTAGCCGATCGCGGGCAGCACCATGCCCACCGGCAGCACTTCGGTCTTGCCGGTGCCGCGCGCCGCAAATGAACCGTCGGATCTGCGCTCGAGGCGATTGCGCTCGAGCGCGAGGCCCGCGGCGTTGCCGGAGGCGTCGGCGAGAATCTCGGTAGGCGAGACGAGAAAACGGAAATGCAGTTTCTTCGCATCCTTGCGTGGCGCGCGCGCCGCGAACGAGCGCAGGACCGACAGCGTCGTCGCCCTGGTGCCGTCGCCGGCGGGCTCGGCGCCGATGCTGCCGGCGAGCTCGGTGGCATCGACGATCGGGTCGGCGCCTTCCATCTTGCCCAGCTCTTTCAATTCGGTGGGCGTGAACGCCGCCTGTTCCGGCCCGCGCCGACCGAGAATGAACACTTCGCGCACGCGGCTTGCGCGCAACGCTTCCAACGCGTGCGCCGCAATATCGGTTTTTTGCAGTTCAGTCGGCGTGCGTAGCAATATTCGCGCCGCGTCTATCGCCACATTGCCGTTGCCGATCACGGCGACGCGCTCGACCGAGAGGTCGATCTTCGCCAGCCGATAGTCGGGATGCCCGTTGTACCAGCCCACGAAGACCGATGCCGGCGTGCAGCGGCCGATGCCTTCGCCCGGGATGCCGAGCCGGCGATCGGTTTCATTCCCAGTGGCGTAGACGATCTGGTGGTAGTGCTGGCGCAGCTCCTCCACCGACACGTCGCGTCCGAGCTGCACGTTGCCGAGAAAGCGGAAACTTGGGCGCGCGGCGGTGCCGGCAAAGACGCGGATGACCGCCTTGATGTTCTGGTGATCGGGTGCAACGCCGCCGCGGACCAAGCCGTAGGGCGTAGGCAGGCGATCGAACATGTCGACATCGACTAGGGTATCGGCCCGTCGCAGCAAGGCCTCCGCCGCGTAGAAGCCCGCAGGTCCCGAGCCGATGATTGCCACACGCATTCTTTTTCTCCTCTATATCCAATTCGTCTGCGCATCGAGCGCAGGCATGCACTTGCGTTCCGTGAAGACCATGTCCCGCGTTCCGTCTTTGCCGCAGTTCCCAAGATCCAGCCGCTGCATTCACATGCGCAGCGGCTTCCAGTATCCCGTCAATTCAAGATAGCCCATGCCTAGCAGTTTACCTTCGCCGCGTGCCCGCACCGCTCCCTCCCAGTAGATGGTGCCGGTGCTTGCGCGCGCATCGATCTCCTGATCGTCCATCAAGGGCTCGAGTTGCAGCTCGTGTCCGCCGGTGAGTAGTGCCATAGCGACCGGGTACTCCGCGCCGGAGCGCGGCGAGCGCCAGCGGCGCAGCGGCTCGAAGCGCACCTCGTCCGGCTTGAGCGCCCGCGCCTTACCGTCGCGATCGCGGATCGTGCCGCCCGCCCAGAAGGTGCTGCCGCGCTTGTCGCGAATGCGAAAAGCCATCAAAGCCGCCCCGTCGGCAAAATTTATTCCGGTCCAGTCCCAGCCCGCAGCATCAGCGGCGAGGTATTCGCTGGACCACTCGTGATCCAGCCATGCCTTGCCCGATACTTCGAGTTTTTTTTCCGCGACATCGATGCTCCCCGACACCTCGAGCTGCGGCTCGCTGTAATAGTAACTCGCCTGCGCCGGTTGCGGCCCCTTGCGGCTCACGCCGCGCTCGCCTTCGAGCAGCACGGCCTGGGTCGGTTTGAACTGCAGCGCAAAGGAAAAGTCGCGCGCAACGATGTTCGCGCTGTAGATCGATCCCGTGCGCTTGAGCGACCAGTCGTCGACCCAGACGTCGGTGCCCTCTTCTTTCGCATCGGCCAGCCCGAATCCCGCGCGCGCGGCGCGCTGATCGTGCAGCAGCCTGCCGCGCTTCGCATCGGCCAGCGCGGCGTGAGCGAAGAGCAACTGCCGCGGCGCGAAACGGCTCGGGTTGAACTCCGCCACGCGCGGGCGATTGCGAAAGAACGTGATCTGGATGCCGAGTTCGCTGCCATCGGGCTTCTTCACCCAACCGGTGAGATACCACCACTCGGTGCGAAATTGCGGATGGCTGCCGGCATCGCGCGGGAACTGAATGGAGGTATCCGTGCTGACCTGGGCATAATCATCCGCGCCGGCCGGCGCGACTTCGAGCAAGGCAAACAGCAGCAGTATGGCGCGCGAAAGCGCGGCGAAGCCTGCTTTCACCAATCCTCCCTCACCGCCCGCACGACGTCGACGCCGAGCGCGCGCCGTCCGCTTGCGAGCGCAGTCAGGGTGGCGAGCGCGAGCAAGGCCAGCGCCAGCTGCATGAGCAATATCCAAGGCACATGCAGTTCCATGCTCCAGTGAAAGGACTGGCGGTTGACCACTTGGATCAGCACCAGGCTGATCACCCAACCCAGGGCGAGTCCGAGCGCGAGTCCGAGCGCGCTCACCCAGGCGCCTTCGGCGGCGAGCATGCTTCCGATTTGGCGCCGCGTCATACCCACGTGGCGCAGCATGCCGAACTCGCGGCTGCGCGCGAGCACCAGCGCGCCGAAATTCGAGGACAGGCCGAACAGGCCGATCAGCACCGCCACTGCCTCCAAAGCGTAAGTCACGGCGAACGTCCGGTCGAAGATGTTGAGCGAACGCGTGCGGATTTCGCCCGGTTCGCCGAATTCGAGGTTCGCGCCACCGGGAAGGCTGGCGCGGATCGCGTCCTCCACCGCATTGGGACTTGCTCCCGGCTGCAGGTATAGGCCGCAGTCGTTGGCATTGCGATCGCCGGAGAGCTCGACGTAGAGTTCGCGCTCGATGACGATCGAGCCGTGCTGACGCGCATAGTCGCGCCAGATGCCGGCGACGATGAAGCGCTGCAGTTTGCCCGCGATCGGCAGCTCGACGACCTTGCCCGGAAAATAGCCGTATAGATCGACCATCGCCTCGCTCGCCCAAATTCGCGGCGGATCTTCCGGCTGCGGCGAGAACGGGGCACTGACCAGCGGCAGCCTCCTCCCGGAAGCGTCGCGGTCGAGGCTGCGCGCGATCAAGGTCACGCGCGGCCGGCCGGGATCGATGAGCAGCTGCTGAAAACGCTGGAATTCGGCGCGCCGAACACCGGGAATTGCGGCAATGCGCGCCTGCTCCGACGGCCCCAGATAAGCGGTGTCGTTCATCATGCCGGTGCGCAGGTAAAGATCAGCAGGCAGCACGCGGTCGAGCCAGAGGTCGAAGGAAATGCGAAACGACGCGACCATGATCGCCATCGCGACCATGAGCGAGAAGCTCGCCACGATGGCGGCGAGGCTCACCGAGGCGACGCCCGGCGCCCCGCGCAACTGCGCCAGCGCCAGCTGCGGGCCGGGTGCGCGCGGCAGGGGCAGCAAGGCGAATGCAAGCGCCGCGCAGCGCGGCATGAGCGCGAGCGTGCCCACCAGCAGCATTCCGATGGCGACATAGCCGAATACCGGCACGCCGTCGATCGGGCCGAGCGCCGCGCAAGCCCCTCCGGCGGCGAGCAGTAGCGCGCCCGGCCAGGCGGGCTTCAGGCGCGCGAATGCGCTCTGTTCGTCACCCGCTTTCAGCGCCTGCGCCGGCGCCGCTTGCGCCGCTTCCAGCGCCGCCGCGAGGCTGCCTGCAGCGGCGACGATGACGCCCAGGAGGAAGAACACGAGGCTCGACCAGGGCTCGATTTCCAACTGGGGACGCAGTCCGCGGAATTGCCCGGCACCGAGATCGGCGCCGAAGCGCTCGAGCACCGCTGCGGCGATCGCATAACCGGCGATGAGCCCGATCGCCGCGCCGGCCACGCCGATCAGGACGCCTTCGCCGAGCAGCAAGCGCGCGAGCCCGCTGCGCGTCACGCCCAGCACGCGCAGCAGCGCGAGCTGCGCGCGGCGTCGCACCACCGACAGCGCTTGCGCCGAAAACACGAGGAAACCGCCGGTGAACAAGGCCACCAGCGCCAACACATTTAGATTGACGCGGTAGGAACGCGACAGGCTGGCGTTGCGCTCCACGTCGCTTTGCGCCCGCTCCACGATCAGGCCCGGAGGCAATTCGGCGCGGATGCGCGCCTGCAGGGCGTCGAGGTCCGCCCCCGATCGCACGCGCAAGTCGATGCGACTGATGCTGCCCAGCCGGCCGAGCGCGAGTTGCGCCGCGGCGATGTCCATGACGCCCACGCGCTCGCGCCCCGCCGCCGGAAGCAATCCCGCGACGCGCAGCTCCACCGTAGCGAGGCCGACCTGCACCGCAATCTTGGCGCCGACTTTCACCCCCAGCCAGTCGGCCGCCGCCGGGCTGAGAAACAGCGCGTCCTCGCGCAACAAATCGAGCATGTCTTTGGGCGCCGAGCCGATCAGGCGCGGCTGCACGTGCAGCGCGCGGAAGGGATCGATGCCGAGCAGGTGCAGCGACTCTCGCCTGCCGGGCAGCCTCGCGTCCGCTTCCAGCACCGGACTCGCCACGGCGACGCCCGGCAGACGCGCGATGCGCGCATACAGCTCCTCGGAGAAGCCGGCGCGCGCGCCGCGAATTTCCAAGTCGGCGTCTCCCGCCAGGGATTGCACCGCCTGCGAGAACTCGTTCAGCGCCACCGCGTTGATGAGCTGCACCGCATAACCCAGCGCCACGCCCATGGCGATGGCGAGCACCGACACCACGAGCCGGCCCTTGTGCTGGGCGAGTGGCGCAACAAGCAGGATGCGTGACGATGTCGCCATCGGTCGATCAGCCGCGTTCGCGCAGGCCTTGCGCACCGAGCACGAGGACGCGGTCTGCGGTCGCGGCCGCGGCCTGCGAATGGGTGACGAGGATGCCCGCCGCTTGCCGCGACTTCACCTGCTCGCGCAGCAGCGCGAGCACTTGCGCCGCGCTCTCGGGATCGAGGTTGCCGGTGGGCTCGTCCGCGAGCAGCAGCTTCGGTCCGTGCACCAGCGCGCGCGCGATAGCGACGCGCTGCAGCTCGCCGCCCGAGAGCTCGCGCGGCATGCTCGCCTCGCGTCCCTGCAGGCCGACCGCTTCGAGCATCGCCGCCGCACGCGAGCTCGCCTCCGCCGCGGCGACGCGATTGAGGACGAGAGGCAGCGCTACGTTTTGCACGAGCGACAGGTACGGCAAGATGTGAAAGGCCTGGAACACGAAGCCCATGCTCGAGCGGCGCAAGAGCGTGAGCGCGTCGTCGCCGAGCTGCGTCAGCTCGACGCCGTCCAAGCGGATGCTGCCGGAATCGGGCGCATCCAGGCCGGCGATGAGATTGAGGAGCGTCGACTTGCCGATTCCCGACTCGCCCATGATGGCGATGTATTCGCCCGAAGCGAGCGCGAGGTCGATGCCGGCGAGGACGCTGCGCCTGCGCGCGCCCGCGTAGGTCTTCGCCAGCTTCTCCAGAACCAGCATCGGGGGCTATCCGCCCCGCGCGCCGGAATGGATGAAGCGGATATCGCCCTGCAGTTCGGGGCGCACGCCGCGTTTGTCCGCGTAATAGGCGCGCATGCGCGCAAGGTCTTCGTCTTCCCTGCCGCTAAGCGGAACGTAGGTGTCGATGCCGATGCGCCGGCTCGGCTTGTCGATGAAGCCGAGCCCTACGGGCGAGTCGATCGCCAGCGCGAGATGGTAGAAGCCGGACTTCCAATGATCGGTGCGCGAACGCGTGCCCTCAGGCGTGATCGCGACGTACAACTCCTCCTCCTGGTCGTAGCGGCGCTTGAGCTGCTCGACGAAGCCGGTGCGCTCGCGGCGATTGACCGGTATGCCGCCGAGCGCGCAGGCGAGCAGGCCGACAGGCCAGCGGAACCATTCGTCCTTGGCGCACCAGTGGACCTTCCAGCCCAGGCTGTTGTAGGCGAGCACGCCCCAGATGAAATCCCAGTTCGAGGTATGCGGATAGAAGATCACCACGCACTTGGGAACCGGCGGCCAGCGAAATACCACCTGCCAGCCGCAGACTCGGAGCACCCAGCCGCAGAACCGCTGCTTGAGCGATGGTGTGGTCGGCATGGGCATGGTCTTCTCTCCGGTCCTTGCAAAATGTCTCCGGCGAATCTACCAGAATTGCCGACAGTCATCACACGCGAACAGCCGTGCAATTCGCGCTGCCTGCGCTGCCCTCAGTTCGCCGGAACGACCGCGGTTGCCTCGAGCTCGATTTTGCCCGGACTGTCCAGGAGATCGGAGACGAAGATCATGCTCATGCAGGGGTAGTGCCGGCCCATCAGCCGCTTCCAGATCTTGCCCAGTTCCGGCCGCGCGGCAAGATAAGCGGGCTTATCGCAGCAATACGCGGTGATGCGGCAGATATGCTCCGGCCGGCCGCCGGCTTCGGCGAGCACCGCGAGCACGTTGGCGAGCGCCTGCTCGAACTGCGGTGCGAGTTGCTCCGAATGAAAGCGCTGCGCGGCGTCCCAGCCGACCTGACCGGCGATGAACACGATCCGCCCCGGCGCCACCGCAATGCCGTTGGCGTAACCGACGGGCGGCGCCCAGCCCTTGGGCAACAAGCTTTGCATGTCCCCTCCTCCGTAACCAGCTCAACGCGCTGCCCGCCAGCGATCTAGACGCGGCAGTCTCGGTGCGCCCGTCGCTTCGATCGGGCGCACCGCACGTATCGGGCGCAGCCTAGTCCGAGAGCACCGGCGGATCGGGATCGGCCTGCCAATTGGCGTCTGGTTGCGGCGTGCGCTTCAGCCACTCCTCGATCAGGCTCACGTGCTCCGCCTCTTCTTCCCGCATCTCCAGCGCGCCCTTGCGCACGCCTGCATCCGTCGTGCTCTTCGCCAGATTGGCGAAGAAATCGCGTGCGCGCTTTTCGTTGTGCAGGGCGATCTGCAGCGCATGGTAGGGCTGCATCAGGTAGTGCAGCTCGGTCGGATCCGCAGTCTCCGGCCCTTCCGTGCCCTGCCAGCGCACGTTCGCCGTAGTCACGGGCGATTGCTTCCAGCCCATTTGTTCCAGTATCTGGTCCGCATGGCGCTGCTCGATGCGCGCGAGCTTGCGGAACAGTTCGGCCACCTCGCGGTTGTTGTGCGTCTCCATCGCGTCGGCGAACTCGGCGTAGCGCTCGGCGGCTTCGGCTTCCATGGCGTAGGCGTGCGCCATGAAGTCCGCGGTCCTGGAAATCGGCGCTGCCTTCGCTTTGCCGCGCGCCGCTGCGCGCTTGGGCGCGGCCGCGGCCTTCTTCGCCACGGCGCGCTTCGCCGCCTTCTTCTTCGGCACGGCGACGGGCTTGGTCTTCTTCACCGTCGCCTTGCCACTCTTCTTGGCGGGCTTCTTCGCGCTTTTCTTGCTGCTCTTCTTCGTCGTGCTCATATTGCGAACTCCGCTTCAAGGTCAGATGGACGATGCTTTCCCTTGCCGACTGGCGGCGCGTACGGTTTGCGGTTCCCCTTGTACAGCACGCCGATGTTCATGCCATCGTCAGTCATGAGGCGCCGCGCCGCGAGGGCCGCATCGTCGGTCGCGGGCACGGAGGACGGCCGCACCATGTTCTTCCATTCGCGCTGCTCGGGACGAAAGGTGATGCAGGGGCTGAGAATTTCGACGAACGAAAATCCCGGCGCCTTAACCGCCTCGGCGATGAGATCGGCGGTGCCGTTCGGATCTCCGGCGAACGCACGCGCGACGAAGTTGGCTCCGGCGGCAAGCGCCACCACCAGCGGATTGAACTCGCGCAGACCGGTTCCCTCGGGCGAGAGCTTGGACTCCCATTCCGGCTCGGTCGTCGGCGAAGGCTGGCCCTTGGTCATGCCGTAGACATGGTTGTCCATGACGACGTAGGTCAGGTCGACATTGCGGCGGCAGGCGTGCAGGAAATGGTTGCCGCCGATGGAATAACCGTCGCCGTCGCCGCTCGCCACCACCACGGTGAGGTCGGGGCGAGCGAGCTTCAGGCCCGCGGCAGCCGCGAGCGAGCGGCCGTGCACGCCGTGAAAGCCGTAGCAGTTGGTGTACGCCGGAATGCGCGACGAGCAGCCGATTCCCGATACCACGGCTACGTTCTCCGGCTGCAGCCCCAGCAGCGCAAACGCCTTGGTGAAGGAGGACAGCACCGAGTAGTCCCCGCACCCGGGGCACCAGATCGGCTTGTAGTCGGACTTGAATGCCTGGGCCGTGAGCGGCGCGGCAGCGGAGGATGTGCTCATGAGCGGCTCCATTGGGTGATTTGTTGGTGAATTTCGTCGGGGCGCATCGGCAACGGTCCGGGATGGCAGAAACTCCTCACCTTGCCCGGCAGGTCGTACTCGGCGCGCAGGTAGCGATAGAGCTGGCCGGTGTGATTCTGCTCGACCACCAGCACGTTCTTCACCCCGGCAAGCGCCTTGGCCATGTGCTCGGGCCGCGCCGGTGACAGCAGGCGCAGTGACACGAGGCGAGTCTTGATGCCCTCCGCCTGAGCCCGCGCCGCGGCTTCGCGCGCCGCGCCCGTGGACGACCCGAAGGTGACGACGGCAAAATCCCCGTCGCCCTCGACATCGGCCCAGCGCTTGCCGTAATCGTATTGCGCGAGCTTCCTCGCGCGCTTGTCGAGTTGCCGGCTGTGGTCGCCCGCCCCGCTTGAGGGCAGGCCGCGTTCGGAGTGCTCCAGCCCGTCGGCGGTGTAAGCGCAGCCCGGCGTGCCGGGAATCGCCATCGGCGAAACGCCGGATTCGGTCAACTTGTAGCGCAGGTAGGGCTCGTTGCCGGCCTGTGCCGTGAGGCGTCCGCCCGCCTTGCCGAGGTCAGCCGGCAGATCGACCACGGCGCGCGTCTGCCCGAAATACTGGTCGGAGAGCACGATGGCGGGCGACTGCATTTCCTCCGCAAGCTGCACCGCCCACTGCGTCGCGGTGACGCAATCGCCAATCGAATTGGGTGCGACCACGATGCGCGGCGCATCGCCATGCAGGCCCAGCACCGCGATGTTGACGTCACTCTGCTCGCTCTTTGCCGGTATGCCGGTGGAGGGTCCGCCGCGCATCACGTCGATGACGACGATGGGGACCTCGGCCGCCACGGCAAGGCCGATGGCCTCGGTCATCAGCGACAGGCCCGGACCCGCGGTGGCAGTGACCGAAGGCACGCCGCCATAGGATGCGCCCACGATCATATTCACCGAGGCGAGTTCGTCCTCCGCCTGCACCAGCGTGCCGCCGACCTTGGGCAGGGCCGGCGCCAGCCATTCCAGCACTTCGGTCGCAGGCGTGATCGGGTACGCCGCGCAGAAGCGCACGCCGCCGCGAATCACGCCGAAGCCCGCGGCCTGGTTGCCGGTTATCAGCCAGCGCTTGTCGGTGGAGGATCCCGAGTTCGACTTGGCCCGCACGGCGAGAGACTGCACTTGCGGCATGCCCGCGGCCGCGGCGTAACCAGCTTCGGCCGCCGCGATGTTGGCCGCCATCTTTTCCCCGCCGCCTTTCTTGAGGGATTTCTGCAGCACGGCCTTGACCGATTCCAGCGGCAGTCCCGCCATGCCAGCGGAAAGACCGAGCGCGATCATGTTGGTCCAGCTGCCGGGAATCGATTTGACCAGATGCTTGAACGGCACCGCGCCCAGGCGCGCACCGCGCTTGACGAAGACTTCCGGCGGCTCGCCCTGCTCGGGATCGCCGATCATGACGCCGCTCGCATCCATCGGGATCTCGTCGGCAAAGCGGTTGATGTTCGACCAGTCGACGCCGATCAGGATGTCGAACTTGTCATCGAGACCCTCGACCGGGGAATGCGACAGACGCATCAGCGCACCCGCTTCGCCGCCGCGGATCTGCGGGCCGCTGGTGCGCACCATGATTCCATACCAGCCGGCCTGCGCCGCCACTTCCAGCAGCAAGGTGCCGGCGGTCATTACGCCCGCTCCGCCGCTGCCGGTTATTGCAATGGAAATGCTGTCTTTTACTACTTGCTTCGCTTTTGACATGAATGGCCAACCTCCGTAATTGCCGGGCTTAGTCGCGTGATTTTTTTGAAAGCGCAATCATACGCGCGAAACTTCGTAAGTCCGCGCCCTGAGCTTGCGATTAATCAAAAGAGTTTGCGCCAGATCAGAAGAGCTTTCGTTTTTGCGGGAAGATCGTGCTTGACTTCGAAATACGCATTCTAGTACCATAATACTTAATTAGCCACAAAAAAGTCAAGTTGAGCCTGCAAACCGGGTACAAACTGCAACCGTGGCACTCTTGATTGGAGCCACAGGAATGAGGAAAAGCGCACACCGCTGGATGATGACCGCGCCCAAGGTCGCGATGGTCGATACAGCATTCGATCCATTCCCGCCGCAGCCGGGAGAAGTAGTCGTCGAAGTCGCCGGCTGCGGCGTCTGCCACACCGACCTCGGCTATTTCTATGACGGCGTACGCACCAACCACCCCCTGCCGCTGACGCTGGGACACGAGATCAGCGGCCGCGTCGTCGCTGCCGGCAGCGGCGCCGAGGCATGGCTGGGCAAGTCGGTCATCGTTCCCGCAGTCATTCCCTGCGGCGAATGCGATCTGTGCAAGCGCGGGCGCGCCGCCATCTGCCGCGCGCAGAAAATGCCCGGCAACGATATCCAAGGCGGCTTTGCCAGCCATATCGCGGTACCGGCGCGAGGCTTGTGCGCGGTGGATGAGAAAAGGCTCGCCGCCGCGGGCCTTGCGCTCGCCGAGGTTTCGGTGGTCGCCGATGCGGTGACCACGCCCTACCAGGCGGTGCACCGCGCCGGCGTCACCCCCGGCAGCCTCGCGATCGTGATCGGCGCCGGCGGCATCGGCGGCTACTGCGTGCAGATGGCGCACGCCTTCGGCGCGAAAGTGGTCGCCATCGATGTCGATCCCTCAAAGTTGGAGAACATCTCCAAGCACGGCGCCGCGCTCGCGCTCAACGCGCGCGAACTCGACGGCAAGGCGCTGAAGGCGGCGATCTCGAAATTCGCCAAGGACAACGGCCTGCGCGCGACCGAATGGTTCATTTTCGAGTGCTCGGGCAGCGCCGTCGGCCAGCAGACCGCCTACGGCCTGCTGGTGCACGGCGCGACGCTCGCCGTCGTCGGCTTCACCATGGACAAAGTCGAGATCCGGCTCTCCAACCTGATGGCATTCGATGCGCGCGCGCTCGGCAACTGGGGTTGCACTCCGGAACACTATCCGGCCGCGCTCGATCTGGTGCTGGACGGCAAGGTGAAAGTGAAGCCCTTCGTCGAAGTCCACCCTCTCGCCGACATCAACCGCATATTCGAGGCGACGCATCATCACGAAATCAAGCGCCGCGCCGTCCTCGTACCGAATCCTCAATAAAGAGACCAAGGAGAGCCAACGATGAGCAACATCCGCGAATTCAAGAACCACGAACTCGACGAGGACTTCGGCCGCCCCGGGGTGCGCTACGAAAAACGCCCGGCGAAGACTCCGGACGGCAAGGTGGTGGATGGCCTGTATAACGTTTGGATCACGCTCGACAACCCGGGCCAGTTCAACTCCTATACCACCGACATGGTGAAAGGCGTGATCCTCGGCTTCCGCGCGGCCTCGAACGCCCGCGACGTCAACTGCGTGGTGTTCACCGGCGCGGGCGACAAGGCCTTCTGCACCGGCGGCAACACCAAGGAATACGCCGAGTATTACGCCGGGCACCCGCAGGAGTACCGCCAGTACATGCGCCTCTTTAACGACATGGTCTCCACCATCCTCGCCTGCGACAAGCCGGTGATCTGCCGCGTGAACGGCATGCGCATCGGCGGCGGCCAGGAAATCGGCATGGCCTGCGACTTCTCCGTGGCGCAAGATCTGGCGCGCTTCGGCCAGGCCGGCCCCAAGCACGGCTCCGCCCCGATCGGCGGCGCCACCGACTTCCTTCCGGTGGTGATCGGCGCCGAGCGCTCGATGGCGGCCTGCGTGCTGTGCGAGCCGTTCTCGGCGCACAAGGCCTACTACATGGGCATCCTCACCGACATCGTTCCGGCGCTGAAAGTGGACGGCAAGTTCGTCGCCAATCCGCTGGTCGAGACGAAGCAGATGACCGACGAATTCGGCAAGCTGGTGTTCGGCGACTTCAAGTCCGGCGACGCGGCGAAGCAAGGGAAGGCGCTGATGGCGAAAGGAAGCGTCGACCTGTCGCTGCTCGATGCCAAGGTCGAGGAACTGTGCGCGAAGATGCTCCTCACCTTCCCCGACTGCACCACCAAGACCATCGAAGAACTGAGGAAGCCCAAGCTTATCGCCTGGAATGCGAACAAGGAGAATTCGCGCGCCTGGCTCGCGCTCAACATGATGACCGAGGCGCGCGCCGGCTTCACTGCATTCAACGAAGGCACGAAGGACGACCGCGAGGTCGATTTCATCGGGCTGCGCCAGCGGCTGGCGCGCGGCGAAGGCTGGGGCGACGCGCTGCACGAGGCGATTCAGCCGAAGAACAAGCACAAGGCGTGAAGCCGTGGCTGCCGAATCACCTCTAAAGACTTGGGTCGAGCGCGACGGGGCGCTGCTGCGCCTGCGTCTCGCGCGGCCCAAGGCGAACATCGTCGACGCGGCGATGATCGCTGCGCTGAAAGCTGCGTTCGACGAGAAGCGCAGCGGCATACTCGCCGTCCTGCTCGACGCCGAAGGACCGCACTTCTCCTTCGGCGCGAGCGTCGAGGAGCATTTGGCCGAGCGCTGCGCCGGCATGCTCGCCAGCCTGCACGCGCTGATCCTCGGCATGCTCGAGTATCCGGTGCCCATCCTGGTCGCGGTGAAAGGCCAGTGCCTGGGCGGCGGGCTCGAAGTCGCCATGGCGGGGAGTCTGATTTTCGCGGCAGAGGACGCGAAGCTCGGCCAGCCGGAAATCCAGCTCGGCGTGTTCGCGCCGGCAGCATCGTGCTTGTTGCCGCCGCGCATTGGCCAGGCGGCGGCGGAAGACCTGCTCTTCTCCGGCCGCTCGATCGGCGCCGCCGACGCGCTGCGCCTCGGGCTCGTGCAGGAAGTGTCCGCCGATCCGGAAGCGGCGGCGCTCGCCTATTTCGACCGCCATCTCGCCGGCAAGAGCGCGGCATCGCTCGCTTGCGCGGTGACAGCGGCGCGCGGCGGCTATCTGCCGGAAGTGCGCCGGCGCATCGCCGAAGTCGAGCGCCTGTATCTCGAACGCCTGATGCAAACGCGCGACGCGAACGAAGGCCTCGCCGCTTTCATCGCCAAACGCCCGGCCAAATGGGAGCACAGATGAGCCAAACCGCCCAGGAAATCGTAGAACGCTGCCAGACGCTGTTCGAAGACCTGCACTTCAATGCGGTGAAGGAGTGGAAGGCTGCCGCGTCGGGGCGCAAGGCGATCGGCTACATGCCGGTGTACGTGCCGCGTGAGATCGTCCACGCCGCGGGCATGTTGCCGGTCGGCATCCTGGGCGGCGGCGACCAGCTCGAAGTGATTCAGGGCGACGCTTACTATCAGAGCTACATCTGCCGCATTCCGCGCTCGACGCTGGAACTGGGCCTCACCGGGCGGCTCAACTGCCTGGACGGCATGCTCTTCCCGTCGATCTGCGACGTCATCCGCAATCTCTCCGGCATGTGGCAGATCCTGTTCAAGGACAAGTACGTCAGGTATTTCGACGTGCCGCAGAACTACCAGGACGCGGTCGGCGGCGAATACTACGTGCACGAAATGCAGGTGCTGCGCGAAGACCTGGGCAAACTCGCCGGCAGGCCGATCACGGACGACGCGCTGCGCGCCTCGATCGCCGCCTACAACCAGAACCGCCGCGCGGTGCGGGAGCTGTACGATTATCGCGCGGCGAAACCCTGGCAGGCGCCCACCTCGGAGGTGTATCTGCTGATGCGCGCCGGCATGATCCTTGCGGTCGAGGAGCACACCAAGCTCGTGCGCGATTACATCGCGGCGACCGATGCCGTGGCCCGGCCAAAGCGCGACAACGCCCGTATCGTGATGACCGGCTCTTTCTGCGAGCAGCCGCCACTCGGCCTGATCAAGTCGATCGAAATGGCGGGCTGCTACATTGTCGACGACGATTTCATGCTGGTGACGCGCATGCTGCAGGACGATGTTCCGGAAACGGGCGACCCGCTGCAGGAATTGTCCAAGGCCTACCTGCACCGCTCCACGCAAACTTCGTCCAAGTACGACGAGCACAAGCAGGACAAGGGCAAATACCTGCTCGACTCGATGAAAGCGAACGCCGGCGAAGGCGTCATCTTCGCCGCGCCCTCCTTCTGCGATCCGGCATTGCTGGAACGGCCGATGCTGCAGGCGGTGCTCGCGCAATACAAGATCCCCTACACCGCGTTCAAGTACGCTGAGAATACCGGCCAGATGGCACCGATCCGCGAGCAGGCGGGCACCTTTGCCGACTCGATCAAATTGTGGAATGCGGCATGAGCCGCCGAGCAGGGGCCCCGCGAAGCGGGGATGCGACCCGGCGAATGACGCAGAGCGGCCGACAGAGCCGTATTAGGCACAGCACTACGGGCTCGGAGGCCGCACGGCTAGAGCCCGCATATAGAGGAAATCAACCATGAGCACCCAGATCACGCCGCCGCAAGCATCGAAGAAGCCCGCTGCCGTCCAGAAAGAGGACGCGATGTGGCTGCAGAAGGAGATGATCAACCGCAATTACCACGAGCTGGCGACGGCGCACGAGCGCGGCAAGAAGGTCGCCGCCACCTTCGTTCCCGGCAACCTGAACGAGCTGGTGATGTGCTTCGACTTCGCGCGCAGCCTGCCGGAAACGAACGCGCTGCAGAACGGCATGCGCAAGAAGTCGGGCAAGTTCATCATGGACGCCGAGCGCGACGGGCATTCCGAGGACGTCTGTACCTACGTCAAAGCCGACCTCGGCATGATGTTGGGGGGCGAAGTCGGCCCCACCGGCGAGCCCCTGCCGCGCCCCGACCTGCTGCTCCTTTCCTACACCGGCTGCTTCACCTTCATGAAGTGGTTCGAGCTGATCCGGCAGAAGTACGACTGCGAAACCACCATGCTGCACGTGCCTTACCAGGGCGACGGCAAGGTCTCGAAGAACATGCGCGACTACGTGGTGAAGCAGATCAAGGAGAATGTGATCCCGACCCTGGAGCGCGTCTCCGGCGTCAAGTTCGACATCGACCGCCTGCGCCAATACATGCGCGAATCGGTGAAGGCCGAGGAAGACCTGGTGCAGGTGCTGCGCTCGGCGAAGAACCGCCCCTCGCCCATCGACGGCTATTTCGGCGCCGTGTACTACATCGGGCCGATCTTCACCGCCTTCCGTGGCACGCCCGAGGCGACCGAATACTACCGCGTGCTGCGCGAGGAAATCGAGCAGCGCGTGCGCGAAGGCAAGGGTCCGATCACCCCCGAGGGAGAAATGCCGGAGGAGAAATACCGCCTGGTGGTCGAAGGCCCGCCCAACTGGACCCATTTCCGCGACTTCTGGAAGATGTTCTACGAAGAAGGCGCGGTGGTGGTGTCCTCGACCTATGCCAAAGTCGGCGGCGTCTACGACTTCGGCTTCCGCCACGACCCGGAGCATCCGATCGAATCGCTCGCGGAGTACTGCCTCGGCTGCTACACCAACCTGAATCTGCCGCAGCGCATCGACATGATCTGCAAGTACATCGACGAGTACCAGGCGGACGGTCTGCTGATCAACTCCATCAAGAGCTGCAACAGCTTCTCCGCCGGACAGCTCCTGATCCTGCGCGAAGTCGAAAAGCGCACCGGCAAGCCCGCGGCGTTCATCGAATCCGACCTGGTGGATCCGCGCTACTTCTCTCCCGCGAACATCAAGAACCGGCTGGAGAGCTATTTCCAGATGATCAAGCAGAAACGCAGCGCCGCTGCCGTTCACTAGACGAGACGAGGAGAACGACATGCGCTGCTTTATCGGAATCGACCTCGGCTCGACCACCACCAAGGCGGTGGTGATCGACGAAAACCGCAACGTGCTCGGACGCGGCATCACCAATTCGCGTTCCAACTACGACACTGCGGCCGCCATCGCCAAGCAGGAGGCGCTGGTGAACACGCGCTTCCACCTCTTCCGCAACGCCCTCGCGAGTTCGCATTCACTGGACGGCGCGCTGGACGATTTTCTCGGCCATCTCGAACGCGATTTCCGGCTGGAGCAGTTCCTGGAACAGCTCGCCGACCTCGAGTCGACCTGCCGCCGCAATGCTGAAGGTTCGCGCTTTGGCGAACACGCAGCCGCGGTCGTGACCGCGCTTGCCGAGATATTCAAGCGCCTGCGTGCGGAAGCGCCGGAACTCTTCGCTCCCGGCGCCAAGCGCAAGTCGGATTTCTTCCGCGACATTGCCGGCAGCCGCTACCTCGCCATCGGCGAAACGGTGGCGAAGGAAATGAGCATCCGCTACGACATGGTGCTGAACGTGTTCGACCGCTCGATCATCGAGGTCGAGAACCGCGTCTACGCCGACGCCATGGGCACCAACCTGATGCAGGCACTGGAGCGCACTTTCCGCGGCATGCCCGAGACCGCGTCCCGCGCAGCAGCGATCCGCGCGCCGATCCGCGACGTGCTCGACACGGCCCTGGAAGAAAGCTATGTCATCGGCACCGGCTACGGCCGTGCCCGCCTGCCGTTTTCCAAAGAGCACATCCGCTCCGAGATCCTCTGCCACGGCCTGGGCGCCCACGTCATGTATCCGGGAACGGCGACGGTGCTCGACATCGGCGGCCAGGACACCAAGGCCATTCAAGTGGACAACCACGGCATCGTCGAGAGCTTCCAGATGAACGACCGCTGCGCGGCAGGCTGCGGCCGCTACCTCGGCTACATCGCCGACGAAATGAACATGGGCCTGCACGAGCTCGGGCCGCTCGCCATGAAGGCGACCAAGAACGTCAGGATCAACTCGACTTGCACCGTGTTCGCCGGCGCGGAGCTGCGCGACCGCCTGTCCCTCGGCGAGAAACGCGAAGACATCATGCTCGGGCTGCACCGCGCCATCATCCTGCGCGCCATGTCCATCCTCGCCCGCTCCGGCGGCGTCCGGAACGAGTTCACTTTCACCGGCGGCGTCGCCAAGAACGAAGCGGCGGTAAAGTCGCTCAAAGAGCTGGTGCAAGAAAACTACGGCGAGCTGCGGCTCAACATCGATCCGGATTCGATCTATACCGGAGCATTGGGCGGCGCGACCTTCGCCTGGCGCGCCGTGGTCGAGGAAGGCAAGACCGCTGAAGCCAGAGCCTAGACGGAAGGAGGGAAGATGACCATCAGCGTAGGCATCGACATTGGCTCGGGCGTCGTCAAGACGGCGCTGTTCCTCACGCAAGACGGCAAGACCGAATGGCTCGCGCGCCGCGTCGAGCGCATCCGCCGGCGGGACAATCTGCAGCTCGCAAAAGCGGGCTACGACGAAGTGCTCGAGGAAGCGGGCCTGAATTCCGCTGACGTCGATTACGTCGCGACCACCGGCGAGGGCGAGAACGTCAAGTTCGCCACGGGACATTTCTATTCCATGACCACGCACGCCCGCGGTGCGATCTACCTCAACCCGCAGGCGCGGGGCGTGGTCGACATCGGCGCGCTGAACGGCCGCGCCATCTACGTGGACGAGCGCGGCAAGGTGCTCGCCTACAAGATGACCAGCCAGTGCGCGTCGGGCTCCGGCCAGTTCCTGGAGAACATCGCGCGCTATCTCGGCGTCGCGGTGGAGGAAATCGGGCCGCTGTCGAAGTCGGCGCAGACGCCGGAGAAGATCAGCTCGATCTGCGCCGTGCTCGCGGAGACCGACGTCATCAACATGGTGTCGCGCGGCATTCCGACGCCCGACATCTTGAAGGGCATCCATATGTCCATGGCCTCGCGCCTGGTGAAGCTGCTCAAAGTCACCGGCATCACCAAGGACACGGTACTGCTCACGGGCGGCCTCGCGCTCGATGTCGGCCTGCTGCACGCGGTGCAGGAGGAACTCGTCAACGAGAAGATCGCGGGCTTGACGGTGGTGAGCCATCCGGATTCGATCTGCGCCGGCGCGATCGGCGCGGCACTATGGGGAGCGTACCGGCACGAGAAGCTGCGCGAACTGCAGCAGCGCGCCGCGGCTTAGATAGAACGAAAAAGGGGGCCTGGGTGGGAACGGAAGGGTCCCGCCCCTTCCTTGGACCCCCTTTTATATCCCCTAAGTCAGCGCTGTTGAAAAACGCCCCCTATTGGACCCGAAGATAGTGCTGAGTATTCCTTCGTGGGGGCATTTTTCAACAGCCTGCTAACGGAGGATAATCGCTCGGTTTCGCCGCAATGGAAATTTGAAAGGAGATTTACATGGCCCTACTCATCAACGACGATTGCACCGCCTGCGACGCGTGCGTCTCGGTGTGCCCGAACAAGGCGATCACCGACGGCAGCCCGTATGTCATCGACCCGCAGCTCTGCACCGAATGCGTCGGCGCCGAGGACGAGCCGCAATGCATGCTGGTCTGCCCGGCGGACTGCATCGTCGAGCACCCCGACTTCCGCGAAAGCAAGGAAGCCTTGATGGAGAAGTACAAGCGCCTGCACGCTTGAGGCGCAGGCGAATTACCTTGAAAACTAGCCTCCGCGGTGCCGCGAGCGGCGCATAATAGGCCGCGACAGCCCCTCGTTTATCCGCCGACCATGGCGGAGCTGGACGGGAGGATTCCATGTATCGCGGAGAACGCCTCAACAGCTTCACCCATCTAGTCGGCGCGCTGCTCGCCGTAGCAGGTACCGCGGTGCTCGTCGTCATCGCGGCGCGCAGCGGCAGCGCGTGGCGAATCGTCGGCTTCAGCATCTACGGTGCGGCGCTGTGCATCCTCTACGGCACCTCGACCCTTTATCACAGCGTGCGCGGCCGGGCGAAGCGCTATCTGCGCAAGCTCGACCACTGCGCGATCTATCTCCTCATCGCCGGCACCTATACGCCCTTCGCCCTGCTCACTTTGCGCGGCCCATGGGGGTGGACGCTGTTCGGGCTCGCCTGGGGACTGGCCGCGGTCGGCATCGTCCAGGAATTCATTTTCGGCAAGGGCGCGCGCCTGCTCTCTATCGTCATTTACGTCGTCATGGGCTGGATGGGCGCCGTGGCGCTCGGCCCCTTAGCGGGGGGCCTCGGAACGGCCGGGCTTGCCTGGCTGTTCGCGGGCGGACTGCTTTACACCGGCGGCATCGCCTTCTATGCCCTCGATGAGCGCGTGCGCCACTTCCACGGCGTGTGGCATCTATTCG
Source organism: uncultured Enterobacteriaceae bacterium (assembly GCA_964565875.1). Classification (GTDB taxonomy): domain Bacteria; phylum Pseudomonadota; class Gammaproteobacteria; order Burkholderiales; family SG8-39; genus 2-12-FULL-64-23. Next base: position 41,128 of record CAZMGP010000004.1, read on the forward strand.
TGCTCGGCGGCAGCGCCGCACACTACGTCGCCATCGCGCGTTACGTCTAGTCGCGCGGCCGGCGCTAGGCGCGTGCTAGCGACTGTGGTGCAAGCGCTTGACGAAGCCCAGCCGCGGACAGGGGCCGAAGCCCACGCGATAGAAGAACTGCAGCAGCTCGAAGTTATCGCGCGCCACCGCGGTGGCGACGCGCTCCACGCGCAGCGCTTCGAGGTTGGCGAAAAGCTGCGATAGCAGCGCGGAGCCGATGCCGCCACCGATGAAGCCGGGATCGACGCCGATGGTGTCGATCACCGCCACCGGCTCGGTGCGGCCGAAATCGCCGAAATCCACGCTCGCCATGATGAAGCCGATCACCGAGCCGTCCTGATGCGCGGCGAGCGACACGCGGATGGCGGATTCGTGCAGCGCCTCGTCCACCAGCCTGCCGATATAGGCGCTGCGGTCGCGGCCGGTGATGCGCCGGTCGATGCGCATGATGCCATCCAAGTCCGCGCGCTCGAGCAGGCGCACGTCGGCGCGGTCGCGCGCGAGCGCCTCGAAATCGTTCGCTGCGGGCATGCTGTGATCGATTTCCGCGCTGAAATGGCGATGCTCGGGGGCGAGCAGCTTTTCCTCCTCGCCCGCGCCGATGCGGCCGCTGTGGATCTCACATTCGAGCGTCTGGTCGTTGCCGAGTTCGAATCCGGCGTGGTCGAGAAAGCCGAGCATGCCGTGGTCCTTCCAGGCGGCGAGCGTGCGCAGCTCGAATATGCCGTGCTTGCGTGCGTCCGCCTCGAGCGCGCCGATGAGCGCGTCGCCATAGCCGTGGCCCTGCTCGCCCGGACGCACGCTGATCACTTCCAGGCGCAGCGCCGGCTCGGTGCGGCCGAACTCGCCGCCTAGCCTGCGCGCCAGCGCATAGCCTTCGAGCACGCCGTCCTCCTCCGCCGCGTATTGAGTGTGCAGATCAGGCTGGCGCAACGCCGCCTGCAGGCGACGCTCGAAATAGGCGCGGCGCGAGCGCCCGGTGATCAGCGCGTCGATGTCGACCACGGTGTTGAGGTCGGCCGCTGTGAGGCGCCGCAACTTGATGCCTGAAATGGGACCAGCCTGTGCCCGTTCCGCCATTTAATTTCTCCTCTCAGCCCGACGCGTAGGCGCCGAACAGTTCACGATCCGTATCTTCGTCGAGCAGACTCTCGAGCAGCGGCAGCAGCGCCCCGTCTTCCTTCTGCGCGTGCGCGCCGAGGCGTTCGCTGTATTCCAGGCCCAGGGTCTTCAGCGACTGCCACTCCTGCGGCTGCAGCGTGCCCGCCAGCGATCGCTGCAGCAGTTCGATTAGCGAACTCGCGACTTCGCGGATGGTGACGTGTTCCTCGGTCAGGAGCGAGGCGAGGTCGCCGTCACCGGAGTCTTCCAGACGCGGAAATAGCTCGCGCTCCTCGAACTCGAAATGCCGCGCGATTTCGACCCGGATCGCGCCGGAGAGCGCGCGCGCAAACGATCCCCAGCCCTGATCATCGGTCGCGGGCGGGTACGCCCCGGCACGGCCGCTGAGCACCCGTTCCGCGCGCTCCAGGAGCTGCTGTGTCGCCACGTGCTCCTCGTACAGCCGTTGGCTCGTCTGGCGCCGGAAATCCATGACTCATTGTCCGCGGTTTTGGGTGCGCAGGTCTATATGGTATTTCGGTACCACAATACCAATTTACCTTCTCCGGGTCAAGCCGAATGCGCTCGGCGCCACACCAAGTTTCCGGCGTTTGTCGTGCCTGTAGCGCCCTCCGACTCAGACCAGCTTCGGCCGCAGATCGCGCACCCGCACCGCCTTGCCCATGGAGCGCGGCAGCTCGCCCGGCTCTTTCACCACCACGTCGGTGGTGACGCCCACCCGAGACTTGATGTGGTGCTGCACCAAGTTGGCCACCACGGTGCGCTGCTCCGCGGTGGGCACGACGTTCGGCATCAGCTCCACCTCGACCGTCAGATGGTCGAGCGTGCCCTTTCTTTCCACTACCAGCTGGTAATGCGGCGCGACATCCGGCAGGCCGACCAGCACCGCTTCGACCTGCGAGGGATAGACGTTCACGCCGCGGATGATGAGCATGTCGTCGTTGCGTCCGGTGATGCGCTTGATGCGCACGTGGGTCCGTCCGCAAGCACAGCGCTCGCGGCTCAAGCGCGTGATGTCGCGCGTGCGGTAGCGAATCATCGGCAGCGCTTCCTTGGTGAGGGTGGTGATCACCAGCTCGCCCATGTCGCCGTCCTTCAAGGTCTTGCCGGTATCGGAATCGATCACCTCGAAAATGAAATGATCTTCCCAGCCGTGCAGGCCCGCCTGGCCTTCCTCGCATTCGCAGGCGACGCCCGGCCCCATGATTTCCGACAGGCCGTAGATGTCCATCGCCTTCAGGCCCAGGCGCGCCTCGACTTCGCGGCGCATGCCCTCGCTCCAGGGTTCGGCGCCGAAGACACCGATCTCGAGCTTGGACTTGCGCAGGTCGACGCCCTCCTTCTCCGCCACTTCCGCTATGGCCAGGGCATAGGACGGCGTCGCGCACAGCACGCGCGCAGCGAAATCGTTGATGAGCACGATTTGGCGCTCGGTGCCGCCGCCGGACATCGGCACCACGGTCGCACCGAGCTTCTCCGCGCCGTAATGCGCGCCTAAGCCGCCGGTGAACAGGCCATAGCCGTAGGCATTGTGGATGACGTCCCCCGGCCGCGCGCCGGCGCAGGCCAGGGACCGCGCCATCAGCCCCGCCCAGGTGACGATGTCCTTCGCGCTGTAACCGACCACGGTCGGCTTGCCGGTCGTGCCCGACGATGCGTGCAGACGCACGACTTCGTTCCGCGGCCGCGCGAATAGGCCGAATGGATAGTTGTCACGCAGATCGTTTTTCACCGTGAACGGCAGGGAACTCAAGTCCTCCAAGCGCTTCAGGTCGCCCGGCTCGAAGCCGATCGACTTCATGCGCTTGCGGTGGAAGGGTACGTTGTCGTAGGCGTTCTTCACGCTCGCCTTCAGCCGGCGCAACTGCAGCTTCATCATTTCGCCGCGCGTCATCGTCTCCAAGGCTGCGTCGAACTTGTACGTCGCCGCACTGCGTTTGGCTGCCGTCTTGCGCGACGGCTTCGGTTTCTTGGCTGCTGCGCTGCGGCTCTTCTTGGCGGGAACACCCATGCTGCCTCCTCTTTGTGCAAGTGCTTGTAAAAACCTGTCGCCCGAACCGGCTGCGCGGCACGGATGGCTAGCGTCGGCCCCTCATGTCACAGACTTAATATTACTCTCCGCGCAGTCGCGCCGCGCGCAGCCGCGCCTCGGTATAGCGGACGAGCGCCCGCGTCGCGCGCTCGCTTGAACGGAAGATGCAGACGCCCTGCTCCATCAGTTTATCGGCCATCGGGTCGAATAGCGGCCCGCCGTCGATGATGCCGACGATGGGTTTCGGACAGGAGGCGACCAGCTTCGGCAGCGTCTGGACGATGCTCTCCGGGCTATCGATATCGTAGCCCTCGCGTGCACTCTTCTTGAGCGATCTGACCACGGGCGAGGTTGGATCAAGCCCGGCGAGGACGCAGTCGACGTCCGGCTCGGCGGCCATGGCCTCGATGCACAGCAGGTGAGCGTCGTCGTCCGCCGCCGGGTTGATGTCGAACGGGTTCCTGACTTCCATGAGCGCGTCGAGCTTCTTGGCCTTGAGGATTTCCATCAGCCGTTCTCGGGTGGATTGACCGATCGCGGACAAAGTCATGGCAAAGTCACCTACCTGAGTGCTGTCGGCAATGGCGACCGTGTCGTAGCCCGCGCCGGCCACCGCACCCAGTCGCTTGCCGCCGACGACCTTGCTGCTCATGCAGTCCGAAATAAAGAATAGGTCGCTGAATTCGCTGACGTCGCCCGCGATCATCGCGCCGGCTTGGGTGAGCACCGACAGGCAGACGTCGTAATCGCCCGCGATCGAGGCCGTGTGTCCCATCGCCGCCCGTCCGCCCGCGGCGGATTGTCCGGCCTTGTAGATCACCACCTGCTTTCCGGCCACGGTGGCCTTGCGCACTGCGCGCGCCAGGGCCAGCCCGTCGAGGTCTTTGAATCCTTCGACGTACGCCCCGATCACGCGGATATCCGGGTTATCCGCGAAGTTCGCAACCAGATCGCCGTGGGTGATGTCGTTCTGGTTGCCCACCGCGACCATGTAGGACGGATCGAGCCAGGGGTTCTTGCTCAGGCGCGTGACCAGAAAGGCGCCGCTCTGGCTGATGAGCGCCGACGTGCGCTGCGCCTTCTTCTGCGTTCTCGGCAAGCGTTCTTCGGGAATGAACCAGGAATCATAGTTGCCGGGGTGAGAGATGATCCCCAGGCAGTTGCCGCCGACGAAGACGGGGCCGACTCCCGCATCCCTTGCGGCGTCAATCTTGGCCTGCATTTGCCGGGCCGGCTCGCGGCTCGCCTCGGTTTCCCCCATGCCGCCCGGAATCAGCAGCACCGATTCGACGGCATCGGTCCGGATCACCTCGTCGATGATGCCGAAGGCGACGTCCGCAGTCACCGCAAGGATCAGCAGGTCCAGCTTCTTTTCCAGCGCCCCCAGGCTCGTCGCGCAGCGAACGCCGTCGACCTCCTGTCCGTCGGGATTGATGACTAGCAGCCGCGAACGGTCATAACCGGAGGCGATGATGTTCTTCAGGGTGATCCGGCCGAAGTTCATGCGCGTGGCGGACGCACCGATGATGCCGATCGAAGCCGGGTGCAGCAGCCTGTCGATCTTCGCCTGAGGCCGCGGCGGACGGACGGTCTGTGGCCAGCCGAAGCGGCACAAGCCATCGAGTGCGACGAGTTTGCCGCCCGCGCAAGCGAATGGGTTGACCTCCAACTCCTCAATGACGAAGTCCGTCTCGGGGTTGCCTGTGGCGCAGCTGTTGGCGAGGCGGATGAATGCGTCGAAGCACTGCAGGAGGGATTCGTCCGACACCAGCCGGCGCCCGGCCCGCGTCAGTCCGGCGATTTTCCGGTAGGCAATCGTCGGCCTGAAAAGCTCGAGGAATTCCTCGGCAGTGGTCAACGCCGTCGAAGCCGATACGACCGCCTGCCCGCGGCGGGCGCCTCCGGCAACGAGTTCGGTGTCGACGCCGCCGATCCCGGCGCTGAGGATCATGCCGAACTCGCGCGTATTGCGGATGCCGACCAGGAGCTCACTGCCGAAACCCGCGGCGTCCGCTTCGACGAACTCCGTGATCATGACGCCCGCGATATCCCGGGACGACAGTTCCGCAATCATGCTTTTGCAAGCGGCTCGTACCGCCGCAGGCTGCTTGGGCACGACGGCAACCCCGCCCACGTCCGACTTGTGGGCGATGCTGGCAGAGACGATCTTCACCACCACTCGGCTTCCGGGGAAAGACGCCAGGCGATCCTCCCCCGGCTCGGCCCCGCGGGCGATCACCTCGTATCTCGGCGTCGAGGCGATGCCGGCCGCCGTGAGCAGCCGGTAGACTTCGTGCTCGAACAGCGTGCTTCGGCCCTCGCTGTGCGCGGTCCGGACGATATCCTTGATCGCCGCGCCCATCGCGTTGTTGTCGACGCGGTGCGCTGCGGTCGGCCCGGGTTGCTGTGTGTCGCTCATGCGGCTTCCTCGTGTTGAGTTGATCGGTTCCAGTTCAAACTCCGGCTTGCCGTTGACGCAGGCTTTCGGCATAGCTGCGTGCCTCGCAATAGCGCACCAGCGCTTTGGTGCCGCGCGCGCAATTGCGGAAGACGCACACGCCGCGGTCCATCAGCGCGGCTGCCATCGCATCGTAGAGCTTGCCGCCGTCGACGATGCCGATGAGCGGTTTTTCATTGCGCTCGACGATCGGCGGCATCAGATGCACCGTGCTCTTCGCGTCGGAAATATCGTAGCCCGGCCGCAACTTGCTCGCCTCCAGCGCGCGCACCGAAGGCGCGGTCGGATCGAGGCCGACAACGACGGCGTCGATATTCGGATCGCGCAAAAACGCCTCGGTGATTTCAAGATGCGCTTCGTCGTCCGCACCGGGATTGATGTCGATGGGATTCCTGACTTCTACGAGAGCGTCGAGCTTCTTTGCGACCAGGATTTCCTCGATGCGCTTCACCGTCCCGGCTTCGAGCGCGCCCATTTCCAGCGCAAAACTCTCGGCCTCGATGGAATCGGCCATGCCCACGGCCTCGAACCCGGCGCCGCTGATCGCCCCCAGCCTCGCACCCTGCAGCGTCTTGCGATGCAGCGCGCCGGCGATGTAGAAGAGGTCGTCGAAGCTGCTGAAGTCCTCGGCGACGATGGCGCCCGCATGCCGCACGACCGAATCGAACAGGATCGGTCCGCCCGCGATCGATGCCGTATGCCCCATGACCCCGCCCGCGCCGGGCGGCGTACGCCCGGATTTGTAGACCACGATCTGTTTGCCGGCGAGCACCGATCTGCGCACCGCCTTGGCAAACGCGAGGCCGTCCAGGTCCTTGAATCCTTCGACGTAGATGCCGATGGTCTCGATTTCGGGCCGCTCGGCAAAGAAGCTTAGCATGTCGCCGTGGGTCATATCGGTCTGATTGCCGATGGCAAGCATGTAAGCGGGATCGAGCCAGGGATTCTGGCTTAGGCGCGTAATCATGAACGCGCCACTCTGGCTGATCATCACCGAACTGCGCTCGGCCTTCTTCTTCGGCTTGGGCAGACGCTCCAGGGGTATGAACCACGAATCGTAGTGACCGGGGTGCGACACCACGCCCAGGCAATTGGCGCCGAGAAATACCGGTCCTCCCCCGGCTTGCGCATGCGCGGCGTTGATTCGCTGCGCCAGTGCCGCCGCCGGCTCGCGGCTCTTGAGCGTCTCGCCCAGACTGCCCGGGATCAGCATCACCGCGTCGACCGCATCGGTGCGTATGATTTCGTCGACAAGATCGTAAACCGCGCTCGCCGCAACCGCGACGATGAGCAAATCGAGCTTCGACTCGAGCGCGCCAAGGCTCTCGACGCAGCGCACGCCGTCAATTTCCTGGTCGCCTGGGCGAATGACGAGCAGGCGCTCCTTCGGATAGCCGCTACCCATGAGATTGCGCAAGATGATGCGGCCGAAATTCATGCCGCTCGCCGATACGCCTATGATGCCGATCGACTGCGGATGAATCAGCTTGTCGATCTTGTGTATCGGCCGCGGGAGGCGCGCGGCACCGCGCGCGCGCAATTCGCAGTTCGCCCCGCGCACCACGAGCTTCGCACCCAGATGCACGGGATTCAGTTCGAGGTTGTGCAATTCAAGGCCGGCGGCGCCCGCCCCTGCATCCGCGGCCAGCGCGAGCAGTTCGCCGAAGCAGGCGCGCAAAAGCGCATCGGGTTGGTGCAAGCCCTTGCGCTTGGCCTGATCCACCAGCCGCTGGTAAGCCAGGGTGCGCCGGAACAGGGCGAGGAAGTCATCGGCGTCGGTCAATTCCGCAGCGGCATAGACCGCGGCCCGGTCGCGAGCAAAATTGCGCTCGTCCAGGTTCGCATCGGCACCGCCCACCCCCGCGCTGAGCACCATGCCGAATTCGCGCGTGTTATTTAGGCTCACGCGCATCTCGACATGCTGCGCCGCCGCGTCAGCCGCGAATTCGAATCCGCCCGCTGCGAGTAGCTCGCCCAATTCGCCGGCATTGAGCGTCTTGCGCCCAGCCCCGGCAGCGCGCTCGCAGATTTGCCTGAAGGCGAGGCGCAAACTCGCGCCGCCGCTCTCGCGTTGTTTCTGCATCTCTTCTCCCCCGATCGTAGGTGGACCGCAGTATGCGTTAGCGCACGCCGCGCACCGGCAGATGTGGCAACGCGAAACCCTGATTGTAGGCGGCGCGCGTGATCAGCGCGAACTTGAACTGCCAGCCGGCGGCGAGCGCCGCCACGCCCGCGAGCAGGCCCGCCACGCGAACGGTATCCTCGACCAGCAGTCCGAGCAGCAGCAAGGCGAGCGGGGCGATGGTGCCGAACTGGGTGAGGAATTTCCCGGCGCGATCGAGCAGCGCCAGCGCCGGACGCACCGCGCTCTTCGCCACGCCGCCGCGGTAGAGCGACCAGGCAAGCCCGCGCGCGATCAAGGCAAGCGAGAAATACGCGAGCACGCCGCTTCCCGGCCGACCGAACAGCGCGCCGAGCGCCACATACACGCCCGCCCCTTCGGCCAAGCCCGTCGCCACGATCAGCCAGATGATCGCCGGCTCGCGCCAGGTGGGAATCCCCTTGGCCGCGCGCAGCATGCGTCCCTGGCAGTAGACGAACACCAGCACCGCGAGCGCCGCCGCGAGCGCGAGCGCGTTGCTCGCAAACCACACGGCGAGCAATCCCAAGGGGAACACCAGCCCCGCGGCGAAGGATTCGCGCGTCATCCACGAGGTGAACGGGTTGTAGCCCACGTGCAGCGCGCGTAGCGGCCGCCCGAGCTCGAACCAGACCGAGAGAAGCCCCGCGCCGATGAACGCGAGCGCGAGCAGCACGTCGATGCGTAAGCCATCGCCGGTCAATCCGGAGAAAGCCGTCAGTGTGAGCAAGCCCGCGCCAGTGCCGCCGAACATGAAGTTGAGCGCAGCGCGGAAATCCCAGTTGGATTGATGCCAGGGCTTCGGTCCGAAGCTCGAGTTGCCTGCGCTCATTTTGCTGCCGCCTCCTTCACCTGCGTCGTGATATTCCGTTCAGCTTGTCGGCGTCCGGCGGCAATCGCGGCCGGTCGCATCCCGGCTACGCCGGGTCCCTGCTTCCTACTCATGCCGCCCCTCCTTCTTTCTTATCCCATAGATAATAGAACCCGGGCCCGGTGCCGAGCTCCTCGTGCATGCGGAAGAATTGATTCTCCGCGAGGAGCTGCGACACGTTGCTCGCCGGGTCCTCCGCGTCGCCGAAGTGCAGCGCCTGTGCGATGCAGGAGTTCACGCACGCCGGCGTCGCCTCCGGATCGACACCCGGTGTCAGGCCCTTCGCCGTCCCCGCGTCGATGCGATCGACGCAGAAGGTGCACTTGGTCGCGACGCCGATGCGCTTCGCGTCGAAGCGCTCTTCCTCCATCGGCATCGCCTCGCCGTAGGCATAGCTCGGGTGGTCGGTGCGATAGCGCGCCTGGTAGGGACAGGCCACCGCGCAGTAGCTGCAGCCGATGCACAGGTCGTAGTCGATGGTGACGATGCCGTCGGGCCGCTTCTTCGTCGCAGTCGACGGGCACACGTGCATGCAGGGCGGGTCGTCGCAGTGCATGCAACCCACCGGCACGAACACGCGCTTCACGTTCGGATATTCGCCCACCTCCATGTCGAGCACGCGCCGCCACTGCACGCCGGGCGGCGTCGCGTTGGCGTGGCGGCAGGAGGCGGTGCAGGTCTGGCAGCCGACGCAGCGGCGCAGGTCGGCGACCATGGCCCAGCGCGTCATTTCGCACCTCCCGCGCGCTTCAGGCTCACGCGCACCAGGTCCGAACCCGACCCCGTCGCGTCGGTGAGCTGCATCGACATCGGCACCAGCGAATTCATGCTGGGCACGCCGAAATCCTTGGCAAACGGCGTGGCCCAGTGGCCAAACTGGCCGATCAAGAGCAGCGTGTCGGGGCGTATGCCCTGGCGCACGATTGCGCGCCCGACGACGCTGTGCTGCGGCGTCGCGATCTCGATCGAATCGCCGTCTTCAATGCCCAGTTCCTCGGCCTTGCGCGCGTTGACGACCACGCCGCGATGGGGGGGAAGGTTATCGGCGACTTCCTTGACGAGTTGTATGCCGGCGTTATTGCCCCAGGAATACTGCATGCTGCGCGAGGTGAGCAGCCAGAAGGGATAGTCCTCGGGCTTGCCGCCCATGCTGATCAGCGACTTCTCCCATAGCTCGGGGAAATTCTTCCACTTCGGCAGCGTCTGGTATTCGGCGAGCTGATCCTCCCACCAGTCCATGCCGTTCTCGTGCAGCCGCCGGCCGAGGTCCTGGCCGACGCGGTACAGGCGCTCCTGGTAGGGCAGCTCGAAGCGCAGACCCTGCGCCACCATGGCCGGATAGATGTACCAGTCGACATGGGCGAAGGGCTTGGTGGCGAGCCCATGCTCCTTCCACCAGGCGAGGTCGTGCACCTCCTTGCCATCGGACAACTCCGCGCTCGCCGCCTTGCACACCGCATCCCACACTTCGTCGCAGCTATGCGCCTTGTGCACGTCGAGCGAGAAATCCCACTTCCCGTTCTTCAGCGGCACGCCGCCTGCGCCGCGGTTGATTGCCGCGTTGTACTCTTCGAGCAATCCGGTGCGCTGCGCGAGTTCGGTGGCGATATCGGTGAAGTCGCGCGCTTCGCCGCGCGCCGCGACCACCGGCTGACGCAGCGCGAAGCCCTGGTGCTCCCAGAACTGCTCGATGTATTTCGAGCCGCCGATGCGGATCAGCTGCAGACTTTCCAGGTCGACCGCATCCGGCAGCAGGATGTCCGCCATGTGGTTGGTTTCGTCGCGGGTGTAGGCCATCGCCACGACGAAGGGAAAGCGCGCCATGGTGGCCGACACGCCCTTGGTATCCCAGAACGAGATCGCCGGATTGGTGCGGTAGACGAACCACACCTCCGGCAGCGTCACCTTGGGCAGGCCTTTGGGCGTCTCCTTCTGGAACATCCAGGAGAAGTGCGTCGGCCCGAGCGCCTGGCTCCATGGGCCATTGGCGGCGAGCGGCACCATGGTGCGGTAGGCATTGCGGATGTTCGGCCGCGCGCTCCAGTGCTCGCGGTCGGTCGGATTCATGGGATAGAACATGAATCCGTCCGGGCCGGGCTTCACGCTCTCGATGCGCTCCGACAGCGGCCGGTTCAGGCGCACCGTGGTGCCTAGCGTCCCACCCGGCACTTCCAGCCCGCCGACCAAGGTGGCGAGCAAGGTGCGCGCCCAAACGCATTCGAAGCCGCCCCAGCCGTTGTTCACGGTCTTGCCCAGGCTCACCGAAACCGGCCGATAGGGAAGCGTCTTGCCTTCGATCTCGATCGTCGCGCCGACCTGTGCATGATCGATGAACTCGTTGGCGATACGGCGCATGGTCGCTGCCGGCACATCGCAGATCGCTGCCGCCCATTCGGGCGTGTAAGTGCGCATGTGCTCGAGGAGCTTGACGAAGGCAGTCGTCCCTTCGAGCCGGCCTTGCGCGAGCACGTCGCCGTCGGGCCCGATCTCGACCGCCTCGCAGGCGTAGGCCCCTTCCAGCGCCGGTTCGCAGTCCGGCGTATCGAATGGCACCGCTGCATTTCGCTGCGAATCCCACAGCAGCGGTTTCTTCGTCGCCGCATCGCGCAGGTAGTAACCGTGCGCTCCGACGAGATAGGGCGAATTGGAACGCGCTCTTAGGAACGGCAGGTCGAGCCGCTCGTGCGCGATCTCGTGCAGCAGCACGTGGATGATGGCGTAGAGGAAGGCCGGATCGGTCTTCGGCTTGATCGGCACCCATTCCGCAGAGCAGGCGCCGGTGACGGAGAGATGCGGCTCGACTTCCACGCGCTTCATGCCGCGCTCGCGCGCGTTGGCGTGGCGCCAGACGCCAACCACACCGCCCGAGGCCTCGGTATTGGCGCCACAGGAAATGACGTAGCTGCACATCGGCGTGTCCGGGCAGACGGTGAAGGCGCGGTGCCAGAACTCGCCGTACAGATGCTCGGAGTGGGTGCACTTCACGCCCTGGCCCGAGCCGAAGCCCATGTCGACCGGCCCCCAGGCGGCGAGGAACGCGGGGAAGGTGCCCATGTAGGACTGGGGCGTGCCGCCGCCGCCGAAATTGGCCGCGACCTTGGGATAGCCCGATTCGTCGAGCAGCCCCGCCTCGCGCACCGAGCGCAGCTTCGCCGCGATGGCATCGAGCGCCTCGTCCCAGGAGATCGGCACGAAGCCGGGATCCTCGTCCCTGCCCTTCTTCGGGTTGGTGCGCCGCATGGGCGTCAGCACGCGGTTCGGGTTGTACAGCTTCTGCACCAGGCCGTAGGCTTTGACGCAGACCTTGCCGCCGCCGGGATGCACGCTGCAGGCGCCGAAATTGGGCTCGACCTCGGTCGCGATGCCGTTCACCACCTTGACGGTGAGCAAGTCGGGCCCCGCCACGCACTGATAGCAATAGGTCGCACGCTTGACCGCGGGCGCCTCCTGTTTGACGGCGCTCATCGCGGCCCCGCTGCGCGCGCCATGCTCGATGCGCGCCCTTGCGTTCGCTTTGCCAGCCTCACGCTCATGAACTCTCCTCCTCGCAGCCTATGCGTATAGCGAGATCATAGACTGCGTGTCGCGCATAATGTTTGCCAAATGAACCCACAAAACGTGGGTGATTGAAATATAATTGCTCGAAATCGTTCAATCGAGGTGCGTTATGCCACAACTTCCGCTCGACCGTACCGACCGAAAAATCCTCGAAATCCTGCAGAAGGAAGGGCGCTTGAGTAACCTCGAACTCGCCGAGCGCGTCGCGCTCTCGCCCTCGCCCTGCCTGCGCCGGCTGAAGCGCTTGGAAGAGTCCGGCGTCATCCGCCAATACGTGGCGCTCGTCGATTCGCTGAAGGTCGGGCTGGGCCTGCTCGCCTACGTCTCGGTGAAACTGGAGAAGCGCGGCGAGGGCGCGGTCAAGGCTTTTGCGCGCGCGGTGCAGAACTGGGAAGAGGTGGTTGCCTGCTATTCCATGACCGGCGACTTGGATTACCTGTTACGCGTGCACGTCGAGGACCTGGAGCACTACTCGCGCTTCGTGATGAATTCGCTGCTCAAGCATCCGGGAATCACCGACGTGAAATCGAGCTTCGCGCTCGAGCGCGTCAAGGACACTACCGCGCTGCCGCTGTCGCACTTAGACTGACCGCGGGGGCCTCATAGACCCAGATAGGCTTCCTTCACCTGCTCGTTCTTCAACATGTCGCTGCCACTGCCGGAGAGCACGACGCTGCCGGTCTCGAGCACATAGGCGCGGTCGGCCACCGCAAGGGCCGCGCGCGCGTTCTGGTCGACGAGGAAGATGGTGGTCGAGGTCGCTTTCAGCGCGGAGACGCAGCCGAAGATCTCCTCCACCAGCTTGGGTGCGAGCCCCATGCTCGGCTCGTCGAGCAAGAGCAGCTTCGGCCCCGCCATCAAGCCGCGCCCCATGGCGAGCATCTGCTGCTGCCCGCCGGAGAGCGTGCCTGCGGGCTCGCGCCGCTTCTGCTTCAGGATCGGAAACATGGCGTAGACGCGTTCGAGCTCGACTTCGGATTCGGTTTTCTTGCGCAGGAACGCGCCCAGGCGCAGATTGTCTTCGACCGACAGCGGCGCAAACACCTGCCTGCCTTCCGGAACCTGGACGATGCCCAGGCGCACACGCTTGTCCGCCGCGACATGGGTGATGTCCTTGCCCGCGAAGCGCACCTTGCCCGCGCTCACCGGCTGCACGCCGGAGAGCGCGCGCAGCAGCGTCGTCTTGCCCGCGCCGTTCGCGCCGACCAGCGCGACGAGTTCGCCCTCGCCCACCCGCAGGTCTATCCCTTTCAGCGCCGGTATGCGGCCGTAGCGGCTCGACAGCCCTTCGACTTGGAGCATATTCAATGCCCCTTCGCGCCGATGCTGACCACCGAGTTTTCGCTCGCCGCCGTGCTGCCGAGGTAGGCCTCGATCACTTTCGGGTTGTTGCGCACCGCCTGCGCCGAGCCCTCGGCGAGCTTGCGTCCGTAGTCGAGCACCAGGATGTGATCGGACACGCCCATCACCAAGCGCATGTTGTGCTCGACCAGCACCACCGTGACGCCGCGCTCGGTCACGCGGCCGATGAGATCGTCGAGCTCCAAGGCTTCGGTGGGGTTCAAGCCCGCCGCCGGTTCGTCGAGCAGCATCAGTTTCGGCGAAGTCGCGAGCGCCCGCGCGATCTCCAGGCGCTTCAATGCGCCGTAGGGCATGGCGTCGGATGCCGCCGAAATGTAATCCGCGAGGCCGACGTAGCGCATCAGTTCCGCCGCCTCCTCGCGGCAGCTGCGCTCGGCGCGTTTCAAGGCAGGCGCGCGCAGCAGCGTAGCCGCGAGCCCCGTGCGCTCGTGCAGATAGCGCCCGACCATGACGTTCTCCAGCGCGCTCATGTTGAAGAACATCTGCAGATTCTGAAACGTGCGCGCGATGCCGCGCGCGGCAAACTCGTAGGGCGGCCTGCCGGTGAGGTCATGCTCGCCGAACACGATGCGCCCGGCGGAAGGCCGATACACCCCCGAGAGAAGATTCAACAGCGTGGTCTTGCCCGCGCCGTTCGGCCCGATGATGGAGTGCACCGCTCCGGGGCGGATGTCAAAGGAGAGATCCTCGACCGCGTTCAGGCCGCCGAACTTCTTGGTCAAGCCTTCGATGCGCAGCGAACTCACTTGGCGCGCTCCGACGGACCGGTTTCTCGCTTGCGCCGCGAGGCGAACAGGCGCGCGAGGCTCGGCACCACGCCGCGCGGCAGGAAAATCATGGTGCCCATCATCACCGCGCCGAACACCATCATCTCGTAGTCTTCGAACGCAGCCAGGAACTGCGGCAGCACGGTCAGCACCGCCGCCCCGACCACGGCGCCGAAGATCGAGGCCAAGCCGCCGAACACCACCATGGTGACCAGCTCGATCGAATGCAGGAAAGCGACCTTGCCCGGGGTGATGAAGCCGGAATAGTGCGCGGCGAGGCTGCCGGCGACCGAGGCGAACACGGCGGAAATCACGAAGGCCATGACCTTGTGCCGGGCGGCGTCGATGCCGACCACTTCGGCGCCGACCTCGGAACTGTGCAGCGCGCGCAGCGCCCTCCCCGTCGGCGATTCGATCAAGTTGAGCGCCAGCCACACGGCAAGGAGCAAGATCGCGCCGACCACCCAGTACCAGACGCGTTCGCCATGCAGCACGAAGCCGCCGATGCGAAACGGCACCACCGAAATGCCGTCCGGCCCGCCGGTCAGCTTGTCTTCGGTGGTGATGATCATGAAAATGATCACGCCCAGGCCGAGCGTCGCCATCGCGAGATAATGCCCTTTCAAGCGCAGGATCGGACGCCCCACGATGTAGGCGAGCAGCGCCACGGCGAGAGTCGTCGAGCCGAGCGAGGCCAAGGGCGGCCAGCCGTAGCGCGAGGCGAGGATCGCCGAGCCGTACGCGCCCAGCCCGAAGAAGCCCGCATGGCCGAGGCTGATCTGCCCGGCGTAGCCGATGAGCAGGTTCAAGCCGATGCAGACGATGGCGTTTAAGCCCACCAATACCGCGACGTCGAAGAAGTAGTTGTTCTTGAGCACGAGCGGCATGAGCAGGATCAGCGCCGCGAGAGCGGCGAGCCCTCCGGTGCGCGGCGTGGCGAAGCGCTCGAACATCTGCGCTAGACCCGCTCGCCGCCGCGCTTGCCGAACAGGCCGCTAGGCAGGAAGAACAACACCGCGAGGATGATGACGAAGGCGATCGCGTCCTTGTAGGCCGAGGAGACGTAGCCCGCGCTCATGGTCTCGACGATGCCGAGCGCCACGCCGCCGATCACCGCGCCGACGCCGCTGCCCAGGCCGCCCAGGATCGCGGCGGCGAAGCCTTTCAGGCCGAGCATCACGCCGACGTCGTAGGACGTGGTGGTGATCGGCGCGATGAGGATGCCGGCGATCGCCCCCAGGGCTGCCGACAAGCCGAAGGACAGGAACAGCACCATGCGCACGTTGATACCGACCAGTTGCGCCGCAAGCGGATTGTGCGAGGTGGCGAGGATCGCCTTGCCGAGCAGGGTGCGCCCGAAGAACCAGGAGAGCAGAAGCACGATCGCCAGCGTCACGCCGAGCACCCACAGGCTCTGCGGCAGGATGGTGGCGCCGGCGATATTGATCGGCGTATCGCCGGTGAAGGGCTTGAGCGCGTGCAGGTTCTTGTCCCACACCAGCGTCGCCAGGCCGCGCAGGAAGATCGAGGCACCGATGGTGATGATGATGAGCGTCACCACCGAGGCGCCGCGCGCAGGCTCCACTGCGAATTTCTCTAGCAGCAGCCCGACCACGGCCGCCGCCGAAACCGCGAGCGGAATGGCGAGCCAATACGGCAGTCCCATCGCGGCAAGCGACATGGTAGCCATGCCGCCGATCATCACGAATTCGCCTTGGGCGAAATTGATGACGTGGCTGGCGTTGAAGATGATGGAGAAGCCCAGCGCCACGAGCGCGTAGATCGCGCCCACCGTCAATCCGGTGAGCAGGTACTGCATGAACTGCGCGCTCATGCCGCTGCCGCCACCACTTCCTCCATCATCAGCGGCTGCTTGTTACTTGACGAGCGTCCAGTTGCCTTTCTGGATTTCGAGCATGCGGAATGCGCTCAAGTCCAGGCCCATGTGGTCGGTGGCAGACATATT
Source organism: uncultured Enterobacteriaceae bacterium (assembly GCA_964565875.1). Taxonomy (GTDB): domain Bacteria; phylum Pseudomonadota; class Gammaproteobacteria; order Burkholderiales; family SG8-39; genus 2-12-FULL-64-23. The sequence continues at coordinate 57,434 of CAZMGP010000004.1, forward strand.
GAATACGCCCGCCGTGCCCATGAAGCCGTGCGTGGCCTCGATCGCGTCGCGCACTTTGGCCTTGTCGGTGCCGCCCGCCTTCTTGATCGCGTCAGCGACGATCATCAAGGCGTCGTAGGCATGGCCGCCGAAGGTCGACACGTCCGACTTGAAGCGCGACTCGTATTCGCGCTTGTAATTGACCACAACCGGCTTTTGCGGATCGTTCGCCGGAAGAGATTCGGCGACGAGCAAGGCCGCAGCCGGCAAGCGCACGCCGTCGGCCGCGCCGCCCGCCAGCTCGATGTATTGCTTCGAGGCGACGCCGTGCGACTGATACAGCGGCAGCGTGATGCCGATCTGGCGGTAGTTCTTGGTGACGATCGCCGGGCCCGAACCGAAACCGGCATTCAGTACGGCCTGCACGCCGGCGGTGTTCTTGATTTTGGTGAGCTGCGCCGTCATGTCGGTATCGCCGGCGCCGTAGGATTCGTCCGCCGCGATGTCGATCTTGTGCTTGGTCGCCACTTTCAGGCATTCGTTACGCAGCGATTTGTCGAACGCGCCTGGTCCCGTGATCATCGCGATCTTAGTGAGCTTGCGCGCATTCATGTCGACGAAGATCTTCTCGCAAGCCATGCGGTCGGTGTGCGGCGTCTTGAACACCCACTTCTTCACCGGCTCGATGATGACCACTGCGCCAGCGAGCGAAATGAAGGGTATCTGCGCAGCCTCGGCGAGCGGTATCGCCGCCATGGTTTCGCCGGTGCTGGTGCCGCCGATCAGCACGTCGACCTTGTCCTGCTCGATCAGGCGCTTGGTGAACGTGCGCGCTTTTTCCGCGTCGCCCGCCGAATCGTAGGCAACGAGCTGGAGCTTGCGTCCCAACACGCCGCCGGCGGCATTGAGCTTCTCGACGTAGAGTTCGAGCGTCTTGTTTTCCGGATCGCCGAGGAACGCCGCCGGACCGGTAATCGCCAGGAACGAGCCGATCTTGATCGGTTCCTGCGCCATGGCATGCGTGGCGAAGAGGGTGAAACCTGCAGCAACTGCAGCCAAACCGCGCTTGAAGCTATTTCCCGCCTGCGTGGATTTCATAATGTCCTCCTTTGACAGTGGTTAAAGCGCACGACCCTAAGCCCGTTCAGCATTTGGTTTTTGGCTGCCTACTGTAACAGGGTGGCGCACAGCTCGGTCGGACTCGGGCACGGCCCCAACCCGACTGGTGAAACGATTATATGGTAATCTCGTACTGGAATGCGCTATTTAATCCAAATCAAGCCTCGCCATCTGTCGCCGGCGATACAATCGCCCGCGCACAGCCGCGCCCATGGCTGAGGCTGCGAGCGCAACCGAACTGCGGGTGCGTCCGGTCGAATCCGCCGACCTCGGGCAGATCATCGCCATCGACGCCAAAATCACCGGCCTGGAAAAGACCGACTATTGGTATGAACTATTCCACCGCTACGGCGGTGGCCGCACCCGTCAGCGCCTGTTCCTCGTAGCTGAAACGGGCGACGCCATTCAGGGCTTCATCATCGGCGAGGTGCGCGACTGGGAATTCGGCTCGACGCCCTGCGGCTGGGTATTCGGCCTGAGCGTGCTTCCCAGCGCCCGCCTGCACGGCGTGGGCGCGCGCATGCTCGATGCCATTTGCGAAGGCTTCCGCCGCGCCGGAGTGAGCAAAGTGCGCACGCTGCTATCGCGCGACAACGGTCTCGTGCTTTCTTTCTTTCGCAGCCAGGGGATGATGGCCGCGCCTTTTATCCCGCTCGAAAAAGATCTGGATTGATGCGCGCACCAATCCGATGAAACTGCAAAAAGGCACCAGCCTCGCCCTCTACAGCGTGCTCGAATTCGCCGCCAATCCCGGCCGGCAACTCTCGGCCGCGGAAATCGCAGACAAGTACGGCGCTTCCGCGCATCACTTGGCGAAGATCCTGCGCGAGCTCGGCCGTGCCGGCCTGGTCGAGTCCGCCCGCGGCGTCGGCGGCGGCTATCGTTTTTCCGGCAATGCCAAGCGGCTGACGCTGATGGACGTGATCGAACTGTTCGAGGACATCGGCACCCGCATCGGCGAGTCCGACGAATTCGACGATTCCACCGACATCGGCAAGGCGCTGGGTTCAGTCACTGCGGAAATCGACGAAATCGCCAAGGCGACCTTCCGCTCGATCACCGTAGACACCATGCTGAAGCTGATCGAGCGCCAGCGCCGGGCCGCCGCCGAAAGCGCTGCGGCAGCCAAGACCTAGAGACTTAGTCAGAAATAACCTGGGCAGGAATAGCCCTGGCGGCGCAGTGGATAGCGCAGCGTCGCGACCCGCCGCACATTTAATGTAGATCAAAACAGCGGCCGGATGGTTCAAGGATCATCCGGAAACAAAACGATTTTTGAGAACGAGGAGATACGGCATGGGGACAGCGCCAGAGACCGTAGGAGATCGGCAGGAGGCGGCGAAGGACCTCAGGCCCCTGACCGGCAATGAAGCGATCGCGCGCGGCGCCTGGGAAGCGGGTGTGCGCGTCGCCGCCGCCTATCCGGGCACGCCCAGCACCGAGATCATGGAATCGCTTGCCGGCTATCCCGCGAGCGAGGTGCACGCGCAGTGGTCGACCAACGAGAAGGTCGCGCTCGACGTGGCGATGGGCGCCGCCTTCGCCGGCAGCCGCGCGCTCGCGTCGATGAAGCACGTGGGCTTGAACGTCGCCGCCGACGCCTTCATGTCGCAATCCTACATCGGTGTCAACGGCGGCCTGGTGCTCGCCGTCTGCGACGATCCCGGTATCCACAGCTCGCAGAACGAGCAGGACACGCGCATCTACGGCCAGCTCGCCACCGTGCCTGTGCTCGAGCCCTGCGACGCGCAGGAAGCGCTCGATATGACCAAGCTCGCGTTCGCGCTGTCGGAGGAATTCGACACCATGGTCATCGTGCGCGGCACCACGCGCCTGTCGCACACCAGGAGCCCGGTCGCGGTCGGCGCGCGCGTGGAGCCTCCGCGCCGCGCCTTCATCGAACGCCCGGACAAGAACGTGATGATCCCCGCCTACGCGCGCAAGCGGCATGTCGCCGTGCTCGAGCGCGAGGCGAAGTTGAAGGCCTATTTCGAGACCTCGCCGCTCAATCGTTGGGAAACGGGCGATGCGAGCTTCGGCGTCATCACCGCCGGCACTTGCTATCCCTATGTGCGCGAGGTGCTCCCGAACGCGAGCGTATTGAAGCTCGGCGCCTCCTGGCCGCTGCCCGAGGGGCTGCTGCGCCGCTACTGCGAGTCGGTGGAGCGCGTGTTCGTGGTCGAGGAGCTGGAACCGGTGATCGAGCGCGAAGTGCGCGCGCTCGGCTTCGCCGTCGAAGGCAAGAGCCTGTTTCCGCGAATCGGAGAATTTTCGCCCGAAGTCGTGCGCGCCGGCTTCGAGCGCGCAGGCGTACTCGCGGCGCGCGCGCAGGCCGAAGCCTGGACGCCCGAGCCGCTGGTGCGCCCGCCTGTGCTGTGCGCCGGCTGCCCGCACACTTCGAGTTTCATGGCGGTACGGGCGTCGGGTGCGCGCGTCGCGGGCGACATCGGCTGCTACACCCTCGCTTGTTTGGATCCGCTGCGGGGACTCGACACCACCGTCGCCATGGGCTCTTCCATCGGCAACGCCGTCGGCATGTGGCGCGGCGGCGAAACCAAGCCGGTGATGGCCACCATCGGCGATTCCACTTTCCTCCACGCCGGCATCCCCGGACTGATCGACGCCGTCTACAACCAGGCGAACATCACCGTCCTGCTGTTGGATAACCACATCACCGCCATGACCGGCGGCCAGGAGCACCCGGGCACCGGCAAGACGCTGCGCGGCGATGCGGCGCCGCGAGTCGACTACGAGGCGCTGGTGCGCGCGATCGGCGTCACCTGGGTGCGCACCGTCGACTCCTATGACCTCGCCGCCATGTACCAGACCCTGCGCGAGGCGATCGCCTACCGCGGCGTGGCGGTGATCATCTCCAACCGCCCCTGCGTGCTCGACCCGATGAAGATCAAAGGGCCGGCGCTACGCGTGGTGAGCGAGAACTGCAACGCCTGCCAGTCATGCATGAACCTCGGCTGTCCGGCCATCACCTGGAGTTCGCAAACCTTCGAGGGGCGGCACAAAGTGCAGATCGACCAATCGCTATGCATCGGCTGCACGCTTTGCGCGCAGGTGTGCACGGTCGATTGCATCAAACCCGCAGCGAAAGCGCCGGTGTCCAAATGAGCGCGCCCAAGGTATCGAACGCGCAGGCCGCGCGCCCCGCGCCCGTCGCTGCGAAGCAGCCGCTCAACGTCCTCATCGTCGGCGTCGGCGGACAGGGCGTGATCATGGTGTCGAAGGCGTTGGCGTGGCTCGCGCAATCCAAGGGCTTCGAAGTGAAGCAGTCCGAAGTGCACGGCATGGCGAAGCGCGGCGGTTCGGTGTTCAGCCACGTACGCTTTGGCCAGCAAGTGTGGTCGCCGACCATCCCCAAAGGCGAAGCCGATATTCTGATCGCGCTCGAGTGGGCGGAGGGCTTGCGCTGGTTGCCTTATCTCAAGCCGGAGACGGGCGTGTTCCTGTGCGACACCAAGCGCATCGTGCCGCCGTTCGCCTGCCTGAACCGCCGGCCGGGCGCAACGCTGCGTTATTCCCAGGAAACGCCGGCCGAGGTCAAGGCGCATGTCGCCGAGGGCTACGCCATCGACGCGACCAGCATGGCCGTGGAACTCGGCAACGAGCGCGCGGCGAACGTGGTGCTGCTGGGCGCGCTGTCTTCCGCACTCGACTTCGCCGCCGAGGACTGGGAGCGCGCGCTCACCGAGTTCGTGCCGAAGAAGACCATTGCCGTGAATCTGGAAGCGTTCCGCTGCGGCCGCGCCTGGATCGAAGAAGCCCGCAGCGGCACGCCGCTTGCGGAAGCAGCGACGCCGCTCGCGCCGGCGAGTCAGACGGCCGCGAGCTACCGCCCGCGGCTGGAAATCACCAGCCAGTGGTGCAAGAGCTGCGACATCTGCGTCAAACTCTGTCCGGAACGCTGCCTACGACTGAACGCCGAACGCGTGGCGGAACTGGCGCAGCCGGAGAAATGCACCGGCTGCCGCCTGTGCGAACTGCTCTGCCCCGATTTCGCCATTCGCGTTCACCTCGATCCTGCCCAGCCCATGGAAACTGCCGCATGAACGCCGTCGATTCTCACGTCGCCGTCAAGCCCCAAGCACAATTGCTGTCGGGCAACCATGCCTGCGCGCTCGGTGCAATCGCCGCCGGCTGCCGCTTCTTCGCCGGTTACCCGATCACGCCCTCGTCCGAAGTCGCCGAACGCCTGTCGCGGCTGCTGCCGCAGGCGGACGGCGTGTTCGTGCAAATGGAGGACGAGATCGCCTCCATGGCCGCGGTGATCGGCGCCTCGATGGGCGGGGTGAAAGCGATGACCGCCACCAGCGGTCCGGGCTTTTCGCTGAAGCAGGAAAACCTCGGCTACGCCGCCGGGGCGGAGATTCCCTGCGTCATCGTCAACGTCATGCGCGGCGGGCCCTCGACCGGCATGCCCACGCGCCCGGCGCAAAGCGAAATCATGCAGTCGCGCTGGGGCAGCCACGGCGACTATCCCATCATCGTGCTCGCGCCGGCCTCGGTGCGCGAAATCTATGAGCAGACCATCCGCGCCTTCGATCTCGCCGAGACCTATCGCACGCCGGTGATCCTGCTCTACGACCAGTCGGTGGCGCAGCTCACCGAGACCGTGCGCCTGCGCGCTGCGAAAGACGTCGCGCCGGTGGAGCGCAAATGGGCAAGCGGTCCGCCCGAATCCTTCCTGCCCTATGCGGCGGGCGCGGACGGCATCCCGGCGATGGCGCGTCCCGGCTCGGGCTACCGCGTGCACACCACGGGCTTGAACCACTCCGAGAACGGCTTCCCGACGCAAAACCCGGAAATCGTCGCGCGCAACCAGACGCGGCTCTTGACCAAGCTCGACCGGCATCGCGACCGGATCGATGCCTGCGAATTGCTCGAGTGCAAAGACGCAGACGTGCTCGTCGCCGCCATCGGCATCAGCGCCCGCTCCGCGGCGCGCGTCGTGGGAGAGGCGCGCGCGAAGGGCGTCAAAGCGGGCCTCTTCCGTCCCATCACGCTGTGGCCCTTCCCCGCAGCGCAGCTGCGCGCCGCCGCGGCGAAGGCGAAAGCCGTGCTCGTGCCGGAGATGAACGCCGGCCAGCTCGCGCTGGAAGTCGAGCGCGTCCTCGGTGGAAAACGCGTCGAGCGCCTCTGCCGCTACGACGGCGAGCCGATCGCCCCCGCCGAGATCGCCGCGCGCATCGAGGCCCTAGCCAAGGAAACCGCAAAATGATCGTCGACACCGCCACCGATTTCGACATCCGCACGCGGCTGCGCCTCGCGATGATGCCGCACTTTCTCTGTCCGGGCTGCGGACACGGCATCGCGCTGCGCGCGCTCTTGTGGGCGCTGGACGAGCTGCAGGTCGAGCGCGACAAGCTCGCCGTGGTCTCGGGTATCGGCTGCGCCGGCAGGCTCTCCGCCTACATCGATGCCAACACCTTTCACGTCACCCATGGCCGGCCCCTCGCCTATGCGACCGGGCTTGCGCTCGCCCGACCCGATCTGCAAGTGGTGGTGATTTCGGGCGACGGGGACTGCCTCGCCATCGGCGGCAACCACCTGATCCACGCCTGCCGGCGCAACCTCAAGCTCACCTGCCTGATGCTCAACAACGAGATCTACGGCATGACGGGCGGGCAGGTATCGCCGACGACCTCGGAAACCATGCTCACCTCGACCACGCCTCTGGGCAACTCCGAGCCGGCGTTCGATGCCTGCGCGCTGGCGCAGGCCGCGGGCGCAGGCTTCGTCGGCCGCGAGGTGACGCGCCACGTGCCCAAGCTGAAGGAGCTCATCAAGGCGGGTCTCGCGCATCCCGGCTTCGCCTTCATCGAAGTGCTGTCCGACTGCACCGAGATCTTCGGACGCAAGAACGATCTCGGTTCCTCGCCCGAAATGATCCTGCGCCAGAAGAGCGAACTGCGGCCATCGGCCTATCGCGACACGGTGGACATGCCTTTCCGCGCGAACGAACTGCCGACCGGAATCCTCGCGCAAAACGAGCGGCCGGAGTACGGCGCCGCCTATCGCCAGGCCGCTGCCGCGCAGCGGGCCAATCCAGCGCAGCGCGCCGGCGTGAAGAGAGGCAAGTCATGAAGCGTCCCGCGCGCATGGAAATCCGCATCGGCGGCACCGGCGGCCAAGGGCTGATCCTGTCGGCGAAAATGCTCGCCGACGCCCTCGTCGCCGCAGGCCGCTCGGTGGCCCAATCGCAAACCTACGAGCCGACCTCGCGCGGCGGCTTCTGCAATTCCGACCTGGTGATCGCGGATAGCGAAGTCGACTATCCGCTCGCCACCGCGCTCGACTGCCTGGTGCTGTTGGATGCCATGGCGGTGAAGCCTTCCTGGCCGCTGTTGAAGCCCGGCGCTCTGGTCATCGCCGACACGCGGCTCTGCCCCGAGATTCCAAAAGGCGAGGTGCGTGCGCACCGGCTTCCGCTCACGCGCACCGCGATCGAACTGGGCAGCGAGCGCGTCGCCAACATCGTCGCCCTCGGCGCGCTCGCCGAACTCGGCAAGCTCGTCGAGCAAACCACGCTGGAAGCGGCGGTGCGCGCCGAGACGCCCAGGGCTTTCCTCGATCTCAACCTCGATGCGCTCGCTGCGGGCTATAAGCTCGCCGCCGAGGCCAAACCTGCGACTGCATCGGCGGCCTAAGCTGCCAGGGATACGCAAGTTGAGTTCCTGGAGTTGTCCGCACGAAGTGGAAAGGGGTAAGTGCGCGCGCGTCAGCAACGTACGCTGCGACCCCGGCATGAAAGGCTGCGTGCTCTACGGCCGCTTCCGTTGGGCGGACGAAAGCAAGAACCGCCCGCGCAAGACGGCAAAACATGCCGCGGCGACGCACGCCGCAAAAACAGACCGCGACACGAATTAACCGCCCCTGCGCTAATTTCGCAACGCGCTGTCAGGGCCTCGGCGCATTCGAGGCCTATGTCGCGCCCGCTGCCTTGAAATCCTGCCGTTCGAGCAGCCAGGATGCTGCGACGCCTAGTAGCAGACCCCAGAACGGCGCACCGATATTCCACAGCGTGACGTCGCCCACGGTCACCAGGAAAGTGACGAGCGCGCCGAAACTGAAGCGATCCCGGAACGACGCGATGAAGGCCGTCTGCAGCACACGCAGCATCGCAAGTCCCGCGAGCGCTGCAATGAAGGCAGGTGGGGCCCCGAGCATCAGCCGCGTCAGCAGCGGCGACATCAAGCCGAAGGCGAGCGCCAGCACTCCGACCGCGACTGCCGCCGTGTATTGACGGTCTTTCGCGCCACCGCTCGAGATCACCGCGTTCACCGGGCCAGTGAGGCAGGTCGATACCGTGCCGAACAGTGCCGTGATCATGGAACCGGCGCCGCAACCGACGGTGATGGCATTGATCGGCGCCTGGTGCCCACTCGCGGAAAGCACCGCCATGCCCTGCCCGTTCTGCACTACCAGCACCGTGATCGCGATCGGGACGACGAGTTCGATCATCGCCGCCCAGGACCAGTCGGGCCGATACAGCGTCGGCTGCGCGAAAGAAAACAGCGCCCCGCTCGGAGGCTTGAACGTTCCCAGCAGCCAGACCGCGACAGCGCCGGCCGCGAGCGCGCCGATCAAGGGCGGGAGATAGCGCGCCACGCGTGGCGCGACCGAGAGCGCGAAGAACACCGCGGTCATCGGCAGCGCGACCCAGATGTCGTCGCGGAAAGCGTGCACCAGGCCGGTACCGAAGCGCAGGAAGACGCCGGCCACCATCGCCATCACGATCGGCATGGGGATCGAGGCCATGGCGCGCCGCACCCAGCCCGAAAGTCCGAGCAGCAGCATGAACAGGCCGGTTGCGTGAAACGCGCCAATCACCTGGGTGAAGCTCAGGTGCCCGAGCGCGGGACCGACGAGGACGGTGCCCGGGATGGTCCAGAAGAAGGCGAGCGGCTGTCGGTACAGCAGCGAGAACAGGATGGTGACGATGCCGTTGATGAAGAAGGAACCAAAGAGCCAGGACGAAAGATCGGATTCCGAAAGCCCGCCCCTTGCTCCCACGGCGAGGATGATGGCCACGGGGCCGCTCGCTGCGAACAGGAATGCGACGATCGCGTTCGCGGCGTAGACGCCGCCAAAATCCGCCACCACGCGCCCGAACCCGGGCAGCGGCCGTTGAATTCTTTCCAGCACCGGTGCGCTCCTCCTCGGGCGGAGTCTACCGTATGCCAATTCCGCTGGCTGGAGAACTTACGAACACCCGTAACAGCGGCGGCGCAGTCGCTGACACTTGTCCATCCGAGGGCCGGCTGCGGCTTGTCAGCTCAATCCCGCCTCGGTATCGTAGCCGCATGAAAACCAAAGCCTGGAAGGTCTTCGACGCTCAAGTGCCGCTCCTCACCTACGACTACTCCTTCGGTCCGGGCCGGGCGAACGCGCTCGCCGTGGGAGTGGACGGCGGCCTGTTCGTTCTCAGCCCGCCTTGCCGCGTCGACGACGCGGTGATGGATGCGCTCGCCGCCTTCGGTCCGGTGAAGGCGCTCGTCGCCACCAACGCTTTTCACCACATGGGCATTCCGGCATGGAAGCGGCGCTTTCCGGATGCGGCGATCTACGCGCCTGCGCAGTCGGTCGCGCGCGTCGAGCGCCAGTCGGGAATGAGCGGCATACAGCCGCTCGCCGCCGCCGCCAGCGGCGCGCGCCTGAAGCTCGTCGACCTGCCGCACTACAAGACGGGCGAAGTGCTGGCGCAGATCGAATCGGGCCGCGGCCGCGTCTGGTACATCACCGACTTCGTCTTCAACATGCGCGTGCTGCCCGCCAACCCCATCGCGAGTTTCGTCTTCCGCGTGAGCGGCAGCGCGCCGGGCCTGAAATTCAACAACGTCGCGCCGCTATTCATGGTGAAGGACAAGGCGGCGCTCAAGCACTGGCTCGCGGCGGAAGTGGACCGCGCGCCGCCCGCCTGGCTCATCCCCGCGCACGGCGACGTCGTGGAAGTCGGTGCCGATGTCGCGAAGGTGCGCAAGCTGTTCGCGCCGCGTTAGCGCCGCTCAGGTCGCGAAATCGACCTTCACCTTGCCCAGGAACTCTTTCATGTAGCGGCCTTCCTCGAGCACCAGTTTCGCGAAGTCGGCGCGCGACAAATTCATCGGCTCCAAGCCGTTCATCTTCAACTTGCTGCTGACCGCAGGCTTCTGCAACTGCGCCTGCACCGCCGCGTGCAGCTCGTCCAGCACCGCGGCCGGCGTGCCCGCCGGCGCGAAGATGCCGTTCCAGGTGGGCATGCTCTCGCCTTTGAGGATGGGCGCGAGCGAAGGCACCCCCGGCAGGCTGGCGATGCTGTTCGGCTGCACGATGGCGACCCAGTTGAGCTTCCCCGCCGCCACCATCGGTCCGCCTACCGGTATGGTGGTGATCACCGCATCGACATGGCCGCCCGCGGCGTCGGCGATCATCGGCGCGCCGCCCTTGTAGGGCACCATCAGCATGTCCAAGCCCGCCGCGCGCTGTATCAACAGCGCCGCTAGATGATGCGGCGTGCCCACGCCAGCGAGCCCCATGCGCATCTTCGGCCCGAGTTCTTTCGCCTTGGCGATGAATTGATCGATGGTCTTCACGCCGAGGCCCGAGTTCACCGCGAGCAACAGGATCATGTCGGTGAGCGGCACCACCGGCGTCAGTTCCTTGAACGGGTCCACGCCGCGCATCGCGAGCTGCGGCACGAAGGCGTTGGTGGTGATCTGCGAGTTGGAGAACACACCGTAGATGCCGGAATCCTCGCCCGCCTTCGCCACGAACTCGGTGGCAATATTCCCCGCCGCACCGGGCCGGTTCTCCACCAGCACCTGCGCGTGCAGCGATTCGCGCAGGCCTTCGGTCGTGGCGCGCGCCACGAAATCGGCCACGCCGCCCGCGGGGTAGCCGACGATGAAGCGCAGATTCTTGCCGGAAAAGCCCTGTGCCCGCGCCTGACCGGCGAGCGCTGCAATGAGCGCGCCGGCGATGCCTTGAATTGCCTCTCTCCTGTTCAACTTCGTTCTCCTTGTTGGTTGCAATGCGCGGTGTCAGCTTAGCACCGGCAGGCGCTGAATGTGCACGGGCAAACCCGCGCTTCACACCATGAAGAACGGCTCTTATTTCGCGCCGCCTCGAGGATAGGACTGCAAGCGTCAATCGCGCTTAGGCATCTCGACGATGCGCGCGCACAGCGCATCGGTGTAGGCCTCGGTGCCGAGCGGGCCGCCCAGGTCCGCCGTGCGCGTCGCGGGATTCGCGATCAGCTCGTCCACCGCGGTTTCGATGGCGCGCTGCGCCCGCGCGAACTCGGGCCTGTCGTGCCGCTGCGCTAGCCAGCCGAGCAGCATCGCCGCGGATAGCACTAGAGAAGCCGGATTCGCATTGCCCTTGCCCGCGAGGTCGGGTGCCGAGCCGTGCTGTGCCTGCGCCATGCAATTCGCCTCGCCGGCATTGATCGAAGCCGCGAGACCGAGGCTGCCCGATAGTTCGGCGGCCTCGTCAGACAGGATGTCGCCGTACATGTTGGTGGCGAGCACGACGTCGAAGCGCGCCGCGTCACGCACCAGGAGCGCCGTCATCGAATCCACCAGTTGCTCCTCGCAATCGACTTCGGGAAATTCTTGCGCGACCCTGCGCACCTCGCGCAGGAACAGGCCTTCGGTGAGCTTCAGCACATTGAACTTGTGCACCACCGTGACTTTGCGCCGACGCGTGCGCGCCAGTTCGAATGCGCTGCGCGCGATGCGCTCCGACCCTCGCGCGGTGATCTTCCTCACCGACAGCGCCACCTCGGGCGTAGGCATGAATTCCCCCAACCCCTGGAACATGTTGCGGTCGGAATAGAAGCCCTCGGTGTTCTCGCGCACGATGACCAGATCCATCGCCGTGCGCCCCCAATGCGGCAGCCCCTGGCGCGAACGCGCGGGGCGGATATTGGCGTACAGGTCAAGCGCGATGCGCAGCGCGCTCGACGGGTTCACGCCGCCCTCTTCGCGCGGCGGGTAGTCCAGATGCGACACCGGCCCGAGCAGCACCGCATCGGCCGCCTTGCAGGCGGCGAGCGTCTCGGCGGGAAAGGTCGTACCGAGACGCGCGAGCGTCGCAAATCCGACTTCGTGCAGCTCGAGTTCGAGCGCGAGCGCGAACACCTCGTCGGCCGCTTCGAGCACGGCGACGGCGGCCGCCGTGATTTCGGGCCCGATGCCGTCGCCGGGCAGGACTGCGATGCGCATCGATAGCTTCCCGTTTCGTCTCGCGCGTTGCTCAGTCCTTGACCTCGAGCACCATCTCCACCTCGACCGCGATCTGGCTCGGCAGCGTCGCCATGCCAACCGCCGAGCGCGCGCCGCGGCCGTGTTCCTCGCCAAAGATCTCGACGAACAAATCGGAAAAACCGTTGATGACCTTGGGCGTCTGATCGAAATGCGGCGCGGCGTTCACCATGCCGAGCACTTTCACCACCCGCTCGACGCGATCGAGCGAGCCGATGACGGAGCGGATGTTCGCCAACATGGTGAGAGCGACCGCGCGCGCCGCCGCGTAGCCTTCGTCGACGTTCAACTCGCTGCCCAGCTTGCCGGTGATGGCGCTGCCGTCCTCGCGCCGCGGCCCGCAGCCGGACATGAACAGGAGCTTGCCGACCTTGACGCCGGCGATGTAATTGCCGACCGGCTTCGGCGCCCGCGGCAGTTCGATTCCGAGTTGCTTCAATCTCGCTTCTGGTTTCATCTTGCCCTCCTCGCTGCTGATCGTCAGCGGCCGCGCCGGCCGCGAAATTCGCATTGTACGCGGCCGCCTGCCGACCAACGCCCGCTACGTTCGCTGCCACTGCGTCTCGCGCGTGTCGAATGACGTTCCCCTGACGTTGTGGGAAGATAGCGTGTTGGATTCGCAACTTAGGAACGAACATGGCAAAGGTGAAGAAGACCAAGTCCCGGACCAAGCCGCCGGCCGCGAAACGCGTCAGTCGGAGGGGCGGCAGCGCCGCCTCACCAAAGACTCGCATCGTCGCCCTGCCGGAGCTGGTACGCGCGCCGAGCCAGCTGCCCATCGTCGGCATCGGCGCCTCGGCGGGCGGACTCGAGGCGCTGGAGCAATTCATCGCCAAAGTTCCGGCCGATTGCGGCATGGCCTTCGTCATCGTGTAGCACCTCGATCCCACTCACAAGGGGATCATGACCGAGCTGCTGCAGCGCGCGACCGCGCTCGCGGTGGCGCAGGCGGCGAACGGCACCAAAGTCAAGGCGAACCACGTCTACGTCATCCCACCGAACAAGGACATGTCTCTGCTCCACGGCACGCTGCACCTGTTCGTGCCCAAGGCGCCGCGCGGCCTGCGCCTGCCGATCGACTTTTTCTTCCGCTCGCTGGCGGATGACCGGCGCGACGAGGCGATCGGCGTGATCCTCTCCGGCATGGGTTCGGACGGGACCCTGGGCATGCGCGCCATCAAGGAGAAAGCCGGCCTCACCCTGGTGCAATCGCCGGAAACGGCGAAATTCGACGGCATGCCGCGCAGCGCCATCGACGCGGGTGTGGTCGATATCGTCGCGCCCGCGGAGGACCTGCCCGGGCGCATCATCGATTTTGCGGACCGCCTCAGCCATACGACGCCGAAGGAGCCCGAGCTCGGCCAGCGCTCGCGCGGGGCGCTGGAGAAGATCCTGATCCTGCTGCGCGCGCACACCGGGCACGACTTCTCGCTGTACCGCAAGGGCGCCATCTATCGCCGCATCGAGCGGCGCATGAACGTGAATCAGGTCAACGGCATCGGGGACTACGTCCAATTCCTGCGCGACAACCAGCACGAACTCGAGCTGCTCTTCCGCGAACTGCTGATCGGGGTCACCAGCTTCTTCCGCGATCCGAACGCCTGGGATTACCTGAAGTCGAAGGCGCTGCCCTCGCTCCTGAAGGGCGGCCGCGGCGACCGGGTGCTGCGGGCCTGGGTGCCGGGCTGCTCCACCGGCGAGGAGGCCTATTCGCTCGCCATCGTGTTCAAGGAAGCCCTGGCACAGATCAAGTTCACCGGCAAGATCACGCTGCAGATCTTCGCCACCGATCTGGACGCGACGGCGATCGAGAAGGCGCGCGCGGGCTTCTATCCCGCCAACATCGCCGCCGACGTTTCGCCCGAACGGCTCAAGCGCTGGTTCTCTCACGATAACGGCGGCTACCGCGTGTCCAAGGATATACGCGAAATGGCGGTGTTCGCGACGCAGAACGTGATCATGGACCCGCCGTTCACCAAGCTCGACATCCTCTCCTGCCGCAACCTGCTGATCTACCTCACGCCGGAATTGCAGAAAACGCTGATCCCGCTGTTCCACTACAGCCTCAAGCCGGGCGGGATCCTGTTTCTCGGCAACGCCGAATCGGTGAGCGGCTTCGCCGACCTGTTCGTCGCGCTCGCGCCCAAGGACCGCGTCTACAAACGCCTGGAAACCAACGTGCGCCTGCCGGTGGTCGAGTTCCCGACCAAAGTCTGGCCGGCGAAAGCGCAAGCCGCGGACGACGCCGAAAGAGCCGCCTCGCCCGCCGTCAATTTCCAGGCGCAGGCGGACACGCTGCTCCTGCGGCACTTTTCGCCTCCGGCGGTCATGGTGAACCGCGAAGGCGACATCCTGTACGTCAATGGCCGCACCGGAAAGTATCTCGAACCCGCCGCCGGCAAGGCGAACTGGAACATCTATGCCATGGCGCGCGAGGGGCTACGCGATCCGCTGCTCTCCGGCTTTCACGAAGTCGTGCGCAAGCAGGGCAAGGGCAAGCTCATCCTGAAGGGCCTGAAAGTGCCGTCCGACAGCGGCGAGCAGACGCTCGACGCCATCATCGAGTCCGTGACCGAGCCCGAGGGGCTGCGCGGCATGGTGATCATCGCCTTCCACGACGTCGCCCAGCCCTCGCCTGCTCCGCGCGCGCGCAAGGGGCCGGCGCGCAACGTCAACTTCGAGGACCTCGAGCGCGAAGCGCGCAGGCTGCGCGAGGAGCTGCAGAACACGCGCGAGGAAATGCAGTCCTCGCAGGAAGAGCTCAAGTCGGCGAACGAGGAGCTGCAATCGGCCAACGAAGAGCTGCAATCGACCAACGAGGAGCTCACCACCTCGAAAGAGGAAATGCAGTCGCTGAACGAGGAACTGCAGACGGTGAACGCCGAGCTCCAGTCCAAGGTGGACGATCTGTCGCGCGCCTCGAGCGACATGAAGAACCTGCTCGACAGCACCGACATCGCGACGCTGTTCCTCGACCACGATCTCTGCGTGCGCCGCTTCACCTCGCCCACGACGCGCATCATCAAGCTGATTCCTGCCGATGTCGGCCGGCCGCTCACCGACATCGTCAGCAACCTCGACTATCCGGAGCTCGGGGAGGACGCGAAGGAGGTGCTGCGCACCCTGGTCTTTTCGGAAAAGCAGGTCTCCTGCACGGACGGACGCTGGTACTCGGTGAGAATCATGCCCTACCGCACGGTAGATAACATCATCGACGGCGTGGTCATTACCTTCACCGATATTTCCAAGACGAAGAAGCTCGAGGCCGAGCTGACCGGAGCAACCAAGGCGATCGCGGGCAAGTAGAATCTCCTGGGAAAACCTGGCATTGCGCACTACCCTGACGACCCTATGGGCTCTCGCCGATGCCGCGCGAGATCGCGGCCGATGCGGTAGAGACGGGGGCGACGCATAGGGGGCCATCTCCGCGGCCGGTGCCCGGGCCCGTACCATGAATCGAGGATTGAAAATCGCCGAGCGCGGCGCTAGAGTGCCCCTACGGTGGAGTGCCTGGTGCCCCCCGCGGGAGTGCAGCGCGAGCTTGCGAATTGGCGGGCGGGGCCATACGGCACGAAAAAGAAGACTGACGCCGAAGCAGCCGTCGCGAAAGGGAAATGGGTAGGCCTTCGGGCTTTGAGTACACGGGGGGAGAGCGATGGCCAAGGACGAACCGCGTAAGCAAGGAACACCTGAACTGCGCCGCCGCGCCGAGGAGCGCCTGGCGCGGCGTCCGCAAACGCCGCATCTGCGCAACGGCAGCGAGACCAGCCACCTGATCCACGAACTCGAAGTGCATCAGGTCGAGCTCGAAATGCAGAACGAGGAGCTGCGCCAGGCGCGCGCCGAACTCGAGGCGAACTACGACGAGCTGTACAATTTCGCCCCCGTCGGCTATTTCACCCTCGGTCGTTTCGGCGACATCGAGAAGGTCAATCCCACCGGCGCCGCCATGCTGGGAAAGACTAGTTCCAGCCTCATCGACCGGCGCTTCGCCAACTTCGTCGTCGAAGACTCGCTGCAGGCCTTCAACGCGTTCCTGCGCCGGCTGCGCAAGAGCGAGTCGAAGGAAAGCTGCCTGGTGACGCTCATCCGGCACGGCGACACCGCGATTTCGACCTATATCGAAGCGGGCGCCACAAAGGACCAAACGGGCTGGCGCGCGGTGGTGGTCGACATCACCTCGAGCGAGCAGGCGACGCAGTCGCTGCGCCAGAGCGAAGAGCGCCTGGATATGGTGCTCGCGGCAACGGGCATGGGCGTTTGGGAGTGGGAGACCGGTTCGGATGAGATCTACTGGTCGCCGCAATGCGTGAAACTGCTGGGCCTCAATGTTCTCTGCCCCAAGCTCGGCATGCTCGCTCCGCTGCTCGACCCGCGCGACGCAGACCGCGTCCACGCTGCCGTGCGCGAAGCGCTCGACAAGGGAACGGAGCAATCGGGACAGTTGCGCATCGTCCGCCCGGGCGGGGAGCCGACGACGCTCTTCGTCCGCTTTCAGGTCAAGCGCGACCGCTTTGGCAAAGTGCGGCGGCTGATCGGCATCGTCAAGGAAGCGAGCGAGCCGCTGGGCGTCGCCGAGGTTCGCGCCGCCGCCTAGTGCTCGCGTCTTCCGTGTCTTGAGTCGTCCGTCGTGCTCAGGCGAGGGCGGCGCCGGCCGCGGCGATGCGCCGGCAGGCCTCTTCCAGATTGTCGAGCGAAGTCGCAAACGACATGCGGAAGTACGGCGACAGGCCGTAGCCCGCGCCATCGGGAACCGCGACGCCGCATTCGAGCAGATACGCCGTGACGTCCGCATCGCTTTCCAGGCGCTTGCCCTGCGACGTGCGCTTGCCGAGCCAGCCGGCGCAGGAGACGTAGAGGTAGAACGCGCCGTGCGGCAGCACGCAGGCAAGGCCCGGGATCGCGTCCAGGCGCGGCACGATGGCATCGCGCCGCGCCTGGAACTCGGCGCAGCGCTCGCCCACGATTTCCTGCGGACCGGTGAGCGCGGCCACCGCCGCCGCCTGGCTGATCGATGACGGGTTGAGCGAATTCTGCGCCTGCAGCCGCGCCATCGCGCGGATGAGCAGCGCGGGCCCCGCGCAATAGCCCAGCCTCCAGCCGGTCATGGCGTAGGTCTTCGACACCCCGTTCACGGTGAGCGTGCGCTCGGCGAGCTGCGGCGCGACTTGCGCGAGCGTGGCGAACTTGCGCCCGTCGAACAGAATGTGCTCGTACATGTCATCCGCAATCGTCCACACCTGCGGATGGCGCTCGAGCACCGCGGCGAGCGCGCGCAGCTCGTCCGCCGAGTACACGGCCCCGCTCGGGTTCGAGGGGGAGTTCAACATCAGCCACTTGGTGCGCGGCGTGATCGCCGCTTCGAGCTCCGCCGCCGTGAGCTTGAAGCCGTTCTCTGGACGCGTCGCGACCCACAGCGGCGTGCCCTCGGCGAATTCGGTCATGGTCGCATACGCCACCCACGAGGGCGCGGGGATGATGACCTCGTCGCCCGCATCGAGCGTCGCCATCAGCGCGTTGTAGAGCACCTGCTTGCCGCCCGCGCCGGCGGAAATGTTCTCCGGCTTGAAACTAAGCCCGTTCTCGCGCAGGAACTTGGCGCAGATCGCTGCTTTGAGCTCGGGCGTGCCGTCGACCGGCGTGTAATGCGTCTGCCCGGCGCGCATGGCCGCGTAAGCCGCGTCCATCACGTGAGCGGGCGTGTCGAAATCCGGCTCGCCCTGCGACAGGCCGATGATGTCGTGCCCCGCGGCGCGCAGCTCGCGCGTGCGCTGCGCGGCGGCGGCCGAGGCCGAGATGCGGGCGCGCTCCACGCGCTTGGCGATGAATGCCATGTTTAGATGCTCCACGATGCGAGGGGGCAAGCCCCCTCGCGCACCTCGACTCTGGAAAAAACGCCGCTTCGCGCCGTTTTCACGCTAGTTCACCACGATGTGCGCGTCGCGGATGACGCGCGTCCACTTCTCGCGCTCCGCCTTGATGTGCTCGGCGAAGGCTTCGGGCGTGCCGCCGACGACTTCCGCCCCCTGGTCGGCGAGCTTCTGCCGCATCTCGGGCGTGGCGAGGATGGCGTTCACTTCGCGGTTCAAGCGCGCGACCACCTCCTTCGGCGTTCCCGCGGCCACGGCGATGCCGCTCCAGGAGAGCGATTCGTAGCCGGGCACGCCCGACTCCGCCACGGTGCGCACCTCGGGCAGCGCGCTCGTGCGCTTCAGCCCGGTCACGGCGAGCACGCGCAGCTTGCCGCTCTTGATGTAGGACACCGCGCCCGGCATGTTCTCGAACATCATCGATACGCGGCCGGAGATCACGTCCGGCATCGCCTGGCCGCTGCCCTTGTAGGGCACGTGCAAGAGCTCAATCCCCGCCATCAGCCGAAACAGTTCCGCCGACATGTGCGTGGACGCCCCCGCGCCGGAGGAGGCGAAGGTGAGCTTGCCCGGCGCCTTCTTCGCCGCGGCGATCACCTCGGCCACGCTCTTCAGCGGCGAGTCGACGGGGACGATGAGCACGTTGGTGATGGTGCCGATGAGGATCACGGGCTCCAGATCCTTCGCCGCGTCGAAGTTCATGTTGCGGAAAAGCGCATTGTTGATAGCCATCACCCCGGTGGTCGCCATCAATAGCGTATAGCCGTCGGGCGCGGACTTCGCCACCGCCTCGGCGCCGATGTTGCCGCTCGCGCCGGCGCGGTTCTCGATCACCACCGGCTGACCCAGGCGCTGCGCAAGGCGGTCGCCGATGAGCCGCGCGAAGATGTCGGTGGAGCCGCCGGGGGCGAAGGGAACGATGAAGTGAATGCTCTTCGAAGGATAGGTCTGCGCCTGCGGCGCGGACGCGACGATCGACGCGACGCAGGCGAAGATCGCTGCGGCAATTCTCGACATGATGGAGTGCTCCGGATAGGTGTTCTTGGCCCGGAGGTCTCCGGACGCGGAGCCGCCATTATTGGTCAGCGCAGAGGGAAAATCAATGTCCTCGCGCGAACAGGCACTGCCCGAAGATGCCCGTCTTTTCTGGCTCTTAGGGTATGGCGGCCGCAAGGTACGCGGCTCAGACGCCGAGATACTTGAGGTGCAGCTCGGGCTGCGCGCGCAGCGCCGCGCTCGAGCCTTCGTACACCGCCGCACCTTTCACCAGGATCACGCAGCGGTCGGCGACTGCGGACACCGCGGCGAAGTTCTTGTCCACGATCACCGAGGCGATGCCCGAGGCTTTGATGGCGCCGATGATCGCCCAGATCTCGCGCGACACCTTGGGCGCGAGGCCTTCAGTCGCTTCGTCCAGGATCAGCAGCTCGGGATTGGTCATGAGCGCGCGGCCGATGGTGAGCATCTGCTGCTCGCCGCCGGAGAGCTGCGCCCCGCCGTGCTCGAGCCGCTCGGCGAGCCGCGGAAAAGTGTCGAGCACGCGCTCGTAGGTCCAGTCGCGCCGGCCGTTCTCCCCGGCGCGCGCCGCCATGACCAGGTTCTCGCGCACCGACAGGTTGTGGAAGATGCCGCGCCCTTCCGGCACGTAGGCGATGCCTCTGCGCGCGATGGCGTGCGGCGCCGCCCGCGTCATGTCGGCGCCGGCGATGCGCACCGTTCCCGCGTGCGCCCGCGTGAGGCCCAGCACGCTGCGGAGCAGCGTCGTCTTGCCCATGCCGTTCCGGCCCATCAGCCCGAGCGTCTCGCCGCGGCGCACGAAGAAGTCCACGCCGTGCAGGATATGGCTTGCGCCGTAATAGGTGTGGATGCCGCGGGCTTCGAGGAGGAACTCGCCGCTCATACGCGCTCCTCCTGCTCCGTTCCCAGATAGGCCTCCTGCACCGCGCTGCTGGCGCGGATCGCTTCCGGCGTGCCCGATTCGAGCACGCAGCCGTTCACCATCACCGTCAGCCGATCGGCGAGCGCGAACACCGCGTCCATGTCGTGCTCGACCAGCAGCATGGCGTGATCGCGCTTGAGCTTTCGCAGCAGATCCACCATGCGCGCCGATTCTTCGCTGCCCATGCCGGCGAGCGGCTCGTCGAGCAGCAGGATGCGCGGACGGATGGCGAGCGTCATCGCGATTTCGAGCTGGCGCTGCTCCCCATGGGACAAGGCCGCGGCGGGCCGGCCCGCGCAGTGTTCGAGCCCCACTTCGGCGAGCGCCCATTCGGCGGCGTGCGCGACGTCCGCATAGCCCGAAGCCGGGCGCACGAAGCGCATCGACGAGGGCAGGCGCGACTGCGCGGCGATGCGGCAGTTCTCGAAGGCCGTGAACGGCAGGAAGATGTTGGTCTTCTGATAGCTGCGGCCGACTCCGCGCTGCGAGATGCGGTCGGCGGAGAGCCCCGCGACGTCCTCGCCGTCGAGCAAGATGCGCCCGGAAGTCGGCAGGTATTCGCCCGCGAGCAGATTGGTGAGCGTGGTCTTGCCGGCGCCGTTGGGGCCGATGACGGCGTGGATCTGGTCGGTGTAGAAGGCGAGCGATACCTCGCTCACCGCGGCGAGCCCACCGAAGTGCTTGGACAGGCGTTCGGTGCGCAGCACCGCGTCACTCATTGGCAGATTCCTTTTTCAACCAGCGCGCGGCGAGCCGCGGCAGGCCGAGCAGCCCGTGCGGCAGGAGCAGCACGGCGCAGACGATGAAGCCGCCCATGAAGAGTTGCCAATGCTTGCCGAGGTCGAGCGCGCCGATGGCGGGCAGTCCCTGGAAGCCGAGCTCGAGCAGCATCATGGCGAACGCGCCGAGCATCGCACCTGAGAGCGATCCGATGCCGCCGAGAATCACCATCATCAGCACGCTCCCCGACTGGTGCCAGGAGAGGATCTCCGGGCTGACGAAGCCGAACTGGGCCGCGGCGAAATAGCCGGCCATGCCGGCGAGCGCGCCGGCGAGCACGAAGCACACCAGCTTGTAGCGGAAGGTGCGGTAGCCGAGCGAACGCATGCGGGATTCGTTTATGCGGATGCCGACGATGACGTGGCCGAAAGGAGATGCGAGCAGCACGCGCAGGCACAGGTACACCGCCGCGAGCAGCGCCAGCACGACGAAATAGAAGTGGGTGGTGTTCTCCAGGTCGAAAGGCTTCCAGCCGGCGATCTCGGCCACCGGCTTGGTGTAGACGTAGATGCCGTCCGCGCCGCCGGCGATCTTGGTGTCGTGGAAGAGGAAGAAGAGCATCTGCGCGAAGGCGAGCGTCACCATGATGAAATAGATGCCGGAAGTGCGCAGCACCAGCACGCCGATCAGAAGCGCGAGCGCCGCGGCCGCCGCCACGGCAAGCGGCAGGGACAGCCACAGGTTTGCCGCCTCGTATTGCGGCGCCGCGTAGGCAAGCACATAGCCCGCGATGCCGAAGAAGGCGGCGTGGCCCAGGCTCACCAGTCCCGTATATCCGACCAGCAGGTCGAGGCTCATGGCGAACATCGCCATGAGCATCATCTTGGTGAAGAGCTGGATGTAATACTTTTCGGCGAAGAACGGCAGCAGCGCGAGCGCGGCGAAGCAGGCGACGAGCACCACCGCGGCGAGGCTAGCCTTGCGCATCAGGCGCCCCTGCCGAACAGGCCCTGCGGCCGCGCGATCAGCACTGCCGCCATGAGGAAGTAGATCATCATGCCGGAGAGCTCGGGCAGCAACTGCACACCGCCGATCTCCAAAGTGATCACCTTGCCGAAGGTATCGACGAGCCCGATCAACAGCGCGCCGAGCATCGCGCCTTTCACCGAACCGATGCCGCCGATGACGACGACCACGAAACAGACGATCAGCACCTGATTGCCCATGCCGGGGAAGACCGAGGCCACGGGCGCCGCGACCATGCCGGCCAAGGCCGCGAGCGCGATGCCCAGCGCGAACACCAGGCGGTAGAGCAGATTGATGTTGATGCCGAGCGACTGCACCATCTCGCGGTTGGCGCTGCCCGCGCGGATCATCATCCCCAGGCGCGTCCTCTGGATGAGGAAGTACATGCCCAGCGCGAGAACGATGCACACCGCCGACATCCACAGCCGGTACACCGGGTAGGAGAGCGTGTCCGTGAGCGGAATCGACGCCTTCAGCATCTCCGGCACCGCCACGCCGTGCACGTCGTCGCCGAAGACGAGGCTGCGCAGCTCCTCGAAGATCAGGATCAGGCCGTAAGTGAGCAGCACTTGATACAGGTGATCGCGGTGGTAGAGCCGGCTGATGAGCAGCCACTCGAGCAGCAAGCCGATGGCGACGGCGATCACCGTGCCGCCGGCGATGGCGAGCCACAGGCTGCCGAAATGCTGCGCGAGCGAGAACGCCAGATAGGCGCCGACCATGTAGAAGCTGCCGTGGGCGAGATTGATGATGCCCATGATGCCCAGGATCAGCGTGAGCCCGCTCGCCACCAGGAACAGCAGCAAGCCGTACTGGATGCCGTTCAGCACCTGGATGAGGAAGGTGTACGCGTCCATGCTGCTAGCGCCCGCCCCGCTTCACCGCCATCTCCTCCATTGCCTTTCCCTGATCGGCGACCGTCCCTGCCGTCGCAACTGCGGCATCTGTCACGGCGCCGTCGCCATATATAGCACACGAGCGCGCCGCTGCCCACGCCGATACGCAATACTTGAAGCGATTATTCGACGGGATGCAATCTCTCGTAGGCCGCGGCGAGCGCAGGGTCGCGGCGGCGCACTTCCGCATGGTCCACCCGGCCGGTGCGCGTCATGTAGCTGTAGGCGAATTCCGTCGGATCGAGGCGCATCAGCTCGCCCATGCGCTCGTACCAGCGCAGGCTCACATTGGCTGCGTCCCAGATCTTCTTCGCGGGCGGCAGCCGCAGTTCCTGGAACCGGGTCAAGGCGGCGCCCACGCTGCTTTCTTCGCGGAACGCCTTGCACAAGGCGATCGCGTCCTCCATGGCGAGGCGCGTGCCCGAACCGATGGAAAAATGCACCGTGCGCAGGGCATCGCCGATGAGCACCACATTGCCGGCGCTCCAGCGCTCGTTCCAGATCGCCGGATAGCTGCGCCAGGCGGACTTGTTGGAAAGGATCGGATGCCCCGCCAGATCCTTGGCGAACACGCGCTCGCAATGGCGCATGGTCTCTTCCGCGCCGAGCCGCTCGAAACCGGCGCGGCGCCAGGTGCCCTCTTCCACTTCGACGAGGAAAGTGCTCATGCTCGGGCTGTAGCGGTAGTGATGGGCGCAGAACACGCCGTGCTCGGTTTCGCGGAAGGTCAGCGTCAGGCTGTCGAATGGCCGCGAGGTGCCGTACCAGATGAATTTGTTGGGTCGCCAATCGCAGCTCGAGCCGAGGCGCTCGCTCTGCTCTGCGCGCACCATGGAAGAGGCGCCGTCCGCGCCGACGATCAGGTCGGCTCCCGCGAAGCGTTCGTCGTCGGCAAGCGAACTTACGTTGCAGCCGAACTCGATGCGCACGCCCAGTTTCTCGGCATGGGCCTGGAGCAGGGACAGGAGTTCGAGGCGGCCGATGGCGGCGAAGCCGTTGCCGGCAATCGCGATGCGCGCGTCGCGGTGAACGATGGTCAGATTCGGCCAGGTCTGCATGCGCGGCGTGAGCAGTCGATACATCTCGGCGTCGTCGGCGCGCAGGAACTCGAGCGCCCGGTCGGAGAAGACCACGCCGAAACCCCAGGTGGCGTCGCGCGGGCCGCGCTCATAGACCACGACGTCGTGCGCCGGATGGTCGCGCTTCATCAGGGCCGCGAAATACAGGCCCGCCGGCCCGGCGCCGATAATCCGAATCTTCATTTCCCGCCCGCTCGCTCCCGCTCCAGCTTGTCCGCGATCATTTCGCGCAATTGCCGCTTGAGAATCTTGCCGACGGGACTCAAGGGGAATTGGTCCACCACTTCGAGCCGCTCGGGCAGCTTGAAACTGGCGATGTGCTGGCGCTTGAGGAAATCGATCAGCTCGGCGAATTCCAGGCTCTGTCCCTGCTTGGCGATGACGAAGGCGCAGGCCTTCTCGCCGAACACCGGGTCGGGCATGGCCACCAGGGTGACCGCCTGCACCTTCGGGTGGGCGAAGATCAGGTTCTCGACCTCCTCGCAGCTGATCTTCTCGCCGCCGCGGTTGATCAAGTCCTTCTTGCGTCCCTCGGTGTAGACGTAGCGGCCTTCCTTGCGCACGATGTCGCCCATGCGGTAGAAGCCGTCCGGCGTGAACGCCTCGACGTTCTTCTCCGGCGCGCGGTAGTAGCCGCAGATGGTGTAGGGGCCGCGCGTGACAAGCTCGCCCGGCGTGCCGTCGGGCACGACGTTGCCTGATTCGTCGATGACGCGGATTTCGTCGTCCTCGCACACGGGCATGCCCGAGCTGTTGAGCAGCTGTTCCTCCGGCGCATCCATAGGCACCATGTTGATCAGGCCCTCGGCCGTGCCGTAAATCTCCTGCGGCAGGCAGCCGAAGCGCGCGCGCAGCCGGCTGCGCAGCTCGGGCGCGAGGCGCGCACCGCCGTTCTGGATCACCTTCAGCGAGCCGAGATCGTAAGCGTCGGGTGCCGGCGAGTTGAGCCAGTTGGAGATCAGTGGGACGACGGCCGCGATGGTCGTCACGCGCTCGCGCTCAACCAGCGAGAACACTTCGTCCGCATCGCCTGAAGGCGCGAGCACCACCGTTCCGCCAAAGTAGAAAGTGCCGAGCATGCCCGGCGAAGCCAGGTTGTAGTTGTGCGCGAGCGGCAGGATGGCCATGAATACCGTGCCCTCGTCGAAGCCAGCGGCGCGCCCGCATAAGCGCGCGTTCAGGACGTAGTCGTCGTGGGTGCGCGGAATCAGCTTGGAGAGCGAAGTCGTGCCGCCCGAGAGCAGCATGGTCGTCACTTCCGCCGGATCCGGTCGCCGGCCGGCGAGCCTCGCACGCGCCTCCTCCGGTCCGACGCGCGAGGCGATCATGGCGCGCAGATCGATCTGTCCCGGAGCCGGGTCGCCGACGACGAACACGGAACGCAGGCCGGGAAATTCCTTCTGCACTTCCGTAGCCATCGCGCGGTAATCGAAACTGCCGATCCGCTCCGGAATCGCGTAGGCGCTCGCGCCGGAGGCACGCACGAAGTGGCGCACCTCGGTGTGGCGATGCGCGCGCAGGGCCATCACCGGAACGGCGCCGATGCGCGTCAGCGCGAAATAGGTATAGACGAATTCCGGGCCGTTCGGCAGTTGCATGAGCACGCGCTCGAGTGGCCCGATGCCGGCTTCGAGGAAGCGGCAGGCGAGACTGTCCGAGGCCTCGACCAGTTGACGGTAGCTTAAGCGTTGCTCGCCGCAGACGAGCGCCGTCTTATCCGGATGGCGCGCGGCGCTGCGCGCGAGCAGCTCGGCGATGGTGATGTCTTCCCACCAGCCCCGCGCGCGGTAGGCTGCCGCGCGCTCGGCCGGCCAGGGCACGCAGCCTTCGAGCATCGTTCTCCTCCTCTGCCTTCGCCCTCAGAAAAAAGGCCGGCTCGCGCCGGCCTTTGCAGCTTGGGTTCGCGCGAGCGCCTCAGCCCATTTTGCAGCCGCGCGCAGGATCGGCGAGCGCCTTCTGCGCCACGCCGATCACCTTGTTTTCCTTTCCCACCACCTTGCGCAGATAGATGTCCTGGATCGGATTGTGCGCCTTCGACATCGTCCACGCGCCGCGCGGGCTGTCGATCTTCGCTTTCTCCATCGCCGCGATCAGTTCCTTCTTCTTCGCGATGTCGCCGTTCACCGCCTTGAGTCCCGCGGCGAGCAAGAGGCCCGCGTCGTAGCCTTGCACCGCGTAGACGTCGGGCTGCAGCTTGAAGGTCTTGGCGTAGGCGAGGCGGAAGGTCTTGTTCTTGGGCGTCTCGATGCCGTCGCCGTAATGCAGCGTGGTCTCGATGCCCTCCGCCGCATCGCCCACCGCATCCAGAATCCCGTCGGTGAGAAAGCCGGCGCCGTAGAGCCCGATCTTGCCTTTCAGGCCCGCGGCCTGCCAGTCCTTGAGGAACTTGGCCGCGCCGCCGCCGGCGAAGAAGACGTACACCGCATCGGGCTTGATCGAGGCGATTTCCGTGAGCAGCGGCTGAAATTCCACGCTGGGGAAAGGCAGGAAAAGTTCCTTCACCACCGTGCCGCCCGCCTTGGTGAAGCCTTCCTTGAAGCCGTTGGTGGATTCCTCGCCCGCGCCGTATTTCCAGGTGAGGGTCACGGCCTTCTTGATGCCGCGGCTGGCTAGCACCTTGCCCATGGGGAAGGCGGGCTGCCAGTTGGTGAACGACGTCCGGAAGATGTTGGGCGCGCACAAGGCGCCGGTCGCCGCGTCCGCGCCGGCATTGGGGTTGATGTGCAGCACGCCGGTTTCGCGCGCGATCTTGACGATGGCCATCTCCACGCCGGTGTGCACCGTGCCGATCAGCACGTCGACCTTGTCGCGGCTGACGAGCTTGTTGGCGTTGTCGGTGGCCTTGGCCGGATCGGATTCGTCGTCGACGGTGAAATATTCGAGTTCCCGCCCGCCGAGCTTGCCGCCTGACTCCGCCACCGCCAGCTTGAAGCCGTTGGTGATGGCCACGCCGAGCTGGGCGTAGGTGCCGGTATAGGGGAGCATCAGGCCGATTCTGATTTTCGCGCTCTGCGCCAGAGCGAAGCCGGGCAAGCCGGCGACGCCCGCCGCAGCCGCAGCCTTCAGGAAAGCACGCCGATCGTAGGGGTGGTTCGCGTTCATTGGGTTTCTCCTCTAGAGTGGGTTATTTCGCCTGCGACTTGGCGCGCAGTTTGAAGCGCTGGATTTTTCCGGTCGCGGTCTTCGGCAGCTCGGCCGCGAATTCGACCCAGCGCGGATATTTGTAGGGCGCGAGCTTCGCCTTGACGTGCTGTTGCAGCGCAGCCGCGAGCGCGGCGTCGGCCTTCACGCCCGACTTCACCACCACGTAGGCCTTGGGCTTCACCAGTTCGTCTTCGTCCGGCTGGCCGATCACCGCCACTTCGAGCACGTCCGCATGGGACAGCAGCGCGCCTTCCACTTCGAAGGGCGAGACGTAGATGCCGCCGACTTTCAGCATGTCGTCGGTGCGTCCCGAATAGGTATAGTAGCCCGCTTCGTCCACCGTGTACTTGTCGCCCGATCGCGTCCAGTCGCCGACGAAGGTCGCGCGCGTCTTGGCGCGGTTGTTCCAGTAGCAGGAGGCGCTGGTGGGCCCGCTGATCTGCAGCTCGCCGATCTCCCCCGGGGCCACCTGCTCGCCCGCGTCGTCGACGACGCGCAGCTTGTAGCCGGGCACCGCCTTGCCGGTCGAACCGTAGCGCACGTCGCCCGGCCGGTTGGAGATGAAGATGTGCAGCATCTCGGTCGAGCCGATGCCGTCCAGGATGTCGACGCCAAAGTGTTTACTCCAACGCTGGCCGATGTCGGCGGGAAGCGCCTCGCCTGCGGAAGTGCAGACGCGCAAGTTGAGGTCCTTGCGCTGGGGGATGTCCGGACTCGCGAGCAGCGCGGCGTAAAGCGTCGGCACGCCGTAGAAGATGGTCGGTTTGTATTGCTTCAGCCGCTGGAACACCGAGGCCGGCGTCGGCCGTTCCGCCATCAGCACGGCGGTGGCGCCGACCGACATGGGAAAGGTGAGCGAATTGCCCAGGCCGTAGGCGAAGAAGAGCTTCGCCGCGGAGAAGACGAGGTCGTCTTCGCGGATGCCGAGCACCGGCCGGGCGTAGAGTTCGGCGGTCTGGATCAGGTGCGAATGCATATGCACCGTGCCCTTGGGCTGGCCGGTGGAACCGGAGGAGTACAGCCAAAAGCAGGCGTCGTCGCAGGTCGTCGGCGCGGGTTCACAGGCAGTCCCCGCGCCGGCCATGAGCTTGGACAGCAGTTGGTAGCCGTGCGCCTCTTTCCCGGAGACGACCACGTGCTTGAGGAAGGGCAGCTTCGCGCTCTTCTCTGCGAGCAGCGGCGCGAAGGTCGGCAGCAGCGCTTCGGACACCACCAGCGCCTTGGCGCGGCTGTCGTTCAGCATGAATTCGTAATCGGCCGTGGTGAGCAGCGTGTTGCCGGCGATCGGCACGATGCCCGCCTTGATCGCGCCCAGGAACACGCTCGGGAAATCGATGGTGTCCAGGTGCGCGAGCATGATGCGGTCTTCCAGGGCCAAGCCGAGGCCGCACAGGGCGTTGGCGGCGCGGTTGACGCGTTCGGCCAGCTGGCCGTAAGTGGTGCTGCCTTGATCGTCGATGAACGCGGTCTTGCCGGCGCGGCCGGCGCGCAGATTGCGCTCGATCAGGTCGTGTGCGGCGTTGAAGTCCCGTGGAATGCGGATGTTGGGCGGACTGACGCTATGGTCGGCGGACGATAGTCCCGACATGTTGTTCTCCTCGCTTTCGATTTCGTGTTCATTTCGTCCATTCGATCTTGCCCTCGGGCAAGAGGTACAGGATGAGGGCGCGACCGGCGCTGACCGTCGGCCGATGGCCGCTCTGCGGGGGATATACCATCCAGCCCGCGCCCTTGCCGTCGAACTTCGCCCCCGCGGTGACCGGCATGATCATGTCGATTTCGCCCGTGGGATGAACGTGATGGTTGCCGACGAGGTCGGTGATGTCGACGACGTCGATGCTGAAACGATGGGTCGCGCCGCCGGGTTCGAAGATGCGGCCGTAGCGGCGCTTGGCGTCGCCCTGGGTGCAGGCCCAGCCTGCCGCGATGCCGGCATGGCAGGCCGCTTCGATGGCGCGGAATGCGGCGCCCTGCGGCGGAAACTGCTGTTCGAGCTCGCGCTCCAGTGCCGCGTCGAGCTTGCGCCCTTGCGCGAAACGCGTAATCGGCGCGACCAGTTCCTGAAATTGCATCGAAGTGGTCATCGCTCTGCTCCTTGCGCGCTCGGCTTAGGCGGCGAGCGCTCTTTGAGACTTGACGTTATCCAACCATCCGACGGCCCATTCCGTCGCCAGCTCTTCCGGCATGGTGCCGGCGCTTGCGTCGTGCCGGAACACTTCGCCCAGGCGGCGCGCGCCGAGCTGCGTGAGCAGCTCGTCGAAGCGCTTGCCGCCGAAGCAGAAGGTCTCGGCGTAGGTGCGGTCGCCCAGAGCGATCACGCCGTACTCGACGTTCGACAGATCGGGACGCGCGGCCTGCAGCGACGCGTACAGCGCCTTGGCGTTGTCGGGCACGTCGCCCTGGCCGTAGGTCGATGTGCAGATCAGGTACAGCCCGCCGCCGGAAAATGCGCCGGCGTCCAGGCCGTCCATCAGCTTCAGATCGATGCGCGCGTCCTCGTCTTCGCAGGCGAGCTGCACCGCCTGTGCCACCAGTTGCGCGGTGCTCGTCATGGTGCCGACGAGGATGGTCAGTTCCAATGCCATAACTCTCCTAGTGCAGTACCTTCCAGGTGCCGTTCTCGACCCGGATCATTACCACCGCGCGGCCGTCCAGGCCGCTGTGGTCGGTCGGCGAATAGCTGAACACGCCGTGGGTCGCGGGCAGTTCCTTGATGCCTTCGATGGCGTCGCGCAGCGCAGAGCGGAATTCGGCCGTGCCGGGCTTCGCCTTCTTCAGCGCCTCGGGAATCGCTTTCTGCAGCACCAAGCTTGCATCCCAGGTGTGGGCGCCGAAAGTCGAATGGCTACCGGCGCCGTACGCGGCCTCGTAGACCTTGATGTACTCCATGCCGGCCTTCTTGCTCGGATGGCTGTCGGGAAGCTGGCTCGGCACCAGCACCGGCCCGGCGGGCAGGAACGCGCCTTCCACGTTCTTGCCGCCGACGCGCAGGAAATCGTTATTCGCGACGCCGTGCGTCTGATAGACCTTGCCTTTGTAGCCGCGCTCGGCCAGCGTCACCTGCGGCAGCGCCGCCGGCGTGCCGGAACCTACTACCAGCACCGCATCCGGCGTTGCGGTGAGGATCTTCAGGACCTGCCCGGTGACGCTGGTGTCGGTGCGGTTATAGCGCTCGGTCGCGACCAGGCGTATCCCCTTCGGACCGGCGACGCGGGTAAATTCCTTCAGCCACAATTCGCCGTACGGATCGCTGTAGCCGATGAAGCCCACCGTCTTCACGCCGTTAGCGGCCATGTGATCGGCGATCGCGGTCGCCATCAGGCCGAAGGGCTGCGGCGTGAGGAACACCCACGCCGCCTTGTCCGGCGCAGGCGCGAACGGCGCGAGCGAGATTTGCGGCGTCTTGGTCTCGGCCGCCACTTCGAGCACGGCGATGCAAGTCGGCGTGGTGGAGGATCCGATGATGACGTCGGCCTTGTCTTCGGTGACGAGCTTGCGCGCGTTCTTGGATGCAGCGGTCGGATCGGTGGCGTCGTCCAGCACCACGTACTTGATCGCCTGGCCGGCGATCGTCTTCGGCATCAGGGCGATGGTGTTCTTTTCCGGGATGCCCAGTGATGCCGCGGGTCCGGTCGCCGACAGAGTCACGCCGACGGTGATGTCCGCCAACGCAGAGCTCGCCGCGCCGACAAACAATACGCCCAGCAGGCCACGCAATAACTTGCTCATCATGCTGTCTCCTCTCTTAAAGTCGTCCACGGTGCGGGGGATGGCTCCCCGCACCCTCCCTTAAATCGGCCCGCTCCCCTCTTCCCGGGTCCGCGGAACCTGCTTGATTTTTTTGATTTTACTCCCCGGCGCTTGCTATTTCGAGAAAGTGCATTATAATGCCGTTCCACAAATTTGCAAGCATTATAGTTCATTAAGCCGAAAATCGCCATGGGTGCCCGAGAACAAGCGCAGCGCTCGACCGTCGCAGACGAGACCTTCCTGCGCGCGCTGGGGGAGCGCGTGCGCGATGCGCGCGCGCGGCGCGGCATGACGCGCAAATTCCTCGCCCACGACTCCGGCGTATCGGAGCGCTACCTCGCCCAGCTCGAGAGCGGCCAGGGCAACGTGTCGGTGCTGCTGCTGCAGCGCATCGCCGTCGCACTCAACCTCCCGTTAACGGAATTTCTCGGGCAGGAGACCGAACTTCCGCTCGAGCTTTCGCTGATCCACCAGTTCCTGCAACGCCTGCCGCCGCAGAAACTCTCGGCCGTGCGCTCGCAACTCGTACGCGACTACGGCACTGCGCACAGCGACCGCATGAAGCGCATCGCCCTCATCGGCCTGCGCGGCGCCGGCAAGTCCACCCTCGGCGAACGGCTGGCGAAGAACCTCGGCGTGGCCTTCGTCGAACTCGACCGCGAAATCGAGCGCGAGGCTGGCACCAGCCTGTCCGAAATCTTTCTGCTCTACGGCCAGGCGGGCTACCGCCGCTACGAACGGCGGAGTCTCGAAAAGGTGATCGAGCAGAACGAACGCGTGGTCATCGCTACCGGCGGCTCGATCGTGTCCGAGCCCGGCACCTACGACCTGCTGCTCTCGACCTGCCGCACGGTGTGGCTCAAGGCACAGCCCGAGGAGCACATGGCGCGCGTGGTGGCGCAAGGCGACACCCGGCCAATGACGGGAAACCGCGAGGCGATGGAAGACCTGCACCGCATCCTGCGCGGACGCAATGCGCTCTACGGCCGCGCCGACGTCACCATCGATACTGCAGATAAAAGCGTGGAACAAAGCCTAGATCAACTACACAAGGCTGTCGCAGCCCAAAACTAGCCCAGAAGGAAACCCCATGAACGCACCCAGCAATCCCGCAGCAACGATGATCAGCTTCGACACCGCGCCGGCGCGCTATGCCCACTGGAAGATGAGCGTCGACGGCGCGGTCGCGACGCTGGCGATGAACGTGAACGAAGAAAAGGGGCTGAAGCCCGGCTACAAGCTGAAGCTCAACTCCTACGACCTGGGCGTGGACATCGAGCTCTACGACGCCTTGAACCGCATCCGCTTCGAGCAGCCGCAGGTGCGCTGCGTGGTGCTCACTTCCGCGCGCGAACGCATGTTCTGCTCCGGCGCCAACATCTACATGCTCGGCCAGTCGAGCCACGGCTGGAAGGTGAATTTCTGCAAGTTCACCAACGAGACGCGCAACGGCATGGAGGACTCCAGCCGCAACGACGGACTGAAGTTCCTCGCCGCGGTGAACGGCACCTGCGCCGGCGGCGGCTACGAGGTCGCCCTGGCGTGCGACGAGATCCTGATGATCGACGACCGCTCGAGCACCGTGAGCCTGCCCGAGGTGCCGCTGCTTGGCGTGCTGCCGGGCACCGGCGGCCTCACGCGCATCACCGACAAACGGAAAGTGCGGCGCGACCTCGCCGACTTCTTCTGCACCACTGCGGAAGGCGTGCGCGCCGATCGCGCCAAGCAATGGGGTTTGGTGGACCACGTCGCGAAGCCGCAAGCCTTCGCGCAAAGCGTGAAGGAACACGCGGCGCGGCTTGCCGCGACGAGCGATCGTGCCACCGACGCACAAGGCGTCGCGCTCACGCCGCTCGCGCGCACCATCGACGCTGCCGGCATTCATTACCAATACGTCGATGCCGCGATCGACCGCGCCGCGCGCACGGTGACGCTCACCGTGTCGGCGCCTGCCGCTGCGCCCGCGGACGGCATAGACGCCATCCTCGCGGCGGGCGTCAACTGGTGGCCGTTGCAGATGGCGCGCGAACTCGACGACGCAATTCTTCTGTTGCGAACCAATGAACCCGAGCTCGGCACCTGGCAGCTGAAGACGCGCGCACCGAACGCGGACGCGATCGACATCCTGCTCGGTATCGATGCGACGCTCGCGCGCCATGGCAAGCATTGGTTCGTGCGCGAGACCATCGCCTTCCTGCGGCGCACGCTCGCGCGGCTGGACGTCTCCTCGCGCACCCTGTTCGCCATCGTCGATGCGGGTTCCTGCTTTGCCGGCACCCTGGCGGAGCTCCTCCTCGCCGCCGACCGCAGCTACATGCTTGCACTGCCAGAAGATGCGGATAGCGCGCCGCGGATCGCGCTTTCGGAACTCAATTTCGGCACTTATCCCATGGTCAACCACCAGACGCGCATCGCCACCCGCTTCTGCAGCCGCGAGGAGCCGGTCGAAGAAGCGCGCCAGGTGATCGGCGAGAAGCTCGACGCGCACGACGCGGACGAGCTGGGTCTGGTCAGCTTCACCCCGGACGATCTCGACTGGGACGAGGAAGTGCGTATCGCCGTCGAAGAGCGTGCGAGCCTTTCGCCCGACGCCCTCACCGGCATGGAAGCGAGCCTGCGCTTTACTGCCGGCGAGACCATGGAAACGCGCATTTTCGGCCGGCTCTCGGCCTGGCAAAACTGGATCTTCAACCGGCCCAATGCGGTCGGCGAACGCGGCGCGCTGAAGCTGTTCGGCAGCGGCAGCAAGGCCGCGTTTAACTGGGAAAGAATTTAGGCAGCATTCGATTCACGCAGCGCTTGCGAAGCGGGGCAACCGTTTCGCGCTCATAACACTTAGATTGGAGAAAAGGATGGGCATCGATTACAGCGAAAAGATACCGAACAACGTCAACCTGGCGAACGACCGCACGCTGCAGCGCGCGCTCGAGCATTGGCAGCCGAGATTCCTCGACTGGTGGCGCGAAATGGGGCCGAACGACTTCGCCGGCGCCGACGTCTACCTGCGCACCGCGGTCGGCGTCGATGCCCAGGGCTGGGCGAGCTACGGCGCGGTGAAGATGCCCGATTACCGCTGGGGCATCTTCCTCGCCGACCCCATCGCCGACCGCCGCATCGGCTTCGGCGACTACTTCGGCCAGCCGGTGTGGCAGCAGGTGCCGGGCGAATACCGCTCGCAGTTCCGCCGCCTGATCGTCACCCAGGGCGACACCGAACCCGCCTCGGTCGAGCAGCAGCACCTGCTCGGCCACACCTGCCCTTCCCTCTATGACCTGCGCAACCTGTTCCAGGTGAACGTCGAGGAAGGCCGTCATCTCTGGGCCATGGTGTATCTGCTGCACGCCCACTTCGGCCGTGACGGCCGCGAAGAAGCCGAGGAACTGCTCGCGCGCCACTCGGGCGACGCGGACAAGCCGCGCATCCTCGGCACGTTCAACGAGCCGATCTCGGACTGGCTGTCGTTCTACTGCTTCACCTATTTCACCGACCGCGACGGCAAGTTCCAGTTGAAGAGCCTGGCGGAATCGAGCTTCGACCCACTCGCGCGCACCTGCCGCTTCATGCTCACCGAGGAAGCGCACCACATGTTCGTCGGCGAGACCGGCATCGGCCGCGTGATCAAGCGCACCCTGGAGGTGATGAAGGAACTGGGCACCGACGACGTGGCCGCGCTGCGCCGCGAGGGCGTGGTCGACCTGCCGCTCCTGCAGCGCTACATCAACTTCTGGTTCAGCTCCTCCTTGGATCTGTTCGGCTCGGAAGTCTCATCGAATGCCGCAGGCACCTTCGCCAACGGCATCAAGGGCCGCCCGGACGAGGCGACGCAGTACCAGGATCACGTTTGCACCGAGTCGAGCTACGAGCTCGAGACGCCGGACGGCCAGGGCGGGCTGCAGAAGGAAACGGTGAGCATGCGCAACGCCATGAACGAAGTGGTGCGCGAAGCCTACGCGCGCGACTGCGAAATCGGGCTCAAGCGCTGGAACATGCAGATCCAACGCGCGGGACACGAGTTCCGCCTGAAGCTCCCCTCGACGCGCTTTCGCCGCAACATCGGTGCCTGGGCCAACGTGCCGACCGATCCGGAAGGGCGCATCGTCACGCGCGAGCAGCACGAACGCGGCCTGGGCGAGTGGCTGCCCTCCGCAGCAGACCGCGCCTACGTCGCGAGCCTGATGCAGCGCGTTGCCGAACCGGGAAAGATGGCCGGCTGGGTCGCGCCGCCCGATCGCGGCATCAACAACCTGGGACTCGACTACGAGTACGTGCGCCTGAGCTGAGCAGAGGCGACAAAGTTCTCCTGCGTTCGGCAGTCGGCGGCAGCACTCGCCGGCCGCCGGGCGCGGCAGGCCGAGCGTAGAATGCGCCATGGCGTACAGCCGCGCTAGCCCCAGCCCGCGCTATCTGGAACTCCTCGCGCAATATCGCAGCATGCACGAGGAGGGCGAACGCTTCCTCGGCATAGCGGCAGAGCAGACCTTTTCCGGCATCAGCCTGCAGCCGTACCTGGCCGACATCAAGCGGCTGATCCGGCAAACCGGCGCAGCCTCGATTCTCGACTACGGCAGCGGCAAAGGAGCGCTTTACACGCTCCCTGGCATCGAGGCCGAAGGCGCGCATTGGGAAGGCGTGCAGGACTATTGGGACGTCGACTACGTCTGGCGCTACGACCCCTGCTTCGCCCCGTTTCGCGAGCTGCCGAGCGATCCCTGCGACGGGGTGGTCTCCACCGACGTGCTCGAACATTGTCCGGAAGAGGATGTGCCCTGGATCCTGGAGGAGATGTTCGGCTACGCACGCCGTTTCGTGTTCCTCACCGTCGCCTGCCATCCGGCGCGCAAGCGTCTCCCCAATGGCGAAAACGCGCACTGTACCATCAAGCCCGCGGCCTGGTGGAACGCGCTGCTCGCGGAAACTTCGGCGCGCCATCCCGGCGTCCTCTGGGAAGCGCGGCTGTACGCGGTGCCGCCCGGCGCGGACCAGGCGGTCGAACAGACGCTGCGCGGTGGGACCTAAAAACGAGGCTTGAACTGCTCGTCCACCGGCACCTGGTAACCGTTGGCAAGCCGGTTGGTCTGATTGGCCATGCCCACCACGGCGAGCAGTTCTCCCAGCATTTCGTCGGTCATGCCCTTGGCGCGCGCGGCGGCGATGTGCGAATGGATGCAGTATTCGCAATTGTTGCTCGCGCTCACCGCGACATAGATCATTTCCTTGGTCAAAGGATCGAGACGCCCGGGCGCCATCACCCCCTTCACCCCTGCCCAGATGCGCTTGAGAGTGGGCGGATGGCTGGCAAGCGTTTTCCAGAAATTGTTGATCCAGTCGGTGTTGCGTGTCGTCTTGATGTCGTCGTACACCGCCTTCACTTCGGGCCTCGCATCGGCGTACTCGACCATCTTCACCATCGGCATGGGTGGGCCTCCTTGCAAAACTTCTATTCTAGCGGCATGCGCTCGCCGCTCCGCCCGCAACCAATTGCGCTGCATGCAGTCGAAGGCAGGTTACCGTGTATGCCGCAGCGGAAGAAACATTCACCACATCAACCAGTTAGCAGCAGAGCGCACAGCAACGCAGGGACGCCCGCGCACGGCGCGATTCGGCCGAGCGCGCGGCCAGCCCTGCTATAATGCCGGCCCATGAAATTTTTGTTCGATCTCTTTCCGGTCATCCTGTTCTTTGTCGCCTTCAAGCTACAGGGAATCTTCGTCGCCACTGCCGTGGCGATCGCGGCGAGCTTCGCCCAGATCGGCTGGTTGTGGCTGCGCGGCAGGAAGATCGACACCACGCTGTGGGTGAGTCTCGCGATCGTCGTCGTGTTCGGCGGCGCGACGCTGCTCTTGCACGACGAGACCTTCATCAAGTGGAAGCCCACCGTCCTCTACTGGATGTTCGCCTGCATCCTCAGCGTGAGCGAGCTGCTGTTTCACAAGAATCCGATCCGCGCCATGCTGGGCGAACAGATCGCCATGCCGCCGGCGGCGTGGAAGCGGCTCAATTTCGCCTGGGCCGGCTTCTTCCTCGTCATGGGCTGCCTCAATCTCTACGTGGCGTTCAACTTTCCGACCGATACCTGGGTCAACTTCAAGCTGTTCGGCGGCATGGGCTTGATGCTCGCCTTCGTCATCGGCCAGGGCCTGTTCCTCGCGAAGTACGTGGAACAGAAGGAATCGAAGTGAGGCGCGCATGAACGTCGCGCACGCAATCGAAGAAAAACTCGCCGCGCTGCAGCCGCAGCGGCTGCAGATCGTCGACGAAAGCCACCTGCACGTAGGCCACGCCGGCGCGAAAAGCGGCGGCCATTACCGGCTCACCATCGTTTCCCCGCAATTTTCCGGCAAGAACACGGTGGCGCGGCACCGCATGATTTATGCGGCGCTCGACACCATGATGCAGCAGCACATCCATGCACTCGCCATCCGTGCCTATGCTCCCGGAGAAGCGGAAGACCTCCAGAATTCGTAGCACTCCATAAGGAACCACTATGCAGCCCACACGCTCCTGCCTGACCCTCGCCCTCGGCCTCGCGCTTTCGATCTCGGGCCTCAACGCCGCGCAAGCCGCCGATGCAGCCAAGGCTCCGGCCGCCGGCTCAAGTTCGAAGGTGGCGACCGTCAACGGCGTCACCATTCCCAAGGCACGGGTGGATGCCGTGGTGAATGCCCAAGTGGCGCAAGGGCAGAAGGACACGCCCGATCTGCGCGCCGCGATCCGCGATCGACTGATCACGCTGGAAGTGCTCGCTCAGGAAGCGAACAAGAAGGGTTTGGGCAAGCACTCCGATACCGTCAGCCAAATCGAGCTGGCGCGGACCAACATCCTGGCGCAGGCCTTCCGCAACGATTTCCTCAAGGCGCATCCGGTCGGCGACGACCTCCTCAAGGCCGAATTCGAGAAGCTGAAGACGCAGGCCGGCGACAAGGAATACAAGGCGCGCCATATCCTGGTGGAGAAGGAGACCGAAGCGAAAGACATCATCGAGAAACTGAAGAAGGGCGAGAAGTTCGACGAGCTGGCGAAGGCGTCGAAGGATCCCGGCTCCAAGGACCACGGCGGCGAACTCGACTGGAATCTGCCCTCGGGCTTCGTCAAGCCGTTCTCGGATGCCATGGTGAAACTGGAAAAAGGGAAATACACCGAAGCGCCGATACAGTCGCAGTTCGGCTGGCACGTGATCCAGCTCGACGACGTGCGCCCGGCGAAATTCCCCGACTTCGATCAGGTCAAGCCCAATCTGCAGCAGCGCATGCAGGAGGCGATGTTCGAGAAGGAAGTGAGCGATCTGCGCGCGAAGGCCAAGGTCGAATAAGCGCGTTTCGATGCACAGTGCGATCCGGGCGGGGGCGAAATGCCCCCGCCGTCGTTTCCGGCTGACCGATTTCGCTGCCGTAGGACGGAGATCGGCGTGGCGCTGAAATCCACCATTTTCAAGGCGACGCTGCAGATCGCCGACATCGACCGCGGCTATTATCGCGATCACGCGCTCACCGTCGCCCGCCACCCCTCCGAGACCGACGAGCGCATGATGCTGCGCGTGCTCGCCTTTGCCTTGCACGCGTCGGACACCCTGGCGTTCGGCAAAGGGCTGTCCAGCGACGAGGAACCCGATTTGTGGCAGAAAGACCTCACCGGCGCGATCGAGCTCTGGATCGAGGTCGGACAGCCCGATGAGCGGCGCCTGCGCCGCGCCTGTGCGCAGGCGCGCCAGGTCTGCGTCTATGCCTATGGCGGCCAGGGGACCGCGCTCTGGTGGAACCAGCTCGCCGACAAACTCGAGCGGCTGCAGAACCTGAGCGTGCACTCGGTGGCGCCTGCCGCGAGCCGGAACATGGCGCAACTCGCCAAGCGCAATATGCACTTGAACTGCACGATTCATGATGGAGAGATCTGGATCGCGGACGAGGAATCGAGGGTGCAAGTGGAGCTTGCGTGCTTACGCGATGCGCAGCCGCTGCTCTGATCCAATTCACTTGCCCCCGGCCGCGCCCAGTCGAATGACGGCTCGCCTGCCCGAGGGCAGAGGGCCCAGAACTCTTTGACCCAGATCAAAGTCAGGCGCACCCCCGCCCTCTAGAGTGTGGGCTTTATGCAAACCAGGTCAATTCGGACGTAGAGTGTCAACGTGTCGATTCCTCAGCTAGTCTGCCCGGCAGGCAATCTTCCCTCGCTCAAAGTCGCCGTCGACAACGGCGCCGACTGGGTCTACATGGGCCTGAAGGACGAGACCAACGCGCGCAACTTTGCCGGCCTCAATTTCGACGCCAAGAGCGCCGCCGAAGGCCTGCGCTATGCCCACGCGGCCGGGGCGAAGATGCTGCTCGCGATCAACACCTTTCCGCAAGGAGCGGGCTCGGCGCGCTGGCAGCGGGCGATCGACAACGCGGTGGAGATCGGCATCGACGCCGTCATCCTCGCCGATGCGGGGCTGATGCGCTACGCCGCCGAGCGCCATCCCAAGCTACGCCTGCACCTTTCCGTTCAGACTTCGGCGACCAACTACGAAGCCATCAATTTCTATCACGAGCGCTTCGGCATCGAGCGCGCCGTGCTGCCGCGCGTGCTGTCGCTCGCGCA
This sequence comes from uncultured Enterobacteriaceae bacterium, assembly GCA_964565875.1. Taxonomy (GTDB): domain Bacteria; phylum Pseudomonadota; class Gammaproteobacteria; order Burkholderiales; family SG8-39; genus 2-12-FULL-64-23. Next base: position 96,785 of record CAZMGP010000004.1, read on the forward strand.
AGTGGCGGACGTGGTGAAGAACACACCGGTAGAAATCGAAGTGTTCGGTTTCGGGAGCCTGTGCGTAATGGTCGAAGGGCGCTGCGCCCTCTCCTCCTACGTCACCGGCGAATCGCCCAATACCCGCGGCGTGTGCTCGCCGGCGAAGGCGGTACGCTGGGAAAAGCACGGCGACACGCTCGATGCGCGCTTGAACGGCGTGCTGATCGACCGCTTCGCCGCGGGCGAGAACGCGGGCTATCCGACGCTGTGCAAGGGCCGCTTCGAAGTCGACGACGAAACCTATTACGCCATCGAAGAGCCATCGAGCCTCAACGCCATGGCGCTCCTGCCGGAACTCGCGAAAATCGGCATCAAGGCGATCAAGATCGAAGGCCGCCAGCGCAGCCCGGCCTACGTCTCGGCGGTGACGCGCATCTGGCGCGCGGCGATCGATGCGCATGCGCAGAGCCCAGAGGGCTTCGCGGTGAACGCCGAATGGACGAACGGCCTTGCGCGCGTCGCCGAAGGCCAGCAGCACACCCTGGGCGCCTATCATCGGAAATGGAAATAGAACGATGAAGCTCAGCCTCGGGCCCCTGCTCTATTACTGGAAGCGCGATGCGGTGATGGAGTTCTATCGCGGCATCGCCGATGCCGGCGTCGACATCGTCTACCTGGGCGAAGTCGTCTGCTCGCGCAGACATGAATTACGCCTGGACGACTGGCTGGGACTCGCGCGCGATCTCGCCGCGAGCGGCAAGGAAGTGGTGCTCTCCTCGCAGGCCCTGATCGAATCCGAATCGGACTTGAAGAATCTGCGCCGCATTGCCGCCAACGGCGAATTCACGGTCGAAGCCAACGAAATGGGCGCGGCGCGCCTGCTCGCCGGGCACGCGCCTTTCGTCGCCGGCCCGCATCTCAACATCTACAACAGCGAGTCACTCGCCTGGTTCGTCGAACTCGGCGCGAAGCGCTTCGTGCTGCCGCTCGAGCTGTCGCGCGAGGTGTTGCGCGAGCTGCAGGCGTCGCGACCGCAGGCGCTGCAGACCGAGGTATTCGCCTACGGCAAGATGCCGCTCGCCTTCTCCGCGCGCTGCTTCACCGCGCGCCACCACGACCTGCCCAAGGACGACTGTCAGTTCCGCTGCCTGGAGGACGCAGACGGCCTCGCGCTGCAGACGCGCGAAAAATCGGCCTTCCTCACCTTAAACGGCATCCAGACGCAATCGGCCCAGGTCTGCGATTTGTCCGGTGCAATCGAGGAAATGCGCGGGCTCGGCGTCGACATCGTGCGCCTGTCGCCGCAGTCGAAGAACATGCAGGACATCATCGCCAGTTTTCGCGAGCGCATCGCCGGCCGCGCCGGCGCCCCGCTCGAGGGCTTGCGCATCGCAGCGCCCTGCAACGGCTACTGGTATGGGGTACCGGGCATGGAATACCGGACCAATTCATGAACAGCGCGCAACGTGCACCGCAACTGCCCGAGACGCTCGCCCGCCTGGTGAGCCGCCTGCCGCAATGGCCGCCGACGGTGGCGGTGTGCGCAGGATTGAATCTGCTCTTCCTCCCGACGCTCGATGCCGACACGCGCCAGCGCTTGACCGGGCGCATGGTCGCGATCGAAGTGCTCGACGCGGGTCTCATCTGCCGCATGCGGCTCGGCGCCATCGGCTTCTATCCGGCGCTCGGCGGCACACCCGAAGTCACCATCCGCGCCGCGGCCTGGGATTACTATCGCCTGGCGCGCCGCCTGGAAGATCCGGATACGCTGTTCTTTTCGCGCCGCCTGGTGATGGAAGGCGACACCGAACTGGGATTACTGGTGAAGAATTCGCTCGACGCCGTCGACTGGACGCGGCTGCCCGGGCCCTTGGGCGCCGCGGTGGAGCGCTTGCGCCGCTTCGCCGAGCGCCTGAGCCCGCAGCGCTAGGCTGCGGGGCGGCAACTGCCCGGAAAGGCCCGTCGAATCTGGCTCTCCGGGCAGTTCACTACTTGACCAGACCTTCGGCCTTGAGCGTCTCCTGCACCGCCGGCCGCGCGCCGACGCGCTCCACATAGGCCTTGATGTTCGGCCACTTGGCGAGGTCGATTTTGTGCACCCTGGTCCAGCTGAGCACGGTGAACAGATACGCGTCCGCCGCGCTGAACTTGTCGCCCATGGCGAATTGCTTGCCATCGAGCAGTTTCTCCAGCGCATTGAAGCGGCGCTCGACCACGCCCATCTGCACTTCCTTCATCTCCGGCGTCATTTTCGGATTGAACAGCGCGCCGATCTGCTTGTGGATTTCGCTGGCGGCGAAGTTGAGCATCTCCATCAAACGGTAGCGCTCCATGCTGCCGAGCTTGGGCGCGAGCCCCGACTCCGGCTTCTGATCCGCGAGATACTGGCAGATAACGCCGACTTCGGTGAGCACTTCGCCGTTGTCGAGTTGCAGCGCGGGCACATAGCCCTTGGGATTCACCTTCCAGAAATCGCCGCCGCTCGCGGTCTTCTTGTTCGGAATGTCGACCTTCTCCAGGTCGAATTTGAGCCCCTCTTCGCGGAGCACGATATGCGGCGCCATCGAGCAGGCGCCGGGCGAGTAATAGAGTTTCATGCTGATCCCTTCCTTCTGTTGTGATGTCCGATGCAGCGCTGCCGCTTCCGCATCGCGGCAGCAGCAGCGTACTGCGGGCTCGAAGCTTACACCCGTTCGAAAATGCCGGCAGCCCCCATGCCCGTACCCACGCACATGGTAACCATGCCGTACTTGAGCTTTCTTCTGCGTAGGGCATGGATGGCGGTGGCCGACCGTATGGCGCCGGTCGCGCCCAGCGGATGCCCCAGCGCAATCGCGCCGCCCATGGGATTGACCTTCGCCGGATCCAGGCCCAGGTCTTGAATCACCGCGAGCGATTGCGCGGCGAAAGCTTCATTCAACTCGAACCAGTCGATCGCGTCTTTGGCGATGCCCGCCGCCTTGCACGCCGCGGGAATCGCTTCTTTCGGGCCGATGCCCATGATTTCCGGCGGCACGCCGCGCACCGCGAAGGAAACGAAGCGCGCGAGCGGCGTCAGATTGCATTGCTTCAGAATCTTCTCGCTCACCACCAACAGCGCGCCCGCGCCATCCGAGGTCTGCGAGCTGTTGCCGGCGGTGACCGTTCCCTTCACCGCGAATACGGGTTTCAACTTGGCGAGCGACGCAAGATTGGTATCGGCGCGCGCACCCTCGTCGCGATCCACCGTCCGCGTCTTCACTTCGACCTTGCCGCCCGCGAGATCGGGAAAGCGCTCGACGACCTCGACCGGCGTCGTCTCGTCCTTGAATTCGCCTGCCGCCTGCGCCGCGATCGCCTTCTGATGCGAGGCGAGCGAGAACGCATCCTGCGCCTCGCGCGACACCTTCCACTGCGCCGCGACCTTTTCCGCCGTCAGCCCCATGCCGTAGGCCATGCCGACGTTCTCGTCCTTGAATATGCCCATGTTCATCGACGGGTGGTAGCCCATCATCGGCACCATGGACATCGATTCGACGCCGGCCGCGAGCATGGCATCGGCCTCGCCCACGCGGATGCGGTCCGCCGCCATCGCCACGGCGGTGAGGCCGGAGGCGCAGTAGCGGTTGACGGTGACCCCGCCCACGGTATTGGGGAGCCCTGCGAGCAGCACTGCCATGCGCGCGAGGTTGAGGCCCTGCTCGGCTTCGGGGAACGCGCAGCCTACCACGGCGTCCTCGATCAGCTTGGGATCGAGGGCGGGAACTTGGGCGAGCGCCGAGCGGATGGCGCGCACCAGCAGGTCGTCGGGGCGCACGTTCTTGAACATGCCGCGCGGCGCTTTGCCGATCGGGGTGCGGGTGGCGGCGACGATATAGGCGTCTTGCACTTGTTTGCTCATTTTCGTTCTCCTTGCGGCAGCGTCAGTTGCGCACCGGCTTGCCGGTTTCCATCATGCCCATGATGCGTTCCTGGGTCTTGGGCGAATCGAGCAGCGCGACGAAGGCCTTGCGCTCGAGATCCAGGATCCATTGCTCGTCGACCAGGCTGCCGGCTTCCACTTCGCCGCCGCAGACGATTTCGGCGATCATGCTGCCCAGTTTGTAGTCGTAGGCGGAGATGAAGCCGCCGTCGCGCATGTTGACGAGCTGCGCCATGATGGTGGCGAGCCCGTAGCGCCCCGCCACCGGAAACTGCGCCTTGAGCGGCGGGCGGTAGCCGGCATCGAACAGGCTGCGCGCTTCGACTTTCGCCACGTGCAGCAACTCGTAGGGATTGAACACGATCACGTCGTCGGCGCGCAGATAACCCATCTTCTTCGCTTCCAGCGCCGATTTCGCCACCGCCGCAGTCGCAGCGTTCATGTAATAGTTCTTCAGGAATTGCAGCAGGTCGTTGCCCTTCGCGTCCGCCGCCGCGCGCAGCGCCGCCTCCTTCAGGCCGCCGCCCGCGGGCACCAGGCCCACGCCGACTTCGACCAGGCCGATGTAGGATTCAAGGCAGGCCACGCGCTTCGCCGCGTGCAGCAAGAGTTCGCAGCCGCCGCCGAGCGCAAGCCCCGCGACTGCCGCCACCACCGGCACCTGGGCGTATTTCACGGCCATGTGCGCCTGCTGCAGTCCCGCCACCGCCGGTTCGAGCGCCTTGCCCCCGCCCGCCATGAACAGCGGCATCTGCGACTTGAGATCCGCGCCGGCGGAGAACGCGCCGCCGGAAGCGGCATCCGGCTGCCAGATCACCAGCCCCTTGTAATTGCGCTCGGCTTCGGCGAGCGCCTTGTACAGGCCCTCGACCACGCCCGGTCCCATGACGTGGAGCTTGGTCTTGGTGGAGAAGACGAGCACCTCGTCCGACTGGTGCCACAGGCGCACCGAATCGTCCTCGTACACGGTGGTCCCGGCGCTCGCGCCGTCCAGAGCGGCCGATCCCGCAACCGCAGCCCGGAACGGCTGTCGTGCGTAGACCGCGAGCTTGGATGCAGGCACGTTCGCCTTGCGCGCCGGCGAATACGACCCGTCCGGCGCATGCACGCCGCTGCGGCCGTCCGTCACCCAGGCGGGAAGAGGGACTTTGGCGAGCGTCTTGCCGGCCTCGATGTCTTCCTTGATCCAGCCTGCCACCTGCTGCCAGCCGGCCGCCTGCCAGGTCTCGAACGGGCCCACGCTCTGGCCGAAGCCCCAGCGCATGGCGAAATCGACGTCGCGCGCATTGTCCGCAATCGTCTCCAGATGCACGGCGATGTAATGAAACACGTCGCGGAAGATCGCCCACAGGAACTGCGCCTGCGGGTTCTTCGATTCGCTCAGGGTCTTCATGCGCTTGGCCGGATCCTTTTCCTTCAGCATGCGCTCGACGATGCCGTCCGCCTTGCCGCCGGCCGCGACGTATGCACCCGATGCAAAATCCAGGCGCTGGATTTCCTTGCCCACCTTCTTGTAGAAACCGGCGCCCGTCTTCTGGCCGAGCGCCCCTGCCTCGACCAGCTTCGTCAGCACCGCAGGCGTGCGATACACCTCGAAGAAGGGATCACCGGCGAGGTTGTCCTGCATGGTCTTGATCACGTGCGCCATGGTATCGAGGCCCACCACGTCCGCGGTGCGGAAGGTGCCCGACTTGGCGCGTCCAAGCTTGGCGCCGGTGAGATCGTCCACCACGTCGCAGGAAAGCCCGAACTTCTCCGCCTCGCGGATGGTCGCCAGCATGCCGAAAATGCCGACGCGGTTGGCAATGAAGTTCGGCGTGTCCTTCGCCCGCACCACGCCCTTGCCGAGCGTGGTGACGAGGAAGCCCTCGAGCTGATCGAGGATCTCGGCGCGCGTCGCGGCGGTGGCGATCAGCTCGACCAGGTGCATGTAGCGCGGCGGGTTGAAGAAGTGCACGCCGCAGAAGCGCGCTCTCAGGCCGGCGTCGAAGCCCTCGGCGAGCGCGGCGATCGACAGCCCGGAGGTGTTGGAAGCGAAGATCGCCTCAGGCGCGATGTAGGGCGCAACCTTCTTGTACAGCTCGTGCTTCCAGTCCATGCGCTCGGCGATCGCCTCGATCACCAGATCGCAGCCCTTCAGCAGCTCGAGGCCGTCTTCGTAATTGGCCGCTTCGATGAAAGCGGCATCCTCCTTCACCCCGAGCGGCGCCGGATTCAGCTTCTTCAGGCCTTCGATCGCACGCAGCACGATGCCGTTCTTCGGCCCTTCCTTCGCCGGCAGGTCGAACAGCACCACCGGCACCTTGGCGTTGACGCAATGCGCCGCGATCTGCGCCCCCATCACGCCCGCGCCGAGCACGGCGACTTTTCTGACGATGAAATTGCTCACGCTGGTCCTTTCTGTCTGGTTGAGTTGCCCGAGGCTCGCGCCTCGGGCTGCCGATTCAGAATTGCACGAGGTACACCGCTTGCGCGGCTAAAACAGTTCCGCTTCGAGGGCGAGCAGGTTTGCCGCGCCCGAGCGCGCCTGGCGGATGAGCATCGCCGTTTCCGGAAACAGGCGCGCGAAATAGAAGCGCGCCGTGGCGAGCTTCGCCTTGTAGAAGCCGTCGCCCGAGTCCTCTTTCGCCAGCGCGATCTTCGCCATGCGCGCGAAGAAATAGGCATAGACGAGGTGTCCGAGCACGCGCAGATAAGGCACCGCCGCCGCGCCCACCTCGTCCTGGCTTTTGAATGCCTTCATGCCGATTTCCATAGTGAGCTTGGTCAGCTTCTCGCCGAGTTCGCCGAGCGGGGTGACGAATTCGTCCATCGCCTCGTCGGTGCCGTTTTCCTCGACGAATTCACGCACCAGTTTGCCGAACTTCTTCAGCTTGGCACCGTTGTCCATGAGGATCTTGCGCCCGAGCAGATCGAGCGACTGCACGGTATTCGTGCCTTCGTAGATCATGTTGATGCGGGCATCGCGCACGTACTGCTCCATGCCCCATTCGGCGATGTAGCCGTGGCCGCCGTAGACCTGCATCGCTTCCGAGGTGGCGATCCAGCCGTTGTCGGTGATGAAGGCCTTGACGATGGGCGTAAGCAGCGCCACCAGCTCGCCCGCTTCCTTGCGCACATCTGCGTCCGGGTGATGCATCTCGCGGTCGATCTGCAGCGCGATAAACGACGCGAAGGCGCGTCCGGCTTCGGCATAGGCTTTGGCAGTGAGCAACATGCGCCGCACGTCTGGATGGACGATGATCGGATCGGCCGGCTGCTGCGGCGACTTCACGCCCGACAGGCTGCGCATCTGCAGGCGCTCCTTGGCGTAGACGAGCGCGTTCTGGTAGGCGACTTCGGTGAGCCCCAGCGACTGCATGCCCACGCCCAGGCGCGCGGCGTTCATCATGATGAACATCGCATTCAAGCCCTTGTTCGGCTGGCCCACCATCCAGCCGCTCGCGCCGTCCATGTTCATCTGGCAAGTCGAGTTGCCGTGGATGCCCATCTTTTCCTCGATCGCGCCGCAAGTGATCGCATTGCGCGCGCCGGGCGTGCCGTCGGCCGCAGGAACGAACTTCGGCACGACGAAGAGGGAAATGCCCTTGGTGCCGACGGGCGCATCCGGCAGGCGCGCGAGCACCAGGTGCACGATGTTCGGCGCCATGTCGTGCTCGCCCGCCGAAATGAAGATCTTGCTGCCGGTTAGCTTGTAGGAGCCGTCCGCCTGCGGCTCGGCCTTGGTGCGCAGCAAGCCCAGGTCGGTGCCGCAATGCGCCTCGGTGAGGCACATGGTGCCGGTCCATTCGCCGGAGACGAGCTTGGGCAGGTAGAGCTTCTTCTGCGCCTCGGTGCCGTGCTCGTGCAGGCAGGCGTAGGCGCCGTGCGACAGCCCGGCATACATGTACCAGGCTTGGTTGCAGGAGTTCAGCATCTCCGACAGGCAGTTGTACATCACCACCGGCAGGCCCTGGCCGCCGTATTCGGGGTCGCTGGCGAGTGCGGGCCAGCCGCCTTCGACGTATTGCCGGTAGGCTTCCTTGAAGCCCTTGGGCGTGGTGACGGCGTGGGTGGCCGGATCGAGCCGACAGCCCTCCTTGTCGCCCGAGCGGTTGAGCGGAAAAATCACTTCCGCCGTGAACTTGCCGCCCTCTTCCAGCACCTGGTCGATGACCTCGCGGTCGACGTCGGCATAGCGCGGAATCTGCTTCAGCTCCGCCTCGACGTCCAACAGCTCGTGCAGCACGAACTGCATGTCCCGCAGCGGAGCGACATATTGACTCATGGATTTCTCCTTCGATTGATTTGAATCGCCATTCCCCGTGGCTTACGTCAGACCGTGCTAGCCACGCGCGGCCGCTTGCTCGTCTTCCCCGGCAGGGTGGGCAGCGGCGCGCGCAAGCCCCCCAGCATGAAGCTCATCAGCCGCGCGTACAGTGCCTTGGTGTCGCCGTCGTCCAGCGACTCCTCGGCCACGATGTGCAGCGCGTCGGTGCCCGATAACGCGTAGGACATGGCGCCCATCATGAAATGGAAGCGCCACAGGATCTCTTCTTCCGGCACGTTGGGCAGCGCCTTCACCAGCGCCGACTTGAAGCGCGCAATCACCGCGGAATATTCCTCGGCAAGAAAACCGCGCACGAATTCGGAAGGCTTGGTGTAGGTGCGCCCGAGCAGGCGCATGAAGGTGCGTCCGCCTTCGCTTTCCGCGGCCATTTTCAACGCCACGCCGAAGAACACTTCCAGTATCTGGCTCGGCTTCAAGGGCGCGCCGCTCGCCTGCGCCTCCAGCCGCTCGAGTTCCTGCAGCCGCGCCTGGTTTAGCCAGGTGAGCCGGCGCTTGAACACTTCGCGGATCAGCTCCTCCTTGGAGCCGAAGTGGTAATTGACCGCCGCGAGATTGACTTCCGCCGCGCCGGTGATCTGGCGCATGGTGGTCGCCTCGAAGCCGAATTCGGTGAACAGCCGTTCGGCCGCATCGAGTATGCGTAGGCGCGTATCGACTTCGGGCATGGGTGGATATATACGCTTGTTTCAAACAATTGTTTGAATGCTACTCCCAAAATCCGCGCATTGCAAACGGGAGGCGGACCGTCCCGCCCGGGCCGCTCTAGCGTCCGGCGAACAGGCTGCGCGCGATCATGTTCATCTGCGCTTGCGAAGTGCCGCCGCCGATCTGGAACATGCGCACGTCGCGCAGCATGCGCTCGAGCGGGAGGTCGCGCGAATAGCCCGCCGCGCCGAACATCTGCAGCGCGTCGCTCACTACTTCGAAGGCCTCGTGGCCGGTGTAGGCCTTGGCGATCGAGGCCTCTTTCATCTGCGGCAGCATGACGTTGTTCGCCAGGCGCCGCGCATTGCACGCGGCGCGATAGACGAGAAGGCGCGCCGCTTCCAGCCGCATTTCACTCTGCGCCATCATCCAGTCCAGGCCCTGGAACTCCTTCAGCTTCTGCCCGAACGCCTCGCGCTTGCCCATGTAGGCTAGCGCCAGATCGTGCGCCCCCTGGGCGAGACCGAGCGCCACGGCCGAAGCACCGATGCGCTGCGCGTTGTAGCCGTTCATCAGCTTCTTGAAGCCTTCGACCGGATCGCGCACCACCAGGTTCGCCGCCGGTACCGCGCAATCCTCGAAGATGAGTTCGGCCTCGGGTATGCCGCGCAGGCCCATCGCGTCCTCCACCCGGCCGATGCGAAATCCCGGCGTACCTAAGTCGACGAGGACGCCGCCTATGCCCTGGTCCTTGCCGGCACGATCGACAATGCGCGCGAATATCAGATTGGTCCGGGAGACGCCGCCGCCCGTGATCCAGTGCTTGGTGCCGTTCAGCGTGTAGCCGTCCGCGCCCTCCACCGCCCTGGTCTTGAGCGCAGTGAGATCGGTGCCGGCGCCGGGTTCGGTCATACCGATCGCCGGCTTGTCGCCTTCGGCGAGGATGCGGCGCGCGATTTCGCGCTGCTGCGCTTCGCTGCCGTAGGCCATGACACAGCCGAGCGCCCCCATGTTGGTCTCGACCACGATGCGCGCCGTGACGCCGCAGTACTTGGCGATGCTCTCGATCGCGAGCACCGCGTCGATCAGCGGCCGGCCCGGCCCGCCGAACTGCGCCGGGATGGTCATGCCGAGCAGCCCCGCGCGGCGCAGCACCTCGACGTTTTCGTGCGGATATTCGTGATTGCGGTCCCAGCGCGCCGCCTTGGGCGCGAACTGCTCGCGCCCGAGCCGGTCGGCGAGTTCGGCGAGTTGCTTCTGCTCTTCGCTTAGCTGAAAGTCCATGCTCCTCCTTCGCGCGAATGCTCGGGCAAACGCCGACGCTATTCGCACTGCAAGTTGACCGCCGATCAGATTTTGCCACGTCGCCTCGAGGCAGATGCGATCGCGTTTTGCACTCATGCGCCAGGCTTCTTGACTGTTGTCAAATGGCTCGGCGCAAATCGCGGCAGTATCTCTACCTCGGGACCTATTGCAACCAGCTTAACGAGGGACTGTCGTGAACAAGAACGAGTGGGAAATCAGATGGACCAATGCCCTGTCCGTCGGCGTCCCGGAGCTCGACCAGGAGCATCGCAGGTTCGTCGCACGCGTCAACCAGTTGAACCATGCCATCCTCGAGTCCGAGGACAAGCCCGCGGTCGAGCGCCTGCTCGACCTGATGCTGATGGAAGCCGCGCATCATTTCTGGCACGAACAGCGCCTGATGGTGCAATGGAAGTACCCGGAGCGCGCAGTGCACGCCGCGAAGCACGCCCGTCTCACCGAAGAACTCGATCGCGTGATGAGGGATTTCGAGCAGGCGGACGTGAGCTTCACCTGGGCGGCGAAGGGCCTGCACATCAAGCAGCTGCTGGTCGACCACCTGCTCAAGGAAGACATGAAATACCGCGACTTCCTGCAGCAGAATCACGACGCGAGTCCGCCGCAGCACAAGCGGCCGGAGAAGCGCAAATTGGAGCTGGTCAGCGCCTGAGCTTCGTGCGCTCGGACTTAAGCGCAGCGCCGCTCAAACAAGCGGCATCGCGCAGGAAAGCCAGCAGCGACAAGCGATAGCGGCCGGCGTACCCCCGATTCCCCACAGGTTTATGCACAGATTTTGTGGATAGTTCGCGCGGCGCTTCCCGCTCAAGCACCGTCTTTCAGCCTGGCGAGGCCTTGCTCCAGATCGGTGATCAGCTCGTCCGTATCTTCCAGGCCGATATGGATGCGCACCAGCGGCCCGCCCGGCGCCCATCGGGTGGCGCTGCGCAGCTTCGCCGGATTGGCGCGGATCGCCAAGCTCTCGAATCCGCCCCAGCTCGAGCCGATGCCGAATAGCCGCAGCGCGTCGATGAAGCGCGCCACCGCTGCGTCGCTCGCCGGACGCAGGACGACGCCGAAGAGCGAGGCCGCGCCGCTGAAATCGCGCTTCCACAGCGCGTGCCCGGGATCCGACTCCAGCGCCGGATAGAGCACGCGCAGCACTTCCGGCCTCTGCTCCAGCCAGCGTGCGACTTTGAGCGCGCTCTGCTGCTGATGGCGCAGACGCACGCCGATGGTGCGCAGTCCGCGCAGCGCGAGATAGCAGTCGTCGGGACTCACGCAATAGCCGTAATCGGCCACGGCGCGCCGTATGGGCAGCCAGTATTTCTCGTTGGTGACGACGAGGCCCAGCATCACGTCCGAATGGCCGGCGATGTACTTGGTGCCGGCGTGGATGGACACGTCGACGCCGTAGTCGAAGGAGCGATAGAAGTACGGCGTGCCCCAGGTGGTATCTGCGAGCAGCGGGATGTCCTTGGCATGGGCCGCCTGCGCGATGGCCGGAATGTCCTGCATCTCGAAGGTGAGCGAGCCGGGCGATTCGCAGAACACCGCCGTGGTATTCGGCCGGATGAGCGCGGCGATGCCCGCGCCGATCAAGGGATCGTAGTATTCGGTTTCGACGCCCAGCGCCCGCAGCCTGCGCTCGCAGAAGTTGCGCGTCGGCTGGTAGACCGAATCCGACAGCAGGATGTGCGCGCCGGACTTGGCGAATGCGGCGAGGGCGGCGACGATCGCGGCAAGCCCGGAAGGCAGTGCAACCGCCGCGTACCCGCCTTCCAGCTTCGCCACGGCTTCCTCCAGCGCGAACGTGGTCGGCGTGCCGTAGATGCCGTAGCGCATGGACTTGTAGTCGTCGGCATTGCGCTGCTCGTAGGTTTCGACATCGGGGAACAGCACGGTCGAGGCGCGATAGACCGGCGTGTTGACCGCGCCGTCGAAGCGGCGCGGATCGCGCCCGGCGTGAGCGACGATGGTGTCGCGCTGCGCTTGCTTGTCGTGATTCATTCTTGGCATTCCTTGTGAGCACCGGCCCGCAGCATCGGGCCGAGGAGCGTCATTGTAAGCGAATGCCAGGGCCGCATTGCTGCGGCTCGCGTACCCTCTTGAGGAATCTGAAGCTAGCGAGAACTCAAGCCTCGCTCGAAGCGGCGCCCGCGCTTGCCCGCCCAGCCGCCACTTTGGAGTGATCTTCCGCGATCAGCATGTACATCGCCGGCACCACGAACAGGGTGAACAGCGTGCCGATGAAAATCCCGGTGGCGATCACCAGCCCCATGTTGAAGCGGCCGACTGCGCCTGCACCGGACGCGGTGACAAGCGGCAGCACGCCGAGCACCATCGCGGCCGTGGTCATCAGGATCGGGCGGAGCCGAATGCTCGCCCCCAGTTCGATCGCCTCGCGCTTGGACTTGCCCTCGCGCTGCAGGCCGTTGGCGAATTCCACCATCAGGATGCCGTGCTTGCTGATCAAGCCGATCAAGGTCACCAACCCCACCTCGGTGTAGATGTTGAGGCTCGCCCCGCCGATGCCAAGCGCGATGAAGATCATCGCGCCGCAGACGGACATCGGCACGCTCACCAGCACGATCAACGGGTCGCGGAAGCTTTCGAACTGCGCCGAAAGCGCGAGCAGGATGATGATCAGCGCGAAGGCGAAGGTGATGAGCAGCGCCGAGGACTCCTGCACGTACTGGCGCGACTGGCCGGCGTAGTCGACGCTGTAGCCCTGCGGCAGCGTCTCAGCGGCGAGCCGCTGCATGGTCTGCAGTGCCTCGCCCAGCGTCACCCCCGGCATCGGCACGCCGGAGATGGTGGCGGAGTTGAGCTGCTGGAAGTGATTGAGTGACTCCGGCACGACGCTCGTCTTCAGGCTGGCGATGGTCGAGAGCGGGATCGGCACGCCCGCCTTGTTGTTGATGTAGTAGTCCTTCAACTGATCGGCATTGAGCCGGTCGGCCTGCGCCGCCTGCGGGATGACGCGGTAGGAGCGACCGCCCAGGCTGAAATAATTGACGTAGCCGCCGCCGAGCATGGAAGCGAGCGAATTGCCGACGTCGCGCATGGTCAGGCCGAGCATGGCGGTCTTTTCGCGGTCGATCACCACCGTCGTCTGCGGCTTGTCGATCTTCAGGTCGTTGTCCATGAAGATGAACATACCGCTCGCCTGCGCCTTGGCGAGCAGGTCCTGCGCGACGCCATTCAGGTTGTCGTAGGGTTCCGTGGTGCCGATGACGAACTGCATTGGCAGGCCGCTGCCGCCGCCGGGCAGCGGCGGCGGCTGGAATACGGCGACGCGGGCGCCGGCGATCTGGCCCAGCCTGCCCTGCACCTGCGGCAGCAGTTCCATCGCCTTCCCCGTGCGCTCGTCCCAGGGCTTCAGCACCATGCCGGCGATGCCGGAATTGAGGCCGATCAGGCCGTCCAGTTGGAACACGTGGTCGGTCTCGGGAAAGGACTTGAAGGTCTCGAACACTTGGCGCGAATTGAGCTGCGTCTGCTCCAGCGTGGCGTTGGGCGCCGTGGTGACGAGGGAGATCAATATGCCCTGGTCCTCCTGCGGCGACAGCTCGGTCTTCGACGTGGCGTAAAGGAAATAAATGCTGGTGAGCACGATCACGGCGAACACTGCCGCCACCGGCACGTAGTCGAGCGTCCCGTGCAGCAGACGCTTGTAGGCATCGCGCAGGCGGTCGAACTGGCGGTCGATGAAGCGGACCAAGCCGTGCTCGCTGTAGCCGCTCGCCGGCTTGAGGATGCGCGAGCACATCATCGGCGACAGCGTGAGCGCGATCACCGCCGACACCGTCACCGCGCCGGCCAGCGTAAAGGCGAATTCGGTGAACAAGGCGCCGGTGAGTCCGCCGAGGAAGCCGATGGGAAGGTAGACGGCGACGAGCACGACGGTCATGGCAACGATCGGGCCGACCAGTTCCTTCGCGCCGATCAGCGCGGCCTCGAAGGCGGACTTGCCTTCCTCCATATGCCGGTGGACGTTTTCGACCACGATGATCGCGTCATCCACCACCAGGCCGATGGCGAGCACCAGCGCGAGCAGGGTGAGTAAGTTAATCGTATAGCCGAACAGCAGCATGATGAAGAACGTTCCCACCAGCGACAAGGGCATGGCGATCACTGGGATCACTACCGAGCGCCCGGAGCCGAGGAAGAGGAAGATCACCGCGGTCACGATGAGCAGCGCTTCGATCAGAGTGGTGATGACTTCGTGGATGGAACTGTTCACGAACTTGGTGGCGTCGTAGACAATCTTGCCTTCCAAGCCCTGCGGCAGCTGCTCTTCCACCGCGGGAAAGGCCTTGCGCACCTTGTCGATCACGGTGAGCAGGTTCGCAGTCGGCGCCACCTTGATGCCGATGTAGACCGCCCGCTGCCCGTCGAACGCGACCGCCGTGTCGTAGTCTTCCGAGCCCAGTGTGACGTTGGCGACGTCGCCCAGGCGCACGTTGGCGCCGTTCTGCGACTTGACGATCAGCTGCTGGAACTCCTCCACCGTGTGCAGCCCGGTCTCCGCGGTCAGGTTGACCGTGACCATCTGCCCCTGCGTGCGCCCGACGGCGGAAATGAAGTCGTTGGCAGCGAGCGCCGCGCTGACGTCGGCGGCTGTGAGGCCGAGCGCCGCCAAGCGCTTCGGATCGAGCCAGGCGCGCAGCGCGAATTGGCGCTTGCCCAGGACTTCGGCCGTCTGCACGCCCTCCACCGCCTGCAGCTTCGGCTGCACCACCCGGATGAGGTAGTCGGTGATCTGGTTGGTCTGCAGCACGTTGCTGTAGAAGCCGATGTACATCGAATCGATGGGATCGCCGATGGAGATACCCATGATCGGCTGCTGGGAGCCGGTGGGCAGTTGATTCAGCACCGCGTTCACCTTGGTGTTGATCTCGGTGAGCGCGCGATTCGAGTCGTAATTGAGCCGCAGCGTCGCCTGGATGGTGCTCGCGTTCTGCGTGCTGTTGGAGGTGAGGTAGTCGATGCCGTTCGCCTGGGCGATCGAATTCTCCAGCGGCGTGGTGATGAATCCGGCCACCAGCGCCGGATCGGCGCCGGTGTAGATGGTGGTGACCGTGACCACCGCGTTCTGCGTCTGCGGATACTGGCGCACCGAGAGGAGCGCGAGCGAGCGCAGCCCGAGGACTAGGATCAGCAGGCTCACCACCGTGGCAAGCACCGGCCGGCGAATGAAGATATCGGTGAATGACATCGCTTAGCCTGAAATGAGCATCGACCGGACTAGCGGTCGACCGGATGCGGCGCAGCGTCTTCGCTGGGCTGCACCTTGTTGTTGACGACCACGGCGCTGCCGTTCTTCAGCTTGAGCTGGCCGCTGGTGACGATGACATCGCCCTCCTTGATGCCGCTCAACACCGCGACCTGATCGCCGCGCGTCTCCCCGGTGGTGACGAACACCTGGCGCACGCTCAAGCCCGCCGCAGCGCCCTCGGCCTTGCCCGCCTCCTTACCTTCCTGCACGACGAAGATCGTCGCGCCGTAGGGATTGAAGCTCACCGCAGTCTGCGGCACGGTAAGGTAGCGTTGTTCGCTGCCGGCCTCGACGCGCGTCGCGGCGAACATGCCGGGAAGCAGTTCGCGCTTGTGGTTGGCGATGGCGGCTTCGAGCTGCAGGTTGCGCGTGTTGGGATCCACCTTGGGATCGATGGTGGTGAGCTTGCCCGCGAAGTTGCGTCCGGGAAAGGCGTCGACGCTGGCGGCGACGCGCTGGCCGAGCTTCAGCCGCGCGAGCTGCTGTTGCGGCAGGGAAAAGTCGACGAAGATCGGGTCGATCTGCTGCAAGGTGACGATCTTGTCGCCGGTGTTCAGGTATTGCCCGGGCTGCAGGGTCGCGATGCCGGTCTTGCCGGCAAACGGCGCGCGTATGCTCTTCTTTGCCACCTGCGCCGCCTGCTGCTCGACCTGCGCCTTGGTCGTGCGCACGTTTGCCGCGTCGGTGTCGAGCTGCGCCTTGCTGATCGCCTGCGCCGCATACTGCGCCTTGTCGCGCTCGTAGTTCGTCTCCGCCAGCGACGCAGCCGCTTCGAGGGCGTGCAACTGGGCGACGTCGGCATCGGCATTCAACTGCACCAGCAATTGCCCGGCAGCGACCTCGTCGCCGGACTTGAAATGGATAGCGCGCACCATGCCCGTGATTTCGGTGGTGACATCGACGCCGCGCGCGGCGCGCAGGCTGCCCACGGAGTTGAGCTGCGGCTGCCAGGTCTCGAAACCGACTTTCTTTGTGGTGACGGTGGCAGGCGGCGGTTTGCCCGCGGCCATGTACTTCTTGATCATCTGGCCCTTGAAAATCTGAAAGCCGATGACGCCGCCGAACACGATACCGGCAAGCAACAGCATGATTAGCATTCTTTTGGTCATCTGGTACCGCTCCGGTCAGCTAAGCTCACAAAAGATACGGCCGCGCTTCGGTCAGCGCGCAACCGCCTGCGCCCCGGCTTCGGCCGGGCTGCGCTTCCACCAGCCTCCGCCCAAGGCCTGAAACAGCGCCGCCGTGTCGGCGTAGCGGGCAGCAGCCGCCTGGACCGCGTTGGCGCGCGCCTGCTGGTACTGGCGCTGAGCGTTTAATAGCGACAAGTAGCCCACGCCGCCCGCTTCGAACTGCTTGCGCGACACTTCCAGGGTGTCGTGCGCGAGCGCTTCGGCATCGGCCTGCGCCTGGTTCGCCTCGGCATCCGACTGCAGCGCGAGCAGCGTATCGGCGACGTTCTGGAACGCCTGCAGCACCGTCGCCCGGTATTGGGCGGCGGCCGCGTCGTAGGCCGCGACCGCGGCGCGGCGCTGGGCAGTGAGCTGCCCGCCGTGAAACAGCGGCTGCAACAGCGCGCCGCCCACGCTTGCGATCGTCGCCGGGCCGCTGAACAAGCCGGCGAGCTGGTTGCCCTGCTGGCCGTAGCCGCCGGTGAGCGTGAGCGTGGGATAGAGGTTGGCGGTGGCGACGCCCACCAGCGCGCTCGCCTGGTGCAGCAGTTCCTCCGCCGCGCGGATGTCCGGCCGCCGCCGCGCGAGTTCCGACGGCAGGCTTACCGGCAAATCTTGCGGAAGATGGAGCGAGGCGAGTTCGAACACCGGCAGCCCGCCCTCGCCGGGCAGCTTGCCCGCGTACACGGCAAGGAGATTGCGCGTCTGCGCGAGGCCTTTTTCCAGCGGCGGCACGCCGGCGCGCGTCTGTGCCACTTGCGTGCGCTGCGCCAGCACGTCCGCCTGCGAAACCCCGCCGACTGCAAGCTGCTTCTCCACCACCGCGAGCTGCTGCTCTTGAATTTTCAGAATCTCGCGCGTCGCTTCGAGCTGCGCGCGCAGCGCCGCCTCTTTCACCGCGCTGGTCACGATGTTGGCGGTCAGCGTGAGATAGGCGGCCTCGATCTGGTATTTCTGGTAGTCGACCTGCGCCTGCAGGCCTTCCAGCGCGCGCAGGAATCCGCCGGAGAGATTGATGCTGTAGGACACGCTCACCGAGGCGTTGTAGAGATTGAAAGTGTTCGGCTGCGAACTGGAAAAGCCGAATGCCGCGGCCGAGAAGCGCTGGCGCGTGACGCCGAGCTTGGCGTCGATCGACGGATAGAGCAGCGAGCCTTCCTGCGCGCGCATGTTTTCCTCCGCCTGGCGCAGCGTCGCCTGCGCTGCGGCAAGCGTCGGACTGTTCGTCAACGCCTGGCGCATCAGCTGGTCGAGCGCAGGAGAGCGGAACAGCGTCCACCACTCGCCCGGGATATCCTGCCCAAGCGCGAAGTGCTGCGCAGCACCGGCCGGACCCGCAGCCGCAACCGTCTGCTGCCCGAGGGGCTGCTCCGTGTAGCGCTCCACTCGGGGCGCCTGCGGGCGCACGAAGTCCGGCCCCACGGCGCAGCCGCAGAGGATCGATCCGACCGATACGAGGAGAGCAAACCGCACGCGCGTCAAATCACACCTCACGGGGAATTGCGGACAGGTTGCCGGGCAGCGCCGCGACGGATTCGTGCACATCCGACAAGGGCCGCCGGAGGCGCGTGGGATTTTCTCACAATATGCCGCTTCATTGCTTATTGCTCGCCGCCGCCAAGCCGGCGGCGGCAAATGGGGCTTCGCCATCGATCCTTCTGTTTGATCTTCTTCTTCCGCGCTGCCAGCGCTGGCAATGTGGATGCCGTACACAATACTCTAACAGATCGCGGCGGCAGCGTCCACTCGAACTCTGCCGCAACGCAATCGATGAGCCGATCCGCGGGTCGGCGCGTCGGCTATAATGGACGCCGTCCACATATGCTGGGGAGCGCATACCAACGATGGCGACGAAAGCTAAGCGTAACGTCGCGCCGGGCCGCCGCACTTACCGCCACGGCGATTTGCCGCGCGCGCTGCTCCAGGCGGGCATCGATCTCGCACGCAGCGGCGGACCCGAGGCGGTCGTGCTGCGCGAAGCCACGCGGCGCGCCGGCGTCGCGCCCAACGCCGCCTACCGGCATTACGCCGGCCAGGGCGAATTGCTGCAGGCGGTGCGTTTCGCCGCCCTATCCATGTTGGCGGTCACCATGGAGAACGAACTGAGTCGCTCGCACAAGGGCGCAAGCGCGGCCGACTACGCCCGGGCGAGCGTGCGCGCGGTCGGCATCGGCTACCTGAAGTTCGCGCAGGCCGAGCCGGGCCTGTTTCGCACGGCATTCCCCGTGCCGGACGATAAGGTGGGTGTGCCGCGGCCGGAAAAAGCGGGCAACAGCGGCCTCAACCCCTTTCAGTTGCTCGGCGCGGCCTTGGACCGGGCGGTGGAGGCGGGCCTGCTGGCGAATGAGCGCCGCAGCGGCGCCGAATACCTCGCCTGGTCGGCCGTGCACGGGCTCGCCGTGCTGCTCGTCGACGGTCCCTTGCGCGGACTCAGCGCGCGGCAAAAGCAAGCGGTGGCGAGCCGCTTGCTCGACATGGTCGAAAAAGGTTTGTGCTAAAGCCGCCGTCCGCGAGTTAGATCCTCGCCTCGGCTGCGCTCAGCGGCACCTCCGACAACAGCTTTTCGTACAGCGCGCTCGGCTCCGCTTCCTTGGCGAGCGGATCGCGCGCCCCCAGCCGGTGGCGCAGCACCAATTCGGCGAGCGCGAGGCGCCGCGCATCGCCCGTGCGTTCTGCTTCCCACGCCATCGCTGCCGCGGTGGTCGCATGGTACAAGGCGGAAGCCGCCTGCCGCGCAAGTTCTTCGCGCCCGTCGCGCGCGGCCCAGTTCGCGAGTTCGGTCACGCGGGCGAGCACCGCGTCGAAGTGCGCACGCGTCGCCGCTGGCAGCGCCGCTGCATCGAGTTGGCGCGCCCAATGCGCGGCGAGCTTGGTCGCAGTGTCCGATTTGCGGATCGAGCGCATCACATCCAGCGCCACGATGTTGCTCGTGCCCTCCCAGATCGATCCCAGGTGCGCGTCGCGCAGGATGCGCGCCTCGGCCCACTCTTCGACGTAGCCGCAGCCGCCGCGCACTTCCATGGCATCGCCTGCGACCTTGCGTGCGTCGCGGCAGGTACGGAACTTGATCAGCGGCGTCATGATGCGCACGAGGCCCCGGCCGACCTCGTCCCCGGCGTCGGCGCGCTCGAGCGCAGCGGCCGTCTGGAACATCATGGTCCGCCCCTGCTCCGCCCACACCATCATCTTCAGCAGCTGGCGCTGCATCAGCGGCAAATCGATCAGTCGCTTGCCGAAGGCGATGCGCTCGCGCGCGACGAACAGCGCCTCGTTCAAGCCGCGGCGCATCAGCCCGGCCGCGCGCACGCCGTTTGAGAGGCGCGAGCTGTTGATCATGTCCGTCATCTGGACGAAGCCGCGGCCGAGTTCGCCCACCAGGTAGGCGGTGGCGCCTTCCAGGCGGATTTCCCCGCTCGCGACCGAGCGGCTGCCGAGCTTATCCTTCAGCCGCAGGATGCGGAAGCGGTTGGGCGTACCGTCTGCGAGCGTCTTCGGCAGCAGGAACAGCGCCAGGCCCTTGGTGCCGGGAACGGCGTCGTTCGGCCGCGCGAGCACCATGGCGAAGCCGGCGTCGGGATTAGTGCAGAACCACTTGTCGCCTTCGAGCAGCCAGGTGCCGTCAGCGGCCGGGCGCGCGCTCGTCACCGATGCACCGACGTCCGAGCCCGCGCCGTGCTCGGTGATGAACATCGCCCCTTGGGCGAGCTCGTCCATGTCGAGGCTGGTGAGCGCGGGCAGGTAGCGCGCGACGAGTTCAGGCGCGCCGAACTTGCGCAACGTGCGCGTGAGCGAATCGGTCATGCTCACCGGGCAGCACAGGCCGAATTCCGCCTGGACGAAGAGGAAGGTCAAGGCGTACTTGGCCGCGGGCGGCATCGGCTTTTCCCAGCCGAGGACGCCGCCGCGATGCGACATCGCCGCCAGCCCGTATTCGGAATAGGCGACGCGCTCCAGTTCGCGGAAGTCTGGGTGCTTTTCGATCGACTGCAGGTCGCCGCCGTTGCGCGTGCGCGCGTGCAAAATCGGAGGGTTGCGGTCCGCGCTGCCGGCGAGTTCGTCCAGCTTGCCGCCGGCGAGCGCGCCCAGGCGCTCGAGATGCGGCCGCAGGTGGGCGAACAGCTCGGGCGGCAGATAGAGCTTGAGCAGCCTTTCGTACTGCGGATCGATCTGATACAGATTGCGGCCGAAGCTGTCCGGCACGTACATCGACGGCATTCCGACGGCTTCCAGTTTCATGGCTCTTCTCCTAGGGCGGCATTCGTGCGATGCGCAAAGTATCCGTCTGTGCAACGATACCGTCCAGTCGTATTTTTCTCTTGATCGATACATCACCTGTATCGTAAGCTCCGTGCATGGAGCTGCGCCACCTGCGCTATTTCGCCGCCGTCGCCGAGGAGCTGCACTTCGGCCGCGCCGCGCGTCGGCTGTCGATTTCGCAGCCGCCCTTGAGCCTCGCCATCCGCCAACTCGAGGAAGAACTCGGCGCGAAGCTGTTCGAGCGCGACAGCAAGCACGTCGCGCTCACCGCCGCAGGCGAGAGCTTCCGCGAGGACGTGAGGCACCTGCTCGCCGGGGTCGGCGAAGCCGGGGAACTCGCGCGCCGGGTCGCGAGCGGCAGCAGCGGGCGGCTGCGCATCGGATTTTCCGGCTCGATGCTGTATCGGGGGCTGCCCGAAAGGGTCAGCGCCTACCGCAAGGCGTTTCCGCGCGTGATGCTGACGCTCGCCGAGCTGAATTCGGCCGAGCAGGTCGAAGCCCTGATGCGCGACCGGCTCGAACTCGGCTTCGTACACATGCCGCACATTCCCGAAGGGCTGAACGGCCGGCTGGTGACCGAGGAGGCCTTCGTCGCCTGCCTGCCCGCAGCGCATCGCTGCGCCGGCCGGCGGCTGCTCGACCTGCGCGTGCTCGCGGACGACCCCTTCGTGCTGTTCGCGCGCTCCGCCTCGCCCCTGTACTACGAGCGCGTCATCGCGCTGTGCGTAGCGAGCGGCTTTCGCCCGCAGGTGCAGTTCGAGGCGCGCCACTGGCTGTCGGTGGTCGGATTGGTGGCGAAACGAATGGGCGTCGCCGTGGTGCCGAAGGCGATCCGTGCCTCGGGCATGGCGGGCGTGCGCTTCGTCGCGCTGAAGCCAAGCCCCATCCTGTCGAGCTCGTGGTGCGTGTGGAATCCGCGGCGCAAATCCCCGCCGCGGGAGCAGTTCCTCAAGCTCTGGTCGCGCGCGGCTTGAAAAGCTATCTAGGTACGGTCGCGCAGAAAGGCGATCAACTCGGGTACGGTGGCCTGCCCCGCTCCCGCCCGGGTCGCCTGTTCGTACACCTGGCGGATGGCATCCGCCGCGCCATGGGCGGCTCCTATCTCCGTCGCCATCGCGGTGTAATAGCTCAGATCCTTGAGCGTATTGGCGAGGCTGAAGCGAAAGGCGGTGACGTCCCCGGTTTCGAGGTAGGGGCGGAAGCGATCGAGCACGACGCTCTTGCCGCCGCCGCGCGCCAGCGTATCGACGAACACTTCGCTGGCGATGCCGGCGCGCGCGGCACAGGCAGCCGCCTCCGCGAGCACGGTAGAAAAACCGAGGGACACGTAGTTGTGGATCAGCTTCAACCTATGACCCGCGCCCACCGCTCCGGCGTAGATCACGTTCTCCGCATAGCAGGCAAATAGCGGCTTCGCGGCTTCGAAGACGGCGGCATCGCCGCCCACCATGACGTTCAATCGCCCTTCGGCGGCCTCCTTCGGCGTGCGCGTCATCGGCGCATCGAGGAAATGCCCGCCTTGCGCCGCCACCCGCTGCGCCAAGCGCTCCGTGGAAGACGGAACCGCAGTCGAGCAGTCGATGACGGTAGCGCCGGGTTTCATGCCGGCGAGGAGCCCGCCATCGCGCAGCAGCACGTCTTCCACTTCCGGCGTGCCGGTAACGCAAAGCAGTATGGTGTCGACCCCGGCTGCCAGGGCGGCGAGATCCTTGCTCGTCGCCGCGCCCGCCGCGATCAGATCGTCGATGGCCTGGTTCCCCGGATGCTCGAACAGCACCATGGGGTAGCCGTGTTTGAGGATGTTGGTCGCGATGCCATGACCCATCATGCCGATGCCGACCATGCCGACTTTCTGCTTCAATTCCTTCCTCCTTCGTCCTTTTCGCTTCCTTCTAACGCTTCATTTGCTCGCCGCATCGGCGAGCAGCGCTGCTCGCTCGGAAGCGCGCAGATAGACGCCTTGTCTCTGCAAGGCCGCCTGCAGCTCGGCGATGTCGACCGCGCGCGGCGCCACGCCGCGCTGCGCGGCGAGCGCGGCGCCCGCCCCCGCCGCCTGCCCGGTGATCCAGCACTGCGGAATCTCGCGCAGGAAGCCGTGCGAATTGGCGTCGCAGGCGACGTGCCGGCCACAGGCGAGGATGCCGTCCAATTGTTCCGGCACCAGGCTGCCGTAGGGAATCGAAATGTTCGGGAACTTCGGCGACACGCTCGGCGTCACACCGATTTCGTCGTCCCACACCTTGGCCGTCGGCCACTGGGCGCGCGTCACGCGATTGATGCCGGCGAGCCGCCGGCTGTGGCGTACGCCAAGCTGCGGTGCGGAGAGCATCAGGTACGCGCCTTCAAAGCCGGGCGCATGGGCGCGGTAGTAGTCGAGGTGCTGCGCCATCAGGCGATGCGAGCGGATCTCGACCTCGGTCTGGTCGTCGGGATCGAGCGCCGAAAATCCCGACTGGCGTGGCCCCATGAACAGCGCTACGTCGTTCCGCCAGGAGACGAACGGCCGTTCGAACAGGCGCAGCGTCTCGCGGCCGCGCGCCATGAACTGGGAGAACTGCTCCGGCTGGCCCGCCTTGAATTCGAGCCAGCGCGCCATGTCGATGCCACCGAACAGCCATGCCGTGTTCATGCAGTGATGGATGTCCTCGCTTTCGATGTTCGATTCGAACGCCGCACCGGCGCGCGCGAACATGTCGCCGTCGCCGGTGGCATCGACCAGCACCTTGGCCAGGATCGCCTGGCGTCCGGCCTTCGACTCGAACACCGCGCCGCGCACCGCACCGCCCTCGACGATCGGCGTCGCCGCCCAGGTATGGAACACCAGATGCACCTTGGCTTCCAGCACCATTTCCTGCGACAGGAGCTTCAAGCGCTCCGGATCGATAGTCGGCGACCAGGTGACCACGCCGTGATAAGCAGCGGTGCGATGCGACCAGTAGGCCGCGCGCGCCGGGTCGCGCGAACCCCATTCTTCGCGCGCTGGGCCGGCGACGGCATCCGCCGGCAGGCGCTGGAACAATTCTTCGGCAAAGCCGCGGATGACTTGCCTACCGTCCCAGTCGCTCATGCGGTCGATCCAGATGACCAGCCCCCCGGTGGATAGCCCGCCCAGGTGGTTGTAGCGCTCGAGCAGCACCACCTCGGCACCCAACCTTCCCGCCGCTATCGCCGCCGCAGTGCCCGAGGGGCCGCCGCCAACCACCAGCACGTCGCATTTGCGATAGATCGGAATATCGCGCGCCGCCTCGCGGTAGATGCCGAGATCGATATTCTCGCCGCGCACCCGCTCGACGTCGAAGCGGCCGACCTCCCACATGTCGGAAACCAGAATGCGCTCGTCGCCGCGTTCGGTAGTCTTCATTGCCGATTCCTCATCTGATTGCAGGCGCGTCGGATCACTGCGGCTTAAAGCCGATGTCGCGCACGATCTTTCCCCAGCGCTCGTAGAAGTCGCGCGTCAGCGCCGCCAGTTCCTCCGGTGTCGACGACGCTGCCTCGTAGGCGCCGCGGTCGAAGCCTTCTTTTACGTCTGGCATGGCGAGCACTTTCACCAGCGCCGCGTTCAGCTTGTGCACGATGGCGGGCGGCATGCCGGCAGGGCCGTACCAGGCGACCCAGCCGGTCAGGTCTATGCCCTTGAAGCCTTGCTCGTCCAGGGTCGGCACGTCGGGCAGGAAGCGCGAGCGCTTTTCCGCAGCCACGCCGAGGATGCGCAAGCGCCCGGAGGAGGCGTTCTTCAGTGCCGAGGGCGCCGGGTCGAACATGAGCTGCACCGTGCCGCCGATGAGGTCGCGCGCCGCGTCGCCCGCTCCCTTGTAGGGCACGTGCACCATGTTCAATCCAGATTGGCGCATCAGCATTTCGGCATAGAGATGCGAGGAACTGCCCAGGCCGAAAGAAGCGATGGCGAGCTTGCCCGGATTCGCCTTGCCCCAGGCGACCAGTTCCTTGAGATTGGTCGCCGGCACCGAAACGTGCAGCAGCAGGAGCTGCGGGCCCTGCGCACCGAGCGAGATCGGCGTGAAGTCGCGGAACGGGTCGTAAGGGACGTTCACCAGGGTGTGCGGATTCTGCACGAAGGCGCCGTTCGCGGTGTAGAGAATGGTATGGCCGTCAGGCGCCGCCCGCGCCACTTCCTGCGCCGCGATCATGGTACTCGCGCCGGGCTTGTTTTCGATGATCACCGGCACCCCGAGCAACTCCGACAACTTGGGCGCGACGATGCGCGCCTGGATGTCGGTGGTGCCGCCGGCGGCGAAGCCAATCAGGACCCGGATTGGCTGCCCGGGCTTGGGAAAGGTCTGCGCCCAGGCGGACGCGGCCAGGGCAAAGGCGCAAACGGCCAGTGCGATTCGCTTCATCTCTTTACTCCTCCTATTGTGTCGCGGACCTGCGGCTGCCGGGCGACGCTAGCGCCCTTTTCGGTTTCAGCCGCGTGCCCTAATTATGGCGACTTCCGCGCGCGCTGACGAGCGAGGAATTCCCCCATGAACTGCTGCGGCTCGCCGCTGGCGAATGCGCGGCCGAACTCCGCGACGCTCGCGGTGATCGCAGCATCCAGCGGCTGGTCTTCCCACTCCCGCAGCAGGCGCTTCTGCTGGCGCAAGGCCTCGCTGCCGTAGCTGGCGAGCAGCGTCGCCAGTCGCGACACCTCGGCATCGAGCTCGGCCGCCGGCACCACGCGATCGACCAGGCCCCAGGCAAGCGCCTGCGCCGCGCCGATGTTCTCGCCGGTGAGGATCAGCCAGTTGGCGCGCGCGGCTCCGATCAGGCGCGGCATGAGCGCGGCATGGATAACCGAGGGAATCCCCACTTTCACTTCGGGCATGCCGTAGTGGGTGTTGTCCGCCGCGATGCGCAGATCGCAGGCGAGAGCGAGTTCCAAGCCGCCGCCCAGCGACCAGCCCGACAGGCGCGCGATGACTGGCGCAGGAAAGTGCCGCACCGCGTCGCACAGCCGGCGCAGCCTGCCGATGAAGCGTTCGGCCGATTCCGGCGTGAGACCGGCCATTTCCTTGATGTCGGCACCGCCGACGAACGCCTTGTCGCCGCTGCCGCGCAGCACCAGCACGCGCAAGCCCGGCTCGTCCCGCAGCGCCTCGACGCTTTTTGTCAGATCCTCGATCACCGCAGTGCCCAATACATTGAGCGTTCCTGCGTTGGTGATCGTCAGCGTGGCGATTCCTTGCTCGTTTTTCACCATCATCGAATGGCCCGAGTGGGCTACGTTCGATGTATTTTCCTGGCGCTGCTTGGCGCGCTCCATGCTGGTCTCCCTGTCGAGTCCGGGCACGGGCGCGGCGCCCATGCACCAGATGCATGTAATGAACCGTTAGTATGACGCAAGGCACAGGTCGTGCGCGGCGCACCTTTCGCCATTGCGAAAACTTCGCGCCCTATTGCAATCGCGCAGATAATGGCGTGCGGATGATTATTCTTACCAGGAGCCCCCATGAGCCTGCAATCCGAGCGCCGATCCATACTCATCACCGGTGCCGCTTCCGGCATAGGCGCGGCGAGCGCGCGCCGCTTCATCGCTGAAGGCTGGAACGTCGCCATCAACTACGTCGAGGACGCGCAGCGCACAGCGGCCCTGGAAATCGCGGCACGCGCCACGGCGCCGCAACAGAAGACGATCGCGATTCAAGCCGACGTCACCCACGACGCGGACTGCGTGCGCCTGGTCGAAGCCACGCTTCAGGCCCACGGCCGGCTCGACGCACTGGTCAACGCCGCGGGCATCAGCAAAATGGTGCCCGCGGCGGATCTCGCCGGACTCTCGGCCGAGGACTTCCAGCGCATCTACGCCGTCAATACCATCGGCCCGTTTCAGATGATGCGCGCCGCCGCGCCGCATCTCAAAGCCTCGGGCAAAGGCGCGATCGTGAACATTTCCTCGCGCGCCGGCATCATGGGCAGCGGCTCGTCCATCGCCTACGCCGCCTCCAAGGGCGCGCTCAACACCTTGACACTTGCCCTCGCGCGGCTGCTCGCACCCGAGGTGCGGGTGAACGCGGTGTGCCCGGTGCTGGTGGAACAGGGTTTCGTCGAGCGCCTCGCGCCCGAGTCCTTCGCCGAGCGCCGGGCGCGTCAGATCGCGGTCTCGCCGCTCAAGCGCATCGGCCATCCGGACGAAGTGGCGGAGTCCATTCATTGGCTGATTTCGAGCGCCAGCATGATGACCGGCGCCATCGTCGAACTCGATTTCGGCATGCACTTGAATGCCGTCTGAGCGGCGCCCGCCGTGAAACGCATACTGCTCGTGCTCGTGCTCGTCGCCTGCGCCCTGCGCCTGCCTGCGGCGCACGCGGCCGAGGGCGTGCAGGCTTTGCCGCGACCGGCGCACGTGGTCATCGTGATCGAGGAGAACCGCGCCTACCGCTCGGTGATCGGGAGCGCCACCACGCCCTACATCAACGCACTCGCCCAGCGCGGTGCCCTCTTTTCGGAATCCTATGCGGTGACCCACCCGAGCCAGCCCAATTACCTTGCGCTCTTCTCCGGCTCGACTCAAGGTGTTACCGACGACTCCTGCCCACATACGTTTTCCGGGGACAACCTCGCGAGCCGCTTCATCGCCGCGGGCATGAGCTTCGCCATCTACTCTGAATCCCTGCCAGAAGCGGGTTATGCCGGCTGCGAAGCCGGCGACTACCAGCGCAAGCACAATCCGCTCGCCAACTGGCAGGGAAGCAACGTGCCGGCGACCGCGAACCTGCCGTTTGCGCGCTTTCCTCGCGACTTCGGCGCGCTGCCGCAGGTGGCGATGGTGGTGCCGAACCAGGCCAACGACATGCACGACGGCTGGGGCCCGATTGCGGCGTATCGCGGCGACACCTGGCTGAAGGAAAAGCTCGATGCCTACGTGCGCTGGGCCGAGGACCACGACAGCCTGTTGATCCTCACCTGGGACGAGGACGACGGCTCTGAGCGCAACCGCATCCCCACCCTCTTCGTCGGGCCGATGGTGCGAGCGGGCGTCTACGCCGAGCGCATCGACCACTACCGCGTGCTGCGCACCCTGCTCGACATGTATGGGCTCGCGCCCTTGGGCAAGAGCGCTGAGGCGCAGCCGATCATAGACGTCTGGTCGCGCCGCCGGCCTTGAATACGGCGAGAAACGCTCAGCCGCGCGCCTGTTGCCGCCGCTCGATCGCCTCGTGCCGTTCGAGCACGCGCCGGTAGCGCTCGACCACCGGGATGTCGACCATCTTGCCGTCGACTTCGATCGCGCCCGTGCTGCCGTCCTTCGCCTGTTCGAATGCCGCCACCACCTTGCGCGCGCGGGCGACCTCGTCCGCAGAGGGACGGAACTCTTCGTTGAGGATAGCGATCTGCGACGGATGGATCACCGATGCGCCAGTGAAACCCAGGCGGCGCGAGCGGCGCGCCGTGGCGCGGAAAGCCTCGAGGTCCTTGTAATCGGCCACTGTGCCGATAAAGCCGAGCGGCAGCACCCCCGCCGCCCGCGCCGCGATCACGATCTGCTGCTTGGGATAGAACAGGCCTTCGGCTTCGGGCACCATGCCCACCGACAGCGCAAAGTCCTCGGCGCCGAGCGTGAGCGCGACAATGCGCGTATGCGCAGCGGCGATTTCGTGCACATGGAAAAATGCAGCCGCCCCTTCGATCATGGCGATGATGCGCGTATGCCCATGCGGCAGGCCGCGCTCGGCCTCCAGCTCGTCCAGCACCTCGGCCACCATGCGCACGTGCTCCGCGCTCTCCGTCTTCGGCAGCATCAGCGCACAGATTTCGCGGCTTACCACCGCTTCGAGGTCGCGCAAGCACAGCCGCCAGGGGCGGTTCACCCGCACCACCACGTCCGCGCCCGAGCGGGAGACCTTGGGCGCCGCGCCCGCCACCAGCGTGCGCGCACGCTCCTTGTCCTTGGGCAGGATGCTGTCCTCAAGGTCGAGGATGATGACGTCGGCGCCGCGCGTGTGCGCGCTGTCGACGAATTTGTCGACGTTCACCGGCACGAACATCATCGAGCGCCAGATAGGCAGTCCTTGGGTCTCGCTCATTGCTGCTCCTTCGAAAGTTGGTGCGCTAGAGTCGTCAAACGATCTTGCGCTGCTTGAGTTCCTGCTGCGAACGCTCGTGGACGCCCAGGCGCGCGAGGATTTCGGCGGTGTGCTCGCCCAGTTCCGGCGCGGGGTGGCGCAGCGCGCCGGGCGAAGCCGACAGCCGCGGCACGATGGCATGCATCGGCAGCGCGCCCATGTCCTTGTCCGGCACTTCCACCACGATTTCGCGCGCCTGCACGTGCGGATCGGCGAGGAACTGGTCGATGGCGTAGACCGGCGCCGCGGTGATTTCATTCTTCTCGAAGAAGGCCATGCCTTCCTCCAGGCTGTGCGCCGCGATGAAATTCCGGATCGGCGCCTCGGCCGCCTCCGCGTTCGCCACGCGATCGGCGTTGGTGCGAAAGCGCGGATCGGCCAGCATTTCCGGAACGCCGAGCGCCTTGTACAGCCGATCGACCATGGCCTGCATCGAAGCCGACATGCAGATCCAGCGTCCGTCCTTGGTCTTGAACACATTGCGCGGACCGGCGGTGGCCGAACGGCTGCCGGTGCGCGGCTTGACCTGCTGCGTGAGCTTATAGAGTGCCGCCTCCGGCCCGAGGATGGAGAACATGGGATCGAGCAGCGGCAGGTCGATCACCTGGCCCGTGCCGCCCTGGTCGCGATGGCGCAGTGCCGTCACCACGGCAAAGGCGCCGTAGAGCCCGGCGATCATGTCCGCGAGCGCAAGCGGCGGCAGTACCGGCTCGCGGTCTTCGAAGCCGTTCTTCGCGGCGAAGCCCGACATGCCTTCGACCAGGGTGCCGAAGCCGGGGCGGAAGCGGTAGGGGCCGTCCTGCCCCCAACCGGATATGCGCACCACGACCATACCGGGATTGCGCTCGTGCAGCACCTGCGGCCCCAAGCCCATGGTCTCGAGCGTGCCGGGGCGGAAGTTCTCGATCAGCACGTCCGCCTGCGCCGCGAGCTTAAGCAGCAGTTCCTTGCCTTCGGCGTCGCGCAAGTTGAGGGTCACGCTTTTCTTGTTGCGGGCGTACACCTTCCAGTAGGCGGAGACGCCGTTCACGCGCCAATCGCGCAAAGGATCGCCCTTGCCCGGATCTTCGATCTTGATCACTTCGGCGCCGAAATCGGCGAGCTGCAGGCTCAGCATATTGCCCGCGACGAGCCGCGCGAGATCGAGGACGATGATTCCGTCCAGGGGACACCTCTTGTCGGGTTGAAACGCCTTCACGATAGATCGGATCCTTCCGCGGGAAAGAGCACGCAGCTCGTCTCGGGAATTTCCACCCAGACCTCGCCGCTCTCGAACAGGTTGTCGGACTCGATGCGCAGCTGCGTCCCGCCCACATCGACCAGGTAAAGCGTATGCGCGCCGAGATAGCTTTTTCCGGTGAGGCGCGCGCGCACCAGGTTCTGCCCTCCGGCGGGCGGCACGGCGTGCAGGTCGAGGCGCTCCGGCCGCAGCGCGAGCAGCACTTCGCTGCCAGATGCGAAATTCTTGCCGCTTTGCGCCGCCAGGCGCTCTCCGCCCGGCAGTTCGACCTCGAGCCTGCCGCCGCCTGAGCCGCCGCGCACGCGCCCTTTCAGAAAATTGCTGCTGCCGATGAAATCGGCGACGAAGGGATCGGCGGGCCGGTCGTAGATTTCCTGCGGCGTGCCGAGCTGGCTGACGCGGCCGCGGTTCATCACCGCGATGCGATCGGAAAGCGCCAGGGCCTCGGACTGGTCGTGGGTCACGTAGACGGTGGTGAGCCCCACCTGGCGCGTGACCTGGGACAGCCACACGCGCGAGCGCTCCCTCAGACGTGCATCCAAATTTGACAGCGGCTCGTCCAGCAGCAGCACTTGCGGGCGATAGACGAGGGTGCGCGCCAGCGCCACGCGCTGCTGCTGCCCGCCGGAGAGCTGGTGCGGATAGCGCTCGGCGAATTCCTCCATTTCCACCAGCTTAAGCGCCTCTTTCACCCGGGCGCGGCGCTCCGCCGCGTTGACGCGACGCAGCTTCAAGGGAAATTCGCAATTGCCCGCCACGGTCATGTGCGGCCACAGCGCGTAGGACTGGAACACCAGGCCGCAGCTGCGTTTTTCCGGCGGCAGATTGCGCCCGCTCGCGGCATCGAAATAGACTTCCCCTCCGACACGCAAGCTACCCGCATGGGGGACGTCCAGCCCGGCGAGCGCGGCGAGCGTGGTCGACTTGCCGCAGCCGCTCGGCCCCAGCAGGGTGAGGAACTCGCCGTCGGCGATGGCAAGGCTCAGATCCTCCACCGCCGTGACGCCGCCGTAGCGGCAGGTGAGGCCTTCGATCACCACGTCAGCCATAGACTCGCACTCCGAATAGATACCGGACGCCGTAGACGAAAACGAAAGTGAGCAGCACCTGCAACATCGCCAGCGCCGCCACCGGCCCGGCGTCGCCCTGGATCCAGAAGGAGAGCAGCGTGGTGCCGATCACTTCGCTCCCCGGCGCGAACAGGAACACGGCGGTCGCATAATCCTTGAAGAAGCAGATGAACAGCACGGCGAAGGCGGAGAACAGCGCCGGCTTCAAGAGCTTCAGCGGAATCGCCCAGGAAGTCGTCCACCAGTCCGCGCCCGCGGTGCGCGCGGCGCGATCCAGCTCCGGGCTGATCTGCAGCAGCGCCGGCGACACAGCGCCGAGGCCTGTGGGAAGGTAGCGCATGGTGAACGCGATCACGAGGATGGCAATGGTGTTGTGCAGCCAGCCCAGGGGCGGGAACACGATCATCGCCCAGAGGAAGCCGAGACCCGCAACCAGCCCCGGCACCGCGCGCGGATAGAGCGCGACGAATTCGAGCGGCCGCGCGTGGCGGAAGGGCGAACGCTGGGTGACGATCGCCACCAAGGCCACCAGCATGGTCGCCAGCGCGCCGCCGATGAGGGAGATGCCGATAGAGTTCGTGATCGAGCGCACGTAAGTCGGATAGGACACGATCATCTTCAGGTGGTCCGCGGTCCACACCTGCCACACCGGCACGAGCGGCGTGAGAAAACTCGTGATCCCGCGCAGCGCTAGGCCGGCGAGCGGCGCGATCACGCCGAGGAGCACGTAGACGAGCAGCAGCAGCGCCAGCGGCCAGCGCAGCCAGCCCAGGGGAAAGCGGCGCGGGCGCGAGGCCTTGCCCTTTACGGTGATGAAGCGGCCGATGTTGGAAAGAAGCTTGCCCTGCAGCCAAACGAGCAGGGTCACGATGCCGAGCAGCGCCACCGCCGCCGCTCCGACCATGCCGTAATCGGGCGTCGCCGCCCCGATGCCTTCGTCGTAGAGGAAGGTCGAGAGGAAATGAATGCCCACCGGCCCGCCGAAAATGAGCGGCACCGACAGCAGTTCCAGTGCCGTGGTGAAATTGAGCATTGCACTGTAGACCAGCGCCGGGCGCATCAGCGGCAGGGTGATGGTCCACAGCGTGCGCAGCGAACCGGTACCCGAGACGCGCGCGGCGTCTTCGAGCGCGGGATCGGCCATGCGCGCCGAGTTGAGGCAGTAGAGGAAGGTGAGCGGCGCCTCGCAGATCGCCGCCACCACCGCCATGCCGGACAGACTATAGAGCGTCCACGGCGCTTCGCCAGTGGCCGTCTGCACGGCGAGGGTCACATAGCCGGAGGGCCCGTACATGATGGAAAAGCCGAACGCCATCACCAACTGCGACAGGTACAGCGGCCACAGCAGGAGTTCCCCGAAGAACTTCCCGCCCGGCACGTCGGTGCGCCCCACCGCGATCGCCGCACCTGCACCGATCACCAGCGCGACGATGGTGGTGAGGAAGGCGAAGACCAGGGAATTGCCGACCGCCTCGAGCAGCGCGCGGTTGGTGAACAACCGCACATAATTGTGCCAGGTGAAGGCGCCGACGCCGTCGTAGAGCGGCCGGCCCATCATCGACTGCAGGATCACCGGCGCGAGCGGCGCCGCCACCAGCGCGAGTGTCAGGAGCGCCGTCGTCCATTGCAGCACCGTGCCGCGATCCACACGCCACCGGGGCACGATCCGGGTGGCGGGCGCCGTCATCGCCACAAGCGCATCTACATGCCGAACGCCTTCTTCCAGCGCGCCTGCAGCTGCTGGCCGTTCTGCACCATGTTCGGATCGTATTCGACCAGCACGGCCTTGTCCTCGCCGCCCAGCTGCTTGACGATGCCGCCGAAGGTGGCACGCGGCACTTCGTTCGCCTGCACGTCGGGCCGGTAGGGTGTGAGCCCGCCCTTGCCGAAGCCCACCTGGCCATCATGCGACAAGATGTAGTCGAGCATCAGCTTGGCGGAATTGACGTTGGTCGCGCCCTTCGGGATCGCCATCCCGCGCAGCACGATCGGCGTGCCGTCCGTCGGATAGGACCAGCCGACGAGCTTCGCCCGCGCCGGGTCGTCGAGTTTGGGAAACAGCACGATGCCCGAGATGAAATAGCCGACGACGTATTCGCCCGAGGTGATCTTCTCGATCATCGGCCCGGCGGAGCGCTCGGGGCGCGACACTTTGCCGAGCGTATCGAGCAGCGACCAGGCGGCATCGCCGTATTTCTTGGTGTAGGCCCAGTTGATCGACAGGCCAAAGGCCTCGGTCGCGGCGTTGTAAGTCGTCACCTTGTTCTTGAACACGCCGGGATTTTCCTGGGCGAATTTTGCGAGTTGCGCCAGGCTCGTCGGACGCAGCTTCTCCGGCAGCAGCGCCTTGTTGTAGACGATCACCATCGGATCGGCGGACACCGTGTACAGCCCCTTGCGGATGAGGCTCCACTTCGGCAGCTTGCCCTCCTCGGGCGAGACGTACTCGAGCGCTTCGCCCTTGCCGACGAACTGCAGCCATTTGTCCACCGCGCCGTTGATGAGGAGATCGCCCGTGCGCGCGTTGGAAGCGCGCTCCGAATAGTAGCGCTCGAACACCTCGCCCGAGCCCAGATCGAGCGTCTGCACCTCGATCCAGGGGTAGAGCTTCTTGAAGCCTTCGAGCACCGGCTTCCAGTTGTACTCGGCCATGATCGAATAGACGACGAGCTTGCCTTCCTTTTTCGAGCCTTCGACGATGCTCGAATAGGCTTTCGGATAATAGGAAGGCAGCGTCTGCGCCTGCGCGGCGGGTGCCGCAGCGAGGCTGATGGTCAAAGCCGCCCCGGCGAAGGAGGCGGCGCAGGCCGAGATCGCGGCCTTGGCGAAATTCTTCAGGGAAACTTGGCGTCGGACAGGAACAGGCTCAGCCGGCGTCGTGCAGTTCGAACGACGGTGCATCATCTCTCCTCCTACGATACCGCCTGCCGACGCTGCGCGAATGCGCTTTTGTCCACAGGCGACGGGTTGATTATCTACTTAGAAATAGCGCAAGGAATGTTAACACAGGGGGCGGATGCGAGCGAGCGCAGCGCCCGCCTTTCCTTGCGTGCAGCGCAACAATTCGCCGCGCGAATTAGAGCCTGTTACGAAATGAGGGGATACATCCCCTCATGCTCCCCTAGATCAGCCGCTGCAAATTCAGATTTGCAGCGGTCTGTCAGTCTTTCAGCGCCCCCATCGTCAGCCCTTGCACGATGGACTTGCGCACGAAGAAGGCGAACACCGACACCGGCAGCACGATCAGCGTCGCCGCGGCGCCGATACCGGCCCAGTCGATCTTGCCGTAGGAAATGAAGTTGTACACCGCCACCGGCACGGTCTTGGTCTTGGGGCCGGATAGGATGAGCGAGAACAGAAACTGGTTCCAGGAGAAGATGAAGGACATGATGGCCGAGGTGGCGATGCCGTTGCGCATCAGCGGTAGCACGATCTTGATGAAGCTCTGCCAGCGCGAGCAGCCGTCGATCATCGCCGCGTCTTCCAGTTCCGCCGGCATGCTCTCGAAGAACGACACCATCAGCCAGATCACCATCGGCATGGTGATGATCAAATGGGTAAGCGTCAGCGCGAAATAGGTGTCGATCAGCTTCAAATAGCGGAAGATGATGTACCAGGGCAGCAGATAGCTCACGAAAGGCGTCATGCGCGCCACCAGAATCAGGATGCCGATCTTCCCCTGCCGGTACTTGGCGATGGAATAGGCCGCCGGCAGCCCTAGCACCAGCGAAGTCGCTGTCGCGAGCGTGGCGATGATCAGGCTGTTCATCAGGTAGAGGAAGAAGTTGTACTGCTCGAACACCGCGCGGAAATTCTCCAGCGTGGGCACGAAAATGAATTCCGGCGGGTAGGAGATGTTCTGCACGCCGGTCTTCAAGCCGGTCGCGATCATCCAGAAGAAGACGAACAAAGGCGGCAGGCACAGCGCCACCGCCCCTGCATAGAAGAGGAAGGTCTTGACGGCGCGGCTCGCGCGTGTGTTGGCCATGTGCGCTTGCGCCTTCGCTCAGATACTCGCGTCCTCGCGCCGCAGGCGGTTCATGAGGACGTTGAACACCAGTACCACCAGGAATACCACCACCATCAGCGCCGAGCCGTAACCGGCCTTGAAGAAGCTGAAGCTGACGTTGTAGGAATATAGATAAAGCGTTTCCGACGCGATCCCCGGTCCCCCTTGGGTGATGGTGTAGATCATGTCGAATTCTTTGAGATTGTCCAAAGACCGCAGCATCAATGCAGCGATCAGCACCGGCCGGATGAGCGGCAAGGTGATGTACCAGAAGATCTGCAAGGCACTGGCGCCGTCGATCCGCGCCGCTTCGTAAGGATCGTGCGGCAGCGATTTCAGCCCGGCAAGCACGATCAGCGTAATCATCGGCGTCCATTTCCACACGTCGACCAGGATCAGCGTCGGCACCACCGCGACGGCACTGCTCACCCACAGCCCCGGGGGCAAGCCGATGCTGGTGACGAGGTAATTGATCACGCCGATTTCCGGATTGAGCATCACGCGCCAGATCAGCGCCACTGCGACCGGCGTCGCGGCGAAGGGGATGATGTAGATCGCCTGCACCACCTCGCTGCCGCGGAAATTGCGGTTGAAGTAGAGCGCGATCGCCAATCCCAGCGCGAGTTCCAGGGCGAGGCTCGCGCCGCTGAAATAAACCATCACCTGCACCCCGTTCCAGACGCGCTCGTCGCCCCACAGTTCGACGAAGTTGTCGAAACCGATGAAGCGCGGCTGCCCCAGGCCGACCGTCCACTTAGTGAAAGTCAGATAGAGGTTGAAGGCGATTGGAAGGACGATGATGAGGAACAGCAGGATCACCGCCGGCGCCGGAAAAAAGAAGCGCTGGCGTCGATCGACGTAACGGGCTACGGCGCCGAGGGCGGTGGTCATTGAATTCGTCAGGCGCTAAAACGGACTGCCCGCGCCTCGCGGCGCGGGCAGAAGCTGGTGTTGTTACCGATCCATCTTTTTGTTCATCAAATCGGCGGCCTTCTTCGCGGCCTCGGTCACGTCCTTGCCTTCGATCGCGCTGACGATCACCTGGCCGGTGATGTCGCGGATTTCCGGAACGTTGATGACCGGCGGATTCCACTGGCCCTGGCCGATTTCAAAGGACTTCATCGTCGCTGCGGTCCAGTCGGGCTGCTTGTCTTTCGCCTTGTAATCCTTGGACGACCAGGACGAGTTGCGTCCGGACGGAACGCCCGCGAGCAGCGCGCCTAGGCAGTTCTCCTTGTTGGTCGCCCACTGGATGAACAGCCACGCTGCTTTCTGCCGCTCGGGCGCGCTGTTCTTGGCGATCACCAGGCTCCAGTTGGACACGTGCGGCAGCTGCAGTCCCTTCGGCCCTTTGGGAATCACGGCGTAGCCGACTTTTCCGGCCACCTTGGATTCCTTCGGATTTTCATAGAGCGACTTGAACACGTTGGCGTCGTAGATCATCGCCGCCTTGCCTTCCATGAAGGCCGAGGTGCTCTCCGCCCAGTGCAGCATGGTGCCGCCCTGCGGACCGTAGTTCCGCAGCAGGTCGCCGTAGAACTTGAACGACTCGATATTCTCGGGCGAGGCGAAATTCGATTGCCCCTGTGCGTTGGTCCAGGTGCCGCCGAAGGTATAGAGGAAGTCGACCCATTGTGAGGTGGCCGCCGCACCCTTACCGCGCAGAGTGATGCCGACGAGTTTCTTGCCGTCCTCATCCTTGCCGTGGAAGAACTTGGCGACCGCTTCCAGTTCCTTCATGGTGGTGGGAACCTTCTGCTTGTATTTCGCGAACAAGTCCTTGCGGTAGGCAAGCAGCGAAGTCTCCGCGTTGATGACGACGCCGATGCGCTTGCCGTCAACCGAGGACGCCTTGGCGAAGCTCGCGAAGAAATCCTTCGGGTCCCAGGACGCGTCG
The DNA here is from genome assembly GCA_964565875.1 of uncultured Enterobacteriaceae bacterium. Taxonomy (GTDB): domain Bacteria; phylum Pseudomonadota; class Gammaproteobacteria; order Burkholderiales; family SG8-39; genus 2-12-FULL-64-23. Next base: position 133,934 of record CAZMGP010000004.1, read on the forward strand.
GTCAGCTTGGGATCGTTGATGTAAGCGTCGAGCGGCTGCAGCCAGCCCGCCTTCCAGTGATACAGGTCGTCCTGACCCGGCATGATCATGTAGCCGTCGATCTTGCCGCCCGCGTTCAGCTCGACGATCAGCTTATTGCGGTACTGGTCTTCCGGGAACGCCTCCATCTGCACCTTGATGCCGGTCAGCTTCTCGAACTCGCCGAGCTTGGGCTCGATGAAGGTCGTGAACGGGTGCTTGTTCATCAAAATGCGGATTTGCGTCCCCTGCGCCTGCTTCCAGTCGATCTGGGCCGACGCACTCGTCGCCGCGAGCCCAAGGCCCACGACAGCCGCCAAGGCACATGTCTTCAATGCTGTTCTCATAGAGAATCCCCTTGTCAAAAGATATTGCTCAATTCGCTACACAACGGTCTGCGATGTTTCCTTGTCGAACACGTGGGTCTTCGCCATCTTCAACTCCACCTCCAGTGCCTGCCCTTCCACGAGCAGCTTTTCCGGTGCCTCCATGCGCGCGACCAGCGTCTGCGCGCCGCAATTCAGGTGCACGAATATCTCCGAGCCCAAGGTCTCGACCACGTCCGCCCGCGCCTGCAGCGTGTTGCCGGCGCCGGCGCCCCCCGGCTCGGCGCGCGCGAACATGTCCTCCGGTCGCACGCCGAAGACGACCGGGCGATCGGCGTAGGCTTCCAGCCGGGGAGCGAAGGCTTCCGGGGCGCGCAGCTTGAAGCCGCCGGCGTCGATGAACCAGGCGCCACCCTCGCGAGCGAGCTTCGCCTCGACGAAATTCATCGCCGGCGAGCCGATGAAGCCGGCGACGAATCGATTCGCGGGCTTGGCGTAGACCTCCATCGGCGCGCCGGTCTGCTGCAGCGCGCCTTTGTGCATGATGAAAATGCGGTCGGCCATGGTCATCGCCTCGACCTGGTCGTGGGTGACGTAGATGATGGTGGCGCCCAGGCGCCGGTGGAGCTTGCTGATCTCGGCGCGCATAGCGACGCGCAGCTTCGCATCCAGGTTGGAGAGCGGCTCGTCGAACAGGAATACCTTGGGTTTTCTCACGATCGCGCGCCCCAGCGCGACGCGCTGGCGCTGCCCGCCGGAGAGTTCCTTGGGTTTGCGCTCGAGCAATTCCTGGATGCCGAGGATGTCGGCAGCCTCCTGCACCCGCGCGTCGATTTCGGACCTCGCGAACTTGCGGATCTTCAGGCCGAAGCCCATGTTCTCGCGCACGTTCATGTGGGGATACAAGGCGTAGTTCTGGAACACCATGGCGATGTCCCGGTCCTTCGGGTCCATGTCGTTCACCAGCGTGTCGCCGATGAAGATTTCGCCCGAGCTTACCGTCTCCAGCCCTGCGATCATGCGCAGCGCTGTGGTCTTGCCGCAGCCGCTGGAGCCGACCAACACCGCAAACTCGCGGTCGCGGATTTCCAGCGACAAGGCATCGACCGCGGTCACCGCATTGAAGCGCTTAGTCAGGTTCTTGAGGATTACATTGGCCACGTCGTATCCATTTCGCCGCAACTGCTTAGATCGAGTAGGAGGAAAAGCCGCCGTCGACCGGAATCACCGCGCCGGTGACGAAGGCGGAAGCGTCGGACAGCAGCCACACCAGCGCGCCGATCAGGTCCTCGGGATCGCCGTAGCGCCCCATGGGCGTGTGCGCGATCACCTGGCGCGCACGCGGCAGCAGTTCGCCGGTCTTGGCGTCGATATGGAGAAAGCGCAACTGCTCGGTCATGAAGAAGCCGGGGGCGAGCGCGTTCACGCGGACGCCGGCGTGCGCAAGATGCACCGCGAGCCATTGGGTAAAATTGCTTACCGCCGCCTTGGCGGCGGAATAGGCGGCCACCTTGGTGAGGGGCATGAAGGCGCTCATGGACGAGATGTTGACGATCGCGCCCCTGCCCGCCTCCACCATCGCGCGCGAGAACGTCTGGGTGGCGAGAAAGGTCCCCATGAAGTTGAGCTCGAACACATGGCGAAAGCCGGCGGGATCGAGTTCGAAAAATGACTGCCCCGGCGCATGCTTCTTCGCCGGCTCCTCGAACTCGAGGGCGGTGCTGCCGCGCGGATCGTTGCCGCCCGCGCCGTTGACGAGCAGATCGGGAGGCCCCCACATCGCGGCGATCGCGTCGCGGCACTGCTGCAGTTCCCCCGCATCGAGCACGTTGCAGCGGAAGGCGGCCGCCGTACCGCCCGCGTCCACGATCGCCCGCGCCCGCGCCTCCGCTTTCTCCTGGCTGAGGTCGAGCACCGCCACTTTCACGCCCATCGAGCCCAGTGCATCGGCCATGGCGCCGCACAGCCCGCCGCCGCCTCCGGTGATGGCGACCGTGCGTCCACTGAGTTCAAAGCGCTGAATAACGAGCTTATCCATGAATGGCGAGTCTCTTACGTCTGTGGTCAAAGTCCGCCGCGTTCCTCGGCGAAGGCCATGACTTCGTCGAGGAAAGGCATGGAAACGGAACAACCGTGGCGCGTGACGACCATGGCGCCGCATGCATTGCCCAAGCGCGCCGCTTTGGCTAATTCCCAACCCTTGACGTAGCCGTAGAGGAAACCTGCGCCGAAGGCGTCGCCGGCGCCGAGGATGTTCTGCACCGTCACCGGGAAGCCCGCCACGTTCCGCGCCGCCTTGCCGCGCTCGTGCACCCGGCAGCCGGATTCGCCGCGCTTCTCGATGAGCAGGCGGGGGCCCAGTTCGAGCAGCTCGCCGATGTGCTTCGTCGTGTCGCCGCTCACGCGGGCATCGCTCACCTGCGAATGCGTCAGGCGCACGGCATTCGGATCGGCGAGCATCGCCGCGTTGATCTCGTCCTCGGTGCCGAGCACGATATCGGCACAATGCAGCACCGAGCGCACGCCGGCGCCGAAGGCGCGCGGATCGTGCCATTGGTTCGGCCGGAAATCCAGATCGAGCACGACCGAGGTGCCTGCCTTGCGTGCGAGTTCCGCGGCGTAAATCGTCGCGCTGCGGCTGGGATCGCGGCTGAGATTGGTGCCGGCGAACTGGAACACCCGGCTTTGCGCGATCGGCGCGGCGAGCACGTCGTCGATGGTAAGCGCGATGTCGGCGCAATTGTCGCGGTAAAAGACGAGCGGGAACTTGTCCGGCGGCTCGATGCCAAGCACCACAGCGCTGGTGTGGCGGTCGGGCTTGCGCGGGCTGTAGGCGATGTCCACGCTTTCCTTGCGCAGGAAATTGGCGACGAAGTCGCCCACCGGATCTTCACCGAAGGCGGTGAGCAACGCCGCCTTCAAGCCCAGCCGGCTGCAGCCGACGCTCATGTTGGTGGGCGATCCGCCGACGTAGGCGGCGAAGCTCTTGATGTCGACGAACTTGGCGCCGATGTCGCTGCTGTACAGGTCTATGCCCGAACGGCCCATGTGGAACGTGTCATAGGCGCGCTCAGCCCGCCCGGAGGGCTGGATTTTCATGGCGTGTATTAGATAGCGAGCGGCCCTTGCCCCCGTTGATTAAGATCAACAGAGCTGCCGATATGCAAGCGCATCCTTCCCTCGACCGACGCAGACAAGCGATTTCGGGCGGATACGCATGCCGGCGCGGCAAGATGCGCCGCGCAGTCCTCGGACGCTTGCGCGCGCGAGTGGGGATATTGGCTATACTCCAGCATATGTCGCAAGGCACGCTTTCGCGTCGCTTACGATTCGTCCCTTGGTTGATCCTCGCCGCAGGGATTGTGCTCACCGTCGTCCTCGAAGAGCGGGAACGCACGGCGGCATGGCAATCGCTGCAAGCCGAATTCGACTTCCGCACCAAGGGAGTCCTCACCGACATCAGCCAGCGCCTGAGTCGCTACGAGCAGGTATTGGACGGAACGGCCGGGCTGTTCCTCGCTTCGCGAACGGTTTCGCGCAAAGCTTTTTCGGATTACGTGGGCGCGCAAAAGCTCGAAACCAAGTACCCCGGCATTCAGGGCGTGGGCTTCGCCAAGCTGGTCATGCCTGCTGACAAGCCGCGGGAAATCGCTGCCGTGCGCGCCGAAGGGTTTCCCGATTTTGAAATCTGGCCGGCGGGAACGCGCGAATTCTATACCGCCGTCGTATACCTGGAGCCGTTCAATTGGCGCAATCGGCGCGCCTTCGGCTACGACATGTATTCCGAGACCATTCGCCGCTCCGCCATGGAAAGGGCGCGCGATGCGGACCTGAGCATAATCAGCGGCAAGATCCGCCTGGTGCAGGAGACCACGGATCAAGTCCAACACGGTTTCCTGATGTTTTTGCCCGTGTACCGGTCTCACGCTTCGCATCAGACCGTGTCGGAGCGCCGCGCCAATCTCGTCGGCTGGGTGTATGCGCCGTTCCGCATGAACGATCTGATGCAGGGAATACTGCAGGAACACTACGGTGAAATCAGCGCCACACTGGATCTGCATATCTACGACGGCGATTTGCCCGAAGACCAGGCGCTGATGTTCGACTCCAACGTCCTGGTCAATCGACCGCATAGTGCGTTTCAGGCGGTCACGCCGATTCCGCTCTTCGGACACCGCTGGACTGCGGTCATCATGTCGCTGCCCGAGTTCGAAGGGCGGCTGCGGACCGACAAGGCGCACATGATCGCCGTCGCCGGCGCGAGCGGCAGCATCCTGCTGTCCCTGGTAGTTTGGCTGCTGGTCACGGGCCGAGGGCGCGCGATCGCCCTCGCCGAGACGATGACCGAGGAACTGCGACAGAGCGAGTCGGTACAGCGCAGGCTCAATCGTGCCTTGCGTCTACTGAGCGATTGCGGCGCCGTGCTGGTGCGCACCAACGAGGAGCATGGGTTCGTGGCCGAGATCTGCCGCCTCTGCGTCGAGCGCGGTGATTATCTGATGGCATGGGTCGGCTACGCCGAGTCAGACGAAAAGAAGCACGTGCGCCCGGTCGCGCAAGCGGGTTACGAAAAAGGCTATCTCGACGGCATCAGCATTTCCTGGGCCGACTCGGAACGCGGCCGCGGCCCCACCGGCACGGCTATCCGCAGCGGGCGCACCAGCGTGAACCAGAACATACTCACCAATCCGAGCATGGCGCCCTGGCGCCAGGAAGCGATCCGCCGCGGTTACCAATCGAGCGTGGCCCTGCCGCTCATCCACGACACCAAGGTTCTCGGCGCGCTGAACATTTACGCCCGCGAAGCGAACGCATTCAATCGCGAGGAAGTCGAACTTCTGGAGGAACTCGCCGGCGAACTCGCCTACGGCATCGTCAGCCTGCGCACCCGCGCGGAGCATGACGCCGCAAAAGAAAAAGTCGCGTTTCTCGCCAATTTCGACCCTGTCACGCGGCTTCCGAACCGCCTGCTGCTGCGTGACCGCTTCGAAATCGCCGCTCTCATCGGACGCAGCGAACAGACGAAAGTCGCCCTGCTCTACCTCGACATCGACCACTTCAAACCGATCAACGACAGTCTTGGCCCGGGCGGCGGCGACAAGGTGCTGCTCGCGGTGGTCGAGCGTTTGCGGCTATACGTGCCCGCCACCGACACCATCAGCCGCGTGGGCGGAGACGAATTCGTCGTATTGTTGGGCGGAATCCGCGAATCGGCGGCTGCCGCGCATGTCGCCGGGGCCGTCGTCGACGCCTTCGCCGAGCCGCTCAATGTGGATCGCCAATTGCTGAACGTCGCATTCTCCATCGGCATCAGCGTGTACGCCGACGACGGCGACAATTTCGATACCCTGCTCGAGCGCGCCGAAACCGCGATGAACAGCACGAAGGAAGCCGGCGGAAACATGTACCGCTTCTTTACCCGCGAGATGAACGTAGACGTGACGGAACAGATCCGCCTCACCGGCGCGATGCTCAAAGCGCTGCGCGAGCGGGAGTTCGTCCTTCACTACCAGCCGCAAGTCGATATTCGCAGCGGCAAGCTCGTCGGAGCGGAAGCGCTGATACGCTGGCAGCATCCGCTCGACGGGCTGATCTCGCCCGCGAAGTTCATCCCTTTGGCGGAACAAAGCGGGCACATCGTCCCCATCGGCCAGTGGGTGCTCGACGAGGCGTGCCGCCAGGGCAAGGCCTGGATCGATGCGGGGCTCGATTCCTTCGTGATCGCGGTCAACCTCTCGGCGCTGCAGTTCCAGCGCGGCAATGTGCTGGAAATGGTGGAGCAAACGCTTCGCGCCCATGCGCTGCCGGCGGACCGTCTGGAACTGGAACTGACCGAATCGGTTCTGTTGCAGGATGCGCAGGCGACGCTGGAAACGCTGCGCCGACTGAAAGCCATGGGCGTACGCATCGCCATCGATGATTTCGGTACCGGCTATTCGAGCCTCGCCTATCTCAAGCAATTGGCGGTGGACAAGCTGAAGATCAGCTACTCCTTCGTGCGCGACATGATCGCCGATGCCGAAGGCGCTGCGATCGTCAAAGCGATCATCCAGCTGGGCCACAACCTGCAGCTGAGGGTCATTGCGGAAGGCGTGGAAGAAGACGTCCAACTGCAGCTTCTGCGCGGCTACGAGTGCGACGAAATACAGGGCTACTTGTTCAGCCGTCCGCTTCCCGCCGACCAGTTCGTCGCTTTCGTCAGCGGCAAAGCTAAAACCTTCGGCTCGAACTGAAGTTCGCCCGGCCTGCCGCCTAACGCAGGCCTTTCCCCCTTCCCTTCGCAGAATCAACCGAGGCTTCGCTGGCCTCGCCCGTTCGCCGCGTGCACAAGCCGTGCCAAACGGCTGCCGGCCCTCTCGATCACTGAGTTTTAGGTAAGCGCGCGTGGGGGGAATGATGGCGTCGCGACTACAGCGCGGCGCAAGCGGAGTTGGGCGGATTTTCCCGCACTCTTGGGGCTACACCGTAGTCCTTGCGTTCGCCGGATTGCCACGAGCGGTGTAACGCGTCTGTCATAACAGCTTGTAACACAAAGTACATGTTCCCCGCGGTTCAACCGCGATCGCGATCGGCATAGCGCGTGCAGGGTTTTAGCTGCAGCCAATCTCGCCCCGGCCCAAGCAAGGGACGAGATGAATGGCGCAGCGAATGGAATTGTAGAAATCGGGCACAGCTTAGAACCTAACCAAGGAGACCATGAACATGAGGATGGGGATTATCGGGGATTGGTTGAATCCCAATATGGTCAAGACCGCGCGCTTGCTCGGCGAGCGCGGCGTGACTCTGGACATCATCTATCCGGAGAAGCAGTTGATCAGCCTGGGCGAAATACGAATCCGCCATGATCTATACCTCCTCAAGTCGGGCACCGACCTCGCCCTGAGTCTGGCTGGCGCACTGCACGAGCAGGGCGCGATCACCCTGAATCCCTACCCGACGGTAGCCATGATGCGCAACAAGATCGTGGTGACTCGGGTCCTGCAAGCCGCGGGAGTGCCCGTTCCGAATACCTACGTAACCGCCAATCGCGCCGACCTCGCGCCGCTCATCGACGCCGGCCCTTTGATCATCAAGCCGTATCGAGGTTCCCGCGGCGTCGGGATTTCGATCGTCCGCAATGTCGACGAGCTGAACGGCCTGCCGTTAGAACAGACCATCCTGGCCCAACGCTATCACCAGTCGGACGGTTACGATCACAAGATCTTCTGTATCGGCGGCCGCCTGTTCGGCGTCAAGCGGATCTTCCCGCTGCGCACCTACGCCGACAAGATCGGCGAACCGTTCACCCCCACGCCGGATCTGTGCGAGATCGCCCTGCGCTGCGGCCAGACTTTGGGCATCGACTTGTTCGGAGTGGATATCGTGGTCAGCCGAGGACAACCCTACGTGGTCGACATCAACAAGTTCGGCAGCTACATGGGAGTGCCGGATGCCCCTCGCCTACTGGCGGAGTACTTCTACGGCGCCGGCCAGCGGGCACTGCGCGGAGAGTCGCCGGTTGCGCCGGCGAGGGAATGGTTCGCTTCCGGCGCCCTCAATGCCGCAGAGCTGAACTAGGTCAGGTAGACCGCATGAGCATTTTCTTTATGCTGGCCTACCGTCGCTGCACTTCGGCGCCGAATTCGGTCCTGGTGGAACTCTTCGGGATTTTGCGGTCCCGCGGTCTCAAGGTGGACGTTGGCGTTGCGGAAGAACTCTTGCTCGAGACCGAGTATATGCCCGTGGCCTACGATCTCTACGTCCTCAAGTCGCATTCCGAGCTGTGGCTCAGCCTGGCCGGTGTGCTGCACAACCAGGGGGCTCGCGTTCTTAATCCCTACTCGTGCTGCCTGGCTGCGCGTGACAAGATCGTCGCCTCGGAGCGCCTGCGGACGGCCAACATACCTACCCCGCGATCCTGGCTCACAGGCAATTTGATCCAACTTCGCCACGTGGTCACCGAGCTCCCGTTGGTAGTCAAGCCGTACATCGGCGGTCGCGGCAAAGACGTCCATATCGTTCGCCATCCGGACGAGCTGGCGGCCCTGCCGCCGAATCAAAGACAGTGGCTGGTGCAGGAACTCATCCCGGGCCCAGGAGAAGATCTCAAGGTTTATGTGATCGGCAACGAGGTCTTCGGCCTGCGCAAGCCGTCGACCCCGACCAGCTCTAGAACTTCCGGACGGCCGTGCGCTGTCAGCTCCGAAGTCCGCGACATCGCGCTTCGCTGCGGGCAGGCGTTAGGTCTCAGCCTGTACGGTGTGGACGTGATCGAGAGTCCGGACGGTCCCGTCGTGGTGGATGTGAATTACTTCCCCAGTTACAAAGAAGTACCAAACGCGGCTGGTCGCCTGGCTGACTACATCGAGGGTTACGCCCGAGGACGATCTCCAGAGCCGCCCGCGCCGTGGTTGCAGTCAACCGACTCGCGCTCAGCCGCTCAGAGCAAGTGGTCTGTTGCCCCCGTTCTCAAAGGAGCCTTAAGTAATGGATGAAATCACCAAACTGAATAAAGTGCGCGTGGCGATCATTGGCGTGGGCAACTGCGCCTCGTCCCTGGTTCAGGGCGTTCACTACTATCGCAACGCCAAAGATGACGAAATGGTTCCGGGGCTGATGCACGTGCGGCTGGGTCGATATCACGTCAGCGATATCGAATTTACGGCCGCTTTCGACATCAGCCGCGAGAAGGTCGGCAAGGACCTGGCGCAGGCGATCTTTGCGCCTCTCAACAACACCTACAAATTCACCGACGTGCCCGACCTCGGAGTGCCCGTGCACCGCGGCATGACACACGACGGGCTGGGGAAATATCTCTCGCAAGTGATCGAAAAAGCGCCCGGCCCCACGGCCAACATCGTCAAAATCCTGAAGGAGACCAAGACCGACGTAGTCGTGAACTATCTGCCCGTGGGCAGCGAGACTGCGACCAAATGGTATGTCGAACAGGCATTGGAAGCCGGCTGCGCCTTCGTCAATTGCATGCCCGTGTTCATTGCCCGCGAACCTTACTGGCAGGAGCGATTCGCGGAACGGGGCCTGCCGGTGATCGGCGACGACATCAAGTCGCAGGTGGGTGCCACCATCACCCACCGCATCCTGGCGAGGCTTTTTGCCGACCGCGGCGTGCGACTGGACCGGACGTACCAGCTCAACTTCGGCGGCAACACCGATTTCCTCAACATGCTCGAACGCGAGCGGCTCGAATCCAAGAAGATCAGCAAGACCAACGCCGTGACCAGCCAGATTCCGTTCCAGATGCGCCCGGAAGACATTCACGTCGGACCCAGCGACTATGTGCCCTGGCTGGCGGATCGCAAGTGGTGCTACATCCGGATGGAGGGAACGACCTTCGGCGACGTGCCGCTGAACGTGGAGGCCAAGCTCGAAGTATGGGACAGCCCCAACAGCGCCGGGGTCGTCATCGACGCGGTGCGCTGCGCCAAGCTGGCCCTCGATCGCGGGCTGAAAGGGAGTCTCGCCGGGCCATCGTCCTATTTTATGAAATCCCCTCCCAAGCAGGTCACCGACGATGCGGCGCGCGAGGCAGTCGAAGCCTTCATCGCCGACGGATCGGGGGTCGAGCTCAAGAAATTTGCCGCATAGTGCCGCCGGCGATTCGCGCCCGCACGATTTCTGCCGCTTAGTTGTCTCGTGTGGACGCGGGTCGCCGACCGGTTGGCGAAGACCCCGGTTGTCTCTGCAATGCAAACCGGTCGAGCGCAAATGTCCGCCGCCGATCCGCCCGGATCGGCGCAGGCCCTGACGGAGCTACGCAATGCTGAAGGCGATAAAAGGTATGAAAACGCCCTTTGCCCAGATCCTGATCGACCACTTGCGCACGGTCAAAACGGACATCGCGTTCGCGTCCGCCTGCACGGTCGGTGTCGCCGTGACCACGCTCATCGCACCGTGGCCGCTTAAACTCATCTTCGACCAGATCCTGCTCGACAAGCCAATTCCGCGCAAATTCGCGTTCTTGGCGGACTACCTGCACGGCGGCGGCATCGGCGCGCTGATCGTCCTTTCGCTGTCGATGGTGCTCGTCGCGCTCTTCTCTGGCGTGTTCTCCTACTACCAACTGTTCCTGACTTCTCGAATCGGCAGCCAGTTGGTCTACAAATTGCGCAGCGAAATGGTAGAACACTTGCAGCGCCTGTCGCTTTCGTTCCACAACAAGGCGCGCACCGGCGAGCTGATGAGCCAGGTGACGAGCGAGACCAATCTGCTGCGCGACGTCTTCTCCCAGAACGCGCTGACGTTCGCAAGCAACGTGCTTACCGTCGTCGGCATGTTCGCGGTGATGCTTACGATCAACATCAAGCTCGGTTTGATCGTGGCGGCCGTGTTTCCGGCGATACTGCTCTCTCTCTTCCTGGTCGTGCGCAAGGTGAAGACATCCGCGCGCAGCCAGCGCAAGAAGGAAGGACAGGTGGCCTCGCGGATCAACGAGATACTGGGAGCGGTGACCGTGGTGCAGGCGTTCGGCCGCGAGCGCTACGAGTTGGCGCGCTTCGATGCAGAAAGCGCCGAGTCGATGCAGGAAAGCATCCGCACGGCGCGCATGCAGGCGTCGGCGGCGCGCATGGCGGAAATCGTCACTGCGGTCGGAACGTGCGTCGTCGTGCTGTTCGGCGGCATTCAGGTATTGCGCGGCCACATGACGCCGGGCAGCTTGCTGGTATTCACCTCCTACATCACCAACATGTACCGGCCGGTGCGGCAGATGGCGCGGATGTCGGCGCGTACTTCCGGCGCGGCCGCGAGCATCGAGCGAATCAACGAAATCCTCGAGATCAAGCCCGACATCGAGGACGACCCCGACGCGGTCGACGCCCGCAATCTACAGGGGGAGATCGCGTTCGAGAACGTGTCCTTCGCCTACGAGCCGGGCAAACCGGTGCTGAAGGATGTCTCGTTCACTATCCCGGCGGGGACGCGCGTCGCGCTGGTCGGCGCATCGGGCGCCGGCAAGTCCACCATCGCGAATCTGATACTGCGACTGTACGACGCGACGAGCGGCCGCGTGCTGATCGATGGCGTGGACGTGCGCCGCTACCGGCGCGAATCCTTGCGCCATGAGATCGGCGTCGTGCTGCAGGACGATGTCCTGGTCGGCGCGAGCATCAGGGAAAACATCGCCTACGGCAAGCCGGATGCGACGCAGGAAGAGATCGAACAAGCCGCGCGGGACGCGCAAATCCATGAATTCATCGCCGGCCTCCCCGACGGCTACGACGAACTAATCGGCGAATCCGGCTGCGCTCTGTCGGGAGGTCAGCGCGAACGGGTCGGACTCGCGCGCGCGCTGATCAAGCGGCCGCGGATACTCATCATGGACGAGCCGACCGCGGCGGTGGACGCGGAATCGGAAGCGCTGATCCGCGACGGCTTGCATCGCCTGCAGCAAGGCAAAACCATGCTGACCATCGCCCACCAGCTTTATTCCGTGAGAGATGCCGACCTAATCCTGGTACTCAAGGAAGGCCGAATCGTCGAACAGGGCAGCCACAAGCAGTTGACGCGGCGCCGCGGGCATTATCGCGAGTTGTTCAAGATCGGCGGCCACATCGCCATGGTTTAGCAAACCGGCCGGTCAGCGCATGGAATTCTTCGCGAGGCGCTGCACCGCCGCGAGCGCCTGAGCGACGTTCTCCGCCGGAGCCAAGCCTCCGACCGTGGCCGCGATTCTCCCCTCCGACGTCACGATGAAAGTCGTGCGCTCGGCAAAACCGTGTTCGATCAGCGCCCCGCGGGTATCCCTCACCCCGGAACGAGAACGCCCGACGCGCAAGTCGTATGCCTTGGCGACGCGGCCTTCTGCGTCGGATGCCACCGGCACCTTGCCGCCGCAGTAATCCGGGTCGGCGGAAAACGCATTGAGCCGGCCGATGTCGTCGAGCGATACGCCGATGATGCTCGCGCCCGCGGCGACGAATTTGTCGTGGTTGACGGCAAACTCGTGCGCCTGGACATTGCAGCCCTGAGTGAACGCGGCCGGGAAGAAATACACCACCACGGGCCCCGACTTTCGCGCTTCCTTCAGTGAGAAGGTGAAGGCCTTGCCGTCGCGGGAAGCCTGGGCGGTGAAGTCCGGCGCGATGTCGCCTGTGCTCAGCGCCGCGATGGCAGGTAGGGCCATTGCACCCCATAGAAGACCGGCTAGAAATAGACGTGTCACTCGAGACCTCCCTTGAATTGACCGGCCGGAATCTTTTGTGTTCCGGGCTTAGTGAGATTTTAGTTTACCGGCATCAGCGCATCATGGGTGGATGAATTCTCTGGTATCAACGGATACGGGGGAACCCAGGCAGGCAAAAGAGGTGGCACTGCTTGCGGCGCGCACCGTCCCGTGCGCAAGACCGATCTACCGGTCCTCCCAATCCTTCCATTCGACGCGGTGGGCGGCGAGATAGGCGTTCACCGCCTCGCCGACGGTGGCGAAGAAGCTCGCCTCGCCGAAGCGCTTGAACAGGCCGAAGCGCTTGAGCTTGTCCTTGACCGGATCCTTCATCTCTGCGAAGCAGAACTCGACGCGGGCGGCGTTCAGCTTGTCGTCGAGTTCGGCGATCATGTCGGCCGCAGTGACGTCGACGCTGGTCACAGGTTCGGCCGCGACCACGATCCAGCGAACCGGCGTCGGGGAATTCGCGGCCGCCTCGAGCACGCGATTGTGGAAGAGCTCCGCGTTGGCAAAGAACAGCGGCGCGTCCCAGCGGAGCAAGACGAGGCCGGGGACGAGCCGTGCGTTGGGATAGCGCGTGATGTCGTGGTATCCCTTCACGCCGTCCACCCGACCGAGCACTGCCGAATACGGGCGCCAGCCATCCCAGAGGAACTCGATGACGGCGGCGACGATGGCGAGCGCGATGCCCGGAATCGCGCCGAGCACCACGACCCCGGCGAAGCAGGCCATCGACAGCCAGAATTCCCATTCCTGGATGCGGTAGATGCGCCGCAGATCGGTTACCTCGATGAGGCCGATGGCCGAGGCGATGACGACGGCGGCGAGCGCCGCGCCGGGCAGGTTGCGCAAGAGTTCTGGGCCGAGCACCAAAAGCAGGGCGATCGCGACCGCCCCCGCCACGCTGGTGAGTTGGGTCCTGGCACCGGCCGCTTCGGCCACGGGGGTGCGCGACGAGCTGCTGCTGATCGGGAAGCCCTGGAAGAAGCCAGCGGCGAGATTTGCCGCGCCCAGGCCCACCAGCTCCTGGTTCGGGTCCACCGGCTGGCGCAGGCGCGCCGAGTAGCTGCGCGAGAGCACGCTCGTGTCGGCGAAGGAAACCAGCGCCACCGCGAGGCCGCCCAGACATACCGGCACCAGGTCTTCCGCTCGCAGCATCGGCAGGGCCGGCTCGGGTAGGCCCTGCGGCAGCGGGCCGAGGACGGCGATGCCGGCCACGGTCGCGAGATTGAAGATCTCGGCAAGCAGCGTGGCTGCCACCACCGCGATGAGGATTCCAGGCACGCGCGGGAAGCGCTTCAGCGCGAGGATCAGGACCAGGGCGCCGCCGCCGATCGCGCAGGCGGCCGCGTTCGCGCGCCCGCCGAGCAGCGCATCGACGATCCCCTGCGCCTGCTGCCACGGATTCTCCGCTTTGACCGAGAAACCGAGAAGTTTGGGAACCTGGCTCAAGAGCACCGTGAACGCGATGCCGTTCATATAGCCATAGCGGATGGGCTTGGCCAGCAATTCCGTCACGAAGCCCAGTCGCGCAAGCCCCGCGGCGATGCACGCGATGCCGGAGACGACGGCCATGGCGCTGGCGAGCACCACGGCACGCCCGGGGTCGCCTCCGGACAAGGGCAGGACGACCGCGAGGATGACCGCAGCGAGCGCAGAGTCCGGCCCCAGGACGAGGATGCGGCTCGGACCGAAGAGTGCATAGGCGAGGAGCGGAACGATGGTGGCGTAGAGGCCGTAGATGCCGGGCACACCCGAAGCCTCGGCATAGGCGATGCCGACCGGCACCAGCATGGTGGTGAGCACGAGCCCGGCGACCAGGTCGTGCCGCAGCCAGGAGGCGTCGTAGTACCAGAGCATCCGCAGCCCTGGAATCCAGCGCGACCAGCCGCGGCGCTCGACGGCGAGCGGCGCTTGCGGGATGCGGCCCGGATTCGGCAGTTCGTCTGGCGCGCTCATGTCGACGAAGAGTTGTTATTTCAGCGCCACGCGCAATCAGTCTTAGGTGGCGATCCAAAGCTCTTGCTTATTATGCAGCGAACTGTTTCGTTGCTCTTTGAGTTTAGGCAATGCACGCGCAATGGCGATGTGAAATTTCCTCCCGATAATGGCTGACTTGGGGGAATGCGAAGGAATGCGCCCAACGGAAGGCCCCTTGGGGGACGCGCCGCGGGGAGCCTCCCGTCGAGGGACATTCTCTCAACTTGGGTCCGACTCTAAGCCATTGCGGCCCGTGCCCGCTCTGCGCGCTGACGTTCGACCTTCTGCGCGCGCTCTGCCCGGCGCGGAGCCTCAGTCGGCGCCGGTGTTCGCTGGGCGTGCGCTGCTACGCCCTCCGGCGACTCGAGCTTGAAGGCTGCCACCGCCTGCGCCAGTTGATATGCCTGCTCTTGCAGCGATTCAGCCGCGGCGGCGGCTTCTTCGACGAGGGCCGCGTTTTGCTGCGTCACATGGTCCATCTGCGCCACGGCCTGGTTGACCTGTGCGATGCCGGCGCTTTGCTCCTGCGAAGCCGCCGTGATCCCCGCCATGATGTCGGTCACCTGCCTCACCGAATCGACGATTTCGCCCATGGTCTTTCCCGCTTCGTCCACGAGCCTTGTCCCCGCCCCGACCTTCTCCACCGAGTCCGCGATGAGCGCCTTGATCTCCTTCGCCGCCACCGCCGAGCGCTGCGCTAGATTTCTCACTTCGCTCGCCACCACGGCAAAGCCGCGTCCTTGTTCGCCGGCACGCGCCGCCTCGACTGCGGCATTCAACGCCAAGATATTCGTCTGAAATGCGATCCCGTCTATCACCCCGATGATATCGACGATCCTGCCCGAGCTCTCGCTGATCGAGCTCATGGTGCCGACCACCTGGTTCACCACTTCGCCACCCTTGACCGCGATTGCGCTCGCGCTGATCGTGAGTTCGTTCGCTCGCCGCGCGTTTTCGGCATTCTGCTTCACCGTCGAGGTGAGTTCTTCCATAGAAGATGCGGTCTCCTCGAGGCTGGAAGCTTGCTCCTCGGTACGCTGCGAAAGGTCGGAATTGCCGGAGGCGATCTGCTTGGTTCCGCTGCCGATAGCCTCGGCACTTGCGCGTACCTCGCCCACCATCTTCACCAGGCCGTCACGCATTCGTTGCATTGCCGAGAAGAGACTCGATTCGTCGCGCGCAGTCACCTGGATATCGAAGCAGAGGTTTCCCGCGGCGATCTTGTTCGCGACATCGACTGCCGAAGCCGGTTCGCCGCCCAACTGGCGGGTGATCGACTTCGCCAGCCAAACCATGAGCAGAAGCCCCCCGACGAGCGCAACCGCGCCCAAGCCCACGCTCAGCCAAACGACGTTGCTGGTATAGGAAACCATCTGGGTTCGCTGAGTCGACACTTGGCCCGATTTGAGCTTCATCAATTCGAGCAGCGCGCTGCGCATTTGTCGCCACAGCGGCGTCTCTTCCTTGTTGAGCATCTGAATCGCAAGACCTTGGTTGTCCTGCGCCAGCTTGACCACGCTTTGCTGAATTGATTTTTGCTTGGATCTGAGCTCACTGATTCCCGCAAGGACCTTGAATGTCTCGGGATCCGTCTTTGCCAGCGCGAGACCGGTGTTCAAGGCCTTTGCAAGCTGCCCGTCCGCCGCTTCCAGATTGGCGTATGCAGTCTTGTTGCTTGGATCCAGAATGATGTTGCGCACCGCCTGGCCTAGCTGCAGCCCCTGGGCGTACGTGTCGGCGACGGACTCGGCAAGCGCGTTGTCCTGGTCGATGAACTGCGTAAAGCCGTTGCGTGTTTCCACCAGGCCGTTGACCGCGGTGACGATCGCGACCACGAAGAGCGAGAACGCGATTGCGATGGTTGCCGCCATCTTCCAGCGCAGCGGCAAATCACCAAAGACTTTCATCTACACCTCCACTTACCTGACTCACCAACCGGAGAGGCCCTTTCCGGCACTCCTTCGACGCAGGACGTTACGAAACTACAAGCGCGGCCAGCGCCGTGGCATAAGCCAAATACTGGATGGCCGTCCTTTGCTCTATCGACCTTCCTGCGGAAAGCTGAAGCCCGTTCGTAAGCTTCCCCGTCAAGTAGACAACTCGGAAGTAGAGTCTTGCTTTGACTG
>CAZMGP010000005.1:0-101300 GCA_964565875.1 uncultured Enterobacteriaceae bacterium
AACGGCGACATCCACATCGGCCATGCGGTGAACAAGATCCTCAAGGACATCATCGTCAAGTCGCGCAACATGGCGGGCTACGACGCGGTCTACGTGCCGGGCTGGGACTGCCACGGCATGCCCATCGAGCGCGAGATCGAGAAGCAGCACGGCAAGAACCTGCCGGTGGAAAAGACGCAGAGCCTGTGTCGCGCCTATGCGACGGAACAGATCGAGCGGCAGAAGAAGGACTTCCAGCGCCTGGGCGTGCTCGGCGACTGGGACCGTCCCTATCTCACCATGGCCTACGGCAACGAGGCCGATGAGATCCGTACCCTGGGCAAGATCCTGCAGACGGGCTATGTCTACCGCGGCCTGAAGCCGGTGAACTGGTGCTTCGACTGCGGCTCGGCGTTGGCGGAAGCCGAAGTCGAGTACGCGGACAAGAAGGACTTCGCCATCGACGTCGGCTTCCCTCTGCCGGAGGCGGAACGCGGCAAGCTCGCGCGCGCCTTCGGCCTGGAAGCGCTGCCTGCGGGGCCGGTGTACGCAGTGATCTGGACCACCACGCCCTGGACCATTCCGGCGAACCAGGCGCTCAACGCCCACCCCGAGCATGTCTACAATTTAGTCGAGACCGTGCGCGGGCATCTGCTGCTCGCCGCCAATCTGCAGGAGGCGAGCCTCACGCGCTTCAACATCCCGGGCAAGACGGTCGCTTCGTGCAAGGGCAGCGCGCTCGAGCGCATCGCCTTCCACCATCCCTTCTACGACCGCCTGGCGCCGATCTATCTGGGTGAATACGTCACGCTCGACACCGGCACCGGCATCGTTCACAGCGCCCCGGCCTACGGCGTGGAGGACTTCGACTCCTGCCGGCGCTACGGCATGAAGGACGAACAGATCCTGACCCCGGTGATGGCCGACGGCAAGTATGTCTCCAGCTTGCCTTTCTTCGGCGGCATGAACATCTGGAAGGCGAATCCCGAGATCGTGAAGAAGATCGAGGAAGCCGGCGCGCTGTTCCACGCCGAGCCCTACGTGCACAGCTACATGCACTGCTGGCGCCATAAGACGCCGATCATCTACCGCGCGAGCACGCAATGGTTCGCGAGCATGGATGCGCCGCCGGGATTCGAAGGCGCGAAGCCCGCCGAGTCGCTGCGCGCGACCGCGCTGCGCGGCATCGAGAACACGCGCTTCTATCCCGGCTGGGGCCAGGCGCGGCTGTACGGCATGATCGCCAACCGTCCGGACTGGACGCTGTCGCGCCAGCGGCAATGGGGCGTGCCGATGCCGTTCTTCATCCACAGGGAAACGGGCGCGCTGCACCCGCGCACCCTCGATCTCCTGGAGGAGGTGGCGCAGCGCGTAGAGAAAGACGGCATCGAGGCCTGGCAGACGCTGGATGCGGCGGAGCTGCTCGGCGCGGACGCGGCCGACTACCTGAAGATCAAGGACACGCTTGATGTCTGGTTCGATTCCGGCTCCACGCATCAGACGGTGATGGGCGGGGCGAACGGCCGCGAGAAGGACTTGGGTTCGCACGGAGGAGAGCTGCAGTTCCCCGCCGACCTCTACCTCGAGGGCTCGGACCAGCACCGCGGCTGGTTCCACTCGTCGCTGCTCGTTTCCTGCATGCTGAACGGCGTGCCGCCGTACAAAGGCTTGCTCACCCACGGTTTCGTCGTCGACGGCCACGGTCGCAAGATGTCGAAGTCGCTCGGCAACGTCATTGCGCCGCAGAAGGTGTCCGACACCCTCGGCGCGGAGGTGCTGCGCCTGTGGGTTGCGGCGACGGATTACTCGGGCGAGCTGTCGATCTCCGACGAAATCCTGAAGCGCGTGGTCGAATCCTACCGCCGCATCCGCAACACGCTGCGCTTTCTCCTCGCCAACACCGCCGATTTCGATCCGCAGGCGCATGCGCTGCCGCAGGAGGCGTGGCTCGAAATCGACCGCTACGCGCTCGCGCTCACCCAGTCGCTGCAGCAGGAGCTCGCCCGCGACTACGAGCATTACGACTTTCATTTCGTCGCGCAGAAGCTGCAGGCGTTCTGTTCCGAGGACCTGGGCGGCTTCTATCTGGACATCCTCAAGGACCGGCTCTACACCGCCGGCAAAGACTCGCGCGCGCGGCGTTCGGCGCAGAACGCGCTCTACCAGATCCTGCAGCGCCTGGTGCGCCTGATGGCGCCCATCCTCTCCTTCACCGCCGAGGAAATCTGGAGCCTGATCGGCAAGGACGAGACCGTGTTCGCGCATACCTGGGAAGAGTTCCCGCCGGCGAGCGCTGCGCCCGAGTTGCTCGGCCGCTGGACGGCGATCCGCGCCGTGCGTGCCGAGGTGCAAAAGTGCCTGGAGGAGGCGCGCGTCGCGGGCAGCATCGGTTCTTCGCTGCAGGCGGAGGTGGAAATCCGCGCGAGCGGTGAGCGCCTCGCGCTGCTCGAATCGCTCGGCGACGACCTGCGCTTCGTGCTCATCACTTCCAAGGCGCTGGTGACGCCGGTCGCAGACGCGGCGCAAGAGGCGATTTTGGTGCAGGCGAGCGCGCACGAGAAATGCGGCCGCTGCTGGCATTACCGCGACGACGTCGGCGCGGCTGCCGCGCATCCGGGGCTGTGCGGCCGCTGCGTGTCCAACCTCTACGGCGACGGTGAAGCGCGCGACCATGCGTAGGCTCGCGCCCTGGTACGCGCTGGCACTCGTAGTTGCCGGGCTCGATCAGCTCACCAAGTATTGGGTGAGCGCGAGCTTCGACTACGGCGACGTGCGTCCCGTCACCGGGTTCTTCAACATGGTGCTGACCTACAACAAGGGTGCGGCTTTCAGCTTCCTCGCCGCCGCTTCGGGCTGGCAGCGCGGCTTTTTCATCGTCATCGCGCTCGCCGCCATCGCCGTGATCGGCGTGCTGCTCGCGCGCCATGCCGGCGAGAAACTTTTCTGCGGCGCCCTGGCATTGATACTGGGCGGGGCGCTGGGCAATGTCATCGACCGCATCGTCCTCGGCCATGTGATCGATTTCCTCGATTTTCATGCGGCGGGCTGGCATTGGCCGGCGTTCAATCTAGCCGATTCCGCCATTACCGTGGGCGCGGCGCTGCTCATCGCCGACAGCTTCCGGCCGCGCGAGCGCGGCGCGGGCGCCGCACGTTGAGCGCGCGCACGCCGAGTATGATGATGGCACGACGCGGCCATTCGAACTGAGGTCGAACGATGGAAGTCCTGCTCGCTAATCCCCGTGGTTTCTGCGCCGGCGTCGAGCGCGCGATCAGCATCGTCGAGCGCGCGCTCGAGCTCTACGGCGCGCCGATCTACGTGCGCCACGAGGTGGTGCACAACAAGTTCGTGGTCGACGATTTGCGCCGCAAGGGCGCAGTGTTCGTCGAGGAACTGGACCAGGTGCCCGCCGGCAGCACGCTGATCTTCAGCGCGCACGGCGTGTCGCAGGCGGTGCGCGCTGAAGCCGAGGCGCGCGGGCTGAAGGTGTTCGATGCCACCTGTCCCTTGGTGACCAAGGTGCACGTGGAGGTGGCGAAGATGCATCAACAGGGCCGCGGCATCGTGATGATCGGCCATCGCGGGCATCCCGAGGTCGAGGGCACCATGGGCCAGGCGGAGCACGGCATGTATTTGGTGGAAACCGTTGCCGACGTCGAGCGCCTCGAAGTCGCGGACCCGGCGCGGCTCGCCTACGTCACCCAGACCACGCTCTCGGTCGACGACGCCGCGGCCATCGTGGCGGCGCTGAAGAGGCGCTTTCCCGATATCCTCGGGCCGAAGAAGGACGACATCTGCTACGCCACGCAGAACCGCCAGGATGCGGTGAAGCTGATGGCGGCGCGCTGCGACCTGGTGATCGTCGTCGGCTCGCCCAACAGCTCCAATTCCAACCGCCTGCGCGAAGTGGCGCGCACGCTGGGCGTCGATGCCTACATGATCGACGATGCCTCGCAGCTGCGCACCGAATGGCTGCAGGGCCGCGATCGAGTCGGCGTGAGTGCCGGCGCGTCCGCGCCCGAAGTGCTGGTGCTGGATGTCATCGCCCGCCTGCAGGAACTGGGCGCGAAGCGCGTCACCCAGCTCGACGGCAAGGAAGAAGGGGTGACCTTCCCCCTACCCAAGGGCCTCGCTCACACGAGCTGAGGCCTCTCGCCCGCGTCTCCTCACTGCTCCTGGATCAGCTCGCGCCAGGAGATGCGCCGGATCGGCGCCACGCCTGCGCCGATGGGCACGTTGGTGGTCATGGTGGTGCCGTCCGACAAACGCGTGAGCTGGATGATGACGTTGTTCGGCAGGCGCACGAACACGCCGCGCGTCGCCAGCGCATTGCCCAGCGCGACCGCCGTGATGCCCGTGGTCGAGGTCGACACCGGCGCGCCGGTGCGGTAATCGAGCACGTAGCGCCAGCTGTAGCCGCCGGCGGTGCAGGCGCTGTTATTGGGCACGTTGGTGGTGAAGCCGAGCGTGCCGAGGGCGAGCGTCGGATCGGTGTTCGAACGCTCGCCCGAGTCCGGCAGGTTGACGTACCAGCCGTTGTTGGTGGCGAAGTTGACCGCCTTCGCCGTGCTCACCCGAACCTGCTGGCCGGTGGTGCAGATGGTGGTCGGCGAGCCGGCGGGACAGGTGGTCGTGGTAACCACCTGCTGCACGAAATTCGAAGTCGCGGCCTGCGGGTTGCTGTAGGTGGTCGTGCCGAGCGTGTCCTTCACCGCATAGAAGGTCTGTTGCGTGGTGTCGGACAAATCGGAAACCCCGAGGAAGCGGCCGGTGCCGACGAATACCACCGCCGTGCCGCCGACGTCGCCGAGTTCCGGCCGGGTGGTGATCGGCTGCGTCACGCTGCCGGCTGCATTGGCGTAGAAGGTGGTCAACAGCTGCGCATCATAGCCGGCCGCGCCGATGTTGCCGTTGATGTCGAAGCGCCAGAGATTGCCGAGCAGGTCCCCGCCGTAGGCGCGCATCGACGTATTGTCCAGGGTGGCGTTCGTCACCCAGCCGCTGATGCGGGCGAGTCCGCTCGGGGTGGTGGTGCTGCCTACGCCGGTGCTGATGGTGCGGATGAGGGCGCCGGTGCCGGCATTGATGACGTAGAGGCGGCCGACGCCGTCACCCGGCGCGACGTTGTTGTAGCCCGAGGTCGCGAGCACCACCCAGGTGCCGTCCTGCAGCTTGGTGATGGTCGGATTGCCGTAGGTGTAGCCCATGTTGACGTCGGTGAATTCCCACAGCAGCTTGGGCGCAGTGGGGCTGGTCACGTCCAAGGCGTAGTAACCGCGGCCGCCGCCGTTCTGACCGCCGACGACGACGGAGTGCCAGGCGCCGCCGAAGTAGATGTCGCCCGCGATCGGCGTGCCGTCGACGAAATACTGGTGCAGGTTGGAGTAGTTCTTGTCGGCGAGCTTAAACAAGTTGGGCAGTACAGTCGACGGTACGAAGGCCCAGGCTTCCGCCCCGGTGCTGGAGTTGAAGGCATGCAGCATGCCGTCGTTGCCCGCTGCGTAGACCATGCCTTGGCGCGAGGCTTGCGCGGTCTGGTAGGCGGCGTAGCCCGCATCGGTGTAGTTGTACAGTGGCAGCTTCACGTACACGGCTTCGGCGTTCACGATGTCGCCCAGGACGTGGATGCGCTGGCGGAAATACTTGGTGGTGTCGGTGGCGACGCCTTCGTTGGTGCGGTCGCCGCCGAGGTAGGACACCATGTTCGCTCCGCCCGAAGTCGCGTTAGTCTGGCTGGTAGCGGGCAGGCAGGTGATGCCGGTGACGCAGAACTGCGACAGCGAGGAAATGGCGGGGAAGCTGAAATAGCCCTGCTCGGTGGTGGTCATCACCGACCAGTTGAAGGCTTTCAGCCCGTTCGCCGAGGTCGCGTTCGTGTCGCGCATGTAGATGGTGCGCGAGGTGTTGCTGTCGAGCTGGGCTTGTGCCGACCAGTCGACGGTGGAGGAGACATTGCCGGTGACGAGGTCGAGCTGCTGGCGCACGAGCTGGCCGTCCCACTCCTGGGTGGTGAAGGTGGAGCTGAAGACGAAGTTGTCGCCCGAGGTCACGTTCGGGTTGCTGGTGGTTGCTGCCGCGGAAGAACCCGAACGCGCACTCACCCCGGCCAGGGCATTGCTCAAGCCGGCGTTAAGCGAGGCCGGATTGGTCGCGCTGAAATAGGTGCCGCGGCCGTTGACGGCGGCGTGCCACAGGTCGTCGATGTTGGTCTGCAGGTTGCTGCCCGGCGTGGGCCAGTTGCACCCGCCGCTCGACTGCCACATGCAGGTGCCGGCCGTCGGGTTGGCGGTGGTGCCGTTCTTGACGTCGAAGAAGTCGCCGCTCGAGGCGGTCGGATAGCTGGGCGAGAACTGCATGTAGCCGGATGCGCCGAGCGCCATGGTGAACAGCGTCATGTGCTGCCAGGATGCGCTGTCGAGCCCGCTCGTCGGCACGTTGTTCAGGCACACGTCGAGGCCGGTGGTCGCGGGCGGAATCGGCGCGCCGGTGCAGTTGCCGAGCGAGGAATCGCGCAGGTCGGTCATGTAATAGTACTCGGCGACGTCGGCGAGCGTGTTCGAGGTGCCGCCGCTGGTCGTGGTCGTGCTGGTCGTCGCGCCGGTGGTCGGTCCCGTAGTCGAGAGCGTGGTGGTGGTCGGGCCAGAGGTGGTGGTGGTGTTGGTCGAAACCGTGGTCGCGTTGCTCGGATTGGGGTTGGGCAAGCTGCTGCTGGTCGTGCACGAGCCCGTCGTGGTGACCGAGCCGACGTTCGCCCAGGCGGTGAAGCTGTCGCTGTTCGTCACCGTGTTGGTGCTCACGTTGGAGCTCGAGGTGCTGGTGCTCGAGGTGCTGGAGGTGACCACGCCGTTGCTGGTGACCACCGTCTGCGTGGTGGTGGTCGTGGTGTTGTCGACCGAAGTGGTGGTGGTCGCCTTGGTTTCGGTCTGCTGCTGCTGCTGCTGATGCACCTTGTGTCGGGACGAGGAGCAGCCGTCGGCGCCGTTCGCGCCTAGCGAATAGACGTACTGGCTCCACACCGTGGTGGTGTTCTTCCCCGTCACCGTTTGCGTCTGCACCACCGTGCTGGTCGGCGTGTTCGAAGTGACGATGGTCGCGCCGCCGTCGTTGTATGGCCTCACGTCCGCGCCGTCCTGGTTGCCGACGTTGGTCGTGCCGTTCAGCTGGACGAAGCCCGAGGATTCGTTCCAATAGCCGTCGGTCGACATGATGGCGAAGTTCTGCTGGCAGGAATACTGCATCGGATCGGTCACGGCGACGCCGTTGTAAGTGCTGCCGTCGAACTTGCCTGCGAAGATGCGTCCGGCTTCGGCGAGCGTGGCGCGCAGCGGCGTGCTACTTCCAGGAAAGGCGGCGTAGAACTTGTTGTACCAGGCGAGCTTGTTGGTGGCGTTGAACGGCGCCAGATTGACGAACGCGTTGCCCTGATTATTGTTGATGGTAAGGTAGCCCACGCGGTAGTTCGGTCCCAGCGTCTGGAAGGCGATGCCGGCCGCCGTCTTCATCATCTGCATGCGCGTGTGGTAGTACGCCCACCAGTTGGCGTAGTTGGTCATTTCCTCGGCGTAGGTGCAAGTCGCGCCGGCACAATCGGTGCGAGTCGTCGCCTTGGCCGTGCTACCGGGATAGGGGTAGCTGGCGGTGCCGCTGCTGATGGTGGTGAGGACATTGGAGCCGGGGACGCCGCCGTTGAACGCCGTCGGCGTGACGGTCATGGTCCCGGTCTTCGCGATCACGGGCAGGTAGGTAATGGAGCCGGAACCGGTCGGCGCCATGATGGTGACGGTGCTGCCGCTGGCAGTCGCGCTGTAGCCGGCGACGGTACAGGCGCCGCTCGCGGCTGCGGTACAGGCGTTGATGGCGTTCTTGATGTTGCCGGCGACCGTGCTCGACGTGGTCGAACTCGAGGTCGCCGAGGACAGGATCTGCTGGCCGTTG
This sequence comes from uncultured Enterobacteriaceae bacterium, assembly GCA_964565875.1. GTDB lineage: Bacteria > Pseudomonadota > Gammaproteobacteria > Burkholderiales > SG8-39 > 2-12-FULL-64-23. The sequence continues at coordinate 7,915 of CAZMGP010000005.1, forward strand.
ACGGTGATCCCGTTCACCGTCGTCGCGGATGAGCCACTGACCGAAATGGTGGCTGTCGCCGACATCGGATAGCGCGCGACCTGGTAAGTCGTGCCCGACTCGATGCGGATCGCCTGGCAGTTGGTCATGGTGCTGTCGGTACACCAGCGCAGCGTCGCCGGATAGGGATAGGACGCCGACGGCGCGGTTTGCGCGGCGCAATTGAGCAGGCGCGGCTGGCTGCAGTATTCGCCTGGGATGAAGGTGTAGAAATAGGCGTTGCCGACGAGATTGCTGCTGGTGGTGGATTGCTCGCGGTAGCCGTCGTCGGGCACGGCCGTCCAGCCCGCGGAGTTCGCCGAAGTCATGCTGGGATAGGTCGTGGTGTTGATCGTACCGTCGGCGTTGTAATAGATCGGTGGCGAATAGGTGACCGACGGCGTATAGGCGACGCCGTTGTAGCCGTTATTTCGGAACAGCGTCTGGTCGCTGGTCGTTGCCCAGTCGGGCAGATAGTCCCAGTCCATGCTGCCGGAGTCGTCGAGGATGTAGAGCAGGTTCGGTGCCACGGAAGAAGCCGACGAGGTGACGAGCGGCACGGTGGCGAGATCGGTGGTGCCGGCGTGGACGCTGCTGGTGGCGAAGACCAGCAGCATCGAGCGCCCGATGAAGTCGAGGAAACTGCGGCTTGTTCTCATGCTTGCCTCCCGGTGCTTGCCGGATTAGAGCGCGACGATCGTCTGCACGTAGCTGACGGTGTTGCGCGGTCCGGCGATGCGCGTGGTGATGCGGTAATAGATTTGGCTGGCGTAGAGCAGGGCGACCGTGCCCGCCGTCTTGCTGCTCGAAGCGGAGGCGGCGGCCGTCTGCGTGACGGCGCAGCCGGGCGAAGGCGTGCTGGTCGGATCGCCCACGGCGTTGCACAGGCGCTGGATCGCGTAGGACACGGTGTTGCCGGCGGCGTCCATCGGCAGCGTCACCACCTGGCCGGTGGGCACGAGCACGGTTCTCCAATAGTTGTCCCAGGTTTGCGTCGGTCCGAGCGCCGGCTGGACCGAGGCGGCGTAGCCCTGGGCGTAGATGTTGGCGAACAGCGTCGTGCCGGTGTTGTTGACGCTGAGCCAGTTCGCTGCGGTTTCGGTGCCGACGTCGCCCGAGTTGGTTGCGGCCTGCTGGAAGGCGAGGTTGCCGGCAATGACGTTGCTGGTGTCGACCGAGCGCACCAGCGCAATGCCGGCGAGCGTCATCGCCACGAGCACGATCAGCGCCATCATCAGCACCACCCCGCGCTGCTGCGCGCGCGGCGCTCCTTTTTGCACGGCCGATTTGGTGTCGATCAGCATCCCGGCTGTGCTCCCTGCCAGGCGAGATTGCGCAGCGGCACCAGGGTCTGCACCACCCGATAGCGGTAGTTCTGCCAGCTCGCGTTTGCGCTCAAGTCGATGGGGTTCGTCGCGCTGCCCTCCCAGGTCGGCGCGACGGTGGTGACCGCGGTCTTCTCGAAATTGGCGTTTCGCGCCACCAGGGCGATGCGCAGCGCGGAGACGCGCGCCCAGTCGCAGGCGGTGAGCGGCGCCGTCTCGTCGAAGGTGTCGACGACGTCGTCCATGGTCGCGCTGGTGTCGCGGCCATAGAGGGCCTTGATGGCGACGACGTTGCTCGCAATCGGCACCCAGATCGCCGTGTTGCCGGTGTTGGCGGCGATGCTGCAGTCGTTCACGATGTAGTCGCACTGCGTCAAATTGCCGTTGCGCACGGCGTAGGCGAGCACCTTCGGATTCTGGCCGAGATTGAATAGCGCGCCGTTGCTGGAGCCGGCGACGCCGGTACCGCTGCCGACCAGGACGTAGTTGGGGCTGGTGACGCCGGGACAGGCGGTGCCGACGCAGGCGACGGTGGCGAGGCTCAGATTGCAGGGCGTCGCCCGATTCTGCGGCGTCGCGATGACGCGGTCGCCGTTGGTGAACGAAGTCGGCGTCTGCACGGCGTAGATGTCGGGGGCGGCAGCGGCGCCAGCCGAGGCCGGTTGCGACACGATGCCGTCGCCCTGCGGCGAGCCGTTGGTGCTGGCGTAGGCGATGAGCAGGGTGTCGGAATTGGCGTCGCCCGCGGGGATGCTCGCGTGGTTGATGGTGACCGGAGCCAAGCCGTTCAAGTTCACCGTCGCCGGCGCGGTGCGCAGGGTAACGGTGCAGCCGAGCAGCTTCATGTCGCTCGCGCCGAAGCCGGCCTGGCGGATGTCGCGCTGCAGGCCGTAGAGCGAGATCGCGGCGTTGCTCTGCGCGTCGCCGCCGCCGGTGGTAGTGCGCTTCTGGCTTTCGGCGAGCGTGAACACCTGCATCATGATGATGATGCCGAGCATGCCGATGACCATGCCCACCATGATCTCCACCAGGCTGAAGCCGGCAGCGCGCAGCTTTGAAAGGGGGCGAGGGAAGGCGGACATGCGCGCTCCTACCTGATCTGCGCGATGATGTTGAACGAATGGGCGGCGGCGGAGGGCGCGTCGTTCGGCGCCTTCCAGTTCACCGCGATCGTCACCAGGCTCGTCGCCGGATCCACCGTCACCACCGGCGGGTAGACCGCGGAGCCGGGCAGCGTCGCCTGCACGTTCGAATACCAGGCGGTGTAGGACGCGCCGTCGGTGCCCGCGCCGCCCTGGAAATTGGTCTGCAGCGTCGCCACCGTGCGGTCGGTCACCCACATCTGGCCGAGCAGCTCGTTCGCGAGCAGGCTCGCGTCGGAACGATAGCGCGCGTCGGTGGCGCTTTTCACCGCGGAGGCCTGCATGCCGACGATGGCGAGAACGCCCATGGAAAAGATGAGGATGGCGATGAAGGCCTCGAGCAGCATCGAGCCCGCTTGCTCGCGGCGGCCGGGTAGCTTCGCGTTCATGCCTAGCATCCCTGCGGGTCGGTGCTGGCGAAGGCGGGGTCGCACATGCGCACTTCGCCGCCGGTGGAGACCGCGACGCGCAGGCAGCGCATCGGGCCCGGCGTCGTGTCGGTCACGCAATTGCCGCCGATGGGGTTGTTGACGTCGATCGTGGCGCCGGCGAGCGGGTTCGTCAGGCGCCCCAGGCCGTTGAACACGACGAATCCTTGCGGCGCCGCCGTCACCTGCGCGTTGCGCGATCCTTCGGATCCCGAGCGCGTCTGGATCAGGCGCGGCGCGGGCGGATTCGTATTCGAGGGATCGGGAATGGCGTTCCCGCAGAGACCAGTCGGATCGTCCTGGCTCACCACCCAGTTGGTGCCCGAGGTCGAGATCGCGCAAGTGTTGTCCAGGGTATTGGTGAGCTGGAAGCGCACGGGGGTATTGCGCCGCACCGCTTCCGCGCGGGCGAGCGTCAGCCCGTTCTGGATGGCTTCCGTCGCGGTGCGGATCTGCGTGTTCTGCAGCCAGTTGCTGAAGCTCGGCGCGGCCATCGCGAGCAGCACCGCCACGATGGCGATCCCGACCATGAGTTCGATCAGGGTCATGCCGGCTTCCGACTCGTGCCTGATTAGCACACGCCTCCCACGTTGGTGACCCAGCAGTTGTTCGGCGTCGCCGCGACCCAGCCGGAAGGGGCGGGCGAGGCGAAGGCCGAGGTCTTGGCGTTGTTCTGGTCGACGGTATAGGTGAAGCCGGCCATCGAACTCTTGCCCGCAGCCTGCAGGGTGTAGGTCGTCGCGGTCTGCACTGTGCAGGAGAAGTCGAAGTTCTTGCTGCTGGTCGTGTCCGCGGTGCAGGGCGGCGCGCCGACATAGGTACGGGCATCCTGGAAGAACTGCTCCATCTGCGCGCGCTTGGTGGCGAGATTCGCCGTCGCATCGGGAACCTTGCCGCGGATGACGTAGCGCGTGTAGGACGGCAGCGCGATCGCAGTAAGGATGGCGACGACGACCAGCGCCATCATCAGTTCGATCAGCGTGAACCCCCGTTGTATTTTCATGGCTGGTCTCTTTCTATAAAGTGCCGGTTGACTTTGGAAACCTTTTTTCTTATCTGTCCTGTCCCGCGCGGGCGGGGTCAAGTAAATGATAGTTTGCCGACGATGCAAGTAAAGTTTCGGCGACACACGGTCGCTTATCCGGCATGAACGGTCGGTTTCAGACCTCGCCGGCACGCGCGCAATTCTGGTCGGCCACCCCCGAGGCTGCGGGAAGGAGGCTCGCCGCCGCGTTCGCGCTGTCCTGCCTGTTGCACGCGGCGATCGTCTTTTTGCCCTTCCTCGGCATGTCCGTCGCGGAAACGCACACCGCGCAGGCGGGGCGGCAGGCGCTGCCGGCAACGCTCGACGCGACGCTCGTCCCCGACGGGGGCGGTAGGCCCAGGGAACCTGCTCAGACGGCGAGGACGCAGCCCCTGGTCGCCGACGGGCAGGCGGCGCAAACGCAACCGCGGTCGCAGCAACGCGCCCAGGGCCTGGGCCTGCTGCCCGTGCCGGCGCAGGAGTACTACACCACCGATCAGCTCACGCGGCGGCCGCAACCGCTCGCCGTGGCCGAACTCGATTCACCGGAGCTCAAACCCTTCGTTGCGACCGGAAAGCTGGTTCTGCGGCTGCGCATCGATCCGCGCGGCACGGTGGTGGAAGTGGCGGTGGAGAAGACCGAACTGCCCGAAGTGTTCGCGCGCACCGCCATCGCCGGATTTTTGGGCTTGCGCTTCCAGCCGGGTGAAGTAAACGGTCGTCCCGTCGGTGCGCTGATGCGCATCGAGGTGACTTACGACGACAGCCGGATTCCGCGGTTCATCCAAATCTCCGATCCCGCTGGGCCTCCTGGTCTGCCCAAGTAGGCACGGTGGCGTCAGATGTTGTGAGAACAGTTGAGTTGGTTGAGTTTATTGGCCTGTTTATAAATAACTTTATCAGGATTCCGGGTGAAACTTAGTCAACTATTAGACAAAGTCCAAATTGTGGGCTATCATGCCACGATGAAATTAGAATCTCCCGAGCCGACCACGCGGGAAAGCCTGCCGCGGATGCTGCGCTCCCACGGCATTACACCTACGCATCAGCGTATCGAGATCGCGCAGGTGCTGTTTGAGAAGCGCTGGCACCCGTCTGCGGATCAGATCCTCGCGGCCGTGAACGCGCGCTATGCGGAGGCGTCCAAGGCGACTGTCTACAACACGCTAAAGCTTTTTCTCGAGAAAGGGCTGGTGCGTGAATTGATCGTCGACCCAAACAAGGTCTTCTACGATTCGAATACCAGCGTGCACCATCACTTCTACGACGTCGCTTCGGGCGAGATCACCGATATTGCCGCGGCCGGCGTTCGCATCGAGGGGCTGCCGCCGCTGCCCGCCGGCATGATCACGGACGGCATCGACATCATCGTGCGCACGCGTCCGCAGGCCGCGCCGAGCGGCGGCTAGGCCTTCCTCGCGATTGCCGGCAGCCGCGCCGGCGACATATAATATTGCGCTTTCGCCGATGCAAGTCGATCGGCGCTTCCCTTTAGCGCTTGGCCGGGTTAGCTCAGTTGGTAGAGCAGCGCATTCGTAATGCGAAGGTCGGAGGTTCGACTCCTCTACCCGGCACCATCTCCAGCGTTTGCCTGCGCGCGCCGTCTAGCGCCGTGTGATTCCGAGGTGCCCAAGGTCTGCGAGCACGGCGGGCAGCTTCGCGCCCCGCGCCAGGCGGCCGTCGTCCGCCGGCGCGCCGGCGACGCTTTGAATCGGCACCACGCCGGCCCAGATCGGCAGCGCATAGTCTTCTTCATCGTCGACGGGATTGCCGCTGCGCATCTTGGCGGAGGCTTCGTCGATGCGCATGCCGAGCACCGTGGTCGATTTCAGCTCGGCCGCGGTTGCCGGACGCAGCTCCGGCCATCGTCCCGGATAGAGCCGCTCGACGAAGGCTTCGAGCCTGGCGAGCTTTTCCGCCGCGTCTTCGACTTTGTGCGCCTTGCCGAACAGCATGGCCGAGCGGTAGTTGAGCGAATGGTGAAATGCCGAGCGGGCGAGCACCAGACCGTCGAGGTGGGTGACGGTGAGGCAGCATTCGACGCCTTTCTCCAGCGTGCGCAACATGCGGCTCGCGGACGAGCCGTGCCAGTACACGCTATCGCCCTCGCGCCAGTAGGCCGTGGGCGTGACGTAAGGCTGACCGTCTATGGCATAGCCGATGTGGCAGATGAAGCCGGCATCGAGCACGGCGTAGACGGCGGCACGCTCGTGACTGCCGCGTTTGGGCAGGCGCACGAGCTTCGAGCGCTTGCTGGGGATGAAGGCTTGGGTCATTGCTTGCTCACCGATAGTCGATTAGGGCAGGAGATGTTACCGGATGGCGCCAAGCACGGCAAAGCGGCGAGCGCAAGCGCGGCGAGCTGTGCAACAATTCGCCTGCTCCCGCGTCGGGGACGATCCAATTTGACGACTCCGGGTAGGCAAGGAATCATTTCTGCATCGGGAAACGATATGAGCGCGAAGGCGGGAAGATCGGTGATCGGCGTCATCGGCGGCAGCGGGGTGTACGACATCGATGGTCTCGCTAGTAAGCGCTGGCAGAAGGTACCTACCCCTTTCGGTGAACCGTCGGACGAATTCCTCTGCGGCGAGCTCGACGGCCAGGCGATGGTGTTCCTGCCGCGCCACGGCCGCGGCCATCGCATCCCGCCCTCGGAAATCAATTTCCGCGCCAACATCGACGCGCTGAAGCGCTTGGGGGTGACCGACGTCGTCTCGGTGAGCGCGGTCGGTTCGCTGCGCGAGCACCTGCATCCCGGGATGTTCGTCATCGTCGACCAGTTCATCGACCGCACGTTCGCGCGCGAGAAGAGTTTTTTCGGCAGCGGGCTGGTGGCGCACGTTTCCATGGCCCACCCCGTGTGTCAGCGGCTGGGCGATCACCTCGAGGCGGCGACGCGCGAGGTCGGCATCGAGCTCGCCCGCGGCGGCACCTATCTGGTGATGGAAGGACCGCAGTTCTCGAGCCTGGCGGAATCCGAGCTCTATCGCAGCTGGAATTGCGACGTCATCGGCATGACCAACATGCCCGAAGCGAAGCTCGCGCGCGAGGCGGAGATGTGTTACGCCACCGTGGCGATGGTAACCGATTACGATTGCTGGCACCCGAACCACGACGACGTCACCGTCGAAGCCATCATCCGTGTGCTGCTCGCCAATGCGCAGAAGGCGCGCGGCCTGGTGAAGGCGGTGGCACCGCGGCTTGGGCACGATGCGCACGCGGCGGATTGCGGCTGCCGCCGGGCGCTCGCTCATGCGCTCATCACCGCGCCGGAGGCGCGCGATCCAGAGATGCTGCGGCGCCTAGATGCCGTCGCCGGTCGCGTACTGAACTCGTAGGAAATGCAGCGCCCGCCCTTTAAGCCTATTTTTTAGCTGCGAATCGCAGGAGCCGTTCATGCCGATCAAGTCGCTTATCCGCACGGTGCCCCACTATCCCAAGCAGGGCGTGATGTTTCGCGACATCACTACGCTGCTGAAGGACGCGGTGGGGTTTCGCGTCACCATCAACGAATTCGTCCATCGCTACACCGGCGCGAAAATCGACAAAATCGCAGCGATCGAATCGCGCGGCTTCATCATCGGCGCCGCGCTCGCTTTCCAGTTGGGCGTCGGCTTCGTGCCGATCCGCAAGAAAGGGAAACTTCCGGCGGAAACCGTGGGGCACGACTACGAGCTCGAGTACGGCACCGACCGGGTCGAACTGCATGTCGATGCGATCGCCAAGGGCGACCGCGTGCTCGTCGTCGACGACCTGATCGCGACCGGCGGCACGGCCGAAGCGGCGATCAAGCTGATCGAAAAGATGGGCGGGGTCGTGGTCGAATGCTGCGCCGTCATCGACCTGCCGGATTTGGGCGGAACCAAACGGCTGAACAGGCTCAAGCACAAGGTCTTCACCCTGTGCGAATTCGAAGGCGACTGAGCACACCCCTATCTTCACGGAGATTTCATGCCCATCATCGATCGTATCGAATCCATGCGCGACGAACTTACTGCCTGGCGGCGGGATATTCACGCGCATCCGGAACTCGGCTTCGAGGAAACGCGCACCTCGGACATCGTGGCGGAAAAACTCGCCGCATTCGGCTGCAGCGTGCACCGCGGATTGGGCAAGACCGGCGTCGTCGGCACGTTGCGTGCCGGCGCGAGCAAGCGTTCGGTCGGCCTGCGCGCGGACATGGATGCGCTGCCGATCGAGGAGGCGAACGGCTTTGCCCATCGCTCGCAGAATCCGGGCCGCATGCACGCTTGCGGGCACGACGGGCACACGGCCATGCTGCTCGGTGCGGCACGCTATCTTGCCGAGACGCGCAACTTCGACGGCGCGGTGCATTTCATCTTCCAACCCGCGGAAGAAGGTATGGGCGGGGCGAAGGCGATGGTCGATGAGGGGCTGTTCCGGAAATTCCCCTGCGATTGCATCTTCGGCATGCACAATCGGCCGAACCTGCCGCTCGGGCGCTTCGCGGTGCGCGCCGGGCCGATGATGGCCGCCGGCGCGTTTTTCGACATCCACGTCGTCGGCAAGGGCGCGCATGGCGCGCGGCCCGAAACCGGCGTCGATTCGGTGATGGTCGCCGCGCACATTGCAGTCGCCTTGCAGAGCATCGTTTCGCGCAACGTGCCGCCGGTGGAGACTGCGGTGCTGTCGGTGACCAAGATCCACAGCGGCGACGCCTACAACGTCATCCCGCAGACGGCGCAGCTCTCCGGCACGGTGCGCGCCTTCTCGCGCGATGTTATGGGAAAAGTCGAAGAGGCGATGCGACGCATCGCGACGGGCGTGGCCTCCGCCTTCGGCGCCAAGGCGGAACTCGATTTCCGTTTCCTCTTTGCGCCGACGGTCAACGACCAGAACGAGGCGGAGTTCGCGGCGCGCATATGCACCGAACTGGTCGGGGAGCAGAACGTCGTGCGCAACCCGCCGCTGGTGATGGCGTCGGAAGATTTTTCCTTCATGCTGGAGCAGGTCCGCGGCTGCTACATCAACATCGGCAACGGCGCGGGCGAGGGCGCGTGCGAAGTGCACAACCCCGGCTACGATTTCAACGACGCGGCGCTGCCGCTCGGCGCGAGCTTCTTCGCGCGCCTGGTAGAGACGCGCCTCGCGCCGGGCGCTGCCTGACTTCCCTTGCGTTTGATCAACGCGCCTTGCGGGGCGAGGGGCCACACTGCGCATGCCGCGGCGTTCTTCGCGCAGGGAGGTGGCATAATGGCAAAGCGAATCCTCCGGTGCGGCCTCTGCCTACGATCAACCGCCGCACAACCGCAGGGACACTAGCATGGCGATGAAACCCACGCGGAAGATGGCGTTCCTTTCCATCGCGACTTCGATCGCGACTCTGGTGCTGAAGTTCGGCGCGTACTTCCTTACCGGATCGGTCAGCCTGCTGTCGGATGCGCTCGAGGCGTTCGTCAATCTCGCCGCAGGGCTGGTGGCGCTCACCGCGCTCACCATCGCCGAGCAGCCCGCCGACGATCGTCACAGCTACGGCCACGACAAGGCGGAATATTTCTCCAGCGGCGTCGAGGGCACACTGATCCTGTTCGCCGCAGCCTGCATCATCTACGCGGGCTGGGACCGCTTTGTGCACCCGGTGGCGCTGGAAAACCTCTCCTGGGGCATCTCGGTGGGCGTGCTCGCCGCCGTGATGAATTACACCACGGCGCGCCTCATGCTCAAGGTTGCGGCGAAGCACGACAGCGTCACCATCGAGGCCGACGCCAAGCACTTGCTGACGGACGTGTGGACCTCGGCCGGGGTGTTCGCCGGCCTGTTCGTCATCTTCTTCCTGCCCGGCTGGCAGATACTCGACCCCTTAATGGCCATCATCGTCGGCCTGCACATCATCAGCACCGGCGTGGATCTGCTGCGGCGCTCGATCGACGGTCTGATGGACGTGGCGCTTTCGCCGCGCGAAATCCGCAAGACGGAGGAACTCATTCGCGCCGAAATGCCGCCGGGAGCGAGCTTTCACGCACTGCGCACGCGCAAGGCGGGCGCGGCGCGCTTCATCGAATTCCATTTGCTGCTGCCGGGCAAGACCAGCGTCAGCGCCTCCCACGCCCTGTGCGACCGGCTCGAAGCCTCGATCGCGGGCCATCTCGCCAAGGCGTCGGTGACGATCCACGTCGAGCCGCAGGAGGAGCACCAAGTCGAGGCGCTGCCCGCCGAGTCGGGTCGCTGATGCGCGCGCCCGCACGCAGTTGCGTGCGCAGCATCCGCGAGTTCAACGCCGGGCGCGATCCCGAGCGCCTCGCGCTGAAGTACCGCGCAATGCGCGGCTCGGCGTTCGCTTTTTTGCGCGGCACCTGCCACCTGTTCTACGCGGGCCTGCCGCAATCGGCGCTGCCCGACTCGCCGCTTGCCTGGGCCTGCGGCGATCTGCACATGGAGAATTTCGGCAGTTACAAGGGCGACAACCGCCTGGTGTACTTCGACATCAACGACTTCGACGAGGCGGCGCTCGCGCCCTGCGTCTGCGACCTGGTACGTCTGCTTGCGAGCCTGCTCGCCGCCGCGGCCGCGCTCGGCATGGACGATGTGCAGGCGCTGCGCTTGTGCGGGACCTTGCTCGATGCCTACGCGGCGGCGCTCGCCTCGGGCAAGGCGCGCTGGGTCGAGCGCGAGACGGCACAGGGCGTGGTGCGCGAATTGCTTGACAGCCTGCACAGCCGCGGCCGGGCGCATTTCCTCGACCGGCGCACCGAGCGCGCCGGCGGAGAGCGCAGCATCCGCACGGACGGCAGGAAAGCGCTTCCGGCCAATGCGCGCGACCGCGAGCGCATCGCGGCCTTCATGCAAGAATTCGCCGCCATGCAAGCGCGGCCGGAGTTCTACCGCGTGATCGACATCGCGCGACGCATCGCCGGCACCGGCAGCCTTGGGGTGGCGCGCTACGTCATCCTGGTCGAAGGCAAGGGCTCGCCCGACGGCAACTACCTGCTCGATCTCAAGCAGGCGCTGCCCTCCGCGCTCGCAGCGCAGGTGGAGGCGAGGCAGCCGCGCTGGGCGAACGAAGCCGAGCGCGTTGTTTGCTTGCAGGAGCGCGTACAGGCGGTGCCGCCCGCATTTCTGCGTGCGGTGAAGATCGGTGGCCGGGCGTATGTGCTGAAGGCCCTGCAGCCGTCCGAGGATCGCGTCGCGCTGGAATCGTGGCAAGGACACTTCCATCGATTGGAAGGCTTGATGCGCAGCTTGGGCGAGATCCTCGCCTGGGCGCAATTGCGCGCGAGCGGGCGCGAGGGTTCGGCGACCGCGGACGAGCTGATCGCATTCGCTCTGCGCAAGAAATGGCGGGCGGAGATCGTCGACCTGGCACGCGAATGCAGCGAACGGGTGGCGCGCGAATGGAGCGAATTCTGCGGCGCCTATGACGACGGCGCGTTCGCCCTCGGCTGAGGCGGGCGGCTGGAGCGGCGCCGGCTTGTTAAACAATGTCAAAATGCGAGGCACGCGCCTTGATTTATCGCGCCTTTTGATCACATTATGAGACATTCCCCAGTCGCTCGGTGACGCGCATGATCAGCTTGTTCGGAGGCAAGAAATCGGATCACCCCATGGCGGACATCAAGGAGGCGAGGAAGATCCTTGCCGAATTGCCCGCCAGCGACGCATTCAAGTGCGTGGACGAACTCACGCATTGGCAGGCTTCGGTGGTTGCGGAAGAGGGGTTCAAGCCGGAGCACAAGAGCGAGCTCGTGCGCCTGCTGGACGATGCCGGTCAGGCGCACTTGCGCAAGCTCGGGCGCGACTATCTGGCGGCTTCGCCGCGACTGGCGAAATTCCAGGAAATGCGCCTGTGGACGGCGATGCACGAATACTGCCGTCAGACCGCGGCCGCCTATTGTGCATGCATCGATGTCTACGCCGGCGGGGCGAAGCGCGCGGATGCGGGCAAAGTCGAGCTGCCGCTGCTGCTTGCGCGCGCGCTGCGCGCGCTTGCCGCGCAGCTCAAATGGACCTATATGCGCTACGGCCCGATCGACCAGTCGCTGTGGGGTGCGATGGCGAAAGTCCTGCTGCTTGCGCAGACGCGCAAGCTCGCGCAGGCGCCGGTGCAACTTTATGCCGGCATCGAGTCGACGCCGGAGCAGGAGTTCCTGAAGGCGGTGATGCTGTCGGTCTCGTCGCCTGCGAGCTTGCTCCCGCTCGAACTCGAGCTCGCCGAGCGGCTGCTCGCGCACGTCGCCGCCGCCTTCGGCCTGCACGCGGAGCCGCAGCCCGGCGCCGCGTACTGGATCGATCTCGCGGCCGGCTCGGCGCCGGTGCGCCTTGCGCGCGCGCCGCAGGCTACGCCCGGCTTACGCTACATCGCTTGCGCCAAGGCGCTGGAGGATTTGCGCGTCCTCGCCGCGACCATCAAAGGCACCGGGGTGGTGCCGGCGCAGGTGAATCTGGGCGGCAGCTACCCCGCGGAAACCGTTCTCGAAGTGCTCGGCCACCTCACGCTCTATCTTTCGCCGCAGGCGCCCGAGCGCAAGCATCCGCGGCATCGGGTGAAGTCGCGCTTGAACGTCACCCACGGCTACGACGGCGTACTATCCGCGCTCGGCAACGGCGGCGACGCGGGCGCGACCGAGTCCTGGATCGTCGACAACGTGAGCGCCGGCGGCTTCGGCGCGAGCATCCCCGAGATCAGGGGCGACTGGCTGAAGATCGGCTGCCTGCTGGGCTTACAGCCCGAAGGCGGCGACAACTGGGTGCTCGGGGTGATCCGCAGGTTGCAGCGCGAAGTCCCGCAGAAGGGATCGGTAGGCATCCAGACCATCGCCAAGTCGGCGCAGACGGTGAATCTAAAGCCGGTCGGCGCGGCTGCGGCCGAGACCGGCATTCTGCTCTCGGATGCGAGCGATGCACCGGGCGAGGTGCGGGTGCTGCTGCACGCCGGGGCCTACGTTCCGGGGCAGAACATGGAGTACGAGATGGGCGGGCAGAGCTGCCTGCTCATGCCGCAGGCGCTGCTTGCGGGCGGCGAGGAATACGAGCTGGTGAAGTGCCGCGCCCTGGTGCGCGAGCACGGCGAATAACGAATTTGCTCTCATAGCCCGCTGCAAAATTGATTTTGCAGCGGCTGATTTAGGGGAGTATGAGGGGAGATATCCCCTCATTTCGTAATACGCGCTTAGCGCAGCTGCAGTTCGAAATTGCCCTGGCTGCGCTCGATCGCGATCATGCGCAGCAGCGGCGCAAGCTGCTGCAAATGCTCCGGCGGAACGCCAGCCATGCCCTGAAACACCGGATTTTCCCGCGGCGCCCAGGAACCCTGGCCGCTCAACTGCAGCGGTCCGGCGAGCGTGCGCAGCGATGCGCGTATGCGCGTGCCGTCGCCTTCGAGATCGAGCTCGTAGTCGCCGAGCGGAGCGACTTGGGTGAATGCAGAACGCGCGCTGCGCCATTGCAGCGTAGCCTTGCCTTGGATCGAGCCCGCCGCGAGCTTCAGTTGCGCGACGTGCAGCTGCACGTCGCCACCCAGTTCCAGCGGACCGAGTTTCGGCACGCCCAGCCCGAGCGCGGCCGCGGGCAGGCTGATGTCGGCGTCGGCGACTTCTATGCGGCCCGCGGAGACCGCCAGCGGGAAGCGCTTGGGGGCATGATCGAGTGCGATTTCGCAGCGTAGCTCGCCGCGCAGCAAGTACAGCGGCAGGATGCGCCAGCCGATTTCTTTGGCGATCCCGCTGCGCCGGTTGGCGTCGCGCACTTCGAGCTCGCCTTTTCCCGACCAGACGGAGCCGCTCGCTTCGGCGAGCCGAATTCTGCCCTCGGTTGCCTGCCGCAGGCTCGCGTCGATCAGGCTGGCGGGTGCGGTGGCGACGAGTCCGAGGGCGTACACGCCCAAACCGAGCGCGGCTAGCAGCCAGGGTCTCACTGCGGTCTGGCGCGGCTCAAGGTAGCCGTCACGCCGACCAGCCCGGGCGTGGACAAGGCTTCGATGCGGCTCGATTCCAGGCGCACGTGCTGCGCCTGCAGGCCCGCGATCCAGGCGAGCCATTCGGCGAAGGATACCGAGCCGAATGCCACCTGCACCTGGTTGGCGTCGGGTGCGTCGATGCGCAGCAGTGCCCGCGCGAGCCCCGCGCTGGCAGCGGCCGCCTGGACCTGGGTGCGCAGATCGGTCTGCGGCAGCGGCGGGATAGGCACGGCGCGCACGCGGTCCAGTTCCGCTGCGTCCGCGTTAAGCCGCTGCGCCTGCGTGCGCAGCACGCTGAGCGACGATCCGATCTGGACGCGCGCACGATAGGCCGATTGCAGCAGCCAGACGTAGAGCAGGACCGCAACGAGCGCAGCGACGACGGCGATCACCAGCCGGTCGCGCGGCGAGCGCGACTCCCACAGCTTCAACAAGCGCGCCTTCATGATGCGCGCACCGTCAGGGTGACGTTGGCGTTGCCGCCGCGCGTGGCCGCGGGCTCGGCCTGCAGTCCGGCATCGCGCAGCCTTGCCACGATGCGGCGCAGGGCAGGTTCCTGCAGCGCCGACAGCTCGAGCGTCATGCGCCCGCTGTCATAGGAGGCGACGCGCAGCGTTCCCGGCGGGGCCTCTTTCATCGCGGTCGCGATCTTTTCGATCATCGGCAGGAAATCGCTAGAGTCGGTCTGACCGGCCGCGTGCCGCGCCTCGGCGAGCTTGCGCCGCATCTGCAGCGGCGGATCGGCCACCGCGACGGCGTCGGGGAAGGCGGCGCGGAAGCGCTGTTCCATTTGCGTGCGCAGGCTGCGCTGCTCGCTCGCCAGTCGCGTCCAGTCGACGACCAGGGCGAGCGTATGCACGGCGACCACCGCCGCGACGATCCAGGCGGCGGGCCGCAGCTGCTTCCCGGTTCCGCGCGGCAGGCGCCAGCGGGCGCGCTGCTCGGCCAGGCTCACGCCGGCATCGGCGGGTGCCGTGCGCCAGTCCCAGCTGCCCGCCGGCCTCAGTGCGATACCGAGGCTGCGCTGCCAGGCGTCGAGGTCCGGTCCGCCCGAGTCCGGCGCGAGCGAATACACGGCGATGGCGGTCGGCGCATCGACGCGGGCTTTTGCCTCGTCGAGCGCAAGCCGCAGCGCCAAGGGCGGGGTCTGTCGGTCGCCGCAATCAGTCGCCGCGCCTTCGAACTGGCCGCTGCGCACATAAGCTTCGCTGCCATTCCAGGCGAGCGTCCATTCGTTGGCGGCCCAGGGGAGCAGCAAGGCTTCGCAATGGATTTCGTAGCTGCGTATGCCCGCACCCTCGAGCGCATCGTGCCATTGCTTGAGCCCGTCTTGATCGAGGACGGCGAGCACGTCGTCCTCGCCCACCGAGCCGAGCCAGGTGACCTGGTTGGCGTCGGGATCGCCGACGATCGCTTCCTCCACCGCGAAGGTGAGCACGGCCCCGGTGCGGCGCCTGGCCGACTGCGGCAGGCGCACGCGGGTGACGAGAACGTCTGCAGCCGGAAGCACCAACTGCACGCGTTCCGCGCGCTGCGGCAATTGCGCCGGCGGGCCTTCGCCCGTCACCGGTTCGCGCCCCTCGCTGACCAGCGCCCAGCGGCAATGCTTGGGCGGCTCGCGCAGGGAAGCGTAGATTCGAAGCAAGCTCATGGAAAAGCTCTGGTAGGGATTGAATGGGTGTTCCGGCGAACTCGGCGAATATACAGGGCGCGGCAGGCGAAGGGAAGGGAGGCAGCGGCCCACCGGGTGCGCGCAGTGCTCACTGGTACTTGCGCCAGACGATGGCGGGCCAGTTCGTGCCGGTGCGGGCGAGCAGCGCCTTGCCGTTCGCCTGGGCGCCGCCGATGGTCACGCGCAGCGAGGCGAGAAAGAAGTCGCTCGCCACGCTGACATCGCCCTGCGCCGCCGACGCTTCGCGCGGCAGCCGCTTGATGAAATCTTCCTTGTCGCGGTAGTAGGCGCGGTCGCGCTGTGCCACCAGCACCTGGGCGCTGCCGAGGCCGAGACCGTCGACCACCGCGGCGATGACCTCGGCCGGTGCGGTGTTGACGTTGACGGCGGTGAAATAAGGCAGGGCCGTGATGTAGGGGCGCAGGCGTGCGCTCACGGATTGGTCGAAGCCGCGCACCAGCGCAATTTCCGCCACGTCGGCGAGCGGCCGGTTGGCCGCGAGGTAGGGCGGCGTGAGCGACAGGTAGTAGTCGTCTTCCGCCCCGCCTTGCGGCTGCGGCTGGCTGTCGGCGTCGATCCAGTCGGCAAGCGCATTCGCGAGCTGCGGCGGCAGGCCGAGAATGTCGAGCAGACGCTGGAAGTGCGCGAGCTGGACCAGATTGATCTTGCCGTCGGTGACCAGATTGTTGACGTTGAACAGGCCCTGCTGATCCTCGATTCTGCCTATGAGCTCGCCGTTCTCGACGGGCATCGGCGGGAGCTGCAGCGCCCAGGGCTCGCCCAGGTAATCGACGTTGCTGATGCGGCGATCGTCGGAGAGCACCGCGCGCGCCCAGTCGGCGCCGGCCTGGAGGATGGCCTGCGCCTGCACGTGGTTCGCCGTGAGTTCCACCTGCCGCCCCCAGGTGCTCTGCGACACCAGCACCGCGGCGGCGGCCATGGCCGCGAGCGCAACCACGCCCATGGCGAGCACCACGGCGACGCCGCGCTGCTTTTCGTTCGCGACGGCCCGGTTCACGATTGCAGTGCGTAGACGCGCACGATTTCGTCCTTGGAAGCGAGCACCAGGCGCACGCGCACCGCGAGCGGCAGGGGCTGCGCCGTCGGCGTGTTGGGCCAGGCGTTCGCCCAGACGAGGTCCGGCCCGAGATATTGCAGCTCGAACGCCGTCACCCCCGCGAGCACCGCATAGCGCTGCGGCCGCGTATCGGGCGCGACATCCAGTCCGGGCCACAGCCACAGCTCGATCTCCTGCTTGTCGTTCAGGTAGTAGCCGATGCGCCGCGCGGTATCCACGCCGTCAGTCGAGGCGAAACGGGAGAATTCGAGGTGCGCGGCGGGCGAACCCGGCGCCTCGCCCAGCCACGCCGGGGCGAGTCCGGTCGAAGTGCGCACCGGCCGCGGCGACACCAGCTGGATGTCGCGCTCAAAGCGTCCGAAAAACGCGGCCACGCGGCGCCATTTCTCGGTCTCCTGCTTCACGTGTTCGCGCGCATCGAGCACCGCGCCCAAGCCGCGGTAGGACATCAGCGCGAGCAGCGACAGCACGAGCAGTGCCGTCAGGATCTCGATCAGGGTGAAGCCGCGCGAGGCGGTGCCGGCTCTGCGAATCATCTGCCCGAGCCCGGCGGATTGACGATGAAGCCGACCAGATGGGCGAGGGACTGCGCCTCGTCGGCCCCGGTGAACACGCGGATGTCGACGCGACGGAACGCCGGGTTGGGTGTGGCGATCACTTCCTCGCGCCAGGCGAAATCGTAGCCGGCCTGTCGTTCGCTGCCGCGCTGGATGCCGAGCGGCAGCCAGTCGGCGCGGGCGCGGTGCTCGGCGAGGCGGTTCTCGGCCACCCAGCCGGCGAGCAGCCGCGAGCGCAGTTCGCCCACGTTGTTCGTGCCCTGTCCAGCCGCGCGCAGCGCGGCCATCAGCGCAACCGAAATGATCACCAGCGCGACCAGCACCTCGACCAGCGTGAAGCCGCGCGTTTTAGAACTCGCTGCAAACTTGATTTTGCAGCGGCCGACATAGGGGAGCATGAGGGGATGTTTCCCCTCATTTCGTGACCGAACTTTAGCGGAGCGCGACATTGCCATCGAATCTCGCTTGGCCCAATTCCGCATGGATCTCGCCGACGGGATTCCCCGCCACGGTGTAGCGCTCGTTGCCGAGGGCAAGGCCGACGGCGAAGGCGAGCGCAGAGCCCGGCGGCGTGAATTCCAAGCGCATCGGACCTTGCGGGTTCATGTTCTCGACGCGAAACGCGAATATGCTCATTCCCGGCGGCAGCGGCCGCGCGCGCAGCAAGTCGTTGTCGCGGATTTCGATCCAGCCGGCGACGTCGTCGGCGCGCCAGAAGCGGTAGCCGGAAGCGTCGCCCGTCCAGGCGATGGTCTTGCCGGTAAGCTGCGCCTCCGCCGCGGCAAGATCGAGCAGCTGCGCCAGGCGCTCGGCCTCCAGGCGCAGCACGGCGCGATCGTCGGGCCGGGTGATGGTGGTGACCAGGCCGACGAACAAGCCCATGATCATCAGGACCACGAGCATTTCGATCAGGGTGAAGCCGCGCGCTCTCATCGCGTTGCTCCTGCAGCTGCTGCACGCACCATCATGAGGCAAGCCGAACGCGCGTCAGTTCCGTGACGACGGCTCAGCGTAACGATAGCGCGTGCCGCCGACGCGTTCGGTGGGGAACTAGAGGGTCCAGTTGCCGATGTCGGCGTCGTTGCCGTCGCCGCCCGCGGCACCATCTGCGCCGTAGCTGAAGACGTCGATTTCGCCATGCACCCCGGGGCTCAAGTATTGGTAGGGATTGCCCCAGGGATCCTTCGGCAGGCGCTCGACGTAGCCGCCTGCTTTCCAGTTGAGCGGAATGGGCGTAGTCGTGGGCTTGAGGATCAGCGCCTGCAGGCCTTGTTCCGTGGTGGGATAACGTTGGTTGTCGAGGCGATAAAGTTTGAGTGCCTGCATCAGACTGGCGATGTCCTGCTTGGCGGCGATTACTCGGGCTTCGTCCGGCCGGCTGATGATCTTCGGCACCACCAAGGCCGCCAGGATCCCGAGGATCACGACCACCACCATGATTTCAAGCAGAGTGAATCCTCGTTGTCCGCGCACCCTCTTTTGCATCGCCCGATCGCCCTCGTGAATTGTTGCTCAAGTGCCTCAAAATTCGCCGTTTCCATTATATAATGCCCGGCGAACTACAAAGCTCCACGCACATTATATTATGCTTCAACCAATGCCCCCGGCCGCATCGCTGCGCGTGGCCGCGGCTGGCTGAGGACATATGCAGGCGTTCCCTCTCGGATCATCAAACGTTGCGCAGACGGCGCTGGTGGGCGTGATCACGCTGGCAGCGGTGTCGCTGTTGGGTCTGGTGCTCGCCTACTGGACCTGGGTCTGGTTTGCGCCGCGCGCCGAGCCGCGGGTCGAAGCACCTTCAGCGCAGAGCGGCTCCATCGCCACCGCCGCGGACTTGTTCGGAACGCAGCCGCGCAATCCCAAGGGTGCCGCCGCAACGGGGCTTGCGATCCGGCTGCTCGGCGTCGTCGCCGCGGCACGCGGACGCGCAGGCTACGCCGTGGTGCAACTCGAGGGCAAGGACATCCTCGCCGTGCACGAAGGCGAGGACGTGGCACCGGGCGTTCGGCTCGCGGAAGTCTTGCCCGATCACGTCATGCTCGAGCGCGGCGGCGTGCGCGAATCCCTTGCTTGGCCGGAGAAGCGCGCCACCGGGCCAGGCGCTCCTCCGGCGGTGGGCGCCGCCACTACTGCAGTTAACAAATGACGTTGCTATCGCAGCCCGATGGCGCGTCCGAGGGTCGATCTATGATGCGTCGTTGGTTGCGAACCGGATTGGTGGGTGTCGCCTTGGTGGCCTGTTGCGCGCAGGCGTGGTCTGCCGATCCGGAAGACGAGGAACGGCGCCCGTCGCGGCGCAACCGGGCTGTGCCGCAGGCACCGGCGCAGCCGCAGATCTCGGTGCAGGCGCCGGCGGCGCCGGCGGCGTCGGACAAACCGGCGCAGAGTTCGGCGCGCCCCAGCGGCCCGGATCAGGTCACGCTCAACTTCGTCAACGCCGACATCGAAGGCGTGGTGAAGGCGGTGGGCGAGATCACAGGTAAGAACTTCGTCCTCGATCCGCGCGTGAAAGGCACGGTCAACATCATCTCCGCGAAGCCGATGTCGCGCTCGCTGGTGTACCAGGTGTTCCTGTCGGCGCTGCGACTGCAAGGCTTCACCGCGGTTGAAGAGCCGAGCCGCGTGCTGATCCTACCGGAGGCGGACGCCAAGCTGCACCAGAGTCCGACGCTCGGCCCCGAGGCGAAGGCAGGCAAGGCGGGCGACGTCGTGCAGACCCAGGTGTTCAAGCTGCAATACGAATCGGCCTCGCTGATGGTACCGGTGCTGCGCCCCTTGATCACCGCCAACAACACCATCACCGCCTACCAGAACAACAACACGCTGGTGGTCACCGACTACGCGAGCAACCTGCAGCGCATCGAGGCAGTGATCGCCGCGATCGATCTGCCGAGCGGCTCCGATCCGGTGGTCGTGCCGCTGAAGCATGCCTCCGCGCTCGACGTGGCGCAGACCATCAACCGCCTGTTCACCGAGACCGTGGCGGCGCCGACCGACCCGACCCTGCGCATGACGATCACGGCGGATGCGCGCACCAACAGCGTGCTCGTGCGCGCCGGCGATCCCGCGCGCATCATGCGCGTGCGCCAGCTCGCGGCCATGCTCGATTCGCCGACGAGCGCGGCGGGCAACATCCACGTCGTCTACCTGAAGAACGCCGAGGCGGTGAAGCTCGCCGAAGTCCTGCGCGCGATCTATTCGGGACAGTCGATGGTCGGCACGCCGGGGGCGGTCGGCACATTCGCGCCGACACCGACGACGCCCACTACGCCCACCACGCCGCTGACGCAGTCATCTTTTGCCTCGCCGACCGCGGGAACCAGCGGCACCGCGCCGGGCATCATTCAGGCGGACGCGGCCACCAATTCGATCATCATCACCGCGCCCGACTCCGTCTACAACAATTTGCGCGCGGTCATCGACAAGCTCGATGCACGCCGGGCGCAGGTGTACGTCGAAGCGCTGATCGCGGAAGTGACTTCGAGCAAGGCGGCCGAGTTCGGCATCCAGTGGCAGGACCTCACCGGCATCGGACAGACCACCTCCAAGACCTTCGGCGGCACCAACTTCGGCACGCCCGCGCAGAACATCATTTCGGTGGCGCAGAATCCGGCCTCGGCCGGTCACGGCCTGAACATCGGCATCGTCAAGGGCACCGTGACCATTGGCGGCGCGCAGATCACCAACCTCGGCCTGCTGGTGCGCGCCCTCGAAACCGACAGCAACGCCAACATCCTATCCACGCCGACGCTGCTGACTCTGGACAACGAAGAGGCGAAGATCGTGATCGGCCAGAACGTGCCGTTCGTCACCGGCCAGTACGCCGTGTCAGCGGCGGCGACGACGCCGACGCCGTTCCAGACCATCGAGCGCAAGGACGTCGGCCTCACGCTGCGCGTCAAGCCGCAGGTTTCGCAGGGCGGCACGGTGCGGCTGCAAATCTTCCAGGAAGTGTCGAGCGTGGACAGCACCTCCAACGTCTCCGGCCTGATCACCAACAAGCGCTCGGTCGAATCGACGGTGCTCGTCAACGACGGCCAGATCGTCGTCATCGGCGGGCTGATCCAGGACACGGTCCAAGATGGATTGGAAAAGGTGCCCGGCCTGGGCGACATTCCGCTGATCGGCGGGCTGTTCAAGTATAACAACCGCTCGCGCAGCAAGACCAACCTGATGGTGTTCCTGCGGCCGAAGCTGATGCGCGAGGCGGAGCAGGGCGTGGGCGTCACAGAAGACCGCTACGACTACATCCTGGGCGAGCAGCGCAACTCCGGGCTGCCCCTATCGGGAGTGCCCGACATGGGCAAGCCTAGCCTGCCGCCGCTGCAGAGCACGCCTGCCGCGGGTGCTCAAGCGCCCGCGCCCGCCGCCCCGAAATGAGCAAGCCGGCGGTCTCCTATGCCTTTGCCAAGGCGAACGGCGTCGTCGTCACGTCCGTGGACGAAGGCGTGGCAGAGGTGGCCGTGCGCGCCGGGGCGCGTGCGGGCGCGCTCGCCGAAATACGCCGCGCGCTCGGCGTGCCGCTCAATGCGCGGCGCATAGGCGCGGACGAATTCGACGAACTCGTCGGCGCATTGTACAACGCGGCGAACGAAGGGGCGGCGGCGCTCGCCGACGACCTGGCGCAGGACTTGGATTTGGGCCGGCTGCTGCAGGAGATCCCGCGGGTAGAAGACCTGCTGGAGAGCCAGAACGATGCGCCGCTGATTCGCCTCATCAACGCGCTGTTCACCCAGGCGCTGCGCGACAACGCCTCCGACATCCACATCGAGCCTTTCGAGACGCGTTCGGTGGTGCGGCTGCGCATCGACGGCACGCTGCGCGACTTGATCGAGCCGGCGCGGGCGCTGCACGGCGCCATCGTATCGCGCGTCAAGATCATGGCACAGCTCGACATCGCGGAGAAGCGCCTGCCGCAGGACGGCCGCATCACGCTGCGCGTGGCGGGCAAGCCGATCGATGTGCGCGTGTCGACGATACCTACCGGGCACGGCGAGCGCGTGGTGCTGCGCCTGCTTGACAAGCAGGCGGGCCGGCTCGACCTCGGGCGCCTGGGCATGGACGAGGCGACGCTCGCGCAGATGGACAAGCTCATCAACGAGCCGCACGGCATCGTGCTTGTCACCGGACCCACGGGCTCGGGCAAGACGACGACGCTCTACGCCGCGCTCTCGCGGCTGGATCCGAAGGCGCTCAACATCATGACCGTCGAGGATCCGATCGAATACGATCTCGACGGCATCAGCCAGACGCAGATCAACACCCGCATCGAAATGAGCTTCGCGCGGGCGCTGCGCACCATCCTGCGCCAGGACCCGGACGTGGTGATGATCGGCGAAATCCGCGACCTGGAAACGGCGCAGATCGCGGTGCAGGCGAGCCTTACCGGGCACCTGGTGTTCGCGACCCTGCACACCAACGATGCGGTGAGCGCGGTGACGCGCCTGGTCGACATGGGCGTGGAGCCCTTCCTGCTCGCTTCCAGCCTGATCGGCGTCGGCGCGCAGCGCCTGGTGCGCAGGCTGTGCACGGACTGCCGCAAGCCCTTCGCCGCCGACGGCGCACAGCTCAAGGCACTCGGCTTCGCTCCGCTCGCAGGGACCTACTACAACGCCCAAGGCTGCCCGGTCTGCAATCACACCGGTTACCGCGGCCGCACCGGCATCTATGAAATGCTCATGGTGGACGACGGCCTGCGCCGCCTGATCCACGATCGCGCCTCGGAGCAGAATCTGCGCGACTACGCGCTCGCGCACGGCATGCGTTCGTTGCGGGATGACGGCATGCGCTGGGCCGCGGCGGGCGCGATCAGCCTGGAAGAAGTAGTGCGAGTGACGCGCGAGTAGATGGAGGCCTATCGCTACGAAGCGCTCGATGCCGCGGGGCGCAAGGTCTCGGGCATCGTTCAAGCCGATACGGCACGCCAGGCGCGCTCGCAGTTGCGCGCCCAGGGACTGCTTCCTTCCTCGGTCGACCAGGTGCGCGCGCGCGAGCGCATGCGCCAGGCTTGGGGACGCGGCATTTCTCCGGAGGAACTGAGCCTCGTCACCCGGCAGATGGCGACTCTGCTCGGCTCCGGGCTCACCATGGAACAGACGCTCACCGCCTTGATCGAAGAGGCGAGCGTACCCATGACGCGCGAGGTGATGAGCGGGGTGAAGGCCGAGATCACCGCCGGCGTGTCGCTCGCGCGCGCCATGGGCGCCTACGAAAAGAGCTTTCCCGACTTCTACCGTGCCCTGGTGCACGGCGGCGAAGAATCCGGTGCGCTGCCGACTGTGTTGCAGCACCTCGCCGATTACCTCGACTCGCGCCAGGCGCTGAAGCAGAAGACGACCATCGCGCTTCTCTATCCCATCCTCGTCACCATCGTCGCCGTCAGCATCGTCACCGGACTCTTGGTATTCGTCGTGCCGCAGATCGTGCAGGTGTTCCAGCAGTCGCGGCAAAACCTCCCCGTGCTGACGCGCGCGCTGATCGCGCTGTCGGGCTTCTTGCGCGCGGCCTGGCCTTTCATCGCCGTGGTCGGCATCGGCGGTTTTGTGCTCGCGCGGCTCGCACTTCGCCGCGATGCGGCGCGCCGCAGTTGGCACGCGTTGCTGTTGCGTTCGCCCTGGCTCGGCGCTCTGATCCGCGGCGTGAACACCTCGCGCTTCGCCAGCACGCTCTCAATCCTGGTTGGCGGTGGCGTGCCGCTGCTCTCCGCGCTACACTCCGGCGCGCGCGTCATGAGCAACATGGTGATGAGCGAGTCGGTCGAAGGCGCGATCGAGCGCGTGCGCGAGGGCGAAAGCCTGGCGCGGGCGCTGGGCGCAACGCGCGCCTTTCCGCCCATGATGATCCACCTCATCGGCAGCGGCGAAATGAGCGGCAAGCTGGAACAGATGCTGCAGCGGGCGGCGCAACTCGAAACCCAGGCGCTCGAACGGCGCCTCGCGGTGTTCCTCACTCTGCTCGAGCCGGTGATGATCCTGGTGATGGGCGCCGTGGTGCTGATGATCGTGCTCGCCATCCTGCTTCCGATCATAGAAATCAATCAGCTGGTACATTGAGTTCGCGCCCGCGGCTTTCGCGGCCGCGTTTCGTCTGCTAGCCGGAACTCAGGCAAAATAACGCCGACAGGCGCGTAGCGGTAGCGCGGCGCGCTATCCATAATCCAGAAGGCTCGATATGAAGGAGACACGGCAACTCGGTCTGGCACTGGCTTTCGCGGGGCTTGCGCTCCTTGCCGGCTGCCAGACCACCACGACGGGCGGAGCGGTCGGCGCGGAACGCTCGCAACTGATGCTGGTGTCCTCGGCGCAGCTCAACCAAATGGCTTCGCAGAGCTATGCCAAGCTGGTGACCGAGTCCTCGCGCAAGGGGACGCTGAACCGCGATCAGGCGATGCTCGCGCGCGTGCGCGCGATCGCAACGCGCATCGAGCCGCAGACGGCGGTATTCCGCTCCGATGCGCCGGGCTGGAGATGGGAAGTGAACGTCATCTCCAGCCCCGATCTCAACGCCTTCTGCATGCCCGGCGGCAAGATCATGTTCTATTCCGGGCTGATCCAGAAACTCGATCTCACTGACGACGAGATCGCGGTGGTGATGGGACACGAGATCTCGCACGCCCTGCGCGAGCATTCGCGCGAGCAGGTGTCGCAGGCGATCGCGGCGCAGACGGCGATCGGCGTCGGCGCCGCGCTCCTCGGCCTGGGGCAGGGCTCGGCCGATCTCGCCAACACGGCCTACAAGGCATTGATCGCGACAAAATTCAGCCGCACGGACGAGCGTGAGGCTGACCGCATCGGCTTGGAGCTCTCGGCGCGCGCCGGCTACGACCCGCGTGCCGGAGTCAGCTTATGGCAGAAGATGATGCGGGCAAATAGCAGTGGCAGCCCGCCGGAATTCCTCAGCGACCACCCGGCCGAGGCGAACCGCGCGCACGAGATCGAGTCGCTGCTGCCGACGGTGATGCCGCTATACGAGGCCGCGCGTCGGCGCGGCTGATTCGATCCGGCAACTAAGCCAGGACGCGCCGCAGCCAGTCGCCGATGTCGGCGATCTCCTCGGGGCAGACCGCGTGCGGCATCGGGTATTCGCGCCATTCGACGCCGTAGCCTAGGCGCTCGAGCAGCGCGTGCGATTCCGCCGCGCGCGCAAACGGCACCACCGGGTCGTAGTTGCCGTGGGCCATGAGGATCGGCACCGCGCGGTTCGCCGGAATGCGCTCCTTCTCCAGCCGGTCGGCGAGCGGTACATAAGTCGAGAGCGCCATGATTCCGGCGAGCGCCTCGCCATGGCGCAGACCCGTTTGCAGCGCGATCGCGCCGCCCTGGGAGAAGCCGGCAAGCACGATGCGCTCGGCCGCGATGCCGCGCGATCTTTCGCGCGCGATCAAGGCCTCGATCATTTCTTGGGAGGCGCGCACGCCGGCTTCGTCCTCGCGCCGGATGGCCGCGTCGGCGATGTCGTACCAGGCGCGCATGACGTAGCCGCCGTTGATGGTGACGGGCATCATCGGCGCGTGCGGGAAGACATAGCGCGCGGCGAGCGGCAGTTCGAGTTCCTCTGCCAGCGGGGCGAAGTCGCTGCCGTCCGCGCCCAGGCCGTGCAGCCAGATGATCGCTGCTTCCGGCTGTGCGCCGGTTTCGAGTTCGATCGCTTCGAGTTCCATACTCATGTGGCGGATGGGTAGATAAGGGGCAGCGGCGGGCGCGCGCCCGCAGCCGGCATCGCGCGCTGATCAGCTCGATTTCGGGCGCAGCGCCGACTTCGGCCGGAAGGCCTTGATCACCGCCTCGTCGGTTTCGATGTAGGGGCCGCCGATGAGGTCGATGCAATAGGGCACGGCGGCGAAGATGCCGGGCACGAGCTGTTTGCCGTCCTTGTCCTTGAGGCCTTCGAGGGTTTCGCGGATGGACTTCGGCTGGCCCGGAAGGTTGATGATCAAGCTGCCGCTCGAGCCGCCGGCGGGGGAGCGGCGGTGGCGGATCACCGCGACCTGGCGCGATAGGATCGCCGTCGGCACGAATTCCAGGCTGATGCGGCGCATCTGTTCGCCGAAGCCGGGCATCAGCTTGTCGGCGACGTTGACCGTGGCCTCGGGCGTGACGTCGCGCTGCGCCGGACCGGTGCCGCCGGTGGTGAGCACGAGGTGGCAACCCACCTTGTCGACGAGCTCGACCAGCGCCTTCTCGACGAGCGCCTGCTCGTCCGGGATGAGGCGCGTCTCGATTTTCAGGCGCGGGCTAGCGACGGCTTTCGCCAGCCAATCCTGCAGCGCCGGGATGCCTTCGTCCCGGTACACGCCGGCGGAGGCACGGTCGCTCACCGAGATCAGGCCGACTACGAGTTCTTCGGGTGGATTTTGCATCGCGCGATTCTAGTTCAAGCGCTAGAGCTTAACCAGCGTCCGACCGCTCCTGCGCCAGCGCCTCGCGCAGCAGGCGGAAGAGTTCGCGGTAGCCCTTCGGCGGCAGGGTTTCCTTTTGCTCGCGCCGCGCCTGGCGGATGAGCGCGCGCAGCTTCTGGCTGTTGGTTTCGGGATATTCCCGCAGAAAGCGCGCGAGCGCCGGATCGTCTGCGAGCAATTCGTCGCGCCAGCGTTCCACCGCGTGCAGCCGCGCCGTATGCTCGCGTCCCTGCCCGTGCCAGGCCTCGAGCCGCAGGCGGATCGGCTCCGGGTCGACTTCGCGCATCAAGCGGCCGATGTACTGCAGCTGCCGCCGCTTCGCCTCGTGCTTGCTCATGCGCTTCGCTTCGAGCACCGCCTCGGCGAGCGCTTCGGGCAGCGCCATCGCAGCGAGCTGCTCCGGATTCAACTCGACCAGCTCGGCGCCGAGCTGCTGCAGGGCGAGCATGTCTTTCTTCTTGCGCGTTTTGCTGAGCGGTTCTTCTTCCATGGGGCGGTGGGCGTCGGGTTCGACCTGTTATGATAACGGCTTTTTCGCACGGCACCCGACCGCGATGAGTAAGGCGCGCTTCACCTATACGCTAGACCGCGTGAAAGAAATCGCGGAAGACCTGTTGCGCCAGGCGCGCGCACAAGGCGCGAGCGCCTGCGAGGTCGACGTCTCCGAGGGCTACGGCCAGACCGCCGTAGTGCGCAAGGGCGAGGTCGAGAACATCGAATACAACCGCGACAAGAGCCTTGGCGTCACCGCCTACCTCGGCAAGCGCAAGGGCTTCGCCAGCTCCTCGGATTTTTCCGCGAAGGCGCTTGCCGACACTGTCGCCGCGGCGCTTTCCATCGCGCGCTTCACCGCCAGCGACGATTGCGCGGGTCTGGCCGAGCCCGAGCTGATGGCGCGCGAAATCCACGACCTCGACCTGTTCCATCCCTGGGATCTGCCGATCGATGCGGCGATCGAGCGTGCCTGCCGCTGCGAAGCGGCGGCGTTCGCGCTCGATCCGCGCATCGTCAATTCCGAGGGCGCCGGCGTGTCCACCCAGCACCATCAGTTCGCGGTGGGCAATTCCAACGGCTTCATCGCCGGCTACCCCACCACGCGACATTACCTCTCCTGCGCGGTGATCGCCGCCGAGGGCGGCGCGATGCAGCGCGACGACTGGTTCGCCGAGGCGCGCGATCCGCGCGACCTGCCGCGGGGCGAAGCGCTCGGGCGCTATGCCGGAGAGCGGGCGCTCGCGCGGCTGCGCAGCCGCAAGCTCAAGACCATGCGCGTACCGGTGCTGTTCGAGGCGCCGATGGCAAACGGGCTGCTCGCGAGCTTCGTCGCCGCGGTGAGCGGCGGCAGCCTCTACCGCAAGACCTCGTTCCTGCAGGACAGCCTGGGCAAACAGGTTTTCTCCCCCCTGGTGCAAATCGACGAGCGGCCGCACCTGAAGAAGGGCCTCGCGAGCGGCTATTTCGACGACGATGGCGTGGCGACACAAGAGCGCCAGGTGGTGAAGGACGGCGTGCTGCAGGGCTATTTTCTCGGCACCTACTCCGCGCGCAAGCTGGGCATGCGCTCCACCGGCAACGCCGGCGGCAATCACAACCTGAGCCTGCGCTCGGGCGAACTCGATCTGCCCGGACTGATCAAGAAGATGGGCCGGGGGCTGCTCGTCACCGACCTCATGGGCCACGGCATCAACCTGGTGACGGGCGACTATTCGCGCGGCGCGGCGGGCTATTGGGTGGAGGGCGGCGAGATCCGCCATCCGGTGGAAGAGATCACCATCGCCGGCAATCTGCGCGACATGTTCCGCGGCATCGTCGCCGTAGGCAAGGACGAGCTCACGCGCGGCTCGCGCCGCAGCGGCTCCATCCTCATCGAGGGCATGACCATAGCGGGGAACTGAAATCGGCGATCGGCGTGATGCAGCTCACAGGAGTACTTCTGCGCGGCGGGCATTGAAAAATAAGGGTAAATCCTTTCCGTTAATGGGGGAAAATCTCCTATAATCCGCGAGTCGCCTGTCTGTGGACCTCTGGAAGTGCGGCTGCATGTACAGGCTTCGCGCCGCATACATAACAAGAGGCTGTTGGTCTTGCTTAGGAGAGGAAACACGAGAGTTGCCCATGGTGATGAAGGATGGATTCCACCCTTCGCGCGGGCTCGTGTCCTCATAGATTCAAAAGGAATGCCGTGAAACTACTGCTCCGCTTCTCCAGGCTGGTCGATGCGCTCAACGACCGCATCGGCCATGTCCTGTACTGGCTGGTGCTCGCCGCCGTGCTGGTCAGTTCGGTCAATGCCGTTCTACGCTATACCTTCAGCATCAGCTCCAACGCCTGGCTCGAGCTGCAGTGGTATTTGTTCGGCGCGGTGTTCCTCCTCTGCGCGGGTTATACCCTGCTGCACAACGAGCACATCCGCATCGACGTCATCGCCGGACGCCTGTCGCGGCGCGCCCAGACCTGGATCGACATCTTCGGCATCATCTTCTTCCTCCTGCCGATGGCGTGGATCATCATGCGGCTCTCCTGGCCGATCTTCGTGCTTGCCTACGAATCGAATGAAATGTCGGGCAACGCGGGCGGCCTCATCCGCTGGCCGGCGCGGCTATTCATCCCCGTCGGCTTCTTCCTGCTCGGCCTGCAGGCGATCTCGGAACTGATCAAGCGCTTCGCCTTCCTCATGGGGCTGATTCCCGATCCCCTGGAGAAACACACCGATCCTGCGCTCGAAGTCATGACCGACGAGGCCGCACAATGAGCGCCTTCCTCATCGCCAACATGGCGCCGCTGATGTTCGCGGCGCTGGTCGTGTTCCTGCTCCTCGGCTTTCCGGTCGCCTTCTCCCTCGCTGCGAACGGCCTGTTCTTCGGCCTGATCGGTATCGAATTGGGTCTGCTGACGCCGGCCCTGCTGCAGGCGCTGCCCGAGCGCATCTTCGGCATCATGGCGAACGACACCCTGCTCGCCGTGCCTTTCTTCACCCTCATGGGCCTGATCCTCGAGCGTAGCGGCATGGCGGAAGACCTGCTCGACACCATCGGCCAGCTGTTCGGGCCGATCCGCGGGGGGCTGGCTTACGCGGTGATCTTCGTCGGCGCGCTACTCGCTGCGACCACCGGCGTGGTGGCTGCTTCGGTCATTTCCATGGGACTCATCTCCTTGCCCATCATGCTGCGCTACGGCTATGACCGGCGGCTCGCGTCCGGCGTCATCGCGGCTTCGGGCACGCTGGCACAGATCATTCCGCCTTCGCTGGTCCTGATCGTGCTCGCCGACCAGCTCGGCAAGTCGGTGGGCGACATGTACCAGGGCGCGTTCATTCCAGGCTTCGTCCTCACCGCGCTGTACGCCCTGTTCGTTTTCGGCATGACCATGTTCAAGCCGGAGTCGGCGCCGGCGCTCCCGCCCGAAGCGCGCAGCCTGCGCGGGATGAAGCTATTGCGGCGCGTGGTGTTCGTGCTGATTCCGCCGCTTGCCCTGATCTTCCTCGTGCTCGGCACCATCTTCCTCGGCGTGGCGACGCCGACTGAAGGCGGCGCGATGGGCGCGACGGGCGCCCTGATCCTCGCCATGATCAATCGGCGCCTGTCCTGGTCGCTGCTGCGGCAGGCGATGAATTCGACGGCGAAGCTCACTTCTTTCGTCATCTTCATCCTGGTCGGCTCGACCGTGTTCAGCCTGGTGTTCCGCAGCGTGGACGGCGATCTCTGGGTCGAGCACCTGCTCACCAGCTTGCCCGGCGGGCAGCTCGGCTTCCTCATCGTGGTGAACCTGCTCACCTTCGTGCTTGCGTTCTTCCTCGATTTCTTCGAGCTCGCTTTCATCATCGTGCCGCTGCTCGGCCCGGTGGCGGAAAAGCTCGGCATCGACCTCATCTGGTTCGGAGTGCTGCTGGGGGTGAACATGCAGACTTCCTTCATGCACCCGCCCTTCGGCTTCGCGCTGTTCTACCTGCGTAGCGTTGCGCCTGCAAAGGAATACATCGATCGCACCACCGGCAAGCCGACGGCCGGAGTGACAACTGGGCAGATCTATTGGGGTGCGGTGCCTTTCGTCGTCATCCAAGTCATCATGGTCGGCGTCGTGATCGCCTTCCCCAAACTGGTAACCGCGAACCTGGACAAGGCGCCCGATGCGAGCAAGATCGAATTCCAGTTGCCGCAAACCGATTACGACAAGCCCGACAGCGACGCTGCGGAAGACAAATCACAGGAGGCCGCGCCGGGCGAGTCGAAGGACGACGCGACGAAGAGCGGCGAGAGCGCCGAGGACAAGGCCGCCGACGACTTGATGAAGGACCTGAAGAAGGCGCAGTGAATTCGGATGCGCCGCAGTCGAATCGCGGCGACGCCCGCACAAAAAAAACAAACCCCGCCGCGGCGGGGTTTGTCGTTTACAGCTGAGGATTGCGACAAGCGCTATTTCTTCGCCGCCGGTTTTGCTGCAGCCGCCGGCTTGGCCTGGCCGACCTTGGAGGCGAACACGAAATTGTCGTAGGTGTCTTCGGCCACGCGGAACCAGAGGAACTCCTCGTCGCGGAATTTCTTCCACGCCGGGTAGATGCGCTTCCAGTGCGCGCTCTTCTGTGCCAACTCGTCGTAGAGTTCGTACACCGCCTTTTCGCTCGCTTCCATGATCGCTTTCGGGAACGGCCGCAGTTGGGTGCCGCCCGCGATCAGGCGCTGCAGTGCCGCCGGATTCTTCACGTCGTACTCCGCCATCATGCGCACGTTTGCTTCGCCGCAGGCCGCGTGCAGAGCCGCCTGGTAGAACTTCGGCAGTTCCTTCCACTTCTTCTCGTTGACGAGGAAGTGAACCATCGGCCCGCCTTCCCACCAGGCCGGATAGTAGTAGTACTTGGCGATTTTGTTGAAGCCGAGTTTCTCGTCGTCGTACGGGCCTACCCACTCGGCCGCGTCGATCGTGCCTTTTTCCAGCGCCGGATAGATGTCGCCGCCGCCGATCTGTTGTGCCACCACGCCGAGCTTGGCGAGCGCGAGTCCGGCGAGGCCGGCGATGCGGAATTTCAGGCCTTTCAAGTCGGCGACCGTCTTCAACTCCTTGCGGTACCAGCCGCCCATCTGCGTGCCGGTGCTGCCGGCGGGAATGCCGACGACGCCGTAGTCTTTGAACATCGGGGCGAGAATTTCCTCGCCACCGCCATAGAACCACCAGGCGTTCATCTGGCGCGTGTTCAGGCCGAAGGGCACGGCGCAGGCGAGCGC
Source organism: uncultured Enterobacteriaceae bacterium (assembly GCA_964565875.1). Taxonomy (GTDB): domain Bacteria; phylum Pseudomonadota; class Gammaproteobacteria; order Burkholderiales; family SG8-39; genus 2-12-FULL-64-23. The sequence continues at coordinate 39,691 of CAZMGP010000005.1, forward strand.
AAGGGCGGGGTCCTTGCCGATGTAGTAGTACATGGCGGTTTGGCCGCACTCGACTGTGCCCGCTTGCACCGCGTCGAGCACCTGCAGTGCCGGGACGATTTCGCCGCCGGCGAAGGCACGGATCTGGAATTTACCGTCGGTGATTTCGGCCACGCGCTTGCTGATGAATTCCGCGCCGCCGTAGAGCGTGTCCAGGCTCTTGGGGAAGCTCGACGGCATGCGCCACTTGATTTCGGGCAGGCCTGCCGCCGGGGCTTGCGAGAATGCCGGCGCGGAGGCGACGCCCGCGGCCAGGCCTACGCCCGCCTTTTTCAGAAAGGAACGACGTTCCACTGTGATCTCCTCATAGGTTGGTTTGAATTGCTTATTAAGCCGATGCCGGTGTCTGGCAGCTCGTGCCGCGGCGGCAACTTTCCTATTTTGCCCGAACGGCGCGCAAAGGGCCATATCCAAGGATTAGGGCTAATCTGCCTTAGGCCCTGCCAAGGCCACGCGCGCATTCGGCGGCTTGTCGATCGATCGTCGTCGGCGGCATAATCATCCGCTTCGCGAACGACTAGGAGCGTGCCATGGGGCGCAAGGCAAAGGCGGTGATCTGCCGCCAGACGAACGGGCCGGTGGTGGTGGAGACGATCGAAGTCGAATCCCCGCACCGCGACGAAGTGATGGTCAAGCTGGGCGCATGCGGCATTTGCCACAGCGACCTGTCCGCGGTGAACGGCACCATCGCCATGCCGCTGCCGCTCATCCTCGGCCACGAGGGCGCGGGCACCGTGGTCGAGGTGGGCGAGGGCGTAACCGATTTCGCCGTGGGCGACACAGTCATCAGCTCTTTCGTCAATATGTGCGGCAAGTGCCGCTACTGCGTCACCGGCCGGCCGCATCTGTGCGAAGTCGGCGCCAAGGCGATCGTGTCGTTGCCAGACGGCAGCTTGCGCACGCGCGATGCGGGCGGCAAGCCGCTGAACATCTTTTCCGCCTGCGGCGTGATGGCCGAATACGCCACGCTGCACGTGAACAACGTGGTCAAGATCGCGCCCGGCATGCCGCTGCCGCAGGCGGCGCTGATCAGCTGCGGCGTGATGACCGGCGTGGGTGCAGTATTCAATACCGCCCGCGTCGAGGCCGGCGCGAGCGTGCTGGTCATCGGTGCGGGCGGCGTGGGGCTGAACGTCGTGCAGGGCGCGGCGATCGCGGGCGCCGGCGTGATCGTCGCCGTCGACATGGCCGACAACAAGCTGGAGCTGGCGAAGCAGTTCGGCGCGACGTATGTGCTGAATGCCGGCAAGGAAGAGAATCTGGTGAAGGCGGTGAAGAAGCTCACCGGCGGCGGCGCCGATTATGCGTTCGAATGCATCGGCCTGGGCAAGATGGTGGAGCAGGCCTTCCGCGCCTTGCGCAAAGGCGGCAAGGCGTTTGTCGTGGGCGTCGCGCGCGGCGAGGACGCGACTTCGATCAAGACCGCATCGATCACCTTCGAGGAGAAAACGCTCGGCGGGAGCTACTATGGCTCGGCGCGACCGCGCGAGGACTTCCCGCGGCTGATCGGACTGTATCAGTCGAAGAAGCTGAAGCTGGACGAACTCATCACGCGCAGGTACGGCATCGACGAAGCGGCACAAGCCTTCGCCGATCTGGAAGCGGGGCGCAATGCGCGCGGTGTGATCGTGTTCTGATGCGCGCGCCGGTCGGCGCGAATTTCTCCTTGACTTCGCCCGCCGATGGCATTATCGTGCGCGCCATCTCAAAAAGCGGAGACGCAGCTTGTGTAGGCATCACAATTGGCTCCGCCCTCAGGCGATCTAGCGGCGAGACAAGCCCGCAGCCACGCAAGCATCTTCGCGCCTGCCCTCGTCTCGCCGAACGCGGTGATACGAGGCGCATCATCCAACCCCTGCTAACTTGACCGGGGTCGTGCATTTCCCTTGAGCCCGCGCCTGCCGAATCGGCGGCCAAATGTTTTGCGCCTGGTCCGGGCGTAGATGCCTCAGCTGCCGAAAAGAGCAATGACGTTTAAAATCAGCTCGCAGTCGCCGGAACAAACAGTGCATCAAATGAGCCTGCGGATTGGCAAGCGGGCGCTGCGCGCCATCATCGGCCTGGTCGCGTTGCCGTGGACGATGTCCGCGGCGCAGGCGCTCGAGCCGAACGTCGCCGGCGAGCGCTGGAACGCCTTCGGCCAGGCGACCTATATCTGGAACAACAAGAGCGCTTTCCCCGCCACTTACACCAGTTTGAACGGCAGCCCGAACTCGCTCTCGGCCGAGCGCGAACGCAGCTACACGGGCACGGTGACGGCCTATTTCGGCCTGCGCGCCTGGGAAGGCGGCGAAATCCACTTCGTCCCGGAAATCATTTCCGAGCTGCCGCTGTCGGGTTTGCGCGGACTCGCCGGCTCCATTCCTAACGGAGAACTGGAGAAGAACGGCCTGCGCCAGCCCACGCTGTATCTGTCGCGATTCTTCCTGCGCCAAACGTGGAACCGGGGCGGACAGTCGGCACAACTCGATTCCGCCCCGATGCAGCTCGCGGGAAGCGTCGACAGCCGCCGCTTCGTACTGACCGCGGGCAATCTCTCGGTCATCGATTTGTATGACCGCCTGGCCTATGCAGGCGATGTGCGCCAGCAGTTCGTCAACATGAACTTTCTCACCTATGCGGCCTACGATTTCGCCGCGGATGCGCGCGGCTACAGCTGGGGCATCGCGGGGGAGTATTTCCACGACGACTGGGCCTTCCGCCTCGGGCGCTTCCTCGGACCGCGAAATCCGAACCAGCTGCGCCTCGACATGCAGATCATGAACCACTACGGCGACCAATTCGAGCTCGAACGCAAGCACGAGCTTGCCGGCCTGCCGGGCAAACTGAGGCTGCTCGCTTATCGCAACGTCGAGAACATGGGCAGCTGGGACGATGCCGTCAATGCCTTCGCAAACGATCCGGCCAAGAACGCGACGAGCTGCACGGGGTTCAATTACGGGTCGGCGAACGCCGGCGCGCCAGACTTGTGCTGGGCGCGCAAGCGCAACACCAAGGTCGGCTTGGGCGTGGCCGCCGAGCAGAAAGTTTCCGCCAACCTGGGCGTATTCTTCCGCGGCATGAAATCCGACGGCAAGACCGAGGTGTTCGCTTACACCGCCACCGACAGTTCAGTATCGTTCGGCGGCGTCGCCAATGGTGCCGCATGGGGTCGCGCCGAGGATTCGCTCGGCTTGGGCTACGCGCAGAATATGATTTCCGCGGGGCACCGCAGGTACCTCGGCATGGGCGGGGTAGACGGATTCATCGGCGACGGCGGGCTCAACTACCGGCCGGAACGCACTTTCGAGGCGTATTACAACCTCAAGCTGCGCAAGGGCGTCTGGTTCACCCTCGACTGGCAGCGCATCCACAATCCGGCCTACAACGCCGACCGCGGTCCGGTGAGCGTCGCCGGCGCGCGCTTGCACCTCGAATACTAGGCTCTCCTGCGGCTGCGGCTTTGCTGCCGCCAATAGCCGGCTGCCTAACGGATCCTGCACCGGGCTGCTGCGGGGGGAGGTCTTCCCCTCATTTCCAAATTTGATGCTTCGCGGCTATGATGCGCCTGCTGTTGCGCAGTCTTTTCGACAAATAACACCAGAGCTGGCACAACCAGTCCAACCAGGAGGATGGCCATGATTTCCATTGTAGTAAACGGCAAGAAGCAATCGATCAACGCGGGCCCGGACACGCCGCTGCTATGGGTGCTGCGCGATACGCTGGGCATGACCGGCACCAAGTTCGGCTGCGGCGCAGCCTTGTGCGGGGCGTGCACGGTTCACTTGGACGGCAAACCCGTGCGTTCCTGCTCGACCCCGGTTTCTGCGGCGGTCGGCAAGCGAGTCACCACCATTGAGGCGCTGAACGCGAGCTCGATCGGCAAGGCGGTGCAGGCGGCTTGGATCAAGCACGACGTCCCTCAATGCGGCTACTGCCAGAGCGGCCAGATCATGAGCGCGAGCGCGCTGCTCGCAAAGAACAAGAAGCCGAGCGATGCGGACATCGATGCAGCGATGAGCGGCAACATCTGCCGCTGCGGCACCTACAACCAGATTCGCGCGGCGATCAAGGACGCCGCGCAGTCACTGACGAAGGGGGGCTGAACATGACGAATCTCGCCAACCCTTCGCGCCGCGATTTTCTCAAGTCTTCCGCGCTGGCGGGAGGCGGTTTGGTCGTCGGCTTCGTTCTGCCCGGCGCTTCGCGCCTGGCGCAGGCCGCGACGGAATTCAAGCCCAACGCCTTCATCCGCATCGGCAGCGACAACCGCGTCACCGTGATCGTCGGCTTGTCGGAAATGGGCCAGGGAGTACTGACCTCGATTCCCATGCTGGTGGCCGAGGAACTCGAGGCCGACTGGTCCAAGATCCGGATCGAGCAGGCACCTGCCGATCCGGCGTTCAAGAATCCCTTCCTCGGCATGCAGGCGACCGGCGGCTCGACCTCGGTGCGCGCGAACTGGGATTCCATGCTCAAGGCCGGCGCCACGGCGCGCGAAATGCTGATCGCCGCCGCCGCGGCCACCTGGAAGGCAGAAAGATCCGACTGCCGCGCCGAGAAGGGCCAGGTGGTGCACAAGAGCGGCAAGAAGCTTCCCTACGGCAAGCTCGCCGAGCGCGCGGCGAAGCTGCAACCGCCAGCCCAGCTGAAGCTCAAGGACCCGAAAGACTACAAGATCGTGGGCAAGGGCGCGAAGCGCCTCGATACGCCGTCCAAGGTCAACGGCAGCGCGAAATTCGGCATGGATGTGCGCCTGCCGGGCATGCTGACTGCCGTGGTGGCGCGCTCGCCGGTGGCCGGCGGCAAAGTCGCGAGCTTCAACGCCGACAAGGCGAAAGCGATGCCCGGGGTCAAGCAGGTGGTGCAGATCGGCTCGGGCGTCGCCGTGCTCGCCGACGGCTACTGGAACGCCTTGAAAGCGCGCGATGCGCTCGAGGTGAAGTGGGACGAAGGCGCCGGCGCGTCGGTCTCGAGCGAGAGCGTGCGCCAAAGCTACGGCGAGCTGGCCGAGAAGAGCGGCACGGTCGGCCTGAAGGAGGGCGACGCGGTGGCGGCGCTCGCCGCGGCGGCGAAGAAGGTCGAAGCCGTCTATGAGACGCCCTATCTCGCCCATGCCTGCATGGAGCCGATGAACTGCACCGCCTGGGTCAAACCGGACGGCGTGGAGATCTGGGGCAGCACGCAGGCGCCGGGCCTGCTGCAGCTGGTGCTGTCGCAAGTCGCAGGCGTCAAGCCGGAACAGGTCAAGGTGACGACCACCATGCTGGGCGGCGGTTTCGGGCGGCGCTTCGCCTTCGACTTCGCCATCGACGCCGTGCTCGCGTCCAAGGCGGCGGGCGCGCCGGTGCACGTGGTGTATCCGCGCGAGGACGACATCCGCGGCCACTTCTACCGGCCCGCGTCGGTGGTCAAGATGCAGGCCGCGCTGGACGACGCGGGTAAGCCGCTCGCTACGCGCATGCACGCGGTTTCCTCGTCGATCGCCGATGCCGCGCACATGCCTTACGAGGCGAACGGGCTCAAGCTGCTGAAGGGCGTCGACGGTTTCGCCCTCGAAGGTCTGACCGAGTGGCCCTACGCCACGCCGAACCTGCAAGTCGAGTGGACCAAGAACGAGCCGCCGGTAGGCGTGTGGTTCTGGCGTTCAGTCGGGCATTCGCAAAACATCTTCTTCGTCGAGGCCTTCGTCGACGAGCTGGCGGCGGCGGCCGGCAAGGACCCGTTCGAGTATCGCCGTGCGCTGCTAGACAAGGCGCCGCGCTACAAGGGCGTACTGGAACTTGCGGCGGACAAGGCTGGCTGGGGCAAGCCGCTCGCAGGCGGGCGCGCACGGGGCATCGCCGTCGGCCAGTCCTTTGGCAGCTTCGTCGCCGAGGTGGCGGAGGTCTCGGTTGGCCGGGACGGCAAAGTGAAGGTGCACCGCGTGGTGTGCGCAGTCGACTGCGGCCGCACGGTCAACCCGGACATCGTCAAGCGGCAGATGGAGAGCGCGATCGTCTATGGCCTCACCGCCGCGCTCTACGGCAGGATTTCGCTCAAGGGCGGCAAGGTCGAGCAATCGAACTTCAACGACTACCCGATGCTGCGCATCGATGAGATGCCGCAAGTCGAAGTGCATATCCTGGCTAGCGGCGAAGCGCCGGGCGGGGTGGGTGAGCCGGGCCTGCCGCCGCTCGCGCCCGCCGTCGCGAACGCGATCTTCGCGGCGACCGGCAAGCGCGTGCGCAAACTCCCCATCGATGCGGGGGAGCTGAAGAAAGCTTGATGCGGGCGGAGCCGGCGCAAAGCCGGCTCCGCGCCTGATGTGGGCGCTGTACCATACGCGCCTATGCAACTGCCGTACTTTTCCGCCGATCAGGTTCACGCGGCGCTCGCCTACGAACGTTTGATCCCCGCCTTGCGTGACGCCTTTCGCCAAGGCTGCACGGCGCCCTTGCGCCACGTCCACGACGTCACGGGGGCGGGCGACCGCCTGCTGTTGATGCCCGCATGGCGCAGGGGCAAGGACCTCGGGGTGAAGCTGGTGACGGTCTATCCGCGCAATCGCAGCCGCGGCCTGGCCACCGTGTCCGCCCTGTACGTGCTGTTGGATGCCGCGACCGGCCATCCGCGCGCGCTCATCGACGGCGAGGCGCTCACGCTGCGGCGCACCGCGGCAGCATCGGCTTTGGCTGCGGGCTATCTCGCGCGCGTGGACAGCCGCACCCTGCTTCTCATCGGCAGCGGCGCGCTCGCGCCGCAAATGGCCCACGCCCACTGTGCCCTGCGACGGGTCGCCAAGCTCCTCGTGTGGGGGAGAAACGCTGAGCGTGCATTGGCGCTTTCGACGAAGCTGCGGGACGAAGGGCTGCCTGCCGAAGCGGTGGCCGACCTCGCGCAAGGCCTTGCCGCCGCCGATATCGTCAGCTGCGCCACCACCGCTAAAGAGCCCGTACTGCACGGCGATCTGGTCAGGCCCGGCACTCACGTCGACCTGGTCGGCGGTTTCACGCGCGACATGCGCGAAGCCGACGACGAGCTGGTGCGGCGCGCGGAAATCTTCGTCGATACCTACGCCGGAGCGCTCGCCGAGGCGGGCGATCTGACCCAGCCGATGGCGAGCGGCGTGCTCGAGCGCAAGCGGGTACGTGCGGAACTCGCCGAATTGGTGAGCGAAGCGCGACCGGGACGGGTCAGCCCCAAGGACATCACCCTATTCAAGTCAGTCGGCACGGCGCTGGAAGACCTTTGCGCCGCGCGTCTGGTGCTGGACGCGTCCGGCCTTAGCTGAAATAAGCGAGCAGGAACATCGCCACGATCACCGCTAGCGCCCACCACAGCGGCGCTGCGCTGGCGTCCGCAGCCGCGGCGGAAGCGAGGACCGGCGCCTCGACCGGTCCGCCGATCTTGTGTTTGAAGGCCGTGAAGAAATCGTCGGCGAGCTTCTTCGCCACGCCGTCGATCAGGCGCGCGCCGATTTGCGCCAACTTGCCGCCGACCTGGGCATTGACGGCATAGCTGAGCCGCGTGCCGGCGTCCTCCGCCGCCAGGCTGACTTTGGCGGTACCGCGGCCGAAGCCCGCTGCGCCGCCCTGGCCGTCGAAGGCGAGGGTGTAGGACCTGGGCGGATCGAGTTCGGACAGCGTGAGCTTGCCCTTGAACCTGGCCTTGACCGGCCCGACTGCCGCGGTGGTGACGATCGAATATTCGGTGTCGGACAGCTTGTCGATCGATTCGCAGCCGGAGATGCAAGCCTTGAGCGTCTCCGGGTCGTTCAGGCCGCGCCAGACCTCGGCCTGGGCTGCCGGAATCAATTGTTCACCGGTCATTTCCATGAAGTGTTCTCCGCTAGGGATGGCAGCGGGAGGGTCGTCTCCGCACGCCGGGATCGGCCGCGCTGCTGCGGCAGGGACCACGAGGGTCAGGCGGCCATTCTACCGGAATGGCGCTGCCAACTTCCGTGTTCGAGCTCGCGCGCGAGATCGACCAGGCTCTCGATGTTGTGCACCGGCATGAAGGCGTCCACGTGCGGCAGCATGGCGCGCACGCCGGAAGGTCGCGGCTGGAAGCCCTCGTAGCGCAGCAGGGGATTCAGCCAAATGAGCTTGCGGCAGGATTTGTGCAGCCGCTCCATCTGCGCGCCCAAGCCGACGCCGACGTCGCGGTCCAGGCCGTCGGAAATCAACAGTACCACCGCGTTCTGGCCGAGGAGCCGCCGCGACCAGGTGCGGTTGAATTCGGCCAGGCAGCCGCCGATGCGCGTCCCGCCCGCCCAATCCTGGATCGCCGCCGACACCAGGTTCATGGCGAGGTCGACGTCGCGGTTCCTCATGTGGCGGGTGATGTTGGTGAGCCGGGTGCCGAACACCAGGGTGTAGACGCGGTCGCGATCGTTGGTGATGGCGTGCAGGAAGTGCAGGAACATGCGCGAATAGCGGCTCATGCTGCCGGAGATGTCGCACAGCACGACCAGCGGCGGGTGCCGGGTGATGCGCGAGCGGCGCTTCAGGGCGATGATTTGGGCGCCCGCCTTGAGGCTCGCGCGCAGCGTCGCCGGCAGATCGATCCGCGTCCCGCGGGCATCGGGTCGAAAGCGCCGCGTGCGAACTTCCGGTATCGGCAGGCGCAGCCTCGATATCAGGCGTTTCGCCTGGGCGAGCTCCGCCCCGGTCATGGTCTCGAAATCGGCGTGCTGCAAGAGTTCCGACTGCGAAAAGGACAGGCTCGCGTCGATCTCGATTTCGCCTGGATCGTCCTCCTTGCCGCGCCCTTCCTCGTCCTTCGGGAACAGGGCATCGGCGAGGCGGTTGCTCGCCGCGTCTGCCTCGGGCTGCCCGACGCGGCCCCAGATCTGCGGCAGGAGCAGGGAGAGCGCGCGCTCGAGCATGTGCGGATCGCGCCAGAAGATGTGGAAGGCCTGGTCGAACAGTTCCTGCTGCTCGCGCTTACTCAGGAACACCGCGGCGAGCGTCCAATAGAAGTCCTCGCGCCGCTCGATCCCCGCGGCCTCGATGGCCCTCAGGGCGTCGAGCACGCGCTCCGGGCCGATGGGCAGCCCCGCCGCGCGCAGTACGCGGGCGAAATGCATGACATTTTCTGCGAGTTTACCCGGGGCCATGGGGTATTATAGCGGCTCGTTTTCCGCTATCCGTCGAAGCTATAGGTGAGGGCGCGCGCCGTCGGGGCGCACGCACCGCAAATCGCGCAAATAGAACAGCGAACCGGTTCCATGAACGCTTTCGCAAAACTGTATTACAAGCTGCGCAAGATGTGGAAGGCGATCCAGCTGTATCTGGTCATCGCCGGGCCGGGCATCGTGGTCATGGTGGCGGACAATGACGCCGGCGGCATCACCACCTACGCTGCGACCGGCGCCAAGTACGGCTATCACCTCATCTGGTTCCTGATTGTCCTCATCCCCGTCGCCTATTACGTGCAGGAGATGACCGTGCGCCTGGGGGCGGTGACCAAGCGCGGCCTCGCCGAGGCGATCTTCGACGGCTTCGGCGCCACCTGGGGCTGGTATGCGCTCATCGACTTGATGCTGGTCAACTGGCTGACGCTCGTCACCGAATTCATCGGCATGACGGCTGCGCTTCACATCTTCGGCGTTCCGCCCTGGTTGACGGTGTCGGGCGTGGTCCTGCTTATGGCGATCATCGTGCTGAACGGCCGTTACTGGACCTGGGAGAAGATCGCGCTCCTGTTCTGCGCGCTGAACCTGATCTATATCCCCGGCGCATTCATGGTCGGTCCGTCGGCGTCGGACATCGCCAGGAACGGTCTGATCCCGAACTTCCACGGCGGATTCAACGGCCAGCTGTTCTTCTACCTCATGGCGAACATCGGCACCACCATCGCCCCCTGGATGCTGTTCTTCCAGCAGAGCGCGGTGGTCGACAAGGGTATGCAGGAGAAGGATATCCCCTGGGGCAAGTTCGATACGCTGCTCGGCTCCACGCTCACCGTCGTCGTGGCGATCTTCATCGTCATCGTCACCGGGACGACACTGAACGGCACCGATATCGAAAGCGCCGGACGGGCGGCCGAGCACCTGATGAAGACGGATCGCTACGTCGGCACCTTCATGGCGATCGGCCTGTTCGATGCGGGGCTGCTCGGCGCGATCTGCATCTCGCTCGCGAGTTCCTGGGCCTTCGGCGAGATCTTCGGCTGGGCACACTCGCTCAACCAGAACATCAAGGAAGCGCCTTGGTTCTACGCCAGCTACTTCTTCGCGCTGATCACCGCGGGTTTGGTGGTGCTGATTCCCGGCGCGCCGCTGGTGCTGATCACGCTATTCGTGCAAGTGATCGCGGTGACGCTCTTGCCCGCGGCGCTGGTGTTCCTGATCCTGCTCTTGAACGACCAGCATACCATGGGCGATTACCGCAACACCCTGTGGCAGAATCTGAGCGGCGGCTTGATCGTCGTCGCCATCGTGATCTTGTCGTCGCTCTATGGAGTGAGCGTCATGTTTCCGAATTTGTTCGGCTAGCGAGAGGCAGGGATATGCGGAAGAACCTCGGACGCCTGCGCCAGAAAGTGCGCGAAATCAACGAACGTTATCGCGAGCCCCGGATAGAAATGTCGACGCGGGTGAGGGCGTCGCTGCAGTTCCTGCGCTTCTATATCCTGTTCCTGGTCTGCCTGATGGTGTACAAGTTCGTGCTGCTGGTGAACTAGGGCAAGGAAAGCAATGGTCGCCGCATTCGAAACCGAGTTCTTCGTCTCCGAAATCCTGGGGCGCAAGGTCTACCTCAAGTCGGAGCGGATAGGGCGCCTGGACGACCTGGTGATCGTCGAGACCGGCAAGTTTCCCGAGGTGACTCATCTCATCGTCGGCCGCTCTTTCGGCTATCCGTCGCTGCTCCTGCCCTGGGAGAGAATCGCGCTCATCTCGAACACCGAGATCGTCGCGGACGTGGTCAATCCCACGGAGTTCGAGCGCGCGCCGGCCGCGGGATCGATCCTGTTGAAGGATCACATCCTCGACAAGAAGATCCTCGACATGGACGACCACGAGGTCGAGGTGGTCTACGACGTCAAGCTCGCGCTGCGCGCGGGCAAGCTCTACGCGAGCGAGGTGGACTTCAGCCGCTACCGCCTGCTGCGGCGATTGGGGCTAAAGAAGCTCGCGAACTTCATGATCGCGCAAAAGGAAGAGGCGGCGACGGTGTCCTGGATCTACGTGCAGCCGCTGCCCGAGCACATCGGCAGTTTCTCCGGCAGTGTCAAGCTCAAGGTGCTGAAGGACAAGCTGCACGACATCCATCCGGTCGATCTCGCCGACATCCTGGAGGAGCTCGACGGCAACCAGCGTATGGCGGTGTTCAATCAGCTCGAGCCGGAGCACGCCTCGGAAACCCTGGAGGAGGTGGAGCCCCGGGTGCAGCGCGAACTGATCAGCGCGATGAAGCGCGAGGCCGCGGCGAAGTTGATCAACGAAATGAGCCCGGCGCAGGCGGCCGACATCCTCGCCATCCTGCCGACTGCCGAAGCCGACGAGATCCTCAAGCTCATCGACAAGGACAGCGCGCCGGTGGTGCAGCAGCTGATCGAGCGCCACGACGAGAACATCCTGCTCTTCGCCACCCAGCGCTTCATCAAGATGCCGGAGTCGACGTTGGTGCGCGACGTGCTCAACAACTACCGCGAAATCGCGCGCGACATGGACGTGATCATGTACGTCTACGTCGTCGACGGCGGCGGCGTGCTGCACGGCGTGGTCGACCTGCGCGAATTGATCGCGGCCGAACCGGAGCAGAAGATCGGCGAGATCATGACCGACAACGTGATTTCGCTGAATCCGGACGACACGCTGCAGGACGCGGTGGAGATGTTCGCGCGCTACGCCTTCCGCGCGATTCCAGTGAGCGACAACGAAGAGCACCTGCTCGGCGTGGTTTCCTACGGCGACATCCGCGGCCTCAAGCCGCGGCTCGACTGACGCGAGTAGCCGCCCTAGGCTCTGCGCTTCGCCGCGCGCGCCAGCAGGCTCTCGCGCGCGAGCAGCGACAGGCCGGGCGAGGCGACCACGGCCTTCTTGTTGGCGTAGAGCTCGTGGTTGTGCTCCACGTCCTTCAGGCGGTAGAGGTAATTGACCATCATGCCGGCCGAGCGCGACAGCCCCACTTTGGAGGAGTCCGCCAGCCAGTTGAGCCGCTCCATGCGCGCGCCGTTTCCCAGATGGAAGCGCGCCACCGAATCGGCGGGCTCGTCGTTGAGCTTGGCCTGCTGCAGATAGTAGGCGCACAGCCGCATCAGCTCGGTGCGTAGGCGTGAAGCGGGCGTGGCGCGCTCGGGCCACTCGGCTTGGCCGAGTTCCGCGGCGAACTCGGTCAGCCCGGCATCGGCGGCGGCGACATCGGCCAGCCATTTGCGGAATCCCGGTATCGGCGACAAGGTGGCGAAAGTCTTCAGTTTCGGAAACTCGCGCCCCAGGTCTTCCGCCACCTGCTTGATCAGGAAATTGCCGAAGGAAATGCCGCGCAAGCCTTCTTGGCAGTTGGTGATGGAGTAGAAGATCGCTGCGTCCGCATGGGCCGGGTCAACCACCGGCGATTCGGGGTCGAGCAGGGGCTGCACCTGGTCGCTCATGCCGCGGGTCAATGCCACTTCGATGAAAATGATGGGCTCGTCGGGGAGCGCCGGGTGAAAGAAAGCGAAGCAGCGGCGGTCCGATTCCAGGCGGCGGCGCAAATCGCGCCAGCCTTGGATCTCGTGCACGGCCTCGTATTGCATCAGCTTTTCCAGCACCAGCGCCGGCGTGCGCCAGTCGATGCGCTCGAGCGTAAGAAAACCGCGATTGAACCAGGAAGCGAGGAGATGGTTCAGGTCGGCATTGATACCCGCCCAGTGAGGCTGCGCCTTGATGTCGTGCAGCAGGCGCTTGCGCATTTCCACCAGCGCCGCCGTGCCGCCCGGGGCGAGATTGAGTCGGCGGAACAACTCCTGCCGCGGCGCTTCGGCCGCCTGCTGCAAGCGGACCAAGCGTTCCTGCGAGGGATCGAGGCGGTAGGCCTCGGCGGCTTTTTCCACCGCCTGCGGATCGGGGGAGAACTCGCTGGCGAGGACATCGAAGAAGGCGGTGAGGGCCGGGCCGGCGAGCAGGCGGTAGGCGGCGAGGGCTTCGCGCGCCACCGCCGCGCCCGAAGCTTCGCCGCGTTCGGAGAGCAACGCCTGGCACAGGGCCACGGTCTTGCGCGTGTGCCGGTCGGGCCGGTTGCCGGTCTTCGCCGCGGGAGCGAAGAAGCGCTTGATGAATGCGGGCGGCCTCATGGTGTCAGGCGGCGATCTCGGCCTTCACTTCGGCGAGCAGGCGCTCGGCTTCGCTGCCGCGCACGCGGCCGATGTCGTCCTGATACTTGAGCAGCGCGCCGAGCGTGTCGTTCACCGTGTCCGGATCGAGGGCAAGCTTATCCAGCGCCACCAGAGCCTTGGTCCAGTCTATGGTCTCAGCCACCCCGGGCAGCTTGAACAGATCCATGCCGCGCAGCCGTTGCACGAAGGCGACGATCTCGCGCGACAGGCGCTCGGCCGCTCCCGGCGCTTTGCGCCGCACGATCTCGAGCTCACGCGCGGCGTTCGGGTAATCGACCCAGTGATAGAGGCAGCGGCGCTTGACCGCATCGTGGATTTCGCGCGTGCGGTTGGAGGTGATGACGACGATGGGCGCCTTGTCCGCCTTGATGGTGCCGAACTCGGGAATGCTCACCTGGAAGTCGGAGAGCACCTCCAGCAGATACGCTTCGAACGGCTCATCGGTGCGGTCCAGTTCGTCGATGAGGAGCACCGGCGCCGCGCCGTCCTTTGCCTCCAGCGCCTGCAGCAGCGGGCGCTTGATGAGGAAGGATTCGGAGAATATGTCGTGGGCGAGTTTCTTCTTCGCCGCCTGCTTCGAGCTCTCCTGCATCTTGCCGCTCGCCTCCGCCAGGCGGATCTCGATCATCTGCCGCGGGTAGTTCCATTCGTACACCGCCGAGGCGATGTCCAGTCCCTCGTAGCATTGCAGGCGCACGAGTTTGCGCCCGAGCGTGACTGCGAGCACCTTGGCGATCTCGGTCTTGCCCACTCCCGCCTCGCCTTCGAGAAACAGCGGCCGTTCCATCTTCAGTGCGAGGAACAGCGCCGTGGCCAGGCTGCGCTCGGCGACGTAGTCGGCGCGCGCCAACAGCGCCGCGGTTGCGTCGATCGACGCGGGCAGGGCTTGGTTCGAATTCAACTCCGGGCTCGCAGGCACAAGGGTTCGCTGCAGGAATTGGGAATCAATGCGTGGCTATTATACCCAGGCGCGGCCTGCATTCGGGCCCAATTCGCGCAGCGGTTTGGGCGCGTTGATGTCGCGGCGGAAGCGGGGTAACCTTGTGGCGCCTTTCCGCCGCTCCGGCACTAACGGCGCGGCGCCGACGGGCCGTCCCGCCTCGCCTCTCAATGGAGAACGCCGAATGAGCGACGACATCCAGGGCTACGATAGCCCGGGCTGCGCCTATTGTCCGAGCACGGTGCGCGCATGCCGCCAAGGGGAGGGCGAGGAACGCGGGCCCGCTTACTGCCCGTCCAAGGTCGATCCCGAGGGCATCGCCGCCGCCTGGGAAATCAACCGCGATCCGGAGGTGATGCGCATCTCGCATGTCGCCGCGGTGGTCGAGAGCGAGGGCTACTGCAAATGGTCGCGGGTGGAGGAGATCTGCCAATTCGCGAAGAAGATGGGCTATCGCAAGGTCGGCATCGCCATGTGCATCAGCTTCGTCGATCTTGCCCGCGTGTTCTCCGCCATTCTCGAGAGCCACGGCTTCGAGGTGACCTCGGTCGCCTGCAAGAACGGCGGCGTGCCGAAGGAGCAAATCGGCGTCAAGGAGGAAGAGAAGATCCGCCCGGGCAACTTCGAGCCCATGTGCAACCCCTTGTCGCAGGCGGAACTGCTCAACCGCGCCGGCTGCGAGCTGAACGTCATCATGGGGCTGTGCGTGGGGCACGACAGCCTGTTCATCCGTGCGTCGAAAGGGCTGGTCACCACGCTCGTGACCAAAGACCGCGTGCTCGCGCACAATCCCGTCGGCGCGCTGCAGCTCGCCGACACCTATTTCAGCCGCGTCTGGGGGCCGCATAAGCCGGCGAAGCTGCCGGCCAAACCCGCCAGACGCCACCAAGAAAACTAAGAGGAGGTTTGAAATGCAATCTTGGCTTCGCAACACGGCTGCAGTCTTCTGTCTGGCGTTGGCCGCGCCGAGCGCTTTCGCGCAGGCTTTTCCGAGCAAACCGGTGCACATCGTGGTGCCGTTCTCGCCCGGCGGCACCGCCGACGTGCAGGCGCGGCTCATCGGACAGAAAATCTCGGAATCGCTGGGACAGCAGGTGGTGGTGGAGAACCGACCCGGCGCCGGCACGGTGATCGCCACCGAATACGTCGCGCGCCAGCCCGCCGACGGCTACACCATGCTGCTGATCGGCAACAGCTTCACCATCAATCCGGGCATACGGGCGAAGCTGCCGTACGACCCGGTGAAAGATTTCGCCGCGGTCACCCAACTGGTCACGTCGCCGCAAGTCCTGGTGGTCGGCTCGACGATGCCGGCGAAGACGCTGCAGGAATTCATCGCGCAGGTGAAGAGCCGTCCCGGCAAGTTCAGCCTCGCCACCGTCGGTCCCGCCACCACGCAACACGTCGGCAGCGAAATGCTGAAGAGCGCGCTGAAGCTGGATATGATTTACGCGCCTTACCCCGGCGGTGCGCCGGCAGTGACGGCGCTGGTGGGCGGGCACGTCGACGTGGTGCTCGCCAACTATTCCGAAGTGGCGCAACAGGTGCTGGCCGGCAAGATACACGCGATCGCCGTCACCTCGCGCGAGCGCCTCGATATGCTGAAGGACGTGCCCACGGTGGCGGAGTCGGGTTATCCCGACTTCCAGGTGGCCGCCTGGTTCGGATTGATTGTGCCCGGCGGCACGCCCCAGCCGGCGATCGCGCGCTTGAACGCCGAGGTCAACAAGGCCTTGAAGGCGCCCGAAGTGCGCGAGAAGCTGATCTCCCAGGGGCTGTATCCGGCGGGCTCGACGCCGGAACAGTTCGACGCGCATATCCGCTCCGAGATGTCGAAGTACGCCAAGGTGATCAAGGAGGCGGGGATCAAGGTCGACTAGCGCAAGACCTCGCCGCAATCGATGCTTGTTCGATTCAGCGCCTAGTCGCCGCGCCGAACCATTTCCCGCGCAGCGCCGCGAGGCCGGCGAGCAGCCTCTGGCCGACCGAGCTTGCGCGCGCCGTCGGCGAGGCGCGCACGCGATGGCGCTCGAGAAGCTGCGGCGTCTGCTCAAAGGCGAGGTAGCGCACGAACGCCGCCTGGACGTGCTGCTTGAGCGCCTTGACGTCCACCGGCTTGGTGACGAAGCGGAAGATCTGCGCTTCGTTGATGAGCTGGATGACGAGCTCCGCATCCGCCGCGCCGGTCAGCGCGATGGCGAGGATCTGCGGGTTCACTTGCTTCAACAATTTCAGCATCGCCGTCGTCTCTTCGTGCCCGGCCTCGATGTCGGCGAGCACCACGGCGATTTCCTCGGCCTGCAGCGCGGCGAGTGCGGCATCGGGATCGGCCGCGTAGCGCACCGGGCATAGCCCTTCGAGCAGCGCCTTCGCCACGCGGAACACTTCTTCGTCGTCGTCGAGGACGAGCACACCGGCGCGCGTGCTCGCAGGCAGCGCCGGCGGCGTGCTTTTCGCGTCGGCGAGCTCGAGCGCGATCGTCACCGCCTCCGCCACCGTCTGCTGCAGATCCTGGTTGTTCCACGGCTTGCTGATGAAGCGGTACACCTCGCCGTCGTTGATCGAGCCGACGATCGAGGCGAGATCGGAATAGCCGGTGAGCAGGATGCGCACGCTCGCCGGCGAGATCTCGCGCGCCTGGCGCAGCAGCTCGACGCCGGGCATGATGGGCATGCGCTGATCGCTGATGATCACGTGCATCTGGTAGCGCTTCATGAAATCGAGCGCCTTGTTGCCGTCGGTGGTGGCGAATACGTGGTAGCGCGCGCGGAAGATCGACTTCAGCGCGCTCAAGATGCGCTCTTCGTCGTCGACCACCAGGATGCGGCCCTTCTTCACGCTCTGATCGAGGTGGATGGCGCCTGCGGCTGCGTCCGCCGCGGGCGGCGCTGGCTGCGCGCCCGCCTCCGCCTTGATCATCCGCGCGGCGGCGAGCAGCGCCGCGTTCACCGCAGGCGGGGCCGCCTTGCCCGGCGTGACGCTCGCCTCGATCGCCCGACGGAAGGCGTCGGCGAATTCGCGTGCGCTCTGGTAGCGCTCTTCGGGTTTCTTCGCCAGCGCGCGCTGCAGCACCGCGTCGATCAAGGGTGAGAGCTTCGGATTCAGGCTGGAAGGATCGGCAGGCCGTTCGTTCAGCACCTTCTGCATGATCGTCGCCGTGGTGCCGACGAAGGGCTTGCTGCCGGTCAAGAGATCGTAGGCGATGACGCCCACGGCATAGAGGTCGGCGGGCACGCCGATCGCCAAGCCGAGGAACTGCTCCGGCGCCATGTAATGCGGTGTGCCGAGGATGTCGCCGTGCTGCGTCAGCTCGGACGCTTCGGTGTGCGCGATGCCGAAGTCGCTGATCTTGATGCAACCGTCCTGGTTGAGCATGATGTTGGACGGCTTGACGTCGCGGTGCACCACGCCCGCCGCGTGCGCGTGCCCCAGCGCCGCGAGCAGCTGGCCGATGATCTCGCCCACTTCGCGCAGGTCGTAGCCGGCGTTTTGTTGCAGGTGCTCGTGCAGCGATTTGCCGTTCACCAGCTCCATCACGATATAGGCGAGCTCTTCGTCTTCGCCGTAGTCGTAGATCTGCACGATGCCGGGATGCGCGAGGCGCCCGACCACCTGCGCTTCGTGGCGAAAGCGCGCGAGCATGTGCTGCAGCTCGTCCGCGTCCAGCGACGATTTGGCGATGGTCTTGATCGCCACCGGGCGCGAGATCGCCGGATCGAAGCCGCGATAGACCGCGCCCATGCCGCCGCGGCCGAGCACGCCCTGGATTTCGTATTTGCCGATTCGTTCCGGCTGGGTCACGGCATCACTGTTCTATGACGTGAGCTTGGTTTCTGCCGGCGGTTTCGCGGGAAGCCAGACGCTGAACTTGGTGCCCTTACCCAGCGCCGAATCCGCCTTGATGCGTCCGCCGTGCTGCTCGACGATCTTGAACGAGATCGATAGCCCGAGGCCGGTGCCCTTGCCCGCTTCCTTGGTGGTGAAGAAGGGGTCGAATATCTTCGGCAGGATTTCCGGCGGTATGCCTTTGCCGTTGTCGATCACCTCCACGGTGACGCCGCCGGCTTCGGCGCGCGTCGCGAGCACGATCTCTCCGCCCGTGGCGGGGAGCGCCTGTGCCGCATTGGTGATCAGATTGAGGAACACCTGGTTCACCTGCGAAGGCGAGCAGGTGATGGCGGGAACCTCACCGAAATTGCGCGTCACGCGCACGGCTTTGAGCATGTGCCGCGCGAGGGTGAGCGCACTGTTGATGCCGTCGTTCAAGTTGAACTGGGTCACCTTGCTGCGGTCGAGCCGGCTGAAATCCTTCAGGTTGCCGACGATCTCGGCCATTTCGCCAGTGCCGTAGAGGCCGTCCTTCACCAGGCCGGCAAGTTCGGTGAGCACGCCTTGCTTCTTCAGCTCGGCGAGGCCGGCGGAGGTGGCGGCGAACTGGCGGTTCAGCTCGTCCGCGTTCGCGCTGCCCGCGGCGAGCAGGGCGAGGAGCTTTTCGCTGGCCTCGACCGTCGCCACGATTTGCGGCAGGCGCTCGTTCACGCTCCCCAGGCTGTTCTTGACGTAGGCGAGGGGAGTGTTGATCTCGTGCGCCACGCCCGCGACCATCTGACCGAGCGAGGACATCTTCTCCGACTGGATGAGCTGCGCTTCCGATTCCTTGAGGTGGCGCAGGGCATCCGACAGCTCACGCGTGCGCTCGGCGACGCGCCGCTCCAGGCCTGCGTTCGCGGCTTTCAGGCGCACGCCGAGATAGCCGACGCCGATCAACAGCGCCGCCGCGTAGGCGAGCAGGTAGACGCGAAAGATTTCTTTCGTCTGCAACGTCGACTCGAGCTCGCGATTGAAGGCGAAGGTCATGTTGTCCAGCCGCGGCCCCGAGGACAGCGCCGAGACTTTGGCGAGCAGCGCCTCTTCCGCCGGTTTGTGTGCGAGCAGCGCCTGCACGCCGCGCTCGATGGCATCGGCATGCGCGCTCGCGCCCTGTCCCATGCCCGCGGCCCGGTCCTGCACCTGCGTCGCCGCCATTTCCAGGCTCAGCGGCGGCGCATCCTTTCCCAGCCAGTAATACTGCTCCACCGCGGCGACGAGCTGGTTCACCGCCTGCGCCAGCTCCTTTTCGTGCGCATTGAGCTGGCGCGGGTCGCCCTGCGCGCCGCCGAGCGCACCCGCCGCCGCAAGCACGGCGCGCAGCGCCGCCTTGGTAGCTCCGCTTTCGCCCTTGTACTTCTCGACCAGCGCCGCCTTCTCCACGATCGATTTAGCGAGCTCGGACAGGCCGTCGTTGAGCGCCGCGCTGTCGGCGCGCGCCGCGGAGGCCTTCAGTGCAGCGAGCGCCTTCTGCGCCGCCGCCGTGCGGTTGGGCGCAGCCATCTGCCCCGCGGCAAGCTCGATGCGTTCGCGCAGCACGTCGATATCCCAGCGGCCGTCGATGTCGCGCAGTTCACGCAGCTGCGCCGCGATGTCGTTGCGCTCGCGCAGGTCCACCGCCTGCGTCTTTTCATAGAGGAAGACGAGCGCCGACACCAAGACCAGGGCGACGAGTGCGAGGACCAGGCGGCGCAGTTGGATCATTCCGCCGCCGGCAAAAGGGTCAAAGACGCGGTGTCGTCCATGGAGGAATCGTCGCTAGGCGTTAGGCGCCATAGTGTTGCAGACGCTCGATGTAGCGGGCGATCAGGTCGACCTCGAGGTTGACGCGGCTGCCCGGCTTGAGGTGCTTCAAGTTGGTTGCCTCGAGGGTGTGCGGGATGAGGTTGATGTCGAATTCCTCGCCCGCGACGCGATTGACCGTGAGGCTGACGCCGTTGACGGTGATCGAGCCCTTGCGCGCGACGTATTTCGCCAGCTCGCGCGGCGCGCGGATGACGAGGAGGAAGCTCTCGCCCGCCGCGTCGAAGCGAATCACCTCGCCCACGCCGTCGACGTGGCCCGACATTAGATGGCCGCCCAGCCGGTCGGATAGCCGCAGCGATTTTTCCAGGTTGACCTCGTTCGGCGCATCCAGACCCACGGTGCAATTGATGGTCTCCTGCGACACGTCGACTTCGAAGCGGTCGCCGTGCAGCGCGATTGCCGTGAGGCAGACGCCGTTCACGGCGATGCTGTCGCCGAGGGCCACGTCCGAGAGGTCGAGCATGCCCGCGTCGACGGTCAGGCGCAGGCCCCCGTCGCGCGGCAGCGCTTTGGTGATCTTCCCTACTGCAGTGACGATACCGGTAAACATGTCCTTATCCGCCGTAAAAATAAACGATTCCGAGCGCATGCGAAAGCCCGCGCAGCGCGGGCAGTCCGGCGCTCGGCCAGCCCTCGCATCAGTTGAGCACGCGGGCGAGAATGCGGATGTCGCTCCCTAGCATCTGCACGCCGCTGAATTCTACCAGCCGCTTCGCGGCGAGATCGTCGAGTTCGGGCAGGCCGAACATGCCGCGCGCCGTATCGCCGAGAATGCTGGGTGCGAGGTAGACGAGCAATTCGTCGACCTGGTCTTCGCGTAGCAGCGAGCCGTTCAGCCGGGTGCCCGCCTCGACATGGACCTCGTTGATCTCGCGCCGGGCGAGCTCGCGCATCAAGGCGTCGAGGTCGACCTTGCCGCGCGCATTCGGCAGCACCACGACCTCAGCGCCACGCTCGCGCAGGCGCGCGATGCGCGCGGCGTCGTCGACCGCCGCGGCGACGAGCAGCTTCCCTTCCTGCAGCAGCCGCGCCGTGGGCGAAAGCTCGAGCCTGCTGTCGATGAGCACCTTCAGCGGCTGGCGCGGCGTCTCGACTTCACGCACGTTCAACTGCGGATCGTCGTCCTTCACCGTGCCGATGCCGGTAAGCACGGCGCAGGCGCGCGCGCGCCAGGCGTGGCCGTCGCGGCGGGCTTCGGCGCCGGTGATCCACTGACTCGCGCCGTTGGCGAGCGCCGTCCTGCCGTCCAGGCTCGCGGCGAGCTTCAGCCGCACCCAGGGTCGCCCCCGGCTCATGCGCGAGACGAAGCCGACATTGAGCGCGCGCGCTTCGTCTTCCAGCAAGCCCGACTGCACTTCGATGCCCGCGGCGGCGAGGCGCGCGAAGCCGCTGCCCGCGACCTGCGGATTCGGGTCCTGCATCGCCGCGACCACGCGCGCGACGCGCGCTTCGATCAAGGCGTCGACGCAGGGCGGAGTGCGGCCGTGATGGCTGCAGGGCTCGAGCGTCACATAGGCGGTCGCGCCTTCGCTGCGACCGCCGGCGTCGCGCAAGGCCTGGACTTCCGCATGCGGCCCGCCGGCTTTCTCGTGCCAGCCGCTGCCGACGACGGCGCCGTTACGGACGATGACGCAGCCGACGCGGGGATTGGGGGTGGTGGTGTACAGACCCTTTTCGGCAAGGCGCAGCGCCTTCGCCATGTGGCGGCGGTCGGCAAGCGTAAAGGGCGTTTCGCTCGGCCCTGTGCCTGTCCGTTTCGCCGTCATGGGAGGATGCCGAAGAGGACGGGAGATCTACCCTAGCGCCGCGACTTGCGCCCGGGGCGCTTGACTTGCAGGATCGCGTCGCGGAAATCGTCGACGCGCTGGAAGTCCTCGTACACGGAGGCGAAGCGGATGTAGGCGACGTCGTCCATCTTCTTCAGTTCGCGCATCACCAACTCGCCGATGGTGCGCGACTTGATCTCGCGTTCGCCCAGGGCAAGGATGCGCGCCTCGACGCGATTGATGGCGTCGTCGACATTGTCGGTGGGCACCGGGCGCTTGTGCAGCGCGCGCATGAAGCCGGTACGGATCTTTTCGCGGTCGTAGGCCGTGCGGTAGCCGTTCGACTTGATCACCATCGGCATCGCCAACTCCACCCGCTCGTAGGTGGTGAAGCGCTTGCCGCATTCCTTGCATTGGCGCCGGCGGCGCACGCTTGCCGCGTCCTCCGACAAGCGCGAGTCGATCACTGCAGTATCGTCAGCTTTGCAGAACGGGCATTTCATGTTGGCAGACGGCGTAGGGGAGAGTCGCAGGCGCTAGCGCCCGCATTCCGTCCCTGCGCTCACCTCCTCCTAAACATCTTTAACAATACGAGGGGATATGCTCCCTCGCGCTCCCCTATATCGGCCCGCTGCAAAATTTGCAGCGAATTCTAAGAGCCTATTAGAAAATGAGGGGATACATCCCCTCATGCTCCTCTAAATCGGAGGCCATTTCGGTAATTCTGAAATGGCCTCTAAGACGTCAAAGCGAAATTCTGCCCCTGGACCGAAGTTGCGGCTTCGCCCGCGTACACCGGATATTTGCGGCACAAGTCCTGCGCCTGCGCCCGCACGCGTTCCTCGACCGCTTCGTTTTCGGGCGCGCGCAGCACGTCCGCGATCATATTGGCGAGCTGCTCGCACTCGGCGGCGCCGAAGCCGCGCGTGGTGATGGCCGGGCTGCCGATGCGGATGCCGCTCGTCACCGTGGGCTTTTCCGGGTCGTTCGGGATGGCGTTCTTGTTGACCGTGATGTGCGCGCGGCCCAGGGCATCCTCGGCAGCGCGGCCGGTGATGCCCAGGGGCCGCAGGTCGACGAGGAACAGGTGGCAGTCCGTGCCGCCCGAGACGATGCGCGCGCCGCGCGCTTGCAGCACCTGCGCCATGATGCGGGCGTTGGCGAGCACTTGCGTCTGATAGCCCTTGAACGAGGGGGCAAGCGCTTCCTTGAACGCCACCGCCTTGGCGGCGATGACGTGCATCAGCGGCCCGCCCTGCAGCCCGGGGAACACGGCCGAGTTGAGCGCCTTTTCGTATTCTGCCTTGGCGAAGATGAGACCCCCGCGCGGGCCGCGCAGGGTTTTGTGGGTGGTACTGGTGACGAAATCGGCGATGCCGATCGGGCTGGGATAGAGGCCCGTGGCGATCAAGCCGGCGTAGTGCGCGACGTCCGCCATCAGGTAAGCGTCGACTTCGTCGGCGATGTCGCGAAAGCGCTGCCAGTCGATGACGCGCGAATAGGCCGAGGCGCCGGCGACGATCATGCGCGGATTGTGCTCGCGTGCAAGCTTGCGCACCTCGTCGTAATCGATTTCCTCCTTGTCGTCGAGGCCGTAGGAGAGGGCGTGATAGAGCTTGCCCGAGAGGTTCACCGCCGCCCCGTGGGTGAGGTGGCCGCCGTGCGCGAGCGACATGCCGAGGATGGAGTCGCCGGCTTTCAGCACTGCGGTGTACACCGCCTGGTTTGCCTGCGAGCCCGAATGCGGCTGCACGTTCGCGTACTCGGCGCCGAAGAGCTGCTTCGCGCGCTCGATCGCGAGGAACTCCGCGACATCCACCTGGGCGCAACCGCCGTAATAGCGCTTGCCCGGATACCCTTCCGCGTACTTGTTGGTGAGTTGCGAACCCTGGGCTTCGAGCACGGCGCGGCTGACGTAATTCTCCGAAGCGATCAGCTCGATGTGCTCTTCCTGGCGCCGGTTTTCCGCCTGGATGGCTTGCCACAGTTCGGCATCGGTGACGGCGAGTTTGTTGTTGAGCGTGGACATGACGCTTGCGCCTGCGAAAAGTGAATAATCAGCATTTTACCATGCAGGCTTGTGCGCACCGACCCGCGCCACCACTAGCCGTTGTGGTAGCGCAAGTATTTGTTTAAATGACGAATACTCTCCGCCTGCGGCGGCGGGCAGAAACTAGGTGAGTCGCTTCAACAGCGCTAGCATGCGCTCGAAGCGGCGGCCGTAGGGCGGGTAGACGAGGAACATGCCGTTCAAGCGCGGCTGAATGAACACCGGCTTTTCTTTGCTGAAGGTGCGGAATCCCCACTCGCCGTGGTAGCAGCCGCTGCCGCTCGCGCCGACGCCGCCGAAGGGCTGGTCTTCCTGCGCGATGTGCCAGATGCAGTCGTTCACGGTGACGCCGCCCGAGATCGTCTGTGCCAGCACGCGCTCGCGGTTCGCGCCGTCTTCTCCGAACCAATACAAGGCGAGCGGCCGCTCGTGGCGATTGATGTGGGCGATCGCTTCTTCGATGCCTTGGTAAGCCATTACCGGCAGGATGGGGCCAAATATCTCTTCTTGCATCAGCTTCATTTCGGCGGTCACGCCCATGACCAGCGTGGGCGCAAGCTTGCGCGCGGCGGCAGTGAAGGTCTCGCCCGCCGGGTTGAGAGTTAGGATGCGCGCGCCCTTCGCGCTTGCATCCGCGAGCAGGCCCTGCAGCCGCGCGTAATGGCGCTCGCTCACGATGCTGCTGTAGTCGGGGTTCGCCGCGAGCCTGGGATAGAGCGCGGCCACCGCGCGTTCCAGGTGTTGGGCGAATGCCTCGACGCGATCCTGCGGTACCAAGGCGTAGTCGGGCGCGATGCAAGTCTGACCGGCGTTCAGCAACTTGCCGAAGGCGAGCCGCGGCGCGGCGAGCGCGAGATCGGCGGAAGGATCGACGATGGCCGGCGACTTGCCGCCCAGTTCCAGCGTCACCGGCGTCAGGTTCTTCGCCGCCGCCTGCGCCACCATTCGCCCCACGGCGGTCGAGCCGGTGAAGAGCAGGTGATCGAAGGGCAGCTCGGCGAATGCCTTGCCGGTCTCGGCATCGCCCGTGACTACGGCGAGCTCGTCCTCGCCGAAGTGCTCCGCGACCATGCGCGCGAGCAGGTCGGAGAAGTGCGGCGTCGCCTCCGACGGCTTAAGCATCACACGGTTGCCCGCGGCGATCGCCGCCACCGCCGGCGCGATGGCGAGCTGATAGGGATAATTCCAGGGCGACATGACGCCGACCACGCCCAGAGGCTGGCGCAGCAGCCGGTTCTTCGCCGGCAGGTATTGCAGGGCGGTGGGAATGCGCTGCGGCTTCATCCAGCGGCGCAAGTGGCGGCGCGCATGGCGCACGGCCGAGCCCACGAGCAGCAGTTCCGCCATGCGCGTCTCGGCGGCGGAGCGGTGGCCGAAGTCGGCGGCGATCGCCTCCACCAGAGAGGCGGCATGCTTTTCGGTCATGACGGCGAGGCGCGCCAGCCGATCGTCGCGCACGCCCGCCGGCGGATTCATGTCTTTTGCGAAGGCCGCGCGCTGCCGCTCCAGCAGGGCGCGTATGTGCGCGACCGGTGAATTTTCCATGGCACCTCCCGCTGTCGGGTGGCGACGCGAAACTATCGCGCCGGCGCCGATGTTAGCAGTTTGATTCGGTGCGCGCCGGCGGCTACCAGCTCAGGCAACGGCGACCAGGCGATCGTCCGCGTATAGCAATCGCCTGCCGGGAACGAAGCAGACGAACGCGCGCTCGGCCGGAGCAGCGGCGTCCGCGCGCATCTTTGCCTTGAGCTGCTTTCCGCCAATGTCGAGCGTTACGATGCGAAACGCGCCGACCGGCTTCAGATCGACGATGGCGGCGGGAACGGCGTCTGCTCCCGGCATGTCAGCGATCGCGACGTATTCTGGGCGCACGCCGAACGCGAGTTTCGTCCCCGCTTTGATCTGCAATCGGTCGGCCCCCGGAAACGCAACGCGCGCGCCGCCCACCTCGATCCCGCCCTGGGCCAGCCGGCAGTCGAGCATGTTCATCGACGGGGAACCGATGAAATAGCCGACGAACGCATCCTCTGGCCGCTCGAACAGTTCCTGCGGCGTCCCGATCTGTACCACCCTCCCGTGGTTCATGACGACCACCTTGTTGGCAAGCGTCATCGCCTCGGTCTGGTCGTGTGTCACGTAGATAAGCGTGAGCCGGTAGCGCCGGTTCACCTCTTTCAGCTTGCGCCGCAACTCGAACTTCAGCTGTGGGTCGATCACGGTCAGCGGCTCGTCGAGCAGGATCGCCGCCACGTCGTTGCGCACCAAGCCGCGCCCCAGGGAGATCAGCTGCTTAGCGTCGGCGCTCAGGCGCAGCGCCGAGCGCTGCAGCTGACTGCTGAGATTGAGCAGTTCCGCTACTTCGCCGACGCGTTCGCGGATTTCGCGTTGCGGCAACTGTCGACAGCGCAGCGGGAATGCGAGATTCTCGAACACGCTCATGGTGCGGTAGATCACCGGAAACTGGAACACCTGCGCGATGTTGCGGCGCGCCGTCGGCAGTCCGGTGACGTCCTCGCCGTCGAATAGCACCCGACCTTCGCTCGGGCGCACGATGCCGGACATGATGTTCAGCAGCGTCGTCTTGCCGCAACCCGACGGGCCGAGCAGGGCGTAGGTTTCACCGTCTTCCCAGGTATGTGTGAACGGGCGCAACGCGTAATTGAACTGCGCGCGGGGGCTGTCGTAGCTGTGCGCTAGCCGGTCGAGGTCGATGCGGGCCATGTCTTCGCTTCAGCCTTCGGAGGACGGGGCGGCGGCGAGTGTGCCGTCGGGCGTGAACGCAAACAGCTTGGCGCCGTCGAGGCCGACGCGCACGAGTTCGCCGAGGGCATGGCCGTGCACACCGGAGAGGTGGGCCACCAGGCGCATGTGTGCGTGGCGCGCGTGCAGGTAGGTTTCGGAGCCGCTGATCTCGGCGAGCTCGACTTCGGCGGCGATGCCGGAGGCGTCGAGCGCGAGATCGCCTGGATGAATGCCGAACACGTACGGCCCGGGCGCGAGCGAATTGAAGTGAGGCGGGCGCGGCAGCCGCACCTGGTCGGCAAGCTGCAGCCCGCCGTCGATCAGCGACCCGGGCAGGAGATTCATCGGCGGATCGCTGAATATGCGCGCCACGGTGGTCGTGGCCGGGCGCGCATAGACGTCTTGCGCCGATCCGACCTGCAACAGCCGGCCCTCGTGCATCACCAGTACCTCGGCGTCGAACAGCAAAGCTTCGTTCGGATCCGCGGTGGTATAGACCACGATCGATCGGCCCTGCGCAGCGAAGATGTTGAGGAATTCCTCGCGCAGTTGCTCGCGCAGCTTGTAGTCCAGATTGACCAGGGGCTCGTCCAGGAGCAGCAGGTCCGATCCCTTTACCAGCGAGCGTGCCAGGGCCACGCGTTGCTGTTGGCCGCCGGACAGCGCGCCTGGAAGGCGCGCGAGCCACGACGTGAGACCGACGGTCTCGGCGATCGCGCGTACTCGTCGCTCGATTTCGGCCTGAGCGAGACGCCGGCGCCGCAGCGGAAAAGCAATATTCTCGAACACCGACAGGTGCGGGTAGTTGATGAATTGCTGATACACCATGGATACGCTGCGCGACCACACGGGAACGGTGGCGAGGTCTGTGCCGTCGAGCGTAATTCTGCCCGTATCGGGCGCATCGAGACCGGCGAAAGTGTGCAGCAGCGAGGTCTTGCCCGATAACGTCGGCCCGACGACCACGTAGAAGCGCCCGCGCTCGAGCGTGCAGGAGACATGGTCCAGGTGCGCGATGCCGTCGATGCGGCGCGTCAGTTCGGTCGATACCAGGGACACGGCCGCCTTACCTGACCGCGCCCGCGAGATTGCCGCGCGAAAGGTAACTCTCGAGAATGAATGCGACCGCGACCAGTGGCGCAACCGATATCAGCGCGGCGGCCGAAAGGCTCCACCACGGCGTGACTGAAGAGTTCAGCGCTACGATCGCAACCGGCAGCAGTTGCGTCTGGGTGAAGGTAAGCGTAAACGCGAAGAAGAAGTCGTTCCAGCCGAATATCAGGCAGAACAGTCCGGCCACCACCAGCCCGGGCTTGGAATTCGGCAGGATCACGCGCCAGAAGGTTTCAAACGGGCTGCAGCCGTCGAGCATCGCGCTCTCGTCGAGTTCGCGCGGGACGGTGTTGAAGAAATCCACCATCACCCATACCGCGATCGGCATCAGCAGCGCGATATAGACGATGACCAGCCCGAATTCGGTGTCGAGCAGGCCGAGGAACTGCAGCATCAGGAAGAACGGTATCGCCAGGACGACCGGAGGCATGATCCGCTGCGAGATGAAGAAGAAGGTGATATCGGCGTTGCGCACGAAGCCGGCGCGATAGGTGAAGCGCGACAGCCCGTAGGCGGCGAGCGTGCCCAGCACCAGACTGACGAGGCTGGCGCTGATGGTGACGATCAAGCTCGACAAGTAGGGGCCGCCGATCGCGATTCCGCCGCCACCGCTGCGAAACAGCAGTTGCCAACCCTCGAGCGAAGGTTCGTATTGCAGCCATGGAATGTAGGTCGGTCCCCCGGTGACGCCGTTGGCGGTCTTGAACGAGGTGGTTAGCGCCCACAGGAACGGGGCGATCACGAAGGCGGACCAGAGCAGGATCGCCGCATACTTTAGGATACGGTACAACGCTCTCATTCCGGGTGCGGGCTCGTGAGCATCGCGCGCGCCAGGACCTTGGCGATGATGGTGAGGGAAACCGCCATGACGACGAGGTAGGTAAACGACAGCGACGCCGCGTAGCCGATCTGGAAATCGCGCAGGCCGCGGATGAATATGTAATAGCTCGAGGTTTCCGTGGCCGTGCCCGGCCCGCCGGAGGTGATTACATAGACGGTGTCCATGATTTTGGAGGCTTCGATCAGCCGGATCACGATGGCACCGATCGAGATCGGCGCGATCATCGGAAAGGTGACCCGCAGGAAGGTGCGGATCGGGCCGGCGCCGTCGATCGCGGCAGCGAGGAACGGCTCGCGCGGAAGCGACAGTAAGCCGGCGAGCAGCATCAGAAACATGAACGGGGTCCATTGCCAGACTTCGACGATGATCACGCTCGTCATCGCCAGTCCGGCATGGGACAACCATGGCAGCGCCGCGAGGCCGAGCAGACGCAACAGGTCGTTGGCCGGTCCCAGCGACTCGTGGAACACGGTGCGCCAAATGACCGCCATGATCACCGGAGTGGTCATCATCGGCACCAGGAATAGGACGCGGAAGAAGCGGCCCGCGCGCGCCTCGCGCCACACCAGCAGCGCGAGGCAGAATCCGAGCAGATATTCGAGCGCTACCGACCCGATCGCCATCACCGCGAGGCGCGCGAACGCCTCCCAGAAGCGCGCGTCTTCGGCGAGGCGATGGTAGTTCTCGATCCCTATCCAATCCATCCCCGGCTGGGCGACGTCCCAGCCGGAAAAGCTGACGCGAATGGTGAACAGCAGGGGGAAGAGGATGATCGCGACCAGCACGATCAACCCAGGCAATATGAATACCTGCTTGCCGCGATCTACCGACAAATCGGGCTCCTCCGCGAGCGAACGCTTCCCCTCGGCATCGTCTTACTTGTTGTCTTCCAGCGCGACCACGTTGGCGTAGGCCTCGCGCACCTTGTCCTTGCCGATGCGCTCGACGATCTTCGACCATTCCTTGGCCACGCTGTCCAGCGCCTGCTGCGGCGTCTTCTGACCGGCCATGGCTTCGGCTACGCCGGCCGCCATCGAGGTCATGAACTGGTTGACTCCGGGTACGCGCAGGTCGAATACGCGGTTCTTGCTCTTGTCCATGCTAGCGAGCGTCGTCACGTAGGGCGTCGCCACCGACTTGTCCCAGCCGAGCTTGTCGGTCCAGAAGCTGACCTCGAAGTGCGCGTTGCGGTACGGGTTGACGCCGAAGCGGCCGATCTGCAGGTCGTGCAGCGCGTTCGCCTCGTTGCTGAAGAAGCACAGATAGTCAAAGGCCATATCCTTGTTCTTTGAGGCTTTCGCTACCGCCGACGTCCAGCCCCATGTGATATAGGGCGCGGTGCTCGGCTCCTTGAACTTGTCCCATTTCTTGGTGTTGCGGTTCCATACCTCGTAGCTCCCGGGCAAGGGCGCGGCGGCGACCTTGTTGCGGATCGCGCTCTTCGGCTCCATCGCCTGGATGAAGGCATCGTCCCAGGAATAGCTCATCAGCGTCTGGCCGCCGCCGAAAGAGAAGATCTCGTCGCCGAGGCCGAAACTGTCGCCGCCGGGCGGGAAGAAGCGCTTCGCCTTGAC
Source organism: uncultured Enterobacteriaceae bacterium (assembly GCA_964565875.1). Taxonomy (GTDB): domain Bacteria; phylum Pseudomonadota; class Gammaproteobacteria; order Burkholderiales; family SG8-39; genus 2-12-FULL-64-23. The sequence continues at coordinate 69,713 of CAZMGP010000005.1, forward strand.
GAACATTTCCAGCGCCTTGACGAACCCCGGAGTGTTGATCAGCGGCTCCATCGTCTTCAGGTCGAAGAAGAATCCGCCCTTGACGTTCGGGTTCTTCGCGTACGCCGCGGCGCGGCTGATGAAGGCGGAGAACATCAGGTCGTCGCGCTTGGTCACTTCGGCCGAACCGAAATGCGGCTTGCCGTCGCCGGCCCAGTCCCAGTTATTGAAGAATCCGGCGACTTCGTCGTACTCCTCCCAGGTTCTGGGAACGGCGAGGTCGTGTCCGGTCTTTTCCTTGAATTTCTTCTTGTATTCGGCGTTGTCGAACACGTCTTTGCGATACTTCATATAGTGCCGATCGCCGTCGACCGGATACTGCACCATCTTGTTGCCCCACGTCGCCACGCCGCGGTAGTTGAGCGTGACGTCCTTCATCCCGGGCGCTTGGAAGTAGGCCTGCGGCACCGGTTCGAGGTAGGACTGGAAATCGCCGATCCAGTGAGAGCCGTAGAACAGTACGTCGTAGGCGTTTTGCCCGGTCTGGAACGGGATCATGATGCGCTGGAACAGGTCGCCGAACGGGACGTGCACGACATTGACCTTGGCGCCGGTAAGCTCTTCGAACTGCTTGGCGTGCAGATCGGTCGGCTCGCCCATCACCGGAACGGCATGGGTGATGATGCTCAGGGTGCGTCCGCTGTATTTCTTCTTCGAGATGGAATCATAGGAACACAGCCCGGGGACGTCCTTGTCTATGCCGTACTTCTTGAAATCCTGGGCCGAGGCCCCGGTCCCGCCAAAGGCGACGGCGACCGTCGTTGCGAGCAGCATGTATTTTATCGGTTTCATCGTGCTTATCCTCCTTTTGTTCTGCATGGTTGACGAGGCGTGGTTGGCGGATGGTCAGGGAATCAGGACCGCGCGTCCTTTGATTCTGCCGGCGTGAAGGTCGTGCAAGGCCTGGTCGGCGTCGGCCAGGCGGTACTCGCGTGTGGCGAGCTTGACGATGCCGCGGTCGGCGAGCGCCATCAGTTCCACCAGCTCCGGGTAGGTACCGACGAGGTTGCCGACGATGGTCTTCTCCGAAAAGATCATGTCTATGGTCGGAATGTCGACTTTGCCGCCGTAGCCGACGATGTAGTAGAAGCCGTCATTGCGCGTTATCGCGAGGCCCTTGGCCACCGCATCGCCTTCGGCGACGAAATCGATCACCGCCTCCGCGCCGCTGCCGTTGGTCAGTGCGAGCACCTCCTCGACTTCCCTGCCATCGGCCTTGACGACGTGATGGGCACCGCATTCTCTGGCCAGCGTGAGCGCCAGATCCGAACGGTCGATGGCGATGATTTCTGCGGCGCACATCGCCTTCAGAACCTGGATGCCGATGTGGCCGAGGCCGCCGACTCCCACGATCACCGCAAACTGCCCGGGCAGCAGGTGGCGCGAAGCCTTCTTCGCGGCGCGGTAGGCGGTCAGCCCGGCGTCGGTATAGGGAGCGACATCCTTCGGCGCCAGGCCCTTGGGCAGTTTGATCAGCGTGCGCTCGCAGGTGAGCAGGAATTCGGCATAGCCGCCGTTAGCGTTGATGCCGGGGAAGCTCGCGTCGACGGCATGCATGTCGTTGCCGCGCCGGCAGGCGAGGCAGTGGCCGCTGGTGACCAGCGGGTGGCAGATCACCGGGTCGCCCGGCTTCACCGAGGTGACGGCGGAACCGACCGCCTCGACCCAGCCGGCGTTCTCGTGCCCCATGATATAGGGCAGCGCGATGTCGACCTTCTGCCTCCAGATTCCTTCGACGATGTGCAGGTCCGTCCGGCAGACGCCAGCGCCGCCGATGCGCACAATGACGTCAGTTGGTTTCCCGATAACGGGGTCCGGATAGGTTTCAAAGCTGACGAACTGTTTCTTCGTCAGCGTCGGGTCGTAGGCATGCAGTACTGCCGCTTTCATGGCTGGTTTCCCTTCTGGTAATGAATGGACCGCCACCTATACTCAAGATCCGTGCCACTCGCATACCTTGGCCTAAGCAGCTGATCTTGTTGAACCGGATGACAGCCGGGCGCGCGCGAACTGATCCTGGACTGTTGCCGGACTGAGCAGCCGCCGCGGCCGACTGTGCAAAATCTGAACAGGTGCCAACTCAGGGTGAAAGGATTAGAATCGATTCGCGAATAGGGCGAGGCGCGATGCGAACGAACCCATCGCAAAAAAGGGGAGGGTAGGCATTTGCTTACGAACGCCGAACGCATGCGTCGCGCGCGACTCGTGCTCGAGCGACGCCGCATCGCCGTAGAAGATCTGCTTGCCAGCGAAATCTCCGCGAGCTGGTCGCGTTGCCTGGATGCCGGTCTCGATCCTCAGGGGGCCCCGCAGAAAGTGGTCATTGGCGAGCGCGAACTCAAGCGCCGGCGCGAGCGCATCGACTATGTGCATCACCTGGCGCTCGCCGAAATCGAGACGCTCTACCACCAGATCGCAGGATCCAACTTCCTGATCGCGTTTGCCGACGCCGACGGCACAGTGCTCGAATCCGTGGCCGACAGTCAGTTCGGCGACAGCGACGCCGGCCGCCGCATCATTCCGGGCAGCCGCTGGTCGGAGGAAGTCTGCGGCACCAACGCCCTGGGCACCGCGATCGTAACCGGTCAACCCATCATCATCCACGGGTCCGAGCATTTCTTTTCCTGCTACGGCCAGGTTTGTTGCACGGCGGCGCCGGTGCGTGGGGCCGCCGGCGAGCTGGTAGGCATGCTGGATGCCTCCTCCGACTGCGTTTCGCGCCAGCGCCACACCCTTGCGCTGGTCAAAATGGCGGCGACGCATATCGAGAACGGCGTGTTCGCGCATCAGATGGCTTCGCAGATGATCCTCGCAATCCATCCGCGGGCGGAATTTCTCGGAACCATCAGCGCCGGCATGATCGCGGTCGACGGCTCCGGCCTGATCAGCGCGGTCAATGCCCGTGCGGCCAGCGTACTCATGGGTTTGCAGGTCGGGCCCGGCTCTCACTTCGAGCAGATATTCAACGAGCCGCTGGAAAAACTGCTGATACGACTGCACGCGAACCATCAAACCTACGTGCGGGATGCGCTGGGCAGCATGCACACCGTTGCGTGGATCAATCGCGGTTCGCCGGTGGTGCGCCCCGTCCACGCCCGGCCCAGGTCCCGCACCCAGGTGTCGCTGGTGCCGGCACGCGCCTTGCGCGAGCCTGTCTTCGTGGCCGAGGACCGCGGCGTGCGCGAGACGCTGGCCCTGGTTGTCGCCGCAGTTCGCGTAAACGCGCCGATCCTGATTCAGGGCGAGACCGGCAGCGGCAAGGAGATGCTTGCGCGCTACGCGCACGAGGTCAGCGGCCGCAAGGGAGGATTCGTTGCAATCAACTGTGCAGCCATGCCGGAGAGCCTGTTCGAGGCGGAACTGTTCGGCTATGCGGCAGGTGCGTTTACCGGCGCGCGCAAGGAGGGGTCCGAAGGTCTGATCGCGAGCGCCGATGGCGGTACGCTGCTGCTCGACGAGATCGGGTCGCTTGCGCCGCGGCTGCAGGCAACCCTGCTGCGCTTCCTGGACGATCGGCTGGTGCGGATGGTCGGTGGCTGCGCGGGGCGGATCGTCGACGTGCAGATCCTGGCGGCGACCAACGCCGACCTCGCCGCCGAAGCTGCCGCCCGGCGCTTTCGCCCGGACCTGCTCTATCGGCTCGATACGATTAAGGCGGTGCTGCCGCCGCTGCGCGAACGCAGCGACTTCGAGGCGGCGCTGCGTTTCACGCTCGCGCGCATCGATCCGGCCGCGAGCATTTCGGAGGAAGCCGTCGCGCGGCTTGCGGAGCACGGCTGGCCTGGCAATTTCCGTGAACTGCGCGCGGTGCTGACGCGCGCACTGCTCGCTGCCTCCGATTGTCATATCGGCCCGGCACAGGTCGCGGCCTGGCTGCCGTCGGTCCCGAGGGCCGACGCGCAGCCGGTCGGTTCGGTGCTGCGCGAGAAGGTGGCCGAAGAAGTAGTGCGGGAATTCCGCCGCTCCGGCGGCAACGTGAGCCATACCGCGCGCACGCTGGCGATATCGCGCAACACGGTCTACCATCATCTGCGCGCAGCGGCGAGAAAGCGCGACGCGTCGAACCCCGAGTAAGAGTGGTTGGAAATGGCGCGGAGTTCCCGCTCATGGGCTGCCTGATCGGCGCGGGCTTCAGCCCGGATCCGGTCGCGCCACCTGCTCGAGCAGCCCGCGCAACCGCTCGTAGTGGGTGCCTTCCCAGTAGACGCGGCCGCAGCTCGGACAAAGGCGAAAACGCTCGTGGGCCTCGCGCACTTTCTGCGGCAGCCGCTCGATCACCGCTTCTTTGGCTACCGGACGCAGCACCGCGTTGCATTCGCGGCAGCGGCTGAAGGGCCGCAATGCGCCCTCGAGCTGGAACGCGCGCAGCACTTCGCGCAATTGCGCGCGGGCTTCGATGCTGCGTACGAAGTAGCCGCGCGTGATGACGCGGCGCTTGAGTAGCCCTTTGTCGCGCGTGAGGATGATACGCCGCTCGGCCAGGCTCGCGGTGGCGATCTCCTCGTCGCGGTAGTCGTTGCGGTATAGGCTGTCGAAGCCCGCCAGCCGCAGGTGCCGGGCGAGCTTGCCCAGATGGGTGTCGAGCACGAAGCGCGGATCGCGCAGCGGCCGCGGCCGCAGGTGCTGCAGCGGCGCGATGTCCAGGCGCTCGAACACCGGGTACACGGCGACGCGCTCGCCGCCGCGCAGCAGGTGCTCGAAGCCGACGGATACGCCGTCGACCAGGATGAGGTCGATCTCGGTATGCGGCACGCCGATCGCTTCGACCGCGTCCTTCACCGAGCGCGTACCTGCGACGCTGTAAGTGAAGCTCACGCGGCGCCAGGCGGGCGGCAGGAAATCGTTCAGCTCTTCGTAGAAGCGGAACTCGGCCGCTGCCGCAGGCAGGTTCATGCCGCTGCGCGAAGCTTTGCGCGTCGCCGCCCGGCGGACGGCCGGGCGAGAGTTGTGCGTCTACAGCAGGCGTGCGAGCGCGCGGATGTCCGCATTGCCGCCCGAGACGACGACGCCGATGCGCTTGCCGCGGTAGTCGTGGTGCTCGCCGAGCTTGCCTTCGAGCAGCGCAGCGGCGCCGAGCGCGCCGGTGGGTTCCACCACGATCTTCATCCGCTCCCAGATCCAGGCAAGCGCGCGCAGCAGCTCGGCGTCGCTCACCGTGAGCATGTCGTGCACGTAATTGAGCACCAGAGGGAAGGTGATCTTGCCGAGCGAGGGCGTGCGCGCACCGTCGGCGATGGTGTCCGGGTTGTGGCAGGTCTGCAGCGTCTTCGTGCGGAACGAACGCGTGGCGTCGTCGCCTGCCTGCGGCTCGACGCCGATCACCTTGCAACCCGGTGACCAATGCTCGGCCGCCACCGCGCAACCGGATAGCAGGCCGCCGCCGCCGCAGGGCACGAGCAGGTAGTCGAGCCGCCCCGTCTCCTCGATCAGTTCCTTAGCCGCCGTTCCCTGGCCGGCGACGATATGCGCATGGTCGTAGGGCGGGATGAGGGCGAGACCGCGCGTGCCTGCAATGTCCGCCGCGAGTTCTTCACGCTTGGTGGTTTTGGGGTCGTAGGTGATGACCTCGGCACCGTAGCCGCGCGTCGCCGCGAGCTTCACTTCGGGCGCATCCACGGGCATGACGATCACCGCCGGTATGCCGAGCAGCCGCCCGGCGAGCGCCACGGCCTGGGCGTGATTGCCGGAGGAGTAGGCGAGCACCCCGCCGCGCTTCTGTGCCGGTGAGAGCTGCGCCAGAGCGTTGTATGCGCCGCGGAACTTGAACGCGCCCATGCGTTGGAAGTTTTCGCACTTTAAGAACACGTGCGCGCCGCTACGCTCGTCCAGCATGCGCGAAGTCATCACCGGCGTGCGCCGGGCATGGTCTTCAAGGCGTGCCGCGGCGGCGGCGATGTCGCCGTAGCTGACTGGGAATTGTTGCGGAGCGTTCATGATGGGGCCGGAAGGTGATGGGATAGGCGCATTTTACTTCCCGCCCCGGCGGCCCGCCACGCGCCGCGGCGCGCTAGCGCAAGGTCAGAGTGAGGCGCGACTCGCCGCGCAAGAGAAAGATCCGCAGCGGCCGCTCGGCGCGGTGCAGTGCGGCGAGCAGTTCCTTCACCGAACGCACGCGGCTGCGGTTGACGCCGTAGAGGATGTCGCCCGGGCGCAGCCCGGTCTGCGCGCCCGGCGAATTCGCGTCGATGTGGGTGATGATCGCCCCCTCGATGTTGCCGTAGGCGGGCATGCCGGGCTCGATGTTGGCCACACGCACGCCGGCAAGCTGCGGTACGGCCTCGCCCGGAATGGCGGTCGCGGTGTAGAGCTCGGCAATGCGCACGCGCACGGCGATCGGTTTCCCGCCGCGCAGAACGCGCAGTTCCGCCTCGTCTCCGATGGGAACGAGGCCCATGCGATTGCGTAGATCGGCTGAGCCGCGCACCGGCTTACCGTTGATGCCGGTGACGACGTCGCCCGCCTTCAAGCCGGCCTTGGCCGCAGGCGAATTGGGTTCGGTCTTGACCACGACGGCGCCGTCGACTGTGCCGACCGCGAGCGACTGGGCGAGGTCGTGCGTCAGGTCCTGTGTCACCACGCCCACGCGGCCGCGGCGCACTTCGCCGAAGCGCAGGATCTGCTCCATCACCGTGCGCACCATGCTCGAAGGTACGGCGAAGCCGATGCCGGCGCTGCTGCCCGAGGGGCCGAGGATGGCGGTGTTGATGCCGATCAACTCGCCCGCGAGATTGACCAGGGCGCCGCCGGAATTGCCCGGATTGATCGAGGCGTCGGTCTGGATGAAGTCCTCGTAGCCCTCGATGCCCAAGCCGGTGCGGCCGAGCGCGCTGACGATGCCCGAGGTCACGGTCTGGCCGATGCCGAAGGGGTTGCCGATGGCGACGACGAAATCGCCTACGCTCATGCTGTCGGAATCGCCGAACTTCAGCTCGGTGAGGTTGTGCGGCTCGATCTTGAGCACCGCGATGTCGGTGCCGGCATCGGTGCCGACCAGCTTCGCCTTCAGGCTGCGCCTGTCCTTCAGCGTGACCACGATCTCCTGCGCGTTTTCGATGACGTGGTTGTTGGTGACGACATAGCCGTGTGCCCGGTCGACGATCACGCCGGAGCCCGCGCTCTGCTCGCCGCGCGAGGGCTGGTCCGGAATGTTGAAGAAGCGACGAAACAGCGGATCGCGGAACAGCGGGTTGTCTTCCATCGGCGAGCGCGTGATCACCGAGATGTTGACCACGGCCGGCGTCACCTGGGCGAGCATGGGCGCAAGCGTGGGCATGCCTTTGAGGTTGACCGGGATCGCCGCCTCGGCCGCGCCGGAGAGGACGAGAATCAGGGCAAGCAGGCGCATCGGGCGCATCGAGTCGACTCCATGAATATCCGTTATGAACAGGCCGCATAGTATAAAGGGGCGGACGCTTGCGCTATAGTCCTGCCATCGGCCTTGCACAGTGCCTTCCACGGAGATCGTCATGCGTGCTCTCATGCGTCGCTTGGTCCTGCTTCCGCTGTTGCTGCTGCTTGCCGCCTGCGCCGGATTGCAGCAGGGCGCGGGCCAACAAGCGCCCATCGTTTTCGTCCACGGCAATGGCGACACCGCTGCACTTTGGGAGACGACGCTGTGGCGTTTCGAATCGAACGGCTACGATCCCAAGCTGCTGCACGCGATCGATTTCCGCTATCCCCTTGCGCGCAGCGATGACGCGAAGCCGCAGGCGCTGCGTTCCTCCACGGCCGACCAGATGGCCCAGCTCGCGCAGGAAGTCGCCGAAATGCGCAAGCTCACCGGCCGCGACAAAGTGGTGCTCATCGCCAATTCGCGCGGCGGCAACGCCATCCGCAATTACCTCAAGAACGGTGGCGGTGCTGCATACGTTTCCCACGCCATCCTCGGCGGCACGCCCAACCATGGTGTCTCCGACTGGGAAGAGACGCGCGGCAACGAGTTCAACGGCAAGGGCGCCTTCCTCGTTCAATTGAATAGCGGACCGAACGAAGTCGTGCCGGGCGTCAAGTTCATGACCATCCGGAGCGACCACAACGACAAATACGCCCAGCCCGATGGCGCCTTCCTCGGCAAGCCGGGCCGGCCGACCGGCGTCGGCTACGACGGGCCGGAGCTGAAAGGCGCGGAGAACGTGGTGATCGCGAACATCGACCACCGCGAGACCTCCTACGGGGTCCTCGCGTTCGCCCAAATGTACCGCTTCATTACCGGCAGCGCGCCGGCGCGCCTGGATATCGTGCCGGAGACAAAGGTGGTGTTGAATGGCAAAGTGGGCGACGTGTCGGGCGGCGTGCCGACCAACCTCCCCGTCGCGGGAGTGAAGGTGGAAATTTACCGCGTCGATGCGGCGACCGGCGCGCGGCTGGGCGCGGCTGTGCACAGCAAGACCACGGCGGCGGACGGACTGTGGGGACCATTCGCGGCGCAGCCCGACGCCTATTACGAATTCGTGTTCCAGGTACCGGGGCATGCCATCACGCACATCTACCGCTCGCCGTTTCCGCGGTCATCGGATGTCGTGCATCTGCGCCCGGTCGACCTCGCCAAGGCGGATGCATCCGCCGGCAGCGTGGTCATGATGAGCCGTCCACGCGGCTATTTCGGCGTCGGCCGCGATACCTTCCTGCTCGACGGGAAAGTGCCGCCAGGCATCAACTCGGGCGTGCCTGGCGCGTCCAGCGGAAAATTGCTGCTCCCTGCCGGACCGCAGCGGGCGGTGCCGGCGCGCTTCAACGACGAGACGATCACACTGCGTAACTGGCCGGCGCAGCAAGGCCACATCGCCATCGCCGAGTTCCACTACTGAGGGCTACGTTTTAGGACCGGTAACAAAAGGCATTTTGTTACGGGCTAATTTAGGGGAGCACGAGGGGGATTTTCCCCTCGTCTCGTTACCGAGCGTTAGGCGAGATCGGCGGGGGTGTCGATGTCGCGGCAGACGCCGGGATCATCCACTTCGACGAGTTGGAGCAGTTGCGCGTTGTCGCGCAGCAGGGCGCGCGCGCCCTCGTCGCCCTGCAGGGCTTGCAGCTCTCCCCGAAAGCGCGCCGAGATCCCAACGGGGTGGCCGCGCCTGCCGCGGTAGACGGGCGCGACCAAATCTGCGCCGGCGGCCAGCGCTACCGCGATTTTCGAGATCGTCTCGGTTTGTACATAAGGCATGTCTGCGAGCGCGATGACCCAGCCTTCGGCGTCGACCGAAGCGGCAACGGCGGTAGCGAGGCTCGCGCCCATGCCTTCGGCTGCGTTGGGGCACAGAATGACAGTGGCGCCGGCTGCGCTCAGCCGGTCCTCCAGCGCCGGCACGCCGGGACGCACCACCGCCAGCACATGAGGCACGGCGGCGCGCAGTCGGGCGAGGGCTTGCACCGCGACTGGGGTCTGCGCGGTGAGCGGATAGAGCAGCTTATCCGAGCCGAAGCGTGTGGATGATCCGGCGGCGAGAAGGACGCCGCAGATGTTGGCGGGCATGGTCGCGGTGTCGGCGAAGCGCCCCGCTCAGGCGGGGCGCGCCCTGCTCCTCAGCGCTCGCGCACGCCGCAGCTCGCCTCGATCCCGACTTTCGGCGGCTCGACCGTCTGCGGAAGCTCCACGCCGCGGCGCACGGCGGTCATTTCGGCCAGGATCGATACCGCGATCTCGGGCGGCGTGCGGCTGCCGATCCTGAGGCCGACCGGCCCGCGCAGGCGCGCGATTTCGCCCGCCGCGAGGTCGAACTCGGCCAGGCGCTTGCGCCGTTTATCGTTGTTTACTTTCGATCCCAGCGCGCCGACGTAGAACGCCGGGGATTTCAGCGCCTCGAGCAGCGCCGCATCGTCGAGCTTCGGGTCGTGCGTCACGGCGACGACCGCGCTGTGGGCATCCAGGTTCATCGCCAGCACCACGTCGTCCGGATAGCCGCGCTCGAGCTTGACGCCGGGCAGGTCCCAGCCTTCGGCGTATTCCTCGCGCGGATCGCACACCGTCACCTGGTAGTCGAGGGCCTGCGCCATCTGCGCCACGTAACGCGACAGCTGGCCGGCGCCGATTAGGAGGAGGCGCCAACGCGGGCCATGTACGGTCTTGAGCAGCTTGCCGTCAAATTCGACCGCATCCGACCAGCGCCCCGCTTCCAGGCGGGCCGCGCCGGTCTCCATGTCGAGCGTGCGCGCCACCAGTTCGTGGCGCTCGACCGCGGCGAGCAATTCGTCCAATCCGGCGATCGAGCTGACCGGCTCGATCACGAGCTGCAGCGTGCCGCCGCAGGGCAATCCGAAGCGCTCGGCTTGCTCCTTGGTGACGCCGTAGGTCGCGACTTCCGGCTTGTCGCTCGCGAGCCGGTGCTGGCGCACGCGGTCGATCAAGTCGTCTTCGACGCAGCCACCGGAGACCGAACCCGAAACCTGACCATCGTCGCGAATCGCGAGCATCGCCCCGACGGGCCGCGGCGCCGAGCCCCAGGTCTTCACCACGGTGACGAGCGAAACCGCATGGCCCGCCTTGAACCATTTGGTCGCACTGCGCAGCACTTCGAGATCGACGCTATCCATTGCCAGGGAACCTCTGAGTAGGGCTTGCTAAACTGCGCGATCTCGAAAAGGTTCCCTCTGACTTGGGGGATATACAAGGGGGCATCGCCCCCTTGTTCAGACCTTCCCTAAGCTCGCTCATCATGTATAGACAGCCGACACTGTAGCAAATTCGCAATTCGTTCAATACGGGATATTCCCGCAGCCACTTCGGTCTAAAGACTAGTTCGCGCCTGCATTGCGGTCAAGGGCGCAGCGGCCGAAGTAGGTCAATACCCGAGTTGCCCCGCGCCTAGGCATGGTCTAGCATGTGCCCCTCGCGTCGGGCCGCGCCCTTGCAGCCAAATCTGCACAGCCTTTCCTATTTGGCCGCGCAAGCAGGGCTCCGTCGCGAGTGAAGTCAGAAGGATTGATGAGCACAACATAAACAATCATCAAAGGAGAGCTTCATGAAAGTATCGATGACCGTGAACGGCAAGCCGGTCAGCGCCGAAGTCGAAGAGCGCACCTTGCTCGTCGCCTTCATCCGCGACCAACTAAGCCTCACCGGCACGCATGTCGGCTGCGACACCGCGCAATGCGGCGCCTGCACCATCCACATGGACGGCCGGGCGGTGAAAAGCTGCAACATCCTCGCGGCGCAGGCCGAAGGCGCCAACATCGTCACCATCGAAGGCCTGGCCGAGGCGGACGGCACGCTGCATCCGATGCAGGAGGCGTTTCGCGAACATCACGGCCTGCAGTGCGGCTTCTGCACTCCGGGCATGGTGATGAGCGCCGTCGATCTGGTGAAGAACCACCCCAATCCTTCCGAAGAAACCATCCGCGCCGAGCTCGACGGCAACCTTTGCCGCTGCACCGGCTATCACAACATCGTCAAGGCGGTGAAAGCCGCAGCGGCGAATACGTGACGGGCGCGAACATGAGTGAGCGCACCAATAGGGGTGCGCGAGGGGAGGTATCCCCTCGCATCGTGTTCGACGGTGACGAGCGCGAACATGAGTGAGCGCACCAAATATAGGGGTGCGCGAGGGGAGACGCCCCGAAGGAAGTGCCCTTGTGGCATTTCCCCTCGCATCGTGTTCCACGGTGAAATGGGCGAGGGGACGCGTCCCTTCGCAAAATTCGAGATCTAGAAGGAGGGGTCATGGGCGACATGAATGCGATCGGCCGTTCGGTCAAGCGCAAGGAAGATTATCGTTTTCTCACCGGCGCCGGCACTTACACCGACGACGTCACGCTGCCGCACCAGAGCTACGCCGTGTTCGTGCGCTCGCCGCACGCGCACGCAGCGATCAAATCGATCAACAAGGACAAGGCGCTGAAAGCGCCGGGCGTCATCGCCGTCTTCACTGGCGACGATCTCGCCGCGGCCAAAGTCGGCGGGCTGCCCTGCGGCTGGCTGATCACCGACGTCAATGGCCAGCCGATGAAGGAACCGCCGCATCCCTGCCTCGCGCAGGGCAAGGTGCGCTACGTCGGCGACCAGGTCGCGGTGGTGATCGCCGAATCGCGCAGCCAGGCGAAGGACGCGGCCGAGCTGATCGAAGTCGACTATCAGGTGCTGCCTGCGGTGGTCGACGTTGTTGCCGCGCTCGCGAAAGGAGCGCCGGCGATCCACGACGCGGCGCCGGACAACCGCTGCTATGTCTGGGCGCTGGGCGACAAGCAAGCGGTGGACAAGGCGATGGCTTCCGCGGCGCACGTCACCAAACTCGAGTTCGCCAACAATCGCCTGATCCCGAACGCGATCGAGCCGCGCGCGGTGAACGCGAACTACAGCCGCCACGACGATTCCTACACGCTCTACGTCGCCAACCAGAACCCGCACGTCGAGCGGCTGCTGATGACCGCGTTCGTGCTCGGCCTGCCGGAGCAGAAAGTGCGCGTCATCGCGCCCGACGTCGGCGGCGGTTTCGGCTCCAAGATCTATCTCTACGCCGAGGACGTGGTGCTCACCTGGGCGGCGAAGAGGATCAACCGCGCGGTGAAGTGGACTGCCGATCGGTCCGAGTCCTTCCTGTCGGATGCGCACGGCCGCGACCACGTGACCACGGCGGAACTGGCGCTGGACAAGGATGGCAAATTCCTGGCGCTGCGCGTGCACACCACCGCGGCGATGGGTGCCTATCTCTCCACCTTCGCCTCGGCGATTCCGACCATCCTTTACGCGACGCTACTCGCCGGCCAGTACACCACGCCGGCGATCTACGCCGAAGTGACGGCGGTGTTCACCAACACCGCACCGGTCGACGCCTATCGCGGCGCGGGTAGGCCGGAGGCGACCTACGTGATCGAGCGCCTGGTCGAAACCGCGGCGCGCGAAGTCGGGATCGACCCGGCGGAAATCCGCCGGCGCAATTTCATCAAGACTTTCCCGTATCAGACGCCGGTCGCGCTGCAATACGACACCGGGAACTACGAAGCGACGCTCGCCGAAGCGATGAAGCTCGCCGACGTCGCCGGCTTCGCGGCGCGCAAGGCCGAGGCGGCGAAGCGCGGCAAGAAGCGGGGGCTCGGCTATTCCTGCTACATCGAAGCCTGCGGCATTGCGCCTTCCGCGGTCGCCGGCTCCTTGGGCGCGCGCGCCGGGCTGTTCGAGGCCGGCGAGATCCGCGTGCACCCGACGGGCAAGGTGAGCGTGTTCACCGGCTCGCACAGCCACGGCCAGGGACATGAAACCACCTTCGCGCAAGTCGTCGCCTCGCGTTTGGGCATTCCGGTGGACGACGTCGAGGTGGTGCACGGCGACACCGGCCGCGTACTCTTCGGCATGGGCACCTACGGTTCGCGCTCGCTCGCGGTCGGCGGCACGGCGATCATGAAGGCGCTGGACAAGGTGGTGAACAAGGGCAAGAAGATCGCCGCGCACCTGCTCGAAGCCTCGGACACCGACATCGAATTCGCGGACGGCGTGTTCAAGGTCGCGGGCACCGACAAGTCCGTGCCCTTCGGCACGGTCGCGCTCACCGCCTACGTGCCGCATAACTATCCGCACGACAAGCTCGAGCCGGGCCTGAACGAGCAGGCGTTCTACGATCCGAGCAATTTCACCTTCCCCGCGGGCAGCCACATCTGCGAAGTGGAGGTGGACCCCGACACCGGCACGACGCGCGTGGTCAACTTCACCGCAGTGGACGACTTCGGCAACATCGTCAATCCGATGATCGTCGAAGGCCAGGTTCACGGCGGCCTGACGCAGGGAATCGGCCAGGCGCTCACCGAAGGCTGCGTCTACGACAAGGAGAGCGGGCAGCTCGTCACCGGGAGCTTCCTAGATTACTGCATGCCGCGCGCAGACGACGTGCCTTCCTACCAAGTCGCGACCAAGGTCACGCCCTGTACCCACAATCCGCTCGGTGTCAAAGGCTGCGGTGAAGCCGGTGCGATCGGCGCGCCGCCTGCGCTCATCAACGCCATCACCGATGCCCTGGGATTGCGGGAGATCGAGATGCCGGCGACGCCCGAACGCGTGTGGCGCGCAGCGCAGCGCAAGGCCGCCTGAACATTTTTGGAGATTCGGACAGGGCGCTCCCCTGTTCGAGCCGATAGGAGAAGAGCACATGTACGCATTTCGATATCAAAAACCGAAGAACCTGGCCGAGGCGGCCGCGCTCCTTGCCAAGGGGGGCGATGCGAAGCTGCTTGCCGGCGGCCAGAGCCTGCTCGCGGCGATGAAGCTGCGCCTGTCCGCGCCGTCCGACCTGATCGACCTCGGCGCGATCGCGGAACTCTCCGGCATCAAGCTGGAAGGGGCGAACGTCGTCGTCGGCGCCATGACGCGCCACGCCGAAGTCGCGCGTTCGAAAGAGGTGCAGGCGAAGATCCCGGCACTGGCGAACCTCGCCGGCAGCATCGGCGATCGCATGGTACGCAACATGGGCACCATCGGCGGCTCGCTCGCGCATAACGATCCCGTGGCCGATTATCCGGCGGCCGTGCTGGGTCTGGGCGCAACCGTGATCACCAACAAGCGCAAGATCGCGGGCGACGATTTCTTCAAGGGCATGTTCGAGACCGCGCTGCAGTCGGGCGAGATCATCGTCGCGGTGGGCTTTCCCGCGCCCAAGCGCGCCGCCTACGTGAAGTTCAAGAACCCCGCCTCGCGCTATGCCATCGTCGGCGTCATGGCGGCGGAAACCGCGAACGGCGTGCGCGTGGCGGTGACGGGCGCAGGCCCCTGCGTGTTCCGCGTTCCCGAGATGGAAAAGGCCCTAGCGTCCAAATGGTCGGCCGATTCGATCGCGAGCATCCACGCTCCGGCCGACGGACTCAACTCCGATCTGCACGCGAGCGCCGAGTACCGCTCGCATCTCATCACGGTGATGGCACGCCGCGCGGTGGAGGCGGCGAAATAGCGAGCAGGCCACCGCGCCAACCGCGGGAGGCGCAGTAGGCTCGCCTCCCGCGCATTCCTCCGAAATATTCTGCAATCGGCGTTTCGCCAGCGGCGAAGCGCTGTCAACTCCCGCGCATCGCACGAAGTTTGCGACCGCGCTTCGCAATAAATTGTCAGCGGTGTTCACTATGCGCACAAAGTCCAAAGTTTCGCGCAAACGGCAATTGACCGAGTTGCAGAAGCATCCTAGGATGCGCCAACAAAAATAAGTCGTAAGCGCCTTCGCGATTCGGCGGGAAACGATTGCGGTAAAAAATAGCGTGCGGGCAAGCTCGAGGAAACGCGAGCGTCCTGCGCAAATAAGAACGTTCATAAAGAAGGAAATCCTCGGATGAAGACGCATCTCCAGATGCATCCCTTTTGCCTCAAGAATGTGGTCGCTGCGCTGGCAGCGGGCAGCGTGCTGGCGCTTGCCGGTTGCGGCGGCAGCAGCGGCGGCATTACGTCGGCAAGCACTGCTCCGGCGGCAGCCCCGATTACCCTGAGCGGCACTGCGGCGGGCGGTGCAGCCATCGCCGGCGGCGCAGTGAATGCGAAATGCGCGACCGGTAGTGGAACGGCGACGACGGCGGCAGACGGCAGCTACACGCTGACCGTCACCGGCATCGCACCCTGCATGCTGCAGGTGACTGACCCAACCAATGCGGCCAAAGTCTATTATTCGGCCGTTCCCGCAGGGGCGACGACCGCCAACATCACGCCGCTCACCAGCCTGGTGGTGGCGAACGCAATCGGCGCCGATCCCGCGACCGCGTATACCAGCTTCAGCAGCACCACACAGGCGGCGATTACCTCGACCGCGATCACCACGGCAGTCAGCAACGTGAGCACGGCGCTCGCCGGCATCGGCGTCAGCATCCCTGCCGGAACCAATCCGGTCACTGCGACCTTCACCGCAGCAACCGAAACAAAGGCGGGCAGCGCGCTCGATCAGCAGATCGACGCCCTGGCGGCGAAGCTGGCGAACGCCAACGTTCCGCTTAGCACCTTGGTGACGACGATGGCGACGAACAGCACTTCGGCCACTGCGGTGAGCTCGGCGGTGACGACGCTCGCTACCAACAGCGGCATTTCGAGCAGCACGCTGACCGTTCCCGCTTCCGGCACGGCCGCGGCTGCGACCTGTCCCTACGCCACCAGCGGCAAGTACCTGGGCGCCGGCCTGGGCGACAACTCGATCACGCAGTACTCGATCGACTTCAAGGCACTCACCGCCCAGAACGTGGCCGCGAACAAGAGCTTCACCATCACCACTGGCGTGGATCCGAATAATCCCTGTGCCTATACCTTCTCCAACGCCACGCAGACCGTCAACGTGCGTGTGTCGCAATCGGGCTTGTCGGCGTTCAGCTCGGCCGCGCTGCCGACCACGGCGGCAACCTCGCTCGCTACGTCCAGCGTGGGCCTGGTGCTGCCGGCGCCGACCACTACCTTCGCGCTTGCCGACTTCGCCGGCACGTGGAATGCGGTCCAATGGGACCAGGCGGTGGGCGTCACCTACTGGAACTCGACCTTCTCCCAGCTCGTAATCGACAACGCCGGCAACCTCAGCTACTACGTCTGCTCCGGCGCCACGAGCTGCGCGACCACGCCCAGCATGACGCACACGATTTCCGGCCCCGACGCCGCAGGCGTGTTTACCGTCACCGGCAGCGACGGTTCCAAGCGGAATTTCGCGATCTACCGCTCGGCGAACGGCGACATGGTCGGTTTCGGCGTACTGGTGAGCAGCACGTCGTACAACGGCCAGTATTTCGTCTTTTCCAAGCGCGTGAGCGCGCCGATCGTTCGCACCGTGGGCAGCTCCTTCTCCTTGGTCGATTGGCGGGCGACGAACAACAACACCACCGGTCCGCAGCAGACGGCGACGCCGAAGACCTTCACGGTGACGGCGGCGACGCCGCTCACCAACAACACCTACAGCTTCACGCGCCAAGACAACGCCGACAGCAGCACCGACAGCGTGCAGGTCAACCAGCCCCGCGTGGGCATGCTGACCCATCCGGCGGTGGCCGCCACGGCGACGCTCGCCGCGAAGCCGCTCTGGTACGGGGTGAACGGCATCGGCTGGACGATCTTCGGAACGGCCACGACCGGCGTGCCGAACTCGAATACGAATCCTGTATTCTTCGGCATTTCGATCCAGACGCCGAACCAGTAGGCGCAGCGAGCAGGCCGCGAAGCCCGTCTCGCGCGGGGATCGCGGCGAAAGATCGCGTTGGTGGGCGACGTTCCTTCGCACGACCGACCGATCGGTTCCGGGAAAAGCGGCCGCAAGGCCGCTTTTCGTTTTAAGGCGCTGCGTTTCCTTAGACGCTACAATCGCCAATCCCGCGCCGGATGACAGCGTTGCAACGACAAAACGCAGGCGCAGCGCCGCGATCTCAGCACGCGGCTTCCGCGATAGAACAAATGGCGAAAACCTTGCCGCAGCGATATTCACCCGCCGAACTCGAAGAGCGGCGCGCGCGCCTGCCCAGGCCGCAGTTTCCCGAGGAGTTGCCGGTCAGCGCGAAGCGCGTGGACATCGCGCGCGCGATCGCCGCGCACCAGGTGGTCATCGTCTGCGGCGAAACGGGCTCGGGCAAGACCACGCAATTGCCGAAGATCCTGCTCGAACTCGGCCGCGGCATCGCGGGACTGATCGGCCACACCCAGCCGCGGCGCATCGCCGCGCGCGCTACGGCGGCGCGCATCGCGCAGGAGCTGAAGACCGAACTCGGCGGCGCGGTGGGCTACAAGATCCGCTTTGCCGATAAGACGAGTCCACGCGCCTACGTCAAGCTCATGACCGACGGCATCCTGCTCGCGGAAACCCAGGGCGATCGGAACTTGAGCCAGTACGATGCGATCATCATCGACGAGGCGCACGAGCGGAGCCTCAACATCGATTTCCTGCTCGGCTACCTGAAGCAGCTCCTGCCGCGCCGGCCCGATCTCAAGCTCGTCGTCACCTCCGCAACCATAGACGCAGAGCGCTTCTCCAGGCATTTCGGCGATGCGCCGGTGATCGAAGTCTCCGGCAGGCTCTATCCCGTGGAGTTGCGCTACCGTCCGCCGCTCGATAAACAAGGCGAGAACGTGGACCTGGCCGAGGCCATCGCCGATGCCGTGGACGAAGTCGCGCACTGCGGGCCGGGCGACGTGCTGGTGTTCCTGCCGGGGGAGCGTGAAATCCGCGAGGCGACCGAAGCACTGCGCAAACACCATATTCCGAACCACAGGGAAGCGCGCGAGATCTTGCCGCTGTATGCGCGGCTGTCCGCCGCGGAGCAGGAACGGGTATTCCGGCCGCACGCGGGCAGGCGCATCGTGCTCGCCACCAACGTCGCCGAGACCTCGCTCACCGTCCCCGGCATCCGCTACGTCATCGATCCGGGCGAGGCGCGCATCAAGCGCTACAGCTACCGCAGCAAGGTGGAGCAGCTGCAGGTAGAGAGGATTTCCCAGGCGAGCGCCAATCAGCGGGCCGGGCGCTGCGGCCGCGTCGCCGCCGGCGTGTGCGTTCGCCTCTACGACGAAGACGATTTCAAGTCGCGGCCCGCCTACACCGATCCGGAAATCCTGCGCTCCTCGCTCGCCGGGGTGATCCTGCGCATGAAGTCGCTGGGCCTGGGCGACGTCGGCGCGTTTCCGTTCCTGGAGCCGCCGGCGCCGAAGGCGGTGAGCGATGGCTACAGCCTGCTTGCCGAGCTGGGCGCGGTGGACGAGGCGAACGAACTCACCGAAATCGGCAGACAGCTCGCGCGCCTGCCGCTCGACCCCTGCATCGGCCGCATGATCCTGGCGGCGAGGCAGGAGGGATGCCTCGCCGAGGTGCTCATCATCGCCGCCGCGCTGTCGGTGCGCGACCCGCGCGAGCGGCCGCTCGAGCGCGCGGGAGCGGCGGATGCCGCGCGGGCCAAGTTCGATGACGACAAATCGGACTTTCTCGTCTGGCTCAAGCTGTGGAAGTTCTATCAGGAGGCGCTCGCGCACAAGAAGTCGAACCGCAAGCTCGCCGATCTGTGCCGCGACAACTTCCTTTCCTACTTGCGCATGCGCGAGTGGCTGGACATCCATGGTCAGCTGCATACCTTTGTCGCCGAGCTCGGCTGGAAGATCTCGGAGAAAGAGGCCACTTACGCGCAGATTCACCGTGCGCTGCTCGCCGGCCTGCTGGGAAACATCGGCTGCAAGTCGGAGGAAAGCGACTACTATCTGGGCGCACGCGGCATCAAGTTCCTCATCCACCCGGGTTCGGGCCTGGGAAAGAAGGCCGGTCGCTGGATCATGGCGGCGGAGATCACCGAAACCACGCGCCTGTTCGCGCGCTGCGCCGCGCGCATCGAGCCGGAATGGCTGGAGTCGATCGGCGCGCACTTAATCAAGCGCCACCGCTACGAGCCGCATTGGGAGAAGAAGCCGGCGCGCGTCGCCGCCTTCGAGCGCGCCACGCTCTACGGCATCGTCCTCTACGGCAACCGCCGCATCCATTACGGGCTGCTCGACCCGGTCGAATCGCGCAAGATCTTCATCCGCAGCGCACTGGTCGAAGGCGACTACGACACGCGCGCGCCGTTCTTCCTGCACAACCGCCGCTTGATAGCGGACATCGAAGCGCTCGAACATAAATCGCGCCGCCCGGACGTGCTGGTGGACGAAGAGCTGATCTACGCTTTCTACGACAGCCTCGTCCCGGCGGGAATCTGCGACGGCGCGTCCTTCGAGCATTGGCGGTGCGGCGCCGAGGCGAAGAATCCGAAGCTCCTGTACCTCAAGCGCGAAGACCTGATGCGGCACGAGGCCGCGGGAATCACCAGCGCGCAGTTTCCGCACCAGCTCGAAATCGGCGGCCGGCCCTATGCGCTTGAATACCTGCACGATCCGGGCCGCGCGTGTGACGGCGTCACACTTACCGTGCCGCTGATTGCGCTCAATCAACTCTCGGCGGAGCGCTGCGACTGGCTGGTGCCGGGCCTGCTGAAGGAGAAGGTGGCTCTGCTGGCGAAGAGCCTGCCGCAGAAGCTTCGCCACAAGCTCGGACCGCTTGCGGAATTCGCCGAAGTTTTCGTGGCCGCGCAAGGCGAAGCGGAAGAGAAGAAAGACCTGCCGCTCACCGAAGCGATAATCCGCTACGCGCGCGCGGAGCTCGGCCTGGTCATTCCGTCCGACGCGTTCCGGCGCGAGCTGCTGCCGACCCATCTGAGCATGAATTTCCGCGTGGTGGACGAGCACGGACGGCAGCTCGCCCAGGGCCGGAGCCTGGCGCAGCTGCGCACGGAGCTGGGCGAGCAGGCGGTGCAGCAGTTTGCCGCCATCGCCCAGCCGAAGGCGGCGGCCTCCGGCATCAGCTCCTGGAATTTCGGCGAACTCGAGGAGATGATGGAAATCCGCCAGGGCGCACAGACCCTTATCGGCTATCCGGCCCTGGTCGACCGCGGTGCGAGCGTGGACCTCGCGGTGTTCGACTCGCCGCAGAAGGCGCGCGCGCTGCATCGCGACGGGTTGCGGCGGTTGTTCATGCTCGAGCTCAAGGAGCAGACGCGCTATCTGGAGAAGAACGTGCCGCGCGATTTGGCAATGCAGTTCGTTCCCTTCGGCGACGCCGCCGACCTGCGCGACCAGCTGTTGCGCGTCACCTACGACCGCGCCTGCATGGGCGAGCCCTGGCCCACGACGCAGGCGCAGTTCCAAGAGCGCTGCGCGCAGGGCAAGACGCGGCTTACGCTGCTCGCGCAGGAAATCGCGCGCCTGGTCGCCACGATCCTCGCCGAATACCAGGCCTTGCGCAAGAAACTGCAGGCGGCGAAGAATTCTCCTCAGGCGCAGCAAGAAATCGAGGATCAGCTTGCGCGCCTGATGCCGAAGGACTTCGTCGCCGCCACCGCCTGGGAACGGCTGCAGCATTTTCCGCGCTATCTCAAAGCGGCCGGACTGCGGCTGGACAAGCTGCGCACCGATCCGGCGCGCGACGCGCGCTTGGCGGCGGAATTCGGGCCGCTGTGGCAGACATGGGCGCGCGAGGACGCGAAGCAGAAGAGGAGCGGCATGGCGGACGAAGCGCTCGAGCAGTTCCGCTGGTTGCTGGAGGAATTGCGGGTGTCGCTGTATGCGCAAGAGCTGAGGACGCCGGTGCCGGTGTCGGCGAAGCGGCTGCAGAAAATGTGGCAGAGCCTGCAGCGATGAGCTTGTTCGAGGAGAAGAACGATGAGTGAGATCGTCAAGGCGCTCGTCGCAGCGCTCGCCAGCATTATGCGGCCGCGCATGCTGTTGCTTCTCCTCTGGCCGCTGGCGGTGGCGCTCGTCCTCTGGCTGGCTCTCGCCTACCTGTTCTGGACGCAGGCGGCGGCCTGGATCGAGCTGCAGTTCGCGCAGTCGACGCTCATCGCCTGGGCGATAACGCTATGGCCCCTGGTGCACTTGGCGGGGCATCTGGCCAGCATCCTGCTCGGGCTGCTTTTCGTGCCGCTGGTCCTCGCGACGGCGGTACTGATCATCGGCATTTTCGCCATGCCGCAGATGGTGGAGGAGGTGGCGCAGCGCGCCTATCCGCAGCTCGCGCGCAGGCAAGGCGGCAGCTTCGTCGGCAGCGCCTGGAACGGCCTGGCTGCGCTCGCCTGGTTGGCGCTGTTTGCGCTGCTTTCATTGCCGCTGTGGCTGTTCCCGCCCTTGTGGCCGCTGCTGTCGGTGCTGCTCGTCGCCTACCTCAACCAGCGCGTCTACCGCTACGACGCGCTCGCCGAACACGCGAGCGTGGAGGAGATGCGGACACTGCTCGCACGCCACCGCGGCGGCTATTTCCTGCTCGGCCTGGCCACCGCGCTCGCCGGACTGGTGCCGTTTTTTGGATTCTTCGTTCCCGTTTACGCAGGACTTGCTTTCGTTCACTATTGCCTGGCGCGGCTCGACGCCTTGCGCGACGAACCGGTCTCGGTCCAGTGAGAGACGAGGATCGAACCGCAGCGGCGGTCACAATACTTGGGGAAGTTCATGTCTATAGGCGCAATCATCATCGGCGACGAGATCATGCGCGGCAAGCGCCAGGACAAGCACATGGCGCAGCTGATCGCGATCCTGAAGCGTCGCGGCCTTACACTCGACTGGTGCCAATACCTGGGCGACGAACCCGCGCTGATCACCGCGACGCTGGCGCGCACGCTCAACGGCGAGGATATCGTGTTCAGCTTTGGCGGCATCGGTGCGACCCCGGACGATCACACCCGCGCCTGCGCCGCCGCCGCCGCGGGCGTAGCGCTCGAACTGCATCCGGACGCGGAAGCCGAAATCCGCGGCCGCTTCGGCGCGGACATCACCGCGAACCGGCTGAAAATGGGCGAGTTCCCGCGCGGCGCGAGCATCATCCCCAATTCGTACAACCGCATTCCGGGCTTCAGCTTGCGCGAGCATCACTTCGTCCCCGGCTTTCCCGTCATGGCCTGGCCCATGGTCGAGTGGGTGCTCGATACCCGCTATGCGCATCTGTTTCATAAGCGGCCGGAGACGGAAGCCTCGATCGTCGTCTACGATTCGGCCGAGAGCACGCTGACGCCGCTGATGGAGGCGGTCGAAGCCCGCTACCGCGGACTCAAGGTGTTCAGCCTGCCGAGCGTCGGCGACGCCAAGCGCCGGCGGCACATTGAGCTGGGCGTGCGCGGCGCGCCGGAGGAAGTGCCGGCGGCGCTGGAGGAGTTGAAGCGCGGCGTGATCGAGACGGGCGGGAACTGGGAGGCGCAGGCTTCCTGATTCGCGGTGCGCGCCGGCGCGAATCGCTCACTCGCGGCTCCTGCGACATTGCGCTTCACCGCGGTCGGGGTGCTTCGATTATTCGATAGGAGGGGCGTGGTAGACTACCAGCCCTGCAAATGAACTCCAGTCGTGGCGCTAGTCAATTCTTCCTTCTAAGGGACATGGACATGAAGTCAATTCAAAAATCCATTTTGCTGTCGGCGCTGGCCGTCGGCATGCTCGGTGCGAGCGGCGCGCTGCAGGCGCGGGATCTGACCATTGCGCTGGCGACCGAGCCGAGCTCGATGGATCCGCAATTTCACTCGCTCACGCCCAACATCCAGTTCTCGGACACCATCTTCGATCCGCTGGTGCGCACCGATGCGAACATGATCCCCGTTCCCTGTCTGGCCGAGTCCTGGACGGTGAACGGCAACGTGTGGACGTTCAAGCTGCGCCCCAACGTGAAATTCTCCGACGGCTCGCCTTTCACCGCCGAAGACGTCGTGTTCACCTACGCCCGCGTGCCCAAGGTGCCGAACAGCCCGTCCTCGTTCACGCTCTACCTCAAATCGGTCGACAAGGTCGAGGCGGCCGATCCGCTGACCCTCAAGATCACCACCAAGGGACCGGCGCCGGTGCTGCTCGCGAACCTGTCCTTCGTGCCCATCATGTCGAAGAAGGCGGCCTCGGGCGCCGCGCCTGAAGGCAAGACTACGGTCGAATTGAACCGCGGCGACGGCCTGGTCGGCACCGGTCCCTACAAATTTGTTTCCTGGAGGCGCGGCGCCGAGATCGTGCTCGACCGCAATCCGCAGTACTGGGGGCCGAAACCGGCCTGGGACAAAGTCGTCTACCGTCCCATCACCAACCCGGCTGCACGCGTGGCGGCGCTGCTCGCCGGCGACGTCGACGTGATCGAGAATCCGCCGACCGACGACGTGGCGAGGCTGGAAAAGGACAAGAAAGTCTACGTGCAGAAGACACCTTCGGTGCGCGTAGTCTACATCGCGCTGAACCAGTCGAAGGAAGTGCCGCCCGGCATGTCGGGCACCGACGGCAAGAACCCGCTCACCGACAAGCGGGTGCGCGAAGCGCTGTCGCTCGCGATCGACCGCAATGCCATCGTCGCGCGGGTGATGGACGGCGTCGCTCAAGGCGCAGCGAATTTGCTCCCCTATCCGGCATTCGGGGCATCGAAGAAATATTCCGCGGCAGCGGCGGCCGATCCGGCCAAGGCCAAGGAATTGCTCGCCGCCGCCGGCTATCCTAAGGGCTTCACCGTATCGCTCGGTTCGCCCAACGGACGCTATATCAACGACCAGCGCATTGCGCAGACGGTGGCGGCGATGTGGGGCAACATCGGCATCAAGACCGATGTCGAAACGATGGCGCCGCCGGTGTTCTTCAAGAAACGCGACAGCTATTCGTTCAGCACTTATCTGGCCGGCTGGGCGGCAGGCACCGGCGAAATGGCGCATCCGCTGACGGCCCTGGTCGTCAGCCACGATCCCAAGCTGGGCATGGGTACGACGAACTGGAGCCATTATTCCAATCCCGAGCTCGACCGCCTGGTGACGGACGCCTCCAAGACGCAGGATGACGCCAAGCGCGCCGATATGCTGCAGCGGGCCGGCAACATGGCAATGGCCGATTACGCCATCCTGCCGCTGCAGTTCGAAATGACCGTTTGGGCCATGAAGCAGGACCTGCGCTACGGCGGTCGCTCCGATCAACTGACTCTGGCGCAGGACTTTACGCTGGCCAAGTGAGAACCCGCGTGAAGCTCTCCGCAGCTCGGCTCATGCAGGGATGAGGACCGCGGAATGGCAGGGGAAGGCTAGGACCCTTCCGCGCTCCTGTGCTGACGGGCTCTAACGGGCGTAGCCAGGGTGTTAGCCAGTATCGTTCGCCGGCTGCTGCAAACCATTGCCGTGGTGTTGGCCATGTCGGCTTTGGTGTTCGCCGCGCTATACATGGTCGGAGACCCGGTCTCCATGCTGGCAAGCCCCGAGGCGACCGATGCCGAGCGCGAGCTGATACGCCAGACGCTGGGATTGGACCAGCCGCTGTGGCGCCAGTACCTGATCTTCCTGCACAAGGCTGCGATCGATCTCGATTTCGGCAACAGCTTCCTCACCGGCGAGCCGGCCATGCGCCTGATCCTGCAACGCATGCCGGCGACGCTGGAACTCGCGACCGTGGCCATGGCGCTGTCGTTGCTGATCGGCGTACCCCTGGGCATTTTTGCCGGGCTCAAGCCCGAGAGCATCCGAGCGCGCAGCATCATGACCGGCTCCGTGCTGGGCTTCTCGCTGCCGAACTTCTGGGTGGGCCTGATGCTGATCATGCTGTTCGCCGTGTTCCTGCACTGGCTGCCGGCGGGCGGGCGCGGGCCGGTGGAGAGCTTCGGCCCGATCCAGTTGAGCGTTACGAGCCTCGCGGGCTGGCGCAACCTCATCCTGCCGGCCGCCACCATCGCCTTCGCCAAATGCGCGCTCATCATCCGTGTGACACGGGCGGCGACGCGCGAATGCCTGCCGCAGGACTACATCAAGTTCGCGCGTGCCCGGGGGCTCTCCGAGGCGCGCGTGCTCGGGGTGCATTTGCTGAAGAACATCCTGATCCCCGTCGTCACCATAGGCGGGCTGGAATTCGGCCAGGTGTTCGCCTTCGCCGTGGTGACGGAAACCGTCTTCGCCTGGCCCGGCATGGGCAAGCTCCTCATCGATTCGATCATCAATCTCGACCGGCCAGTGGTGGTGGCCTATCTGATGCTGACGGTGGTGTTCCTGTCGCTGCTCAATCTCGCGGTCGACATCGTCTACACCATCCTCGATCCGCGCGTGCAGTTGAAGGGAAGCAAATGAGCGCGGCCGATGCCATGTTGGGCGTGCCTGCAATGCCGGCCAAGCGTGAGAGCATGCTGCGCCTGTTCGCGGCGCAGTTCCTGGCGAGCAAATTGGCGGTGCTGGGCCTCGCGATGCTGATCCTGTTTTTGTGCCTGGCGATTTTCGCCCCCTGGATCGCGCCGCAGAATCCGCACGACATCGCCAGCCTCAACATCCTCGATTCCAAGCTGCCGCCGGGGGCACATAGCGGCAACGGTGCCCTGACCTTCTGGCTCGGCACCGACGGCCAGGCGCGCGACGTGTTCTCCGCCATTCTCTACGGGCTGCGCATCAGCCTGCTGGTGGGCTTGGTCTCGGTGTCGACGGCCTTCGTCATCGGCGCGGCAGCGGGCCTAGTAGCGGCCTATTTCGGCGGGCGCACCGAGGCCGTGCTGATGCGCATCGTCGACATCCAGCTATCGTTTCCGGCGATCCTGGTCGCGCTGGTCTTGCTCGCGGTATTGGGCAAGGGCGTGGACAAAGTGATCTACGCCCTGGTCGCGGTGCAGTGGGCGTATTTCGCGCGCGCGGCACGCGGCGCCGCCATCGTCGAGCGCAACCGGGAATACGTGGAGGCGGCGCGCTGCATGTCCCTCTCCTGGCAGCGCATCTTGTGGCGGCATGTCTTTCCCAACTGCATTCCGCCGCTGATGGTGCTCGCGACCATCGATCTCGCTCACGCCATCGCGCTCGAAGCCACGCTCTCCTTCCTCGGCGTGGGCGTGCCGGTGACGGAGCCTTCGCTCGGCATGCTGATCGCGAACGGATTCGAATTCATGATGTCGGGCAGTTACTGGATCGCTTTCTTTCCCGGCATCGCGTTGGCGCTGGTGGTGGTCGCGATCAACCTGGTCGGCGACCACTTGCGCGACATCCTCAATCCGCGCAACGAGATCTAATCGAGAGCACAGCTTGCCGATGGCCTCGCCCTCAGCCTCCGACCGACTCCTGCTCGATGTGCAGGGGCTACGCACCTGGTTCCACACGCGCGCCGGCGTGGTCAAGGCCGTCGACGGGGTGTCGCTCGAGTTGCGGCAAGGCGAAATCCTGGGACTGGTGGGCGAGTCGGGTTCGGGCAAGACCATTACCGGTTTTTCGCTCATGAATCTGGTCGACAAGCCCGGCCGCATCCGCGCCGAGCGTCTCCATTTCGACGGCCGCGACCTACTGACCCTGTCGGCCGAGGGCTACCGCGCGCTGCGCGGCAAGGAAATGGCGATGATCTTTCAGGATCCGATGATGACCCTGAATCCGACCTTGCGCGTGGACACGCAGATGATCGAAACCGTGCTCGCGCACGAGCAGGTGTCGCGCAGTGCAGCGCGCGCGCGCTCGATCGACATGCTGCGTAAAGTGGGCATCCCCGCTCCGGAGGAGCGGCTGCTGGCCTATCCCCACCACCTTTCGGGCGGCATGCGCCAGCGCGTGGCAATTGCCATCGCGCTGCTGAATTCGCCCAAGCTGATCATCGCCGACGAGCCGACGACGGCGCTGGACGTGACCATCCAGGGGCAGATCCTGCACGAAGTGCAGAAGCTGTGCCGCGACACGGGCACGGCGCTGATCTGGATTACGCACGACCTCGCGCTGGTGTCGGGGCTCGCCGGGCGCCTGGCGGTGATGTACGCTGGCCGCCTCGTCGAGGTCGGCCCCACCGCCGAGATCGTGCGCGCGGCGCAGCACCCCTATACCCACGGCTTGATCGCTTCCATCCCGAATTTCGAGACGCGGGGAAAG
Organism: uncultured Enterobacteriaceae bacterium; assembly: GCA_964565875.1. Lineage (GTDB taxonomy): Bacteria > Pseudomonadota > Gammaproteobacteria > Burkholderiales > SG8-39 > 2-12-FULL-64-23. Next base: position 96,995 of record CAZMGP010000005.1, read on the forward strand.
AGCCTGTTCCAGATCCCCGGCGCGACGCCCTCGCTGCTCAACCTGCCCCAAGGCTGCCCGTTCAGGTCGCGCTGCTATCGCGCGAGCGCCGAGTGCGCCGAGGAACCGGTATTCGAAGAGGTTGCGCCCGCGCACGGCGTCGCCTGCTGGCATAGAGGTACGGCGGAATGAACCCAAGCGGCAGCAACGTGATTCTCTCCGTGCGCCAGCTCGAGCGGCAATTCGTGCAGCCGCGCGACATGGTCGACAAGCTGGGACGCCTGCTGCGCGGGCAGCCCGCTCCGAAGCCGGTGCAGGCGGTGGCGGGCGTCGATCTCGACATCTACGCCGGCGAAGTGCTGGGCGTGGTCGGCGAGTCGGGCTGCGGAAAGTCGACCCTGGGACGCATGCTCGCGGGCATCCTTGCCCCGACGCAGGGGGAAATCCGCTACAAGGGCCGGCCGATCGCTACGCTGGATGCGAGCGCACGCCGCGAATACGAGCTGGGCGTGCAGATGATCTTCCAGGACCCGTATGCGTCGCTGAACCCGCGCATGCGCGTGATCGACATCATCGGCGAGGCGCCGCTCGCCCACGGCATGATTGCGCGCAAGGAGCAAGAGTCCTACGTGTGCGAGCTGATGCAGAAGGTGGGGCTCGACCCGGCCTACCGCTTCCGCTATCCCCACCAATTCTCCGGCGGCCAGCGCCAGCGCGTCGGAGTGGCGCGCTCGCTCGCGCTGAAGCCGGCGGTGATCGTCTGCGACGAAGCCGTGGCGGCGCTCGATGTCTCGATCCAGGCGCAGGTATTGAACCTGTTCATGGAACTGCGCCAGGAGTTTGCGCTGACCTATTTCTTCATCAGCCACAACCTGGGCGTGGTGAGCCACCTGTCGGATCGCGTCGCCATCATGTACCTCGGCAGGATCGTCGAGATCGCGCCGACGGAAGCCATCTTCACCGCAGCGAAGCATCCCTATACCCAGGCGCTGCTGAAGGAACTGCCGAAGCTGCACACCGGTCAGTACAAGTTCGAGCCGATCGAAGGCGAACTGCCTTCGCCGAGCGACCCGCCCCCAGGCTGCCCGTTCCATCCGCGCTGCCCGTACGCCATGCCGCGCTGCCGCGAAGCGCGGCCGCCGCTCATCGCGGTGCAAGGCGCAGCCGAATCCGGGAGGTCGGCGCACCTTGCCGCCTGCCATTTGAACGAACGCGCCTAGTGGCGATCTGACTGCTGCGTGAACAAAGGAAGACTTAGATGAAATTTGCCGATTCCGATTTCGAGCCCTACGCTCTGTCACTGGCGACGGGTAAGCCGATTCCGCTGGTATGCGACTCGCCGCACAGCGGCGTGATCTATCCGCGTGATTTCGATACCAGCCTGCCCCTGGCCGTACTTCGCTCGGGCGAAGACACGTACGTGGAAGAACTGTGGCAGGCGATTCCGGCCGTGGGCGGCAGCTTGCTCGCCGCCAATTTCCCCCGCACCTACATCGACCCGAATCGCGAGACCGACGACATCGACCAGGCAATGTTGGCCGCACCCTGGCCGGGGAAACTGCGCCCGAGCGAAAAGACGCGCCTCGGGCACGGCCTGATCTGGCGGCGTGCGAACCGGGTAGCCATGTACCAGCGCAAGCTCGCGGTGGCCGAAGTCGAAAACCGCATCCGCCGCTTTCATCAGCCGTATCACGCCGCCTTGAACGAGCAGATCGAGGCCGCCTACCGCAAGTTCGGCGGCATCTGGCATTTGAACCTGCACTCGATGCCGGCCAACTCCTACGAGCTGCTGGAGATCGAGACCGACAAGGAATTGGCCGACTTCGTGCTGGGAGACCACGACGGCCGCACCTGCGACCCTGCGCTGATCGATACGGTAGATGCATTCTTGAGCGCACGCGGCTATCGGGTGGCGCGCAACGACCCGTTCAAGGGCGTGGCGCTCACCGCACGCATCGGGCGCCCGGCGGAAAACCGCCACAGCTTGCAGATCGAGATCAATCGCAAGCTCTACATGAACGAAAGCACTTACGAAAGATCACCGGACTTTGCCTCCCTGCAAGAGTCGCTGAGTCTGCTATCGGCGCATCTTGCCGAGTTCGTCAGGGCGCGCTTGGAGTAGTCGGGCGCAGCGGCAGTATTCAAGAGACGACCACGACGGTCGAATTGCAATCACGCCCAAATGGGGCGCCATTCGAGGGGTAAGCATGAGCGTATTGGCCGAAATCGAACGTAAGCACCAGCAACTGACCGCCGTCCGGCGCGACATCCATGCCCATCCCGAACTCGCGTTCCAGGAAGAGCGAACCTCCGCACTGGTGGCCAAGCGCCTGAGCGAACTCGGATTGGAAGTGCACACCGGCCTGGGCAAGACGGGCGTCGTCGGCGTGCTGCGCAAGGGCACGAGCAAGCGATCCATCGGATTGCGCGCCGACATGGACGCGCTTCCCATGCCCGAGGCCAACCGCTTCGCGCATCGCTCGCAGCATCCGGGAAAGATGCACGGCTGCGGCCACGACGGCCATACCACCATGCTGCTGGGTGCCGCCGAATACCTCGCCCAGCACGGGAAATTCGACGGCGTGGTGAATTTCATCTTCCAGCCGGCGGAAGAGGGCGGCAACACCGGAGCCAAGGTCATGATCGACGACGGCCTGTTCCAGCGCTTCCCCTGCGACGCGATCTACGGCATGCACAACCAGCCGGGAATGCCAACCGGTCACTTCGGTTTTCGCTCCGGCCCGACCATGGCCTCGAGCAATCGCTTCGACATCGTGATCGACGGCGTGGGCGGCCATGCGGCACAGCCGCACAAGTCGGTCGATCCCATCATGATCGCCGTGGCCACGGTGCAGTCGCTGCAAAACCTGATCACGCGCAACAAGAATCCGCTCGACACCGCCGTGCTGTCGATCACGCAGATCCACGCGGGCGACGCCTACAACGTGATTCCGGCGCAGGCGGTGATCCGCGGCACGCTCAGGACCTACAGCACCGCGGTGCTCGATCTGCTGGAGAACAATATGCGGCGCATCGTCACCCACCTCGCCGAAGCGCACGGGGCGCGCGGCGAGCTGAAGTTCGTGCGCTGCAGTCCGTCTCTGACGAACTGGCCCAAGGAGACCGAATTCGTCACGGCTCTGGCGGAGAAGCTGTTCGGCGCCGACCGCGTCGAGCGCGACACCGCGCCGCACACCGGTTCGGAAGATTTTTCCTTCTACCTGGAAAAAGTGCCGGGGAGCTATTTCTTCATCGGCAACGGCGACGGCGGCCATCGCGCCGAGGCCTACCAGGGAATGGGGCCGTGCGAACTGCACAATTCCAGTTACGACTTCAACGATGAATTGCTGCCCGTCGGCGCCACGTTCTGGGTCAAGCTGATCGAGACGGCGCTCGCGGCCTAGGTGCCACGAGAGGCGCGGTGCGCTTGCGGGAACTGCGCGCCGCTCCGTCCTGTCGATCTTGTTCGCGCTAGCGCCGCCATGGCGCGAGTTCTATCCACCGCAACGGCAGAGGAGTCTTGAACCATGATGAATCGCGACAATCCCGTGTGGCTGATCACCGGTTGTTCCAGCGGCTTCGGTCGCGAATTGGCGAAACTCGTGCTCGCTCGCGGCTGGCGGGCGGTGGTCACCGCGCGCGATCCAGCGCAGGCGGCAGACATCGTCCAAGGCCATGGCGACCGGGCGCTCCTCATGCCGCTCGATGTCACCCGGCGCGCTCAGATCGATGCGGTCGTCGCGGCGGCAAAACAGAAATTCGGGCGCATCGACGCGCTGGTCAACAATGCCGGCTACGGCTATCTCGCCGCGATCGAGGAGGGGGAGGACGAGGCGGTGCGGGCCATGTTCGAGACCAACGTCTTCGGTCTCGTCGACTTGACCAAGGCGGTGCTGCCGATCATGCGTGCGCAGAAGAGCGGCTTGATCGTCAACATCTCTTCCGTCGGCGGCTTGACCAGCCTCGCGGCGACGGGCTACTACCACGGCACCAAATACGCCGTGGAAGGCATTTCCGAATCGCTCGCGCTGGAGCTGAAGCCGCTCGGCATCGGCGTGTTGATCGTCGAGCCGGGGGCGTTCCGCACCAACTGGGCGGGGCCGTCGATCAAAGAGTCGCGCACGCGCATCGAGGCATACGCCGCGACCGCCGGCGAGCGCCGCAAGCAGGTGCATGGACGCACCGGCAAGCAGGCGGGCGACCCCGCGCGCGGCGCGCAGGCTATCGTCGAAGCGGCGCTCGCGGACGAGCCGCCGCTGCACTTGCTGCTCGGCAAGGCCGCGCTCGCCTCCGCGCGCAAGAAACTGGAACTACTGCGCCGGGATTT
>CAZMGP010000005.1:101400-128947 GCA_964565875.1 uncultured Enterobacteriaceae bacterium
GCAAGGCCGCGCTCGCCTCCGCGCGCAAGAAACTGGAACTACTGCGCCGGGATTTTGATCGCTGGGAAGCCGTCAGCTTGGGCGCGGATTTTCCAGAGGGAAGCTCTAACTAAATGACTATCTCGCGAAACTGCTTGAGGAGCTTCCCCCTGCAGTGGGGGATCAACAAGGGGGCCGTGCCCCCTTGTTCCGACCATCCCGAGAGCGCGAGTTAATTGAAAGCGCGCTGCCGGGCCGGCAGCGCGTCGACGCAGGCTACTTGACGGTGATCTTCTTGGATTCCGTCCCGGCTCTCTTCGGCAGCGTCAGCTTCAGCACGCCGTCCTGGTATTCGGCTTCGGCCTTGCTCTCGTCGATGTCGTGGGCGAGGCTGAAACTGCGGTATTGCCGGCCGTAATAGCGTTCGCTGCGGATCAGCTTCTTGCCTTCCTTCTCTTCTTTTTCCTGTTTCACTTCCGTCGTGATCGCGACCTGATTGCCGTCGATCGACACCTGGATGTCCTCTTTCTTCACTCCGGGCACGTCGGCCCTGACGGTGTAGGCCTTGTCCGCCTCCGAGATTTCAATCTTGATCTCGGGCTCGGCCTCCAGGCCCTGGAACACCGGCCGCAGCATGAAGCCCTTGAAATAGTCGTTCATGTCGCGGAACGGGTCGAAACGCGCGATTTCGCCGAATGGATCCCAACGCGTGAGATTTGCCATGACCATGCTCCTGTGTGATGGATTCGCGCTCAGGCCGGCGTCAGGGCTGCGTTCGTGCATGCACGGCGCCAAGCGCGCCGGATCGAGTCGCAAACTGCTGCATATAGACTATTCGTTCTCCAAAAAATCTTCGTGACAATAATCAACCGTGCGCCTTGCTGCGCCGAGCGGAGTTCTCGCTCCCCTCGATGGCGGCGGCGACGGCCTGGCCGACGTCGTCGAGGAACTCGAACTGCAATTTCTCTTTCGCCTCCGCCGGAACTTCCTCCAGATCCTTGCGATTGCGCGCGGGCAGCATCACCCGGCCGATGCCGGCGCGCATGGCGGCGAGCACCTTTTCCTTGATGCCGCCGACCGGCAGCACCAGCCCGCGCAGGCTGATCTCTCCGGTCATCGCGATGTCGGTGCGCACCTTGCGCTCGAGGAACAGCGAGGCAAGGGCGATGAACATGGCGACGCCCGCACTCGGTCCGTCCTTGGGGATGGCGCCTGCCGGAACGTGCACGTGCACGTCGGTATCCTCGAATGCCTTGGCGGCGATGCCGAGCCCGGCCGCGCGCGATTTCACCAGGGTGAGCGCAGCCTGGGCGGACTCCTTCATCACGTCGCCCAACTGACCGGTGAGGATCAGCCTGCCGCTGCCCGGGTTCTTGCTCGCTTCGATGAACAGGATGTCGCCGCCCACCGGCGTCCAGGCGAGCCCCGTCGCCACGCCGGGCACGCCCGCCCGCAGCGCGACTTCGTTTTCGAACTTCTGCGGCCCGAGGATTTCGGGAAGGTCGACCGGCTCGATCTTCGCCTGGCTGATCTCGCCTTCGGCGATGCGCACGGCGATGCGGCGGCACACCGCGCCGATCTGGCGCTCGAGCGAGCGCACGCCCGCCTCGCGCGTGTAGTCGGCGATGATGGTGCCGAGCGCCGCATCCGAAATCGCGAGCTGCTCCGGCTTGAGCCCGTTTTCGCCGAACTGGCGCTTGAGCAGATAGCGGCGCGCGATCTCGAGCTTCTCTTCCTGGGTGTAGCCCGGCAGTTGCACGATCTCCATGCGGTCGCGTAACGGCCCGGGAATGGTGTCGAGCACGTTCGCCGTAGTGATGAACAGCACGCGCGACAGGTCGTAGGGCACGGCGAGATAGTTGTCGCGGAAGCTGAAGTTCTGCTCCGGGTCGAGCACTTCCAGGAGCGCAGAAGACGGATCGCCGTGAATGCCGGCGCCGACCTTGTCGATCTCGTCCAGCATCATCACGCAGTCGCGCGTGCCGGCCTTCTTCAGCGCCTGGACGACGTTGCCAGGCAGCGCGCCGATATAGGTGCGCCGGTGGCCGCGGATCTCGGCCTCGTCGTGCACGCCGCCCAGCGACACGCGCACGAACTTGCGTCCGAGCGCGCGCGCGATGCTCTGGCCGAGCGAAGTCTTGCCCACGCCGGGCGGGCCGGCGAAGCATAGGATCGGGCCGTGGCCTTCGGGGTTGAGCTTGCGCACGGCGAGGAATTCCAGAATGCGCTTCTTCACCACGTCCAGGCCGTAGTGGTCCTCGCCGAGGATGCGCCGCGCTTCGGCGATGTCGATCGCCGGCGTCGCGGGCTGCTTCCACGGCAGCTCGATCAGCCAGTCGAGATAGGTGCGCAGCATCGAGTATTCGGCCGAGCCGTCGGACATGTGCTCCAGGCGCTTCAACTCCTTGGTCGCCTGCTTGTCCACTTCTTCCGGCATCTGCGCTTCGGCGATCATCTTTCTTAGCTCGGCGATTTCGGCCGCGTTGCCCTCGTCGCCTTCGCCCAGCTCCTTCTGGATCGATTTCAGCTGTTCGCGCAGCAGGTACTCGCGCTGGCGCTCGTCCATGCTCGCCTTGGTGCGCTCGTCGATCTTCTTCGACAGCTGCAGCACTTCGATGCGCTGCGCGAGCAGCTCGAGCACCGCGTCGAGGCGCTTTTCCAGATCGACGGCTTCGAGCAGCTTCTGCTTCTCCGGTGCCTTGATGTCCATCAGTCCGGCGACCATATCGGCGAGCGCCGCCGCAGAGCTTATCGCCTGCACCGCGCTCACCAGATCCTGCGAGGCCTGCGGCATGAGTTGCAGCACCTCCACGGCACGCTCCTTCAATTGCATGAAGCGCGCCTCGACTTCCTTGCCCGCGCCGTCGGGCTCCTCGATCCTGCCTATCCGTGCGACCAGGAAGGGGTAGCCGTCGATCAACTCCACCAGGCGGAAACGATGCTGGCCCTGGCAGATGATGTGATGCGTGCCGTCGGGCGTGGTGACATAGCGCAGCACGTTGGCGAGCGTGCCCACCAGGCACAGGTCGTCCAACCCGGGGCGCTCGATTTCCGGATTGCGCTGCAGCACGATGCCGATGGGGCGCTCGGTCTTGATCGCCTGCTGCGCACCGGCGATCGAGGCCTCGCGGCCGATGGTGATGGGCAGGATCATTCCCGGGAACAGCACCATGTTGCGCACCGGGACGATGATCAGTGCATCGTCGGGAATGGCGTAGGCCTGCGACGCGCCTTCGGCGGAGCCGGCCGTGTGTTCCATCCGTGCGGGGGTGTTGGCGGAGTCGAGTTGCATAAGGGTCTGGCCTAGGTTAGGCGGCGCAGTTCGAGCAGGAGGCAGCCGTGATCCAGCCGCCTTTCGATCAGCTCGAATTCGCCGGTGGGCAATGCGACGCGCCGTTCGAACGGTCCATAGGGAATTTCCAGCCGGTGAATGGCCGCATGGCGCGAATTGGTGGGCAGGGAGCGCTCGCCGCGGATGACGATCATCCCGGGAGCGAGCGCGACTTCAACTTGCGCCGCGGTCACGCCCGGCAGCGCGACCAGCAGTCGCAGTCGATCGCCGTGTTCGTACAGGTCGACCGGAGGCTCCCAGCGCGGCGCATCGCGCAGCACGCCGACCTGGTGAAAGAACTGCCGCTGCAATCGCTCGGCGCTTTGCAGCAGTTCCAGAGCTTCCGCCCACATCCACGAATTCGGATCTCGCGTTCGCATCCCCGACATCCCTCGCTCGATTGGGGACAGTGTGAACCCCAGTGCGGGCGGTCCCTTGATCCCGATCAGCCTTTATATGCGGGCACGGCCGGCCATTGCAAGCGGCGAATCCAGGGCAAAAAAAACCCCGGGGTGTGCCCGGGGTCTTAAGGTCGCCCCGAGGTCGCCCTCGGGGCCGCCGACTGCAAAGGAGGAGGAGAAAGCAGTCGGCGTTAGAGCAGGTCTGACTTAAAGCTTAAGCGGCTTTCTTCTTGCCGGCTTCTTTCACGACCGACGCGGTCGCGGCGCTGACGTTCGCTTCGGCGATGTCGGTCGCCTGTTTCACGACTTTGGCGAAGCTGTCGTAGGCGGAATTGGCGGCGGCCATCGCGGACTTGACCGCGGCGACGGCGACGTCGGAGCCGGCGGGCGCGTTCTTCGTCAGCTTGTCGAGCATGGAGACCACAGCCTTGTTCACTTCGGCCGCTTGCGATTCGGCGAGCTTGGTGACCTCGGCTTGGGTTTGCGTCGCGACTTCGTAGACATTGCGCGAATAGCCGATGGCCTTTTCCAGGGCCGGTTGCGCAGAGGCGGCGGCGACGCTGAGCAGTTCCTGCGCGTCCTTTGCCGACATCAGGGCCTTGGCCTGGCTCACGCTGTCTTCGAAGGCGGCTTTGGTCGTGTTGAAATTCAGGGCCGAGATGCGCTCGAAAGCGGCAAACTGGGCGCTGGCGATATTGAACAGTGCATCCACGCCGGCCTTATTGGCAGCGGCGACTTGTTCAGGGGTGGCGTACATTTCGATCTCCAAAAAAGGTTGATGGAACTCGCAATCCTCGGTGCAATCGCTTGGCGTATATTGCACTGCAACAATTTCAATTCTACAGACAAGCGATTGCTTGTCAAGCACTTTTTTGAAATACCCAAGCAGTGCATGATGTAACGCACAAATATTATTTGAATCAGTAGCTTAGATCGACAGGTTTGAAATCTGCCACAGCTCTTCACAGCTAAACGACGTATTTTCAATTAGTTATCCTTTAGAGCAAAGGCCGGCCGGGAGTAAGTGCAGGCTCACTTAACGGCGAGAGCAGGTGCGCCGAGCGCAACGAGGCGGGCTGCTATACTCCGCCCCTTTGCGACGGTCCCCCTCGTCTCCGGTGCGAACCTTCCTCTGCCATCATGTCAGGCGCTGAATCGGCCTTCGCTCGGCGCTGGGTGCAGGCGATGCCTGGCCTGTTCGTGGTGCTATGGAGCACCGGCTTCGTCAGTGCCAAGTACGGCCTGCCCTACGCCGAGCCGCTCACCTTCCTGCTGCTCCGCTTCGCGCTGGTGATCGCCTTGATGCTGCCGATCGCCTTGGCGACGCGCGCGGCCTGGCCGCACTCGCCGCGCCAGTGCGCGCATGTCGCGGTGGCCGGAGTGCTGGTGCAGGCCGGCTACTTGAGCGGGGTGTTCTGCTCCATCCACCTCGGCATGTCAGCCGGGGTGAGTGCGCTGATCGTCGGCATCCAGCCCATCCTCACCGCGTTTGCCAGCGCCCCGTTGTTCGGCGAGAGGCTGCGGCCGCGGCAATGGTTCGGCTTGGTGCTGGGCTTCGGCGGCGTGTTGCTCGTCGTCCTTGGTCGCTCGGCCTTGTCCGGCATCACGCTGGCCTCGCTCGCGCTGTCGACGATCGCGCTGCTGTCGATTACCGCCGGCACGCTCTATCAGAAGCGATTCTGTGGCGCGGTCGATCTGCGCACCGGCGCCGTCGTCCAGTTCATCGCCGCCGGGCTGGTGCTGCTGCCGTTCGCTCTCGCCTTCGAAACCATGCGCGTGCGCTGGACGCTGGAGTTCGTCTCTACGCTGGTGTGGCTGGTGCTGGTGCTGTCGATCGGTGCGATCTCGCTCCTGTTCGTGCTGATACGCAAGGGCGCGGCGACGAAGGTTGCGAGCTTCTTCTATCTGGTGCCGCCGACGACGGCATTGATGGCCTACGCCATGTTCGGCGAAACGCTCAGCGCCATGGCGATGACGGGCATGGTGCTGACCGCAGTAGGTGTCGCGCTAGTGGTCTACCGGCGCCAGTAGCCGCGCGGGCCGTAAGGGTGGCCGTAGCCCGGCCACCAGGGATCGTAGTAGCAGCGGCAGGATTCGCGCTCGCGGCGCAGTTCTTCGGCGTGCCGCGCTTCGCGCTGATTGATCTCCTCCGCCAGGCGGTCGCGCAGCGCCTGATCCTGCGCCGACCGGATGTAGTCGAGCACCTGGGCGCTAACGCCCTGCTGGTGCAAATCGATCATCTGCGCGGCGCTGAGGGCGTAGCGCGAACCGCTCGACTTGATGCGCTCGATGACCTCTGCCGCGGGCATGCCGTCCTTGGACAGGCGCACCAGTTCCGTCAGTGCAAGCTTGGGCTCGGGCTGGGGCGCCATGCGCGCCAGATCCTCGGGCGAAAGCCGCTCGATGACACGCTCCGGCTGAGGGCTGGGCGTGGCGCAGGCAACGAGCACAATCGCGGCGAGCGCGGCGAGAAATTGGCGCAACATGCCGCTATTCTCGGCTCAGTCCGCACGCGCAGGCAAGCGGCGTTCCATTCTCGTGGCCGCGAGGGAGCGCGTTTGCTGCGGCTTGTGCGCTGCCAATACGCGGCAGGGCTTTCACGGCGTCATTCGGCAGCGAAGAACACGAAGCTGTTTCCCGCGGGTTTCGCGCGATACATCGCGTCATCGGCCGCGTGCACCAGCGCGTCCGCGTCCGCGCCGTCGGCCGGGTAGATGGCGATGCCGATGCAGACGCCGATTTCTATGCTGCGCGCCTCGGCGCCGAGATGGAACGGCACGGCGAGCGCAGCGATGATCTTCTTCGCCACCGTCGCCGCCTCGGAGCGGCGATTGATTTCCGGCAGGATCACCGTGAACTCGTCGCCGCCGACGCGAGCCACGGTATCGGATTCGCGCACCTGGCGGCGGATGCGCGCGGCCACGTCCCGGAGAAGCTCGTCGCCGGCGGCGTGACCCAGGGCGTCGTTCACCAGTTTGAACCGGTCCAGGTCGAGGAACAGCAGCGCGAACTCGCGCGAATCGCGCTTGGCGAGACTGATGGCTTGGGTCAGCCGGTCGTTGAACAGCAGGCGGTTGGGCAGTCCGGTCAGGCTGTCGTGATGGGCCATGCGCTCGATGCGCTTTTCCACCAGCTTGAGTTCGGTGATGTCGGTCGTCACCGCGAAGCAACCCAGCGTCTGCCCGTCCTCGCCGATGTGCGGCAAGAGCCTCGCCTCGAGGTAGCGCGGCTCCTCGTGCGCTACCTGGCGCGTCCTCTGATAGGTGACGGGGCGACCCTGCAGCACCTGCGCGAAATGCGGCTCGATTTCGCTATAGACGTCGGCACCCACTACTTCGCGCAGATGCTTGCCGACGATGCCGTCCACGGTGAAGCCGAAGAACTCGGCGAATCTGCGATTGGCGAAGCGGCAGCGCAGGTTTTGGTCGTAGGAAACGGTCATCGCGGGAGCATTGTCGGTGAACAGGCGCAGCTCCTGCGCCTTGTCGCGCAGGGCCTGCTCGACGCGCTTACGCTCGGTCACGTCCTGCGCGATGACGATCAGCTGCGCCCTGCCTTCCAGCGTCGCCTGGCTGATCGCAAGCGCGACGGGAAAGTTCGAGCCGTCCCTGCGCAGGCCGATCGTCTCCACCGTTCCCAACTGCGGCGGCGCACCCGGTCGGCAGGCCGCCACTGCGGAGATTCCCGGCAGCAGTTCGTGCGCGTCGCGACCAACGACTTCTGCGGCGCCGTAGCCGAACATGCGCTCGGCCGCCGGATTCAGGGACTGCAGAATGCCGTCCAGGTCGAGGGTGATGATGCCCTCGACAGCGTTGTCGAAGATGGCGCGCAGCCGCGTCCGTTCCTGTTCGAGTATGCCGAAGGTGCGCGTCAGCGCGCGCAGCGGCAGCACGCTCAAGCTGGAGTACGCGGCGAAGGCGAGCAGCAGCCCGAACAGAGCGACGAGCACCGTCGTCTTCAGCAGAGGCAGCAGCGAGCGGCTGGTGACGAAGCGCCCGACTTCTCTGCCCGAATCGAGCAGGGGGGCGGAGCGGGTGAGAAGCGGACGCGCTGGGGTCGTTGCGGTTTCGGCGAGCGCCGTGCCTCGCTCATCCAGTATGGAATGCTTTTCCGGCAAGTCGTCGCTGCCGAGGCGAACCGACGCCAACGCTTCCAGGCGGGGAGCTTCGAAGCGCCAGAGATCCGGATTGGCGTTGATCCTCTGGCTGACGAGGTCGGCATGGACATCGGCATCGATCGCCGCGGCCTGCGCAGCGGAACGGTAGACGAGCAGCCAATAGCCGAGCGGCAGGGAAATCGCGACGACCAGCGCGATGCTCGCGGCGATCAGCCGCATCGTGCCTGCCAGACGCTTATCGGCCGAAGCCGCCTGCGCGTTCACTCCGGCAGCGCTAAGTTGCCGTTCGCCGCGAGAACGGCTTGGCCGGCGCTCGAGCGCAGGAACGCGATGAACTCCTGCGCCAGGGGCGAAGGCCTGGGCCCGAGGACCAAGTACAGCGTTTTGGCGTGGGGATAAGTCCCCGCTGCGAGCGAACGCAGCGTCGGACGCACTCCGTCCAGATCGAGCAGCTTGATCGCGCGCCCTTCGCTCACGACCTGGGTGAGTGTGGTCATTCCGAGGGAGCCCGATAATTGCTCCAGCGCATCGGCATTGTCCTGGTCGGTGTCGGACACGCGCATTCCCTTTCGCGCCTGAGCCAAGGCGAGCGCGGCGCTTAACTCGGGCGAAAACGCGCGCAGCGCGATGCTGTCGGCGTCGCCCTCCGGCCGCAGGACCAGGCGTACCGGCGTGCCGTCAGGCCATTGAGCGAGCTTGCCGCCATACATCTGCGCCAGCTGGGCACCAGTCAGGGCGGTCGCGCGATTCTTTGCGTTTGTCGCGACCGCGAACGGCGTTCGGGCGTACGCGCGCGCGGACGCGCCCTGCTTTTCCTCGTCGGGCTTCAAGGGCCGCGCGCTGATACCGATGTCTATTGAGCCCGCGAGCACGGACTTGATGGCTCCGGTGCTGCCCAGGCTAGGCGTGATGATCAACTGCGCTTGGGGCCTGCGCTTGCCGAATTCCTGCGCCACGCGCTTCATCGTGCCCAAGCCCGTGCCCGTGCCGCCGATCTTGATCGATTCGGCGCGCGCGCCCGTTGCGCAGGCGAAGCACAGGGCGGCAGAGCCCAATAGCGCGCCTATGGCTCGGCGACGAGCCTTGCCAACGGTGGAAAATGCTCGCATGTCTCCCTGCCGTGGGTTGAAGAGAAGATCCCACTTTGTATGTATACGGGTCATTATGCCCCCCGCTTTAGGGCCAGCCGAAGCGTTTGACAAAGTTTGACCTTTGACGCTTCTGTCTGAAGTCTAGGTGATTTTTCGGCGAGACGCCGCGGGATGCGACGCTCGGTCGTCAAGCGGGCGCCTTGCGTATAGCGGCGTTGTCGGCGCGTCAGCCGGAGCCGCGATTAGAGAGCGCCGGGTCAGATCCCGGCTGGCTGACCGATCTTCGCTTCCCGGATGTTCGATTGCACTGCACGCGGCTGTGCCTGGTAGCCCAGCCATTTCGCGATGGTGGCGAGCGTCTGCGGCTGCTCCGGAATGTTGAGATGGTCGGTTCCAGGAATCTGCGTCAACGTGGCCTCGCCCTTCCAAGCGAGGAGCAGCCGGTAGCTGTGATCGGCGGGGACGATATCGTCCTCTTCGGCGAGGAGCGCGAGCACGGGCTGGTTCGCTTTCTTGGCATAGCCGACGGAATCGAAGCGATGGCGCAGGATGATCGACATCGGAGCGAAGCGGAACCTGCGGCGGGCGAGGGCGAGCAGGCTGTCGTAGGGCGTGATCAGCACGACGCGCGCGGCAGAGCGGTGTGCGGCGACGTAGCAGGCCACGCCGCTGCCGAGGCTGCGACCGATGAGGACGATGTTGTGCAGATCGACTCCGCTCTGCAGCCTCAGCCAATCGAACTGGGCGAGGCCATCCTGCAGCAGGCTCTTCTCGGAGGGCGTGCCGTCGGATTCTCCGTAGCCGCGGTAATTGAGCGCCAGCACGGCGTGCGATGGAAACCAGGACGCCGCAGCCTTGAGCCAGGACACTTCCTCGGTGCGGCCGCCGTAGTAGACGATGGCAGGAAACGGGGCCTGGTGCCTTCTCGGACGCAACAGCCAGCCGCGTAGGCAACCGCCGTCGGCGAGAGGCAGCGCCACCGACGCGAGTTCGTGCGTATCGGCCGCAGCGCGCTGCGCGCCGGTGGCTGCGGTCGGATTGAACACCAGGCGCTGCTGGAACAGGGTCAGGGTGGCAAGATAGCCGAGGTACGCGAACATCGGCCATTTCGCTTTCGACGCCAGGGAGAAAAGCAGCTTGCCGGCTGCGACTCCGGCTTGCGCAAGGCGCTGCTCCTTGAGGATGGGTGCGTTCATGTTTCAGATTCCAGGTCGCGGCATTGTCTGCGGCATGCATACTGGCAATGCTTCCGTTTCAACGCCATTACAGGGACAAGCCCCGGGCGCGCGCGGTTCCGGCGCTCAGCCGCAGGCTCGCGCCCACTCGGCGGCTTTGTCGCAGCGGCGCTGGCGCGGCCGCTGCAGTCGGCCGTCGGGCGCGGAAGTTCGGCGCACATGAGCAAGGAGATGCACCCGCCGTGCCGGCGCCGCCCGGCCTTGACCGATTGTCGCAATTCCGTTATAAACAAAACGGTCGTTTGTTTTGTGATGGAGAGCCGAACTTGGCCGAGAGCGCACGCGCGCCGCGCAGCGACAACCGCCTTCCGCTGATCCTGGACGAAGCGGCGCGGCTGTTCCGCGAAAAGGGCTATGCCGCGACGTCCATGCGCGACATCGCGGCTGCGGCGGACATGCTGCCCGGATCGCTCTACTATCATTTCGCCGCGAAAGAGGATCTGCTCGCCGCGGTGTACGAGCGCGGCGTGCGCCTGATCAGCGACAAGGTGCGCGCGGCGATCGCGCGGCACGACGAACCCTGGCAGCGCCTGGAAGCGGCCGCGGTGGCGCATCTAGAAGCCCTGCTCAAGACCGGCGACTACGCCTTAGTGGTGATCCGCGTCCTGCCGCAGGACGTACCCAAGGCAGCCGCGCGCCTGATCGCGCTGCGCGACGGCTACGAAAGCTTGTTCGCCGCGCTCGTGGCGGAATTGCCTCTGCCGCCCGAAACCGACCGGCAGAGCTTCCGCCTGCTGCTGCTCGGCGCGCTCAACTGGAGCCAGCACTGGTATCGCGAGGGCGGCAGGAATTCGCCGCGCTCGATCGCGCGCAGCTTCCTGCGCCTGCTACGCGAAGCGCAGAGGCCCTGAATCGCATCCGGAGGTAGAGCGAACATGCATCCGCCCAAAGTGCTCATCACCAAGATCGGCCTCGACGGCCACGACCGCGGCAGCCGTGTGGTCGCCTCCTTCCTGCGCGATGCCGGCATGGAGGTCGTGTACACGCCGCCGTGGCAGAACATCGCGGCGGTAGTGAAGCTGGCGCTGGAGGAAGACGTAGACGTGATCGGCGTCTCCTCGCTCGCCACTGACCATTTGATCGTGCCCAAGCTGATGCGCGCACTCACGGCGGCCGACATGAGCGATGTCGCGGTGGTGGTCGGCGGCATCGTGCCCGATGCCGACGAGGCGATGCTGCTCGAGGCGGGCGTGGCGCGGGTGTTCCATCCGGGCAGCGCCCTCGAGGAGATCGCCGTCGAGATCCGGCGCCTCAGCGACGAGCGGCGCGCTATTGGCGCTTGAAACGGAGACGCAGATGAACAAGCCATTGGAAACGAAGGCTGCCACGCTGCGCGCGAGCGAACGCGAGCGCTGGCAGCGCGAGTATGCGGCCGGGGTCGCGAGCGACAAGCCCAAGCACAACCGCTCGGGCATCGAGGTGAAACCGCTGTACACCGCCGATGACTGGCACGGTGACTACTCGGCGACCCTCGGCTACCCCGGGCAGCTTCCCTACACGCGCGGCATCTACGCTAGCATGCACCGCGGCCGCACCTGGAGCCAGCGCCAGTTGATCGGACTCGGCACTCCGCCCGACTACAACGCGCGCCTGCGCGACCTCATCGCGCAGGGTACGAGCGCCGTGTCGCTGATACCCTGCAATTCGGTGTTCCGCGGCTACGACATGGACGAGGTCGACGCGGAATTGCTCGGCACCTGCGGCGTGGTGGTCAATTCCGCCGAGCACATGGAGCGATGCCTGGACGGCGTCGATCTCGCGCGCACCTCCTGCGCCATGAACGATCCCTCGCCCTTCACGCTGCTCGCTTTCATGCTGGCGACGGCGAAGAAGCGCGGCGTCGACTGGAAGCGCATCACCGGCACCTCAAACCAGAGCGACTACCTTAGCCATTTCGTCGCCAACCACATGTTCTTCCGCATTGCGCTGCCCGGCGCGCGGCGCATCCTCGGCGACCACATCGAGTTCTGCAATCGGCATCTGCCCAACTGGAATCCGATGTCGGTGGTGGGGCAGCACATGCAGCAGGCGGGGGCGACGCCGGCGGAGGCGATGGCGTTTACCCTGTCATCCGCCATCCAGTACGCCGAAGACTGCCGCGCGCGCGGCCTCGCTCCCGACGCGTTCCTGCCGCGCTTCACTTTCTTCTTCGACATTTCCATCAGCCTGTTCGAGGAAGTGGCGAAGTTCCGCGCCGGGCGGCGCATCTGGGCGCGGATCGCGCGCGAGCGCTTCGGCGCGCGCGATCCGCGCTCCTGGCGCTTCAAGTTCCACGGTCAGACCTCCGGCGTCGACCTCACGCGGCAGCAGCCGCTCAACAACATCGCCCGCGTCACGGTGCAGGCGATCGCCGGCATCCTCGGCGGGCTGCAGTCGCTGCACACCGATGCCTACGACGAGGCGCTTTCCTGTCCGACCGAGTTCGGCGCGCGCATCGCCGTCAACACGCAGAACATCCTGCGCGAGGAGGCGCACCTCACCGACGTGATCGATCCGTTGGGAGGAAGCTACTACGTCGAAACGCTGACCGACGAAATGGAGAACCGGATCCTCGAGGTGATGGGCGAGGTCGAGGCCGCAGGCGGCATGTACGAGGCGGTGGAGAGCGGATTGGTGCAGAAGAGGATCGGCGCGTCCGCACGCAACTTCCAGGAGCGGATCGACTCGGGCGAGCAGGCCGTCGTCGGCGTCAATGCCTATCAGGTGAAGGAGAGCGAAGGTGAGCGCCAGGCGCTGCCGGTTCCGGATGCGGAGAAGATGCGCGCGCACATCGCCGCTTTCCAGGCCTACAAGGCGGCGCGCTCGCAGGCAGCGGTGCGCGCGGCGCTCGACGCGCTCGCGGCTGCCGCAGACGACGAGAACCAGAATATATTCCAGCGCGTGATCGAGGCGGCCGAGGCCGGCTGCACCCACGGGGAAATCTGCGGCACGCTGCGGCGCGAACTCGGCTTCGGCCAGCCGCTGGTGGTGGTTTGAGAGGAACAGAATGAAGGCGATCGAAACCTGCCGTGCGGCGGTCTACCCCTGGCAGCTCGACCACATGGACCACATGAACGTGCAGTTCTATACCGCGCGTTTCGACGAGGCGACCTGGCATTTCTTCGCCAGCCTGGGCATGACTGCCGCGTATTTTCGCGACCAGCGCCGCGGCATGGCGGCGGTGGAACAGCGCACGCTGTACAAGCGCGAGCTGCACGCGGGCGACTTGATCCGCATCACCACCGAACTCCTGGAAATGAAGGCGAAGACGCTGCGTTTCCTGCACCGCATGTACGACGCGGTGAGCGGCGAGGAGGTCGCGTCGAGCGAACTGGTGGGCGTGCACATCGACACCGATGCGCGCAAGGCTGTGCCCTTCGGCGCGGACCTGATCGCGCGGGCTAAGTAGGGCATGGGCGAGGGCGCGCCAGCCATCGCGCTCAACGCGATCCTTTCCGGCGAGCGCCGCGCGCTCGCCCGCGCCATGTCGGCGGTGGAGAACGAAACCGCGACGGGCAGGGCGCTCGCGCGTGAGCTGCAGCCGCACCTCGGGCGCGCGCGCGTGCAGGGCATCACCGGCCCGCCGGGTGCGGGCAAGTCCACGCTCGCCAACGCCCTGATCGGAGCCTGGCTCGCCCGCGGCGCGCGGGTCGGCGTGGTCGCGGTGGATCCCTCCAGCCCCTTCTCCGGCGGCGCGATACTCGGCGATCGAATTCGCATGGGCGAGCATCAGGGCGACGAGCGCGTGTTCATCCGTTCGCTCGCTTCGCGCGGCCACGGCGGCGGACTGTCGCGCACTGCGGCGCGGGTGATCGACCTGCTCGATGCCGCCGGCTACGATCAGATCTTGGTCGAGACCGTCGGCGCCGGCCAGTCGGAAGTGGCCGTGGCGGAAATCGCCGACACGCGCATCGTCGTTTGCCCGCCGGGGCTAGGCGACGATGTGCAGGCGCTGAAAGCGGGAATCCTCGAAATCGCCGACATTCTGGTGGTGAACAAGGCCGATCTTGCGCACGCGGACCGCACCGAGCGCGAGCTGCTGGCTATGCTGTCGCTGCATACTTACGGCGCATGGACACCGCTGGTGCTGCGCACGGTCGCGACCCGCGGCGAAGGCGTAGCCGAGCTGGTAGATGCCATCGAGCGCCATGCGCAAGCCTGTGCCGGCGAGCGGAGGATGCACGAAGGCAGGGCGCGGCGCTTGATTTCGGCGAGCGCGGCGGATTGGGTGAAACGCAGCCTGGAAAGCCTGGACCATCCAGCGTTCGAGGCCTTGTGCGCCGCGCTGCAGCGGGGCGAGATCGACTATTCCGATGCGGATAGGCGGGCGGTCGAACTCATGCTCGCGGTGCCGAAGGATCGCGCAGGCTAGACGCGCGCCCCGCATCCGCTACGGGCTTGTGCTCGCAGCCTAAGGCGTGATCGAAACGTAGCCTGACTCTTCCAAGTCGACCAAGGCACCGATGCCGGAGACCACGATGCGGCTGAAGGGCAGCAGTTCCTCGGGCGCATAGCCTTTCAGCTTCATGGCGACGGCGCATTCGTACATCTTGACGCCGGCTTTGCTCAACTGTTCGAGCAGCGCCCGGTTCGGGTTGCCCTTGGCATGCGCCTGTTTGACTTTCGCGTCATAGGCGTCATCCGTCAAGAGAAATTGCGCGCCGTCGGCCCTGAACACCATGGCGATTTCGTAATCCTTGCCCGCGCTCATCCCCAGCGCCGCGTAGTGATCGAACAGATTCTTCGCCGCCAGCACCTGTTTGCCGATGCCATTGGGGATGGTGTCGGCGTAATTCACCTGGATGACGACTTTCACCTCCGACCTGTTGACGATTTGCAGCGGCGGCTTCATGTTCTCCGCAACGACGCCCCCCGATTGGGCGTAAGCCGGTGCGGAAACGCCCTGCAACAGCGCGAACAAGACTCCTGTAGCCAAAACGCTCACCAGGCCTCTTCGGTAATTCATGCTTATTCCTTTATTGGAAAATATTTGAATATTCCGGAAGAAAGCTAACTTCCGGTCGGCCCCATGCTCGGCGCCGCTGCCTCCCTGCGGACAGGCTTCCTTAGTACCACCCAAGCGCAGCTTAGTTCAATACCGTCTGCGAAAAATGCGTGCGCCGCCGGGCGGCGGGTCGTCTTCTTCTAACCAGGCCGACGCGACAGCGGTCGATGCCCGGCCGTTTCAGGTTATCCTCCACCACTTTGCAGCAAAGTCCTGACTTGCACGGCGCAAAGCGCCAATTGACATGAACAATGCAGAATTGATGGTGCGCATGCTGAAGGATGCCGGCATCCAGCGCGGCTTTGGCGTGCCTAGCGGCAATGTACTGCCGCTCCTGGAGGCGATGCGCGCCGGCGGCCTGGAATTCGTGCTCACCGCGCACGAGGGTTCGGCCGCATTCGCCGCCGACGTGACCGGCAGGCTCAGCGGGACGCCCGGACTGTGCATCGCCACCCTCGGGCCCGGCGCGACCAATCTCGCGACCGGCGTCGGCTGCGCCTGGCTAGACCGATCGCCCATGATCGCCATCACCTGCAACTTGAACGAGGCGCAGCTCGGCCGACGCCTGCAGATGTGGATAGACCACGCTGCCCTGTTCAAGCCGATCACCAAGACGAGCTTTGTGCTACGCCGCGGCGCGGTGGCTGCCACCCTGGCGCAGGCGCTGAAACTCGCGCTATCGGAACCGCAGGGGCCGGTGCATCTGGATCTGCCCGAGGACGTCGCTCTTGCCGAAGCGACCGAATCGCCGTTGCCCCTGGGCAAGCCCGTTGCGCTAGCTGTGGCGGAAGACGCAGCGATAGCGCTCGCCGCAGAGCGTTTCGCCTCGGCCAGGCGACCGCTCGCAGTGATCGGCACCAGCGCCATGCGCATGCGTAATCCGCAATCGCTGCGCGAATTCGTCGAACGGCACGGCATGCCCTTCATGTCGACCACCATGGCCAAGGGCATGATCGACGAAGCCCACCCGCTCGCGCTCGGTTGCATCGAGCGCGCAAAGCGCAAGCTGCAGCGCGCGCTTATTCGAGAGGCGGACCTGATCGTCGGTCTGGGCTACGACACCATCGAAGTCGAGTACGAGGCCTGGACGCAGGACGTGCCAGTGCTGCATGTGGGCATCGAGCGCGCCGACGTAGCCGCGAGCGTGCACATCACGGGCGAAGTGGTCGGCGATCTCGACGACGCCGTGGCGCGGCTCGCTGCGCTGCCCGCGGTGGGCAATGCCTGGCAGCAGGAGCGGTTCGAGCGGCAGCGCGCGGCGTTCGCGCAGGCGCTGCGGCCTGCCGTTTCCGGCTTCGCGCCGCACCAGGCGATCGACGTGGTGCGCAAGCTGCTGCCGACGAACGGCGTGCTCGCCTTCGACGTGGGCGCGCACACCCACCAGATCGGCGCGCAATGGAGCGCGCATGCGCCGCGGACTTTCCTCATCACCAACGGCTGGTCGTCGATGGGTTTCGGCATACCGGCGGCGCTGGCGGCGAAGCTTGCGCGGCCCGATCTGCCGGTGGTCTGCGTCATCGGCGACGGCTGCTTCCAAATGACTTGCGGCGAAGTGGCGGTCGCTGCGCGCCACCGGCTCGCGATCCCCTTCGTCGTGCTCGACGACCGTTGGCTGTCGCTGATCAAAGTGAAGCAGGAGCGGCGCGGATTGCCGCATTTCGGCGTCGAAATCGCCACGGGCGATTACCGTCTGCCACCGGCGCATTACTTCGGCGTGCCCGCGGTCGGTGTCGACAGCGCGGCAGAGCTCGAGCGCGAACTGCGCCGGGCGTTCGCTGCGGACGGGCCCACGGTGATCGAGGCCGCGATCGACGCGGCGCATTATTCAGAGACCGTGTTCGACTGATGCGGCTCGTATCGGCAGGCGGGCGATGAGCCGGCATCGCGGCTTCCCGGGCGCCATCCTCTGGCTGCTCGTCGCGCTCACCCTCGGCTGGGGATTCAATTGGCCGATGATCAAGCTCGCCTTGAGCGAGGTACCGGTGCTCAGTTTCCGCACACTGTGCCTGCTCGGCGGCTCGACCGGACTGTTCGCCATCGCCTACGCGAAGAAGCTGCCGCTCGCCGTTCCGCGCGGCCAGTGGCGCAGGCTGCTCGCCATCACCGTGTTCAACATCACGGTATGGAACATCTGCATCACCTTCGGTATCCGCTACATGCCTTCCGGCCGGGCGGCGATTCTCGCCTACACCATGCCCTTGTGGAGCGTGCCGCTGTCGGCCTGGCTGCTGCGCGAGCGCATCACCTTGCGCCACTTCGTCGGCCTCGCGCTGGGCATGGGCGCCATGCTGCTCCTGTTGTGGGTGGAATTGCGCGCGGTGCAGGCGGCGGTGCAGGCGGCGCCGCTAGGCACGTTGCTGATCCTGGGCGGAGCGCTGTGCTGGGCGCTCGGCACGGTGCTGATGAAGCGCTTTCCCATCGCCTTGCCCGTGACCTCCTTCACTGCCTGGCAACTGCTGCTCGGCGGCATTCCGATCTACGTCGGCGCGCTGCTGTTCGATTTGCACGCGCTGCGGCCGCTGACGCTCGGGCCCGCGCTGGCGGTCGCCTACAATGTGTTGGTGGCGTTCATCTTCTGCCATTGGGCGTGGTACAAGATCGTCACCTTGGTGCCGGTGGCGGTGTCCTCACTTTCGGTGCTGATGATTCCCGTAGTCGGCGTGTTCAGCGGCATGCTGGTGCTGGGCGAACGGCCGCGTTGGCAGGATTACGCAGCGCTTTCGCTGGTGATCCTGGCGCTCGCCGCCGTGATGCTGCCCGCATCCAAGCGCAGCCGCGAAAAGCGGCGCGGCACCGATTAAGGAGAGGGCAGGTTGCGTGCGTGCGCGATGCGCGCCGGATCCCAGTGCGCGAGCGCCCAACGCCAAAATTCTTCGAGCGTCGCGTGGCACAGATCGGACGGCGGACTCTGGCCGAGAAAGCGCAGCGTTTCATATAGTGACGACACGGGGTCGCGCGCATCCACGGCAGGCGCGAGGGTCTGCTTGGAGAGCTTTTCGCCTGCCGCATTCACCGCGACCGGAAGATGCAGATAGCGCGGCGTGGGCAGGCCGAGCAGCCGCTGCAAGTAGATCTGGCGCGGCGTCGAATCGAGCAGGTCGGCACCGCGCACGACGTCGCTGATGCCTTGCTCGGCATCGTCGACGACTGCTGCGAGCTGGTAGGCATATATGCCGTCCGCGCGCTTGAGCACGAAGTCGCCGACTTCGTCTGCGAGCCTCTGCCGTATTCGTCCCTGCACCGCGTCTTCGAATTCAACTGTTTGGTCGGCAACGCGCAGGCGCCAGGCGCGCGCGGTCTTGCCCGGAGCGAGACCCGCGCGGCAAGTGCCGGGGTAGATGCGCGCGCCATCGGCGAGTACGCCAGAGTCGGCGATCTCGCGCCGGCTGCAGGCGCAGGGGTAGACCAGGCCTTGTGCTTCGAGGCGGGAGAGGGCGGCGGCGTAGGCAGAGCCGCGCCGGCTCTGATACAGCGGCTCGCCGTCCCAGCGCATGCCGCAGGCGGCGAGCAAGTCCAATATGGCATCAGCTGCGCCCGGTTGCTCGCGCGGCGGATCGAGGTCTTCCATGCGCAGCAGCCATTCTCCGCCACGGCGCTTCGCTTCCAGATAGCTGCCCACAGCGGCGACGAGCGAGCCGAAATGCAGCGGTCCGGTGGGGGAGGGGGCGAAGCGGCCGCGATAGTTCCGCATGCGTCGATTGTAAGTCAAGCCTGATCCACAGCGGCCGCAGATGCGCTTGCATCGCGGCGTAGAGACGGGCGCCGGCGGCACAGAGGGGCTATGCTTGGTGGATGAAGCCGACGCTGCGCGCGAAGATAATGGACTGGCTGAAACTCCTTGTCTGCGTCCTGCTGGGATTTCCCATCCTGCTCTATTTTCTGCAGGATCGACTGCTGTTCTTTCCGCAGCCGCTCCTAGGCGATCCGCTGCAAGGCCGCCGCGATGCAGCAGTCGAAGAAGTAAGTCTGCTCACGCAAGACCAGGTGCAGCTGCGCGGTTGGTTGGTCAAGACAGGGAGCGAACCCGCGCCGATCCTGATCTATTTCGGCGGCAATGCGGAAGAGGTGTCCTGGCTCATCGACACCGCCGGACGCTATGCCGGCTGGTCGCTGCTGCTCGTCAACTACCGCGGCTATGGCGCGAGCGAAGGCAAGCCCGGCGAAGCCGAGCTCTTCGCCGACGCGCTCGCGCTCTACGATTATGCGCAGCAGCGCGCAGCGAATGGGCGCGTCGCGGCGATGGGGCGCAGCCTGGGCAGCGGCGTCGCCGTCTATCTCGCTACCCAGCGGCCGCTCGCCGGCATCATCCTCGTCTCTCCCTACGACAGCGTCGAGAGCGTAGCGCAGGGCATCTATCCCTATCTGCCGATCGGGCTGATGCTCAAGCACCGCTTCGATTCCATTTCGCGCGCGCCGACGATCCGGCTGCCGCTTTTGTGCCTGGTCGCGGGCGCCGATCGCGTCATCCCGCGGCCGTATTCGCAGCGCCTCTACGCCGCCTGGGGTGGAGCGAAAACCTGGCGCGAATTTGCTCGCGCCGACCACGACAGCATCGCCGGCGAGCCGGACTACTGGCAGGCGATCGCTTCCTTCCTGCGCGAACTGCCCTGAATCGAAGCCCGACACGCCCTCCCGCGGGCGTGCTAGCGGCTGCCGCGAGGGGCTTCGCCGCTGCGCTCGCGTGCGGCCTCGGGCGGCGTTTCTGCCAAGGTGACGGTCAAATCTTTGGCCGCGCCTTTTCGCCAGACCTGAATCGGCACGCTGCGTCCCGGGGCCTGCCGCGCCACGATGCGGGGCAGTTCGACGTGGCTGTTGATCGCGATGCCGTCGAAACTCAGGATGACGTCCCCGACTTCGATGCCGGCTCTTTCCGCGGGCCCGCCTTTTTCCACCGCGTTCACCGCTGCGCCCAGCGGCTTCGGCAAACCCAGGTTTTGCGCGATCTCCTTGGTGACTTCCTGAATTGCGGTGCCTATCCGAGCGCGGCGTACGCGCCCGAAGGCGCGCAATTGCGCCTCGACCTCCGAGGCCAGGTCGATCGGAATGGCATAAGCCGCGTCGGCACCGGTCTCCGATTGCCCCTGGATCAGGGTGTTGATGCCGACGACCTCGCCGCGCAGGTTGAACAGCGGTCCGCCGATATTTCCAGAGTTGACCGGAGCATCGGTGCGAATGAAAGGGGCGAGGAGATTGGCGGGCTGCGCGCCGCCGGCGCCGACGACGACTCCGATAGTCAGGCTGGCGGCGGAGGGGTAACCCATCGCGAGCAGGCGCTCGCCCTCCGCCGGCATTCCCCCGGCGGCGAAGCGCACGACAGGCAGTCGCTCCGCGCCCGAGTCGATCTTGAGCAGGGCGACGTCGCTGCGCGCGTCCGTTCCCATGATCTTTGCGCCGAACTCGCGCCGGTCCGCGAGCGTCACTCGGACTTGCGTCGCTCGCTGCACGAGCCGTGCATTGGTCAAGATGTATCCGTCGCTACTGATGAGAAAGCCCGCGCCCCTGCGCCGCGGGTCCTGCCGCTGCTGGCCGGCGGAGTCGGGTTCGCTGCCGAAGAACTTGTCGAAGAAATCGTCTCTGGACGCGGCGCCTCCCTGCGCCTCGCGCACGCTTGCGCTCACCGCCACCACCGCCGGCCCTTGGCGCTCCAGGATTCCGCGGCATTGCGCGCAATCATCGAGTAACTGCGCTTGCGGCGTGCTGCCCGCCGCTGAGGAAGGCGGTCGCGCGGACGGCGGAGCGCTCGCCGACTGCGTTTCTGGCAGCGCTCTCAGCCTCGCATGTGCGAGCGCGACGAACAGGCCGTCGGGAAACCGCTCGAGATAGGCGCGAAATTCGTCCGCGCTTTTTGAATCCTTCACCGACTCCCAGAAGGCGCGGTCGTTCGCTGCGGCTTCGGCGCCGGCGCCCGCCGTCGCAGCTGAGGCCGACGGCGCGGTAGCCGGCGCCGCGCCCGCGCAGCGGCCGAAGCAGAAATCCCCTTCGATGCTGCCTTCCATCCACGGCTCCTGCCTTCCGTTGGACGCGAGCTTCACGCCGGTGACCACGCGTTTCAGCACCTGCTCGATCGGTTGGTCGAGCTTGTCCATCTGCTGCAGCAGCTGGGTCGTGTACAGCCCGTTTCTGCCGCTGCCGTCGGCGGCGACGCTGCCGGGTCGAGTGGCGAAGGAAATCAGCGTCCCCGACGGCGCGCTCACGCGTGCGAGCCCGTCGCTGCCGGATCTGAAACTCCTCGCATAGGGGTTGTTGCGACATGCGTCGAGAAACACCAGATTCAGGCGCGTTTTGGCGTCTTCCAGCACGTCCATGACCTGCTTCACCGCCAAACTCTGATTCTGAACGTCCTCCTCGCCCGCTATCTCCGCGTCCACGGCCGGCAGGAAATTTTCGCCCTTGATCTGCAAGCCGTGACCCGCGTAGAAGACGAGTCCTATGGCGCCCGGTACAAGCTTGGACCGGAACTCGCGCAGGGTGGCGCCGATCTGGCGTGCGTTCAAGTTGCTGCGCTCCACCACCTCGAAGCCGAGCGCGCGCAGCTTTGCCGCCATGTCTCTGGCGTCGTTGACCGGGTTTCTCAGCGGGGAGTTCTTGTACGCGCTGTTTCCGATGACCAGGGCGACACGCTTTTCGCTGGCCGGCGCTTCGGAACGGCCGACGCCGAGATTGCGCTGCTGCGCGAACAGGCTGGAACAGCTCAAGAGGAGACAGAGGGATGCGAGGAAGAGCCGACTCACGGCAGACTCCGGAAGAGGCATGCTTAGCGCCGCAGTTTGGCATCTGCGCCGCGGATGTTCAAGCAGCGAGTTCCCGCGAGCGGAGAGCTTACGTCCGGCGCGCAAGTCGGCAGCGGTGGGCGCAGCTATACCGCGCGAGCGGCTAGTAGCGCAGCAGCGATGCGCGCACGTCCTGGTCTTCCAGGCGTTTCAAGAACCAGCGCAGCGCCTTGCCCTTGTCCTCGGCGCGCCAGGCATAGTAGAGATTGCCGGTCGGCTTGATCTCGGCCACTTCCTTCACCACTAGGCGCTTCGCCTTCACTTGCGGGGCGACGACGTGAGCGGGCAGATAGCCGCAGCCCAGGCCGGCGATCTGCGCCGCCACTTTGGACTCGAGGTCCGGCACGGTCAGCACGTCCTGTCCGCTAAGCAAGTTCACCGAGCGCGGCGGCAGATTGCGCGAGCTGTCTCCGATGGCCACGGCGCGGTGCTCCAATATCTGCTCGCGGCTGAGCGGCCCGCGCACTTTGGCCAAGGGATGGGAGGGGGCGACTGCGAATACGAAATCTTTGTAGCCGAGCATGCGCAGCGCATAGCCGCCTCCCGGCGGAATCTCTCCGGATACTCCAAGCGCCAGTTCGGCGCGCGTGGACACGAGCGCATCCCAGGTGCCTCCCAGCACTTCATAGACTAGGCGTATGCGCGTCCCCGACTCCTCGGCGTAGAAGGCTGCGAGCAGCGGAAACAGCTGCGCCGCGGGAATCATGATGTCGATGGCGATGCGCAGCTCCGTTTCCCAGCCGGTGGCGACGCGCTTCACGCGGCACTCCAGTTCGCTCGCAGCGCGCAGCAGATGGCGTCCTTCCTCCAGCAACTCGCGGCCGGCCGGCGTGAGCTGTGCGCGGTGCCCGCGGCGGTCGAAGAGCTGCGCGTCGAGGTCCTGCTCCAGTTTTTGCACGGTGTAGGTGAGCGCCGAAGGCACGCGATACAGCTCCGCGGCGGCGGCGGCGAAGCTGCCCCTGCGCGCGATGGCGTCCAGCACCTGCAGTGCATCCAGCGACAGTTTGAGGCTAGCCATGGTTATTCAAAAATTATGATCATATCGATGAATATTATCCGCTATCCATGCGTTTGTCGCGCGTCTACCATGCGAAACGTGAATTCAACGCATCAGAACGAATAGGCGGAAAAACCATGATGGAAGTGCGCAAAAGCGAGCAACGCGGCTATGCCGACCACGGCTGGCTCAAGTCTTTCCATACCTTTTCTTTCGCCGATTACCACGATCCGGCGCACATGGGCTTCGGCAGTCTGCGGGTCATCAACGAAGACCGCATCCTGCCGGGCAGCGGCTTCGGCACCCACGGCCACCGCGACATGGAGATCGTCAGCTATGTCCTCGAAGGCGCGCTTGCGCACAAGGACAACATGGGCAACGGCTCGACCATCGTTCCCGGCGACGTGCAGCGCATGAGCGCCGGCCGCGGTGTGCTGCACTCCGAATTCAATCATGCCGAGAAAGGCGTCACGCATTTCCTGCAGATCTGGATCGAGCCGAACGTCACGGGCATCAAGCCCGGCTACGAGCAGAAGCATTTCGACGCCGCGTCCAAGCGCGGGCGGCTGCGGCTGATCGCCTCCGCCGACGCGCGCGATGGCTCGGTGCTGCTGCATCAGGACGCTTCGATCTACGCGGCGCTGATTGACGGCGCCGAGCGGCTGAGCCACAAGCTCGCGCCTGGGCGCCGCGCCTACCTGCATGTGGCGCACGGCAAGCTCGTCGTCAACGGCCAACCGCTCGCGGCGGGCGATGCGCTCAAAGCAAGCGGTGTGGCCGAGCTGGTGTTGGAACAAGGCGAACAGGCGGAAGTGCTGGTGTTCGATTTGGCTTAGCAGTTCTTAATCAACTTCGTCTCAATCAACTTTGGAAGGAACGGAAAACATGAATTCGACTCTGCAAAACACGACTGCACTGGCGGGACGCATCCTGCTCGCGGCGATCTTCATCATCTCGGGCTACGGCAAGATCACCGGCTTCGCTGGCACCGCCGCCTACATGGCGAGCAAGGGCCTGCCCGCGGTCGATGTGTTACTGGTACTGACCATCTTGGTCGAATTGGGTGGCGGCTTGATGATCGCGCTCGGCTGGAAAGTGCGCTGGGCGGCCGCGCTGATTTTCCTGTTCCTGATCCCGGTCACGGCGGTGTTCCACAATCCAATCGGGCTCGACGCGGCGCAGGCGCAGCAGCAGATGATCAATCTGCTGAAGAACATATCCATCATGGGCGGCATGCTGGGGCTGCTCGCCTCGGGCGGCGGCGCCTTCAGCCTGGAGCGGGCGCTGGCCGCGCCGCGTGCGCGCATGACGGGAAGCGGGCGTGCCGCGACGGCGCACTGATTGCACAGAACACCGCACAAGGAAACTAAGATGAAATCGAACATACTGATCGCCTTCTATTCCCGCGGCGGCGTCACCGAGGCGCTGGCGAAAGCCATTGCGGAGGGCGCAACGGCCGAGGGCGCAGAAGTGAGATTGCGCCGGGCGCGGGAATTCGTCGGCGAAGAAGTGATGAAGAAGGCGCCGGGATGGGCGGAAGGCGCGGCGCGCATGAACGCGCAGTACCAGGCGCCGACCGAGGCCGATGCGGAGTGGGCTGACGGCATCGTGTTCGGCACGCCGACGCGCTTCGGCAGCGTGAGCGCCGAGCTCAAAGCCTATATCGATAGCCTGGGCGGCCTCTGGTTCCAGGGCAAGCTGGTCGGCAAGGCGGGCTCGGCGTTCGCTTCGACTTCGACTATCCACGGCGGCAACGAGATGACGATCAACTCGCTTTACGCGCCGATGGCGCACCTCGGTCTGATCCTGGTGCCGACGGGCTATGCCGATCCGGCGCTGTTCAAGGCAGGCACTCCCTACGGCGCGTCCTCCGTTTCAGGCACCAACAGCACGCCGCCAAATGCGGACGATCTCGCCGTTGCGCGCTTTCAGGGTAGACGCGTCGCGCGCGTGGCAGCGGCCTTGAAGGCGCTGCGCTAACATAGCCGCGGCCCGCGGCGAGCGATCGCCGCAGAGTAGGGGCGTGGACGTCGCAGCGAAAGCCACGGAAGGAGGGAAGCATGGCAGCAAAGATCTTGGTGTTCGCAGGCAGCGCACGCGAAGGATCGCTCAACAAGAGGCTAGCGCGCATCGCCTTCGAAGCCGTGCAAGCGGCAGGAGGCGAGGCGAGCCTCGTCGACCTGCGCGATTACCCCATGCCGCTCTACGACGCCGATCTGGAAGCGCGCGACGGACTGCCGGCGAACGCGCGCAAGCTGAAGGATCTGTTCATCGCGCGTCAGGGCCTGTTCATCGCCTCTCCGGAGAACAACGCCTCGGTGTCGGCCCTTCTCAAGAACACGCTTGACTGGATTTCGCGCGAGCATCACGGCGAGAGCGGGCTCGTTCCCTATCAAGGTAAGGTGGCGGCGATTGCGGGCGCATCCCCGGGAGCGCTGGGAGGATTGCGCGGCCTCGGCCACTTGCGCGCCATCCTCCAGACCTTGAACGTGCTGGTGCTCTCCGAACAGTTCGCGCTTAGCCGCGCGCACGAAGCCTTCGACGAGCGGGGCGGACTCAAAGACGCGAAGCAGCGAGACGCGATCGGCGCTCTGGCGCGCAAGCTCGTCGACTGCTGCGCCAAGCTCAACGCCTGAGTATTGCTCGGGCGCGCGTCGAATTTCCCGGGCTAGAGCCCTTTCGCGCTATGATGCACGCTCGCCATGCAACCCATCGTCATCCTCATTTCCGGCCGCGGCAGCAACATGCAAGCCATCGTCGAGGCCGGCCTGCCGGTGACGGCGGTGATCAGCAACCGCGCCGACGCCGTCGGCCTCGCCTATGCCGCCGGACGCGGCATCAAGACCGAAGTCGTCTCCCACCGCGACTATCCGACGCGCGAGGCCTTCGATGCCGCGCTCGCGTACGCGATCGACGGGTATGATCCCGCGCTGGTCGTGCTCGCCGGCTTCATGCGCGTCCTCACCGCGGGCTTCGTCCAGCGCTATGAGAAGCGCCTGATCAATATCCATCCTTCGCTGCTGCCGGCATTCCCGGGGCTCGACACCCATGCGCGGGCGCTCGCGGCCGGAGTGAAGGTCCACGGCTGCAGCGTGCACTTCGTCACGCTCGAACTCGATCACGGCCCGATCGTGATCCAAGCCGCCGTGCCGGTGCTGGCGGACGACGACGAAGCGCGGCTTGCGGCGCGCGTGCTCGCGCAGGAGCACCGCATCTATCCGCAGGCGGTGCGCTGGTTTCTCGAGGATAAGCTCGTCATCGCGGATGGAGTGGTGCGCGTTAAAGGGGCTCATCCGCAACTATTGTTCGCCGCCTGATGCGCGTCCTCGTCGTCGTTCTGAGCTTGTTTCTCGCTGCCGCGGCCGCTGCGCAGCCGCCGCACAAGCTCGCGCTTTCCTACGACGTCAGCTATAACGGGGTGGTCGCCGCGGAATTGACCGAGCTGCTCGAGCACGACGGCAAGAATTTCACGCTCAGGTCCGAGGGCCGCGGCAAGGGCCTGGGCGCGCTGCTCTATCGCGGCGCGGCTAAGCGCTATTGCCGCGGCGAAGTGACGCGCGAGGGGCTACGGCCGCTCGAGTATCGCGACCAGCGTGGCGACAAGCCGGCCGCGGTGGCCAGGTTCGATTGGGCGAAGAAGATCTTGACGCAGGAGCATGACGGCAAGAACGAGACGACGCCGATGGTGCTGCCGCTGCAGGATCGGCTGAGCTTCCTCTACAATTTCGCCTTCCAGGCCACACCCGATCTCGCGCCGGGAAGGCAGATCAAGATCACGCTCACCGACGGCAAAGGCCTGACCCGATTCGAGTACGAAGTCGCGGGTCGCGAGAAGCTGAAGACGCCGGCGGGCGAAATCGAAACCGTGCACTTGGTGAAACGGCGCGAGAACCAGGACGACAAAGGAACGGAGATCTGGTTCGCGAGCGACAAGAACTACCTGCCGGCGCGCATACTGGTCACGGAAAAAGACGGTGCGCGCATCGACCAGGTGCTGACGCACATCGGTAGCTGACGCGCGCCAGCGCCGCCGGCATCAGTGCACGCCTCGGTCGAGCAGAGCGCGAGGGGCAGCGCCTCCGGCGCCGAGAACAACAAGGGCCTATGCCATGTCTGTACCACGAGCTCTAGTCGATCACGCGGTCGCAGCGCTCGCTGCCGTGCTCGAATTCAAGTTCCCCGCCGACGGCGTGCTGTCGCGCTACCTGCGGGCGCATTCCGAGCTGGGGCAGAGCGACCGCGCCTTCGTCGCCGAAACAGTGTTCGCCGCGCTGCGGCGCCTGCGCCTGCTCGAGACCCTGACGGGCGGACGCGAGGCGCGTCGCGTCGCGCTGGCGGCGCTCATCCGCTTGTGCGGCTACAGCCTGCGCGAGATCGCCCCCGCACTTTCCGTGCAGGAGCGCGACTGGCTGGCCGAACTCAAGGCGCAGGCAGACGATGCCTCGCTCGCCGTCCGCTGCGATCTCCCCGATTGGCTGCTCGAGCGCCTTGCGCGCCAATACGCGGGCGATGAACTCCTCGCGCTGGCGCAAAGCCTGCAGCACGGCGCGCCGCTCGATCTGCGCGTCAACCTGATCCGCGCCGAGCGCGACGCGGTGCTGGTGCGGCTCGCGGCCGACGGCATCGCGGCGCAGCCCACTCC
>CAZMGP010000006.1:0-124685 GCA_964565875.1 uncultured Enterobacteriaceae bacterium
CGACGAAAACCTGCGCAAATACGAGTCGGCGGCGGTGAAGAGCGAGGCCTCGCTCGGCGTGCTCAACATCGGTCAGAGCGGGATCATCGCCATCGCGGTGACGCTGCTCATGATCCTCGCCGCCGACGGCGTGGTGGTGAAGACGCTCACCCTCGGCGACCTGGTGCTGATCAACGGGCTGCTCATCCAACTCTACATCCCGCTCAATTTCCTCGGCGTGGTCTACCGCGAGATCAAGCAGGCGCTGATCGACACCGACCGCATGTTCCGCCTGCTCGAGCAGAACCGCGAGATCGCCGACAGCGCCGACGCCGTGCCGCTCGCCGCGGGCAGCGCGGCGATCCGCTTCGAGCACGTCGATTTCTCCTACGAGCCGAAGCGGCAGATCCTGTTCGACGTCTCCTTCGAGGTCCCGGCGGGGAGCAAGGTCGCGGTGGTCGGGCATTCGGGCTCGGGGAAATCCACGCTCGCGCGGCTGCTCTACCGCTTCTACGACGTCGGCCGCGGCGCCATCACCGTGAACGGCCGCGACCTGCGCAAGCTGCAGCAGGCGAGCCTGCGCGCGGCGATCGGCATCGTGCCGCAGGACACGGTGCTGTTCAACGACAGCATCTACTACAACATCCAGTACGGCCGGCCGGAGGCGAGTCGCGAGGAAGTGATCGAGGCGGCGCAGGCGGCGCACATTCACGACTTCATCGAAAGCCTGCCGGACAAGTACGAGGCGCGCGTGGGCGAGCGCGGCTTGAAGCTCTCGGGCGGCGAAAAGCAGCGCGTTGCCATCGCCCGAGCGATCCTGAAGAACCCGGCGATCCTGATCTTCGACGAGGCGACCTCGGCGCTCGATTCCGAAACCGAGAAGTCGATCCAGGGCGAACTCGCGCGCGTCGCCCAGGGACACACGACGCTGGTGATCGCGCACCGGCTGTCGACGGTGATGGACGCCGACCAGATCCTGGTGATGGAGTCCGGTGCCATCATCGAGCGAGGCTCGCACCGCGAACTGCTCGATCTCCGCGGCGCCTACGCCCAGATGTGGGCGCTGCAGCAGCAGGAGGAGTCTGAGCAGGAAAATGCGATCGCTGCAGTGTGAAACGCACGAATTGTAGGGGTTTACCCCTTCTTTTCAGCTTTTGCCTGAGATAGCTTCTCTATCTCATTATTTTTCCTTGCCAAGTAATTGTTTGGACGATAGACTTCGCCCAAAATCACCATCAACGTCAGGGAGTGTCATGTCGCTGCCTTTGCGCCAATTTCTGCTGTCCGCGGGCCTCGCCCTGGGACTCGCCTGCGCCGCCTATTCGGGGCAGGCCGAGGCCCGTCGCCACGCGCACAGTGCTGCGCCCACTCCGCATATCCTGTCGCTGCGTTCGGCCGCCGCCTTGGTGCAGGACCAGGAGACGGGCGAGATCCTCTACGGCAAGAACGCGAGCACGATCACACCCATCGCCTCGATCACCAAGCTGATGACCGCGGTGGTGGTGCTCGACGCCGCGCAGGACCTGAACCAGCCGGTGACCATCACCGAAGAGGACATGGATTGGCTGCGCGGCACGCATTCGCGCCTGAAGCCGGGCGCAACGCTGTCGCGTGACGAGCTGCTGCGCATCGCGTTGATGGCTTCAGAGAACCGCGCCGCGGCGGCGCTCGGCCGCACCTATCCCGGCGGCATCGAGGCGTTCTTGCGCGCCATGAACTTCAAGGCGCACATGCTCGGCATGAACGACACGCGCTTCGGCGACGCCACGGGGCTGTCGAACGCCAACGTGTCGAGCGCGGAAGACCTGGCGAAGCTGGTGCGCGCGGCGCACGACTACGAGCTCATCCGCCGCTACACCACCGCGACCGAGCACGAAGTCTACGTCGACGGCCGGCCGCTCGCCTACCGCAATACCAACCGCTTGGTGGCGAACGGGCACTGGGATATCGGCCTGTCGAAGACCGGGTTCACCAACGACGCGGGGCGCTGCCTGGTGTTGCAGGCGAAGCTCGCCGAGCGCAAGGTGATCATCGTGCTGCTCGATTCCTGGGGCAAGTTCTCGCGTATCGCCGACGCCAACCGCGTGCGCGCCTGGCTCGAGGCGAACGCGCGGCCGCAGAGCGCCGGCGTGCACAAATCGGCGCAGAAGAGCCGCATTTCCCCGCGCGCCTGATTCCCGCCGCCGCGCGGGCTAGCTGTCGAGGTTCCTGATGGTCGACGACTTGCCGCGCCCCGCGCAAGGGGTGGTGCGCTTCTACAACTTTCTCGCCGCGGGCGAGACATTTCTCGACGATGTGCTCGCCGGCCTCGCGCTCGCGCGCAAGGCGCTGCCGCCCAAGTATTTCTACGATGCGCGCGGCTGCGAGCTGTTCGAGCAGATCTGCGAGCTGCCCGAGTACTATCTCACGCGCACCGAGCTCGCCATCATGAGCGAGCACGCCCAGGCGATGGCGAAGTTCCTCGGCCCCGGTTGCCAATTGATCGAGTACGGCAGCGGCTCGAGCCGCAAGACGCGCCTGCTGCTCGAGCACCTCGAGCCGCCGCTGTACGTGCCGATCGACATCGCCGGCGAGGCGATACGCGCGGCCGCGACCGGCCTCGCCGCGCGCTTTCCCCGGCTCAACATCACCGGCGTATGCGCCGACTACAGCCGGCCGCTCACCCTGCCCGAGTTCGTCGGCGTGCCGATCCGCCGCAAGGCGGTGTACTTTCCCGGCTCGACCATCGGCAATTTCACGCCGCCTGAGGCGGCCGGTTTCTTGAAGCTCGTGCGCCGCAGCGTGGGCACGGGCGGCGCGCTCTTGATCGGCGTCGATCTGAAGAAGGACAAGGCCCGGCTCGACGCCGCCTACGACGACGCGGCAGGCGTCACCGCGGCGTTCAACCTCAACCTGCTCGCGCGCATCAATCGCGAGCTGGGAGGCGACTTCCAGCTGCGGCGCTTCCGCCACAAGGCGTTCTACGACGAAGCGCAGGGCCGCATCGAGATGCACATCGAAAGCCTCGCCGCGCAGCTCGTGCACGTCGCGGGGCAGCGCTTCCGCTTCGAGCCGGGCGAGACCATCCACACCGAATTTTCGTGCAAGTACGGCGTAGAGGAGTTCCAGGCGCTGGCACGCAGCGCCGGATTCGCCCCGGGCGAGACCTGGACCGATGCGCAGGCGCTGTTCAGCGTGCACGGCATGATAGCGGTGTAGGCAGGCGCCGCGCCTGCCGCTTGACTTTTGTCAACGCGCCGCCGCGCGGGTATTCTATTTTCCACGGAGCGCGCCCGCGGATTCGACCCGCGCCCTGCTCAACGCCAAGGCCCGCTGCAAAATCGATTTTGCAGCGGCTGATTAAGGGGAGTATGAGGGGAGGTGTCCCCTCATTTCGAAACAGATTCTAAGGGTGGATCATGCAGCCAGGCACAAAATACTGTCTCGAAGTCAATCCCAAGATTCCGCAGCGCCTCGCGCGGCTGGAGGAACTCGCGAACAACCTCTGGTACAGCTGGGACATCATGCCCACGCGCGCGCTGTTCTCGCGCCTCGACCCGGGCTTGTGGAACGCGGTCGGGCACAGCCCGAAGGCCCTGCTGAAGCGCATCGACGAGCGGCGGCTGCTCGACGCGGCCGAGGACAAGGTGTTCCTCAACAACTACAACCGCGTGCTCTCGGCCTACGACAGCTACCACGGCGAGTTGACCTCACGCGACGTGGCCGAGGCGCCGCTCGCGGCGAATGAGATCGTCGCCTACTTCTGCGCCGAATTCGGCTTCCATGAGAGCCTGCCGATCTATTCCGGCGGCCTGGGCATACTCGCGGGCGACCACTGCAAGGCGGCAAGCGATATGCGCCTGCCCTTCGTCGGTCTGGGCCTGCTCTACCGCCAGGGCTACTTCTACCAGACCATAGACAGCCAGGGCAATCAGCACGCCACCTACCAGGATTCGGATTTCGACGACCTGCCGATCTCGCCGGTGCGGCGCGAAGACGGCTCCGAGCTCAAGGTGCGGATCGATCTCCCCGGGCGCGAACTCAAGGCGAAGGTATGGCAGGTGCGCGCCGGCTGCGTCGCGCTGTATCTGCTCGACACCGACATCGAGGACAACAATCCGCAGGACCGCAACATCGCACACCAGCTCTACGGCGGCGATCGCACCACCCGCATCGAGCAGGAGATCGTGCTCGGCGTCGGCGGCGCACGCACGCTCGCCGCCCTCGGCATGAAGCCGGCGGTGTGGCACATCAACGAGGGCCATGCGGCGTTCCTCATCCTCGAGCGCCTGCGCGAGCTGATGCATCAGGGACTGGACTTCGCCAGCGCGCTCGAGGCGGTGGCGGCGAACACCGTGTTCACCACGCACACCGCAGTGCCGGCCGGGCACGATCATTTTTCCACCCAGATGCTGCAGCATTACTTCCAGCATTGGTGCTCGGAGCTACGCATTCCCAGCGAGCAGCTGCTCGCGCTCGGGCTCTCTCCCGGCGCGACCGAATTCAACATGACCGCGCTCGCCGTGCGCGGCTCGCGCTTCCAAAACGGCGTGTCGAAGATCCACGGCGGGGTGTCCTCGGAGATCCTCGCCAACCTGTGGCCGCAGATCCCGTTCGAGGAAAACCCGATCACCTCGATCACCAACGGCGTGCACGTGCCGACCTTCCTCTCGCCCGAATGGGCCGACACCTTCGACCATTTCCTCGGCTACGGCTGGAGCCAGCGCCTCTCCGACCAGAGCTGCTGGGACCAGATCAACGAAGTGCCCGACCACGTGTTCTGGAGCACGCGCCAGCACCTTAAGTCGCAGTTGCTGCACCTGGTGCGCTTTCGCCTGCGCGAGCAGAACGCGCGCAACCAGGGGAGCGAGGCGCACCTGGACCGGCTGCTGCGGCTGTGCGATCCGCACGACCCGACGGTGCTGATCATCGGCTTCGGCCGGCGCTTCGCCACCTACAAGCGCGCGACGCTCTTGTTCGAGAACCTCGAATGGCTGAAGACCCTGCTAGGCGACGCACAGCGCCCGGTGCTGTTCCTGTTCGCCGGCAAGGCGCACCCGGCGGATGTGCCGGGCCAGGACATGATCCGCCGCGTGAACCAGGTGGCGCAAATGCCGGATTTCGAGGGCAAGGTCCTCATGGTCGAAGGCTACGACCTGCGGCTTGCGCGGCGCATGGTGTCGGGCGTCGACGTCTGGCTGAACAACCCCATCTATCCGCTCGAGGCCTCGGGCACCTCGGGCATGAAGGCGGCGATCAACGGCGTGTTGAACCTGTCGGTGCTCGACGGCTGGTGGGGCGAGGGCTACAACGGCGCGAACGGCTGGGCGATCAAGCCGGGCGCCGCCGGCCTGGACGATGCGACACGCAACCGCGAGGAAGCGCGCACCCTGTATGAAATCCTGCAGGACCATGTGATCCCGCTCTACTACAAGTTCAGCGGCGCGGGCTATTCGCCGGAATGGGTGCAACTTGCCAAGCGCTCGATCTCGAGCCTGATGCCGCGCTTCAATTCGCAGCGCATGGTGGGCGAGTATGTCGCCAAGTTCTACCGGCGCGCGGCGCAGCAGGGCCGGCGCTATAGCGACAATCAGTTCGAAGTCGCGCGCTCGATCGCGGCATGGAAGGCGCGCGCGCGGCAGGCCTGGCCCGGCGTCACCATCCGCCGCCTCAATACGCCGAAGAGGCGCATCCAGTTCGGCGATGCGGTGCGCATCGAAACCGGCGTGCGGCTGAACGGCCTGAATCCGGAAGACGTGGCGGTGGAACTGCTGCTCGGCCATGTCGGGCAGTACGGCAAGGACAAGGTGACGGCGCACCGTTTCGTCGCGCAAGGCGCGGACGCCATCGGCGAGTATCGCTTCGTGCTCGATCTTGCGCCCGAATTCTGCGGCAAGCTCGACTACCGTATCCGCATCTATCCCTGGCACGAGCTCCTGACGCATCCGCTCGAGCTGGGGCTGATGATCTGGGCCTAGCCGGCGCAGTCCCCGCGAGTGCCGCGCGCCGCACCGAGCTCAAGGGGCATGCATGAACGAATTCGCGAGCGTTTCAAGCGCGGCGCGCGATCCCGGCGTAGATCTCGGCATAGCGGCGCGCGCTCTCGCTCCAGCTGAAGTCCTTCGCCATGCCGTTTCTCTGCAGCGCGCGCCAGGTCGCGCCGTCCTGCCATGCGTCCACGGCGCGGCGCAGGCAGGCAAGCAGCGCGGCTGCGCTCGCCTCGTAAAACGCGAAGCCGGTGGCGCTGCCAGCGGCGAGCGCGGCGGGACTGCAATCGACCACGGTGTCGGCAAGCCCGCCGGTGGCGCGCACCACCGGCGGCGTGCCGTAGCGCTGGCTGTACATCTGGTTCATGCCGCAGGGTTCGAAACGCGAGGGCATGAGGAAGGCGTCGGCGCCCGCTTCGATCTGATGGGCGAGCGCCTCGTCGAAACCGATGGTGACGCTCACCTCGCGCGGATGGCGGCGCGCAAGCGCGCGGAAGCCCTCCTCCAGATGCGCATCGCCCGTGCCGAGCAGCACCAGCTGCGCGGGCAGGGTGAGAATCTCCGGCGCGATTTCGAGCAACCAATCGACGCCCTTTTGTTCGGTGAGGCGGCTCACCACGGCGAGGAGCGGCATCTTCGCTGTGCTCGCCAGCCCGACGCGCCGCTGCAGCGCGAGTTTGTTGCCGGCTTTCGCCGCGAGCCTCGCGGCATCGTAGTGGCAGGCGATGGCGGGGTCGGCCGCCGGATTCCAGGCTTCGGTGTCGATGCCGTTGACGATGCCGCGGAGGCAGTCGCGGCGCTCGCGCAGCAGCCCCTGCAGGCCGAAGCCGAGCGCATCGGTTTGGATCTCGAGCGCGTAGGTCGGGCTCACCGTGCTGATGGCGTCGGCGAAGCGCAGTCCCGCCTTGAGGAAGGACAGCCTGCCGTAGAATTCGACCCCATCGGGATTGAAGCTCTCCGGCGGCAAACCGAGCGCGCCGAGGATTTGCGCCTCGAACAGGCCCTGGAAGCCGAGGTTGTGGACGGTGACGAGCGTCGCCGCAGGTGTAAGCTCTGCATAGTGCAGGTAAGCGGGAGCGAGCGCCGCCTGCCACTCGTTGCAATGGATCACGTCCGGGCGCCACGCGAGGGGGCTCGCTGCGCCGCCGAGCAGGGCGGCCACGCGCGACAGTTGGCCGAAGCGCAGCGCATTGTCCGCCCAGTCGGCGCCGCTTGCGTCCTGGTAGGGGCCGCCCGGGCGGTCGTACAGCGGCGGGCAGTCGAGCACGACGCAGGGCACCCCCGCGGGGGCGTGGCCTTCGAGCAGGCGCGCAGCGGGAAGCGCGGCGAGCGGCGCGACGCGCGCGGCTTCGCGCAAGCCCGGCAGTTGCTTGAGCACCTGCGGGTAGCCCGGGAGCAGGACGCGCGCATCGAGGCCGAGTGCGCGCAGCGCGGCGGGAAGCGCACCGCTCACGTCGCCCAAGCCGCCGGTCTTGACGAGCGGCGCGCACTCGGGGGTGGCGAAAAGGATACGGGAATGTTTGGAGTTCACGTTCGAGGCGGACGGGTTTCGCGTTATCGATCCGGGTCATTGCCCGTGCTGCGCGCCGCGCCCCGAATGTTAGCAGGGCAGGGGATCGGGCGCCTAGCGTCGGCCCCGAAAGGAAGCGCATGATCATCGCCGGCGACATCGGTGGAACCAAAGCGTTGTTCATGCTCGCGCAGGCCGAAGGCGGCCGGCCGCTCGCGCTCCTCGAGCGGCGCTACGAAGTGGCGTACTTCGCCGGATTCTCCGGACTGCTCGCGCGCTTTGTCGAAGAATGCCGCGAACTGCACGGTCCTGGATTGCGCATCGCGAGCGCCTGCTTCGGCGTCGCGGGACCGGTTTCCGGCGGTCGCGTCGACATGACCAATCTTGCCTGGACGCTCGACGCCACGGCCATCGCCGGCGAATTCGACATCGGGCGTGTGCAACTGGTGAACGATTTCGCGGCGGCCGCGACGGGCGTGAATGCGCTCGGCGAGGGCGATTGCAGCTTATTGCAGTGCGGCGAACCGCTGGCCGAGGCGGCGCGCGTCGTCATCGGCGCGGGCTCAGGCCTGGGCATCGCCTACCTCGCCCCGGGAGGCGCCGGGCTGGTGATCGCGGGCGAGGGCGGCCATGCGAGCTTCGCCCCCGCGAACGAGGAACAGATGCGCTTATGGAAGGCGCTGCACGCCGAGTTCGGACACGTCTGCGTCGAGCACGTGGTGTCGGGGCCGGGGCTGGTGCGCATCTTCGAGTTCCTGCGCGGCAGCGAGCCGGCGTCTCCCGAGCTGGAAGCGGCGGTGCGCGCCGAGGGGGCGGCGGCGGTGAGCCGCTTCGCGCTCGATCACGCCGACCCGCTCGCCTGCCGTGCACTCGATCTGTTCATCGACTGCTACGGCGCGATCGCCGGCGACCACGCCCTGGCGGTGACCGCGCGCGCCGGCGTGTTCGTTGCGGGCGGCATCGCGACCAAGATCCTGCGCCGCCTCGCCGCCGGCGGCTTCATCCGGGCGTTCAATGCCAAAGGCGGCTACGCGCGGCTCGCCGCCAAGATGCCGGTGCGGGTGGTCACGACCGAGCGCCTGGGCCTGATCGGCGCTGCATTGATCGCGCTCAAAGCGTAGCCGCGGCAGCGCTGCTGCGACTGCATTCCTCACGCCGTGCGCGGCCGCCGCCGATTTCGGCGATGGCATCCTTTACCCGTTGACAATTATCAAGGGTGCACAAGAGCGCATCGCTATGCTTGGTTTTCGATGCGTCGTTTTACGACTGGAGGTGAACCATGCCTAGTACACATATGCGCCCGGCAAAAGCCAAGGCAGCGACGAAGCTCCCGCCGCGCAGCCTGATTGCCACGCCGAGGCCAGGCAAGGAAGCCGGCGTCGAGCCTCAACGAACAGTCAAAGCCCTGAGCTCGGAAGAGCGGTGGCGGCTGATTGCGCAGGCAGCGTATTACCGCGCGGAAAAGCGCGGTTTCGCGCCCGGCGGCGAATTGCAGGACTGGGTCGAGGCAGAAGCCGAAGTGCAGCGGATGATAGGCAGCGCCTAGCGTTCGACGTGGCTGAGGATGACCGCGCCGAGCGGCGGTAAGGTGATGCTCGCCGAATACGGTCGGTTCATCCAAGGGCGCGCTTCGGTTTCGATGTAGCCGCCGTTGCCGAGATCGCTGCCGCCGTAGAAGCGCGAGTCGCTGTTGAAGATTTCGTCGTAGTGTCCCGCCAGCGGCAGGCCTATGCGATAGCCGAGGCGCGGGACCGGGGTGAAGTTGAGTACAACGATGACGCCTGCGCCCGCGCGGGCGCGCCGCTCGAAACAAATTATCGACTGCTCGGCGTCATGACAATCGATCCAGGAAAATCCCTCGGCGGCGTGGTCGAGTTCGTGCAGGGCGGGCGCATCGCGGTAGAGGCGGTTGAGGTCGCGCACCAGGCGCGCGACGCCCGTGTGCGCGGGCTCGGCAGCGAGCGCCCAGTCGATCTCTCCCTGGGAAGCCCATTCGCGCTCCTGGCCGAACTCGCTCCCCATGAAGTTCAGTTTCTTTCCCGGCGTGGTCATCTGGTAGGTGAAGAGCAGGCGCAGATTGGCAAAACGCTGCCAGTCGTCGCCCGGCATCTTGCCGAGGAGCGATCCCTTGCCGTGCACGACCTCGTCGTGCGACAGCGGCAAGACGAAATTTTCCGTGTAGGCGTAGAGCTGGCCGAAGGTGAGTTGGTCGTGGTGAAAGCGCCGGTGCACCGGATCGTGCGCGATATAGGCGAGCGTGTCGTGCATCCAGCCCATGTTCCACTTGAGCGTGAAGCCGAGTCCGCCGAGATAGACCGGGCGCGACACCATCGGCCAGGCGGTCGACTCCTCGGCGATGCTCAATGCTCCGGGAAATTCGGCGTGCAGCATGATGTTCAGCTCGCGCAGGAACTCGACCGCGTCCAGGTTCTCGTTTCCGCCGTAACGGTTGGGCAGCCAGTGCCCCGCCGCTCGCGCATAGTCGAGGTAGAGCATGGAGGCGACGGCGTCCACGCGCAAGCCGTCGAAGTGGAACTGCGACAGCCAGTAGTGCGCGCTGGAGAGCAGGAAGCTCTTCACTTCGTTGCGGCCGAAGTTGAAGGTGTGCGTGCCCCACTCGGGATGCAGGCCGAGCCGCGGATCCTCGTGCTCGTAGAGCGCCGTGCCGTCGAAGCGCGCCAGCGCGAAATCGTCCTGCGGAAAGTGACCCGGTACCCAATCGAGGATGACGCCGATGCCCGCGGCATGGCAGCGCTCGACGAAGGCGCGCAGATCGTCGGCGGTGCCGTAGCGGCTGGTCGCGGCGAAATAGCCGGTGGTCTGATAGCCCCAGGATTCGTCCAGAGGGTGTTCGGAGAGCGGCATCAGCTCGAGATGGGTGTAGCCCAGGTCGAGGACATAGGGAATGAGCGCATCGGCCAGCTCGCCGTAGCTGTAGCTGCGCCCGTCGGGGTGCCGGCGCCAGGAGCCGGCATGCACTTCATAGACGTTGAGCGGCGCGTGCTGCCAGTCGCTGCGCGCGCGGCGCTCGAGCCAGGCGCCGTCCGCCCAGCGGTGCGCGGCTGGGGCGCACACCTTCGCCGCCGTCGCCGGCCGCAGCTCGAAACTTTGCGCATAGGGATCGGCCTTCACCAGCACCGCGCCGCTCGCGCGGTTGCGCACTTCGAACTTGTACAGCGCGCCTGCGGGCAGCTCGGGCAGGAACAGTTCCCACACGCCGCTCG
Organism: uncultured Enterobacteriaceae bacterium; assembly: GCA_964565875.1. Classification (GTDB taxonomy): domain Bacteria; phylum Pseudomonadota; class Gammaproteobacteria; order Burkholderiales; family SG8-39; genus 2-12-FULL-64-23. Next base: position 10,680 of record CAZMGP010000006.1, read on the forward strand.
CGCCGCGCGACTGCAGCGGATGGAGCCGGCCGTCCCAGCGGTTGAAGTCGCCAACCACGCTGACGCGCTCCGCGTTCGGCGCCCACACGGCAAAGCGCACGCCGGCGACGCCTTCCAGCGCCATCGGCCGCGCACCGAGGCTGAGATAGGCCTGGTGCAGGCGGCCGGCGCCGAACAGGTACAAGTCTTCGTCGGTGAGCGTGAGCGGGAACCAATACGGATCGAAGCACTCGCGCATCCCGCCGTCTTCGTGAAAGCGCAGGCGCGGCGGCGATGCCGGTCGCGTATCCAGCGGCGCCTCGAACACACCGGCTTGCGCACCGCGGGGAAGGGCCGCCCAGCCATCGGCGCCGGCGAAGTAAGCGGATTGCGCGTGCGGATTGTAGACGCGCAACAGCCAGCCCTCGCCGCGGTGCTGCGCGCCGAGGCAGCCGTAGGGGTTGTGCAGCCGCGCCTGGGCGAGCAGGCGCAATTGCGGATCGCGGGAGCTGAGTACGGAGCGCATGGGGAGGAGCCTATTGCCGCCGCGGACGGCGGATACTGTCGGAGTGGACGGCCATGTCAATGAGTATAGGCGATGTAGCAATTCGCGGTCATATGGACGAGGTCGATCAAGGCAGCGAATTGATCGAGCGCATGCGCAGGACCCAGCCCGGGCGCCTGGCGGTGAAAAGCCTCGCCCACGACTCGCTTGCCATCATACTCGCCGGTGGCCGCGGCAGCCGGCTGGCCGAGCTCACCGAATGGCGCACCAAGCCGGCAGTGCATTTCGGCGGCAAGTTCCGCATCATCGATTTCACCTTGTCCAACTGCGTCAACTCGGGCGTGCGCCGCATCGGCATCTGCACCCAGTACAAGGCGCAAAGCCTGATCCGGCACGTGCAGCGCGGCTGGAGTTTCCTCGACGGTCGCTTCGGCGAGTTCGTCGAGCTGCTGCCGGCGCAGCAGCGCATCACCGGGGACTGGTACCGCGGCACCGCGGACGCGGTGTACCAGAACATCGACATCCTGCGCCGCTATGGCAAGAAGTACGTGCTCGTGCTCGCCGGCGACCATGTCTACAAGATGGACTATTCGCGCATGCTCGCGGACCATGTGGCGAACCGGGCGGTGATGACCGTCGCCTGCATTGAGGTGCCGCTCGCCAGCGCCAAACAGTTCGGCGTGATGAGCGTGAACGAGGGCGGGCGCATCGTCGCGTTCCAGGAAAAGCCGGAGCGGCCGACCCCGATGCCCGGCCGCAGCGACCGCGCGCTCGCCAGCATGGGCATCTACGTCTTCGACGAGGCGTTCCTGTACGAGCAGCTGATCCGCGACGCCGAAGACGAAAGCTCGAGCCATGATTTCGGCAAGGACGTGATTCCGCGTCTGGTGCGCGCCGGCATGCCGGTCTACGCGCACCAATTCCGCGACAGCTGCGTCAACATGGCGAACGGCATGCCCTACTGGCGCGACGTCGGCACGCTCGACGCCTACTGGGAAGCGAACATGGAACTGACGCGGGTGGTGCCCGATCTGAACTTGTACGACCAGGACTGGCCCATCTGGACCTACCAGGAGCAGTTGCCGCCGGCGAAATTCGTTTTCGACGACGACGGCCGGCGTGGCATGGCGATCGATTCCCTGGTCTCCGGCGGCTGCATCGTCAGCGGCTCCAGGGTCAGGCGCACGGTGCTGTTTTCCAACGTGCGCGTGCACAACCATTGCGATATCGAGGACTGCGTGGTTCTGCCCAACGTGGAGATAGGCAATAATGTGATCCTGCGGCGGGCGATCGTGGACAAGCGCTGCCGTCTGCCCGACGGGTTGAGGGTCGGGGTCGATCCGGATGCCGACCGCAAGCGCTTCCACGTCACCGCTGGCGGCGTGACCGTGATCGTTCCCGAGAGCCTGGGGCAGCGCGTTCACCACACCCGTTGAAGGGGCGCGCCGCCGCGGGAAAAGCGGTATAGCGGTGCGGGCATTGCGCCCGAGTGGGAACCGATGTGCGCCTGCACTTGAGGATTTATCGATCGACATGCCAGCCCCTGTGAACCAGCCCCGCCCGCTCGACCTCGTGCTGCTGTGGCACATGCATCAGCCGGATTATCGCGATCAGGCAAGCGGCGAATTCCTCTTGCCTTGGGTCTATCTGCACGCGATCAAGGACTACACCGACATGGCGTGGCACCTGGAGCACCATCCGGGCATGCGTGCCGTGGTCAACTGGGTGCCGGTGCTGCTCGACCAGCTCGAGGACTACGCCGAGCAATTCGCCGGCGGCAAGCTGCGCGATCCCTTGCTGCGCCTGCTCGCGCACGATCCGGCACAGCCCCTCGTCGCGAGCGAGCGTGCATGCATTGCCGAACGGTGCCTGCATGGCAACAACACCGGCACGATCCAGCACTATCCGCCGTACAAGCGCCTGCACGAGCTCTACCGCATCTGCGACGGGCACGGCCATGCGGCGCTCGCCTATCTGTCCGACGAGTTCTTCTACGACGTGCTCGTCTGGTATCACCTCGCCTGGACGGGGGAGACGGTGCGCCGGGAATCCGAGCTGGTGCCGCGGCTGATGGCGATCGGCGAATATTTCGGTTACGAGCACCGGCGGCAGCTCCTGCAGCTCATCGGCGAACTGGTGAGCGGGGTGATCGGGCGCTACGCGCGCCTCGCGGCCAAGGGGCAGATCGAGCTGTCGACGACGCCGCACTACCATCCGCTGGCGCCGCTGCTGCTCGATTTCCAGTCGGCGCGCGAGGCCGAGCCGAAGGCGGCATTGCCCGAAACTGCGGACTACCCCGGCGGGCGCGAACGCGTCGCCGCACACTTATGCTCCGCACTCGCGAGCCACGAGCGCCGCTTCGGCGCGGCGCCGCGCGGCCTGTGGCCGGCCGAAGGCTCGGTGTCGGCGCCGCTGCTCGGCCTGTTGAGCGACAAGGGAATCGCCTGGGCCGCGAGCGGCGAGCAGGTGCTGGCAAATAGCCTGGGAACGGCGCAATCCGGGGAGGCCCGGCCGCGCTACCTTTATCGTCCCTACCGCCTCCCGGCGGCAGCGGGGCTCGTGCTGTTCTTCCGCGACGACAAGTTGTCCGACCGCATCGGTTTCGAGTACCAGAAGTGGCACGGCAGCGACGCGGCGGCCAATTTCGTCGGCGAACTGGAGCACATCGCGGCGCAGGCGCTGCCGCACGAGCGGCCGCTGGTGAGCGTGATCCTCGACGGCGAAAACGCCTGGGAGCACTATCCCTACAACGCCTATTATTTTCTCTCCGCGCTGTACCAGACGCTGGAGACGCACCCGACAATCCGTTCCACGACCTTCAGTGCATTTCTGCAGGAAGCGGCCGCTCCCGCGCCAGCGGGTCCGGCACCGGCAGCGGTGCACAGCCTCGAGCGGCTGGTCGCCGGCAGCTGGGTGTTCGGCAATTTCGCCACTTGGATCGGGTCGAGCGACAAGAACCGCGCCTGGGACGAACTGTGCGCGGCGAAGCAGAGTTTCGATCTGGTGAAAGCGAGCGGGCGCTTGAGTCCGGAGCGCCTCGCCGCGGCGGAACGGCAGCTCGCCGACTGCGAAGGTTCGGACTGGTTCTGGTGGTTCGGCGACTACAACCCGAGCGTCTCGGTCGCGAGCTTCGATCGGCTGTATCGCTCGAAGCTCGCGAATCTGTATCGACTCCTGGAGCTGCCGGCACCGGCATCGCTGGCGGAGCCGATCTCGCACGGCCACGGTGAACCCGAAGGCGGCGGCAGCATGCGCCGATCGGCGGCGACATGAGCGCGAAGGTCAGCCTGCTCTTCGGCGTGCACGCCCATCAGCCTCTGGGCAACTTTCCGCACGTGCTGGAGGAGGCGCACGAGCGCTGCTATCGCCCCTTCCTCGAGACCTGCTATCGCTATCCGCGCTTCCGCTATGCACTGCATTTCAGCGGCCCGCTCCTGGATTATCTGTTGCGCGAACACGCGCCGGACATGACGCTGCTCGCGCGCATGGTCGAGCGCGGCCAGGTGGAGCTGTTCGGCGCAGGCGACACCGAGCCGGTGCTCGCCGTCATCCCCCATCGCGATCGCTTGGGGCAGATCGCGAGCTTGAGCCGCAAGCTGCTCGACTGCTTCGGCCGCGCGCCGCAAGGGGCGTGGCTGACCGAGCGCGTGTGGGAGGCGACGGTGGTGCCGGCGCTCGTCGACTGCGGCATCCGTTATGTCACGGTCGACGACTATCATTTCCTCGCGAGCGGCAAGTCGGCGGCCGAGCTCGACGGCTACTTCACCACCGAAGAGGACGGACGCAGGCTCGACCTGTTTCCCATTTCCGAGGCGCTGCGCTATCGCATTCCCTTCGCGCTGGCGAAAGACAGCGTCGCCTACATCGAAAGCCTGGCGCGTGAGCGCGGGCACAGTGCGGCGATTTACTTCGACGACATCGAAAAGTTCGGCATCTGGCCCGAGACCTACGAGTGGGTGTACGAAAAAGGATGGCTGCGCGAGTTCATCGAAGGCGTGCTCGCCTCCGAGCGCATCGCGCCGCAATCGTTCGGGGATTACCGCGGCGAAGCGCGCACGCGCGGCGTGGTCTATCTTCCGACCACTTCCTATATCGAAATGAACGAGTGGACGCTCGCCGCTCCCGCGGCAGACGCGTACGCGAGCCTGGTCGAGCGCGAAAAGCGCGCCGGCGGCTACGAAGCGAGCAAGGCATTCTTGCGCGGCGGCATCTGGAAGAACTTCGCTTCGCGCTATCCCGAGGCGAACTGGTTGCATAAGCGCATGCTCGGCCTGTCGGAGCGCCTGTCGCGCCTGCCGGCGGCGCAGCGCAGCGACGAAATGTACCGCCTGCTGTATGCGGCGCAGGCGAACGACGCTTATTGGCACGGCCTGTTCGGCGGTCTTTATCTGCCGCACCTGCGCCGCGCGGTGTATGCGGCGCTGCTCAAGCTCGAGCGCCTGCTCGACCGCGTCGATGCGCGGCCGCGCAGCCAATGCATCGATCTCGATCTGGACGGCATCGACGAGCTGTTCCTGCGCCACGACGAGCTGCAGCTCGTCATTCGTCTTGACGGCATGGCGGCGATTCACGAACTCGATGCCTACGCCTTTCCGCAGAACTTCGGCGATACGCTGCGGCGGCATGCCGAGCACTATCACCGGCGCGTGCTCGCCGGCCCGAAGTCCGCGCCTGCCGGCGGCGGCATCGCCTCGGCCCACGACCGCGCCGACCTGAAACACGATATCGGTCCCGCGGATCTGGAGGTGGACACTGCCGGGCGCAGCCTGTTTCGCGATGCCTGGATCGAGGCGGACGGCCGCCGTGCCCCGCTCGCCGATTACCGCCTGAGCGCCCTGGAGGGCGTCAGCGCGGCGTTCGCTGCCGACCGCGCAAGCGCGCAGGTGGAGAAGCGCATCGCTCTCGAAGCGGCCGGCGTCGCTGTCCGCTATCGCTTCGATTCGCTGTTGCAGTCGGGCGCGAGCGGCTTCGAGACCAGCATCGATATCGCCATGCCGAGTTGCGACGGCCCCGGCGGGCGCTATGTCTACGGCGGCGAGATCGTCGGCGGGTTCGGCCAGCAGCTCGATCTCGCCGCGGCGACCGAATTGCGGCTCGAGGACACCTTCATGGGCGGTTCGGTCACGCTGCGCGCGAGCGCCCCGCTGCGCCTGAGCGCCAGGCCTTGCCACACCGTGTCGCAGTCCGAAGGTGGATTCGAAAAGATTATGCAGTCGGCGACGCTCACGCTCGCCTGGCCGCTCGACGCCGCGCACGCCGCAGTGGAATTGTGGCTCGAGATCCGCGAGCAGAAGTTCTAATCGCCGAACGTACCGCGCACGATGCAAAGGCGGAGAGGTGCGCAGTGCGCCCGAAACCGCATCAACCGGCGGACAGCGGCCTCGACCCCAGATAGCCTTTGAACCAGCGCGCGGCGAGGCGCGCCACGTCTTCCAGCGACCCCGGTTCCTCGAACAGATGGCTCGCGCCGCGCACGACGGCGAGCTCTTTTTCGCAGGCGAGCTGTTTCAGTGCGCGGCGGTTGAGTTCGACTACGGCATGATCGTCGCTGCCGACGATGAGCAGCGTCGGCGCGCGTATGCGTGCGAGCGCTTCGCCCTCGTCCGCGTTCGGGCGCGCGCTGCGCAGGACCATTGCGGCGACGTTGGCAGGATCGCTCGCGGCGAGATGCAGCGCGGCGGCGGCGGCGGTGCTGGCACCGAACAGGCCCAGCGCGAGCCCCTTCGTCTCCGGTTCCTCGCCGAGCCAGCGGGCGGCATCGCCGAGCCGCGCGCCCAGCAGCGGAATGTCGAAGCGGTTCTCGTCGTCCTTGTCTTCCTCGCGCGTGAGCAGGTCGAGCAGCAGCGTGCCGAGGCCGACGCGGCGCAGTTCTGCCGCGACGAAGTTGTTGCGCGGCGATAGGCGTCCTGCGCTCGAACCGTGCGCGCAGAGCACGACGCCGAGCGGGTGGGCGGGCAGTTCCAGCATGCCCGCGAGCCGCGTGACGCCGGAGCCGACGAGCACCGGTTCGCTGGAGGCGCGGCCGCCGATCACGGTCGCGGCACCGCGCACAGGCAGGGCGGCGCGTCGGGGCCGCGGCGCGAGGCGAGACTCGTGGCGCGGCGTCGCACCGCAACGTACCGGACTACGCACCCTGCCACAGCTCCCCCGATTGCGCCGACGGACTGCAAAATCTACCCGAACGCGCGCGCGCGGTTATGCGTTTGGTCAAGAAGGCGGTGGATCGAGTCGCACGTTTCGAATTGCGAAACGCGCCCGGCTCGAGCGCTGCGCTACGCCGAGTGGCGAGAGTGCGCGACGATCTGATGCAGCTTTTCTACGTCGAGAATCTGCAGGTCCTTGTTGTGCGCGCGGATGATTGCGCTCTGGTCGAAGCGGGACAGCGCGCGGCTGACCGTCTCCTGCGTCAGGCCGAGGAAGCTGCCGAGATCGAGCCGGGTCATGCGCAGATTGAAGCGGGTGTCGGAGTAACCGAGCCGAGCATAGCGCTCGCCGAGGATCAGGAGGAAGGCGGCGACGCGCGATTCGGCGCCGAGCGAGCCGAGCAGCCACATTTGCAGGTGCTCGCGCGTGAGCTGGCGGCTGAGAAGGCGATAGACGAACTGATGCAGCTCGCCCGCCTTGCCGCCGAGATGGGCAAGCCGCGGAAAAGGAATGATCGCGACTTCGCTGTCTTCGAGCGCGACTGCCTCCGTGCGGTAGTGCTGGCCTTCGATTCCGTCCAGGCCGAGGACGTCGCTCGCCATCGGAAATCCCAGCACCTGATAGCTGCCGTTCGCATCGAGCAGCACGGTCTTGAAGGTGCCCGAGCGGATGGCGTAGATGGGACCGAAAGGATCGCCGGCGCGGTACAGGGCGACCCCCTGCTGCACGCGGCGCAGCGTGAAGCTCATATTCTGATCGATGCGGCTGCCGTCGAGTTCGATCTTCAGCAGCGCGGCCAGTTCCTTCAGGGGCAAGGATGCTGCGCTGCTCGGCGCTTGCGTCCGTTGCCGCGTATCGAGCAATGCGACTCGCTGTGGCATGGCGTGGTTCCTGGATTTGGCGGTCGGTTGAGGCGGGTTACGATTGCTCCGCGCCCGGAATTCCGGAATGCGGGATGGATATAAGTCTAGGGGCGGCGCGGGGAGCGAGGTATCGGGCAGACCTGATCTTTTGCTACCGGAAAACCGGTAATGGCGGCGTGCGCCGCCGGCTCAGATCGAGGTGAGACCCTCGCGGATGGCGTAGCGGGTGAGGTCGGCGACGTTATGCAAGTTGAGCTTGCGCATGATGTTGCGCCGATGTACTTCCACTGTGCCGGCGGCGATGTGCAGCGCCAGCGCGATTTCGGGGGAGGTCTTGCCGCCGGCGAGCAGTTGCAGCACTTCGCGCTCGCGCCGGCCCAGCATTTCGCTTTGACCGCTGCGCTTCGATCCTCGACGTACGCTGTCGACGATGGCGTGGGCGGCCTCGCCATGGAGGTGGGTTTCGCCTTGCGCGACGGCGCGGATCGCCTGCAGCAAAGCAGCGCTATCTGCGGACTTCACCACGTAGCCGCGGGCGCCCGCCTCGAGCATTTGCAGCACCGTGCGCCGATCGGCAAACGCCGCCAGCGCGAGCACCCGGACCGCCGGATTGACGGCGAACAGCCGGCGCGTCGTTTCGACGCCGCTCATTCCGGGCAGTGCGACGTCCATGACCACCACGTCGGGAACGAACTCGCGCGCAAGTTTCAGCGCCGCGGCGCCGTTCCCCGCCTCGGCGACGACGTCGATTTCGCGCGTGCGCTCGAACAGTGCGCGCAGTCCTTCGCGCAACATCTCGTGGGCATCGACCAGCATCAGCCGGATGGCGGCCGTGCGGCTCTGCGCGCTTGGCGGAATCGCGCGTCGCCTACGCATGCGTGGTTTTTTCGGTTGCATCGCGCACTCGGATATCGGTCAGCGTGCGTGCGCCGTGGCGTGCGCGATCGTTGCGCCAGCTGCGCACCGCAGCGCTACAAGATCTTGCACGCCTCGTCGAACGCCGGGCGGGGATTGCGCGCGAACACCTTGGCCGGATCGCCGTAGCCGATATTGCAGAGAAAGTTGGATTTCACGCTGGTCCCCGCGAAGAACTCGGCGTCGACCTTCGCGTTATTGAATCCCGACATCGGGCCGCAATCGAGCCCGAGCGCGCGCGCGGCAAGGATGAAGTAGCCGCCCTGCATCGAGCCGTTGCGGAATGCGCTCGTCTCGGCGTGGGCTTTCTTCTCTTCGCCCGCGAACAGGCTGCGCGCATTCGGATTGTTCGGAAAAAGCTTCGGCAGGCTTTCGTAGAACTGGGTGTCGTAGCCGATGATGGCGGTCACCGGCGCGGCCATGGTCTTGTCGACGTTGCCCGGATTGAGCGCCGGCTTCAACCGCTCCTTCGCTTCGCGGCTGCGCAGGAACAGGATGCGCGCCGGGTTGGTGTTCATGGTGGTCGGCGCCCATTTCATCAAATCGTAGAGTTGGCGCAGTTGATCGTCGCTGACTGGCTTTGCCTGCCAGCCGTTTTGCGAACGGGCGTTGCTAAACAGGAGGTCTATTCCTTCGGAACTGAGCATGGTCGTGTGCGTTTTTACGAGATTTGAGGTGAATCGATTATAGGCGAATATGGACTATGGCCGCCGGGAAGGGCGAGCAAACGTCGGGGCAGGGGGAGGACTCGTACCTGCAAGCGAGTGCGCCGGTGGACATGGCACGCTCCGAGATGGCGTTTTACAAATGGCGTGCTCCTGCCGTCCGACGCCGCGATCGCATGTTCGCGGCAGACCGGCCGATCGTCAGTCATGCCGCTTGTATGCCGGACCGTGCCGTCTTGAGTGCGCGAGCCGGCAAGCGATGCTCCCCCGTCCGCGCTTTGCCCTGTTCGGCCAGCTTCTTCATCGCGTAGAGTCGCTCGACCGTTTCCTCCGACGCTGCAGCGAATCGATCGCCGAGCGTGCGCTCGGCCTGCTCGCGCTTTCCTGACTCCGATAGCTGCACAATTTCACCCGCCCAGCGATGAAATGCGCTGTGGGCACTCCTTAGATCCTCGTATTCTGCATATTTTGCAAAGTGTTTGCCCGGTCCATGGATCCACCCGCCGAGCGCGCATTGACTGTCGTTGCCGACCTTCTTCGCATCGAGTGCCTCGCCTCTGCCATTGACAAAGGCATGGAGCCGCTGGCGCCAAGCGGCGTGCGCGTTTATGGCCGTCTCAAAATCGAACTTGTCGCCAAGCACTTCGACGGCGGCAGTCAGTCGAAACGCGCCGACCGCCCGCGCGAGATTGCGCGCCTGTTCGTCCAGGGATTCGGCCGCGGCGGCGGCCTGTTCCACGAGTGCGGCATTCTGCTGCGTCACCTCGTCCATCTGGGCGACCGCCTGGTTCACTTGCTCGATCCCGGAACTCTGCTCCCTGGACGCCGCCGTGATCTCCGTCATCATGTCGGCTACGCGCTTGACCGAGCGCACGACCTCCTCCATCGTGCGTCCCGCTTCATCCACGAGTTTCGTGCCCGCCCCCACCTTCTCGACCGAGTCACCGATCAAGACCTTGATTTCCTTCGCCGCCGCGGCCGAGCGCTGTGCAAGGCTCCGGACTTCGCTCGCCACGACCGCAAAACCGCGCCCCTGTTCGCCGGCGCGTGCCGCTTCCACCGCGGCGTTCAGCGCAAGAATATTGGTCTGAAACGCGATACCGTCGATGACGCCGATGATGTCCACGATCTTCTTCGACGAGTCATTGATGAGGGTCATCGTCCCGACCACATCGGCTACGACGTCTCCCCCCTTTACCGCCACGGCGCTCGCGCTGAGCGCAAGTTCGTTCGCTTGCGTCGCGTTTTGCGAGTTTTGCTGCACGGTGCCGGTGAGTTCCTCCATGCTCGAGGCCGTTTCCTCGAGGCTCGAAGCCTGTTCTTCCGTGCGCTGCGATAGATCCGCGTTGCCGGCGGCGATCTCCTTGGTGCCGCGGCCGATGGCTTCGCTGTTCGAGCGCACTTCGGCCACGATCTTCTTCAGGCTTTCATTCATGAGTTTGAGCGCGCGCAGCAGGCGCCCGGTTTCGTCTGCGCCAGAATCGTCGATCCGGCTGGTGAGGTCGCCCGAGGCGACCCTCTCCGCTACTTTGATCGCTTCGTCGAGCGGCCGGGAGATGCTGCGCGCAATCCAGACGCCGGCGCCAAGCACGGCAAAGGCGAGCACCAGCACGACGCCCGAAAGACGCGCCACCCGCCCCCAGAATATGGCGTCAACCTGATCGATATAGACGCCGGAGCCGATCACCCAGCCCCAGGGCGTGAATCCCTTTACGTAGGACACCTTCGGCACCGGTTTGTCGCTCCCCGGTTTGGGCCATTGGTAGAAGACGAAGCCGGCACCCTTCGCCTTCACCGTGTCGACGAACTCGACGAACAGGCGCTTTCCCGTCGGGTCCTTGTTCTCCGTCATGTCTTTGCCGTCCATCTCGGGTTTGGCCGGATGCATGACCATGCGGGGCTGCATGTCGTTGATCCAGAAGTAATCCCCATCGCCGTAGCGAAGCGCCTTGAGTTCGTTCAAGGCACTGCGCTTGGCGTCGGCATCGCTCAGACCGCCCTTTGTCGAAAGTTCGTGATAGTGGGCGAGAATTCCGTAGGCCGTATCGACGGTCTGTCGAACAGCGTTCTGCCGCTCTTCGAGGATGAGGGTACGCTCGGAGGTCAGGAACATCGCGGCGACGATCACGATACCGACGATGGCAATGCCTGCGAGCAATTGATGTTTTCGGGCGATCGAAAGAGTCATCTGATATCTCCACTTGGCGGGATTGTCGTTTTGTTTTTGGCGAGGACGTAGCATTTCCGTTTCAAAGCGCATTGCGCTGCGCACATGGCTGCTCGCGGATTGCGGGCGCCGCTCGGATCTGATTTGCACACCGGCGCTCGGCCTTGATGTGCAGAGCAGCCACCCGACCCCTGAACGCAAGCAGACGAGTTCGAAGTCGAGGCGATGCTCGCGCCGCTGCAAGTTGGCTGAAACCTGACCGTTTAGGCGCTGGGGGCTCCCATTCCGAATAGAAATGTGCGCGCCACGCGCCACACAACAGTCGTGCAAGCAGGTGGGCTCAACCGCTTTGGGATCGTTCGACGCAGATTATTCATTTCGTTCTTTGCGCTGCCGAATCATCGAATCGCGATGAAAGCCGCGAGGGAGGCAGGACGATGCCCGGGCCAATAGTAGGCATTGCGGCATCCGCGCCCCGAACTTGAGCGACCTTATCCGAGACGTCGTCGACGAGAAGGGGGGAATAGAGCGCCCTTTTCCCCTCTAATCATTCTTCCCTGGACCGCATGCGTCTTGTTGTACCGCCCGGGAGACCGGGGGGGCGTTACCAGGCCGAGAAAGATTGGACATAGACCAGCGACTCGGTTTGTGCGCGAACTCGGGCCGATCCACGGCTCGAACGGCTAATCGCGAGGTGTTGCTTTGTCGCCGGCGCGCCGTACTCGGCGGTTCCGCGTACCCACATACGGCTCAACTGTCGCCTCTACTTTGCCGGCCGAGCCCTGAACTTGGGATTGGAGTCGGGAAAGGTGGGAGTCAAGTACGCCGCAATATTGATGTTTCACTTTTGATATGCGCCATATCTATATGTTTTAACGTAATTTTATATTTTAGAAACTTATCCGAAAATCGGCTTTAAGTCTTTGTCGCGATTGAAAAAAATCTTTGATTCACCCTTGACCTGAGACTTTTCCTCCTCTAAAGTGGGGCGTAGTAGTGTTTTGTGGGAAATAATGGGATTTCCCGGCGAACTGCCTACAGCACAATAAGGGGAGACCATGTTTCAGGGTGCGGCAGCCTTAAGCCTCGACGCCAAGGGTCGGCTGACCGTGCCTTCGCGCCATCGCGAAGCGCTGCAAGTCGCTCCGCCTCCTGCACCGATCAGCCTGGTGCTCACCGCACACCCCGACGGCTGCGTGCTGCTCTACCCGGCACAGGCATGGGAGCCGATACGCGCACGCGTGATGGGCTTTCCCGCGCTCGATGCGCGCTTTTCCCTGTGGAAGCGCTTGCTCGTCGGCTTTGCCGAGGAAGTGGAGACCGACGCCGCTTGGCGCGTGCTCATCTCGCCTGAACTGCGCAAGTTTGCCAGCCTGGAAAAGCCGGTGATGCTCGTCGGCCAAGGCAGCCATTTCGAAATCTGGAATCAGGAAATCTGGGAAAAGCAGTTGCAGCAACTGACGGCGCAAGCTCAGCTGCCGCCGGGGATGGAAGATTTTGCGCTGTGACCGCATACCTGACTGAGGAGGCGCGTGGCCGCGCAGGATTCGCACAAAACCGTATTGCTGCGCGAAGCGGTCGACGCCTTGGCGATCGGGGCTGACGCGAAGCGTGCGCAGGGAACGTACGTCGACGGGACATTCGGCCGTGGCGGACACAGCCGGGCGATCCTCGAGCGTCTAGGGCCTCACGGGCGATTGATTGCGCTCGATCAGGATCCGCAGGCGGTCGCGGCGGGGCAGCAGATTGGCGACGCTCGCTTTTGCATCGTGCACGCGAGCTTCACCGAACTGGCCGAAGTGGTGGGGCGCTTCGGCCTGAAGAGCGTGGATGGGGTGCTGCTGGATTTGGGTGTGTCTTCGCCGCAACTCGACGACGCCGCGCGCGGCTTCAGCTTCCGCCGCGACGGCCCGCTCGACATGCGCATGGATACGAGCCGGGGGCAAACCGCCGCGCAGTGGCTGGAATCGGCCAGCGAAACGGAGATCAGGGAGGTGATCCGCGATTATGGTGAAGAACGGCATGCTAAACAGATTGCAGCGGCGATTGTTGCTGCTCGGAAAAGACGACCGATTGTCACCACCGGGCAACTTGCCGCTATCGTGGGTGCGGCCGTCCGCACGCGGGAAGAAAACAAGGATCCGGCGACGCGCACCTTCCAAGCTGTACGGATTCACGTCAATCAGGAGCTTGCGCGCTTGTCGCTAGCTCTGCCGCGCATCGTCGAGCTGATGGCGCCGGGTGCGCGCCTCGCGGTCATCAGCTTCCACTCGCTCGAGGACCGCATCGTCAAGCGCTTCATGCGCGAGGCAGGCAGGAGCGAGGTGCCGATACGCCTGCCGTTGCGCGAGCGCGAGCTGCCGCAGCCGCGCCTGCGCAGCATGGGGCGGGCGCTACGTCCGTCGGCCGACGAAATCGCCGCCAACCCGCGCGCGCGCAGCGCGACGCTGCGCGTGGCAGAGCGCACCCCGGCCTGACGTGGCGCGGCTCAATCTCCTCCTCCTGCTCGTGCTCACCGTCTGTGCGCTCGGCCTGGTCACCTCGCAGCACAAGGCGCGCAAGCTTTTTTCCGAGCTGGAACAGGAACAGGAACGCGCCAAGCAACTCGATGTCGAATGGGGACAGCTGCAATTGGAGCAGAGCACCTGGGCCATGCACGCGCGGGTGGAGAAGATCGCACGCGAGCGCCTGCACATGAGCGTGCCCGATGCCAAGCGCACCCAGGTGGTCATGGCGACAGCGGAGGCCAAGCGATGAACTACGCCGCGAGTCCCGTTCTGGTTCTGCGGCTCCCGCTATGGCGTTCGCGCCTGCTGCTCGTGCTCGTCGCCTGCGGCTTTCTGGTTCTCGCCGGACGCGCGGTCTACTTGCAGGGGCTGCACAACGATTTTCTGCAGCAAAAGGGCGAGTCGCGCTACAGCCGCGTGCTCGAAATCAGCGCGACGCGCGGCAAGATCACCGACCGCCACGGCGAAGCGCTCGCCATCAGCACGCCGGTGAAGTCGGTATGGGCGATTCCGGAAGAGGTGCAACTGTCCTCGCAGCAGCGTGCGCGGCTGGCGGCGCTCCTCGAGATGCCGCCGCAGGAAATCGACAAGCGCCTCGCAGACGCCACGGGCTTCGTCTATCTGAAGCGCCAGATTCCGCCGGAAGTGGCGGAACGCGTGAGCGAACTGCACGTCGCCGGCCTGTTCCAGAACCAGGAATATCGCCGCTACTACCCCGGCGGCGATGTGATGGCGCACGTCCTCGGCTTCACCGGCGCGGACGATGTCGGCCAGGAAGGCATCGAGCTCGCTTATCAGTCGACGCTCGCCGGCAAATCTGGAAGCCGACGCGTGATCCGCGACCGGATGGGCCAGATCGTCGAGGACATGGAATCGATACGCGCGGCGCAGAACGGCGCCGATCTCGCGCTCGCGCTCGACGCGAAACTGCAGAACCTCGCTTTCTCGCAGCTGAAGCTCGCGGTCGAGGCGAACAAGGCCAAGGCCGGCGCCATCGTCGTGCTGAATGCGAAGACGGGCGAAGTGTTGGCGCTCGCCAACCTGCCGAGCTACAACCCCAACAATCGCAGTCGCCTGTCGGGCGCGCAGCTCAGGAACCGCGTCATCACCGATACCTTCGAGCCGGGCTCGACGCTCAAGCCGTTCACCGTCGCACTCGCGCTCGAGCAGGGCAAGGTGACGCCCGACACCATGATTGCGACCGCGGGCGGTACGCTTACCATCGGGCGCGCAACCATTCACGACGCGCACGGCTTCGGCGACATGAGCGTGGCGCAGGTGATCCAGCGCTCGAGCAACGTCGGCGCGGCGCGCATCGCGCTCGGACTGCCGGCCGAGGCGATGTGGAACATGTTCGACAAGGTCGGTTTCGGAGTTGCGCCGCGACTGGGCTTCCCCGGCGCGGCGAGCGGCAAGCTGCGCCCTTACAAGAGCTGGCATCCCATCGAGCAGGCGACCATGGCCTACGGTCACGGCATCTCGGTGTCGCTGCTGCAGCTCGCCCGCGCCTACACCATCTTCGCCGACGACGGCGAGCTGATGCCCTTGTCGCTTACGCGCGTGGACTCCGCGCCGGTCGGCTTGCAGGTGGTGTCTCCCGCCACCGCGCGCAAGCTGCGCGACATGCTCGAACTCGCGGTGCAGCCCGGCGGCACGGCACCCAAGGCGCGCGTCATGGGCTATCGCGTCGCCGGCAAGACCGGCACCGCGCACAAGGAGGAAAACGGCGGCTATGCCGAACACAAATACGTCGCCTCCTTCGTCGGCCTCGCGCCCGCTTCGGCGCCGCGGCTGGTGATCGCGGTGATGCTGGACGAACCTTCCGCCGGCCAATACTACGGCGGCGCCGTCGCGGCGCCGGTGTTTTCCGCGGTGATGGGCGGGGCGCTGCGCATGCTGGGCGTGGCGCCGGATGCGCCGTTGAAGCCTCTGGAAATCCCGCCGGAAGGCAGCGAGATCAAGGAAGGCGTATGAGGACGCGCGGCGGGGCGGGGCGACAAAGACGATTTGGGGCGATCGGATCCACGGCTGCGAACAGGACGTGACCAGGATAGCGAACGACATACTGGAACAGTTGCGGCAGCAGGGCGCGAACATCGCCGGACTCTGCGCCGACAGCCGTGCCTTGCGTGCCGGGGACGCTTTCGTCGCCTATCCCGGCGCGGCGCGCGACGGCAGGCGCTACATCGGCGATGCGGTCCAGCGCGGCGCAGCGGCGGTGTTATGGGAGCGCGAGGGCTTTCCCTGGGACGAATCCTGGCGCGTGCCCAACGTCGCAGTCGACGGCCTGCGCACGCTCGCCGGCAACCTCGCGCATGAAGTGTATGCACGGCCGTCGGAGAGGCTGTGGGTCGCCGGCGTCACCGGCACCAACGGCAAGACGTCCTGCAGCCAGTGGATCGCCCAGGCGCTCAGCGCGCTCGGCCGCAAGACCGCCGTCATCGGCACGCTCGGCAACGGTTTTCCCGCGACCGCGGGGCAGGCGGCGGCGTTCGCGCCCTCCGCGAACACGACGCCGGACGCCATCGAACTGCATCGGCTGCTGGCCGAATATCTGCAGGCGGGCGCGCAAGGCGTGGCGATGGAGGTGTCCTCCATCGGCCTCGATCAGGGGCGGGTGAACGGCGTGTGCTTCGACGTCGCGCTGTTTACCAATTTCTCGCGCGACCATCTGGATTATCACGGCGACATGGAGCGCTATGCCGCGGCCAAGGCGCAACTGTTCGATGCGCCGGAACTGCAGGGCGCGGTGCTCAATCTCGACGACGTGCTGGGCGTGCGCATCGCGCACAAGCTGCGCGGCGGCAAGGTGGCATGCGCGGGCTACAGCATCCACGCGGGTGTCGCGAGCGCGGCGGGGCTGCCGCTGTATCTCGAGGCCGACAACATCCGCCTGAGCCAGGACGGCGTGGTCTTCGATCTCGCCAGTTCCTGGGGACGCGCCGAAGTGCATAGCGGCCTGCTTGGGCGCTTCAATGTGGCGAACCTGCTCGGCGTGCTCGGGGTGCTCCTCGGCGCAGGTGTCGAACTCGATCGCGCCGTGGCTGCGGCGGGGGCGCTGCGTCCGCCGCCGGGACGCATGCAACGCCTGGGCGGCGACGGCAAGCCGCTCGCGGTGGTCGACTATGCGCACAGCCCGGACGCGCTCGAACAGGCGCTCACCACCCTGCGGCCGCTCGCCGACGCGGCGCACGCGCGGCTGGTCTGCGTGTTCGGCTGCGGCGGCGACCGCGACCGCGGCAAGCGGCCGCTGATGGGCGCGGTGGCGGCGCGCAACGCCGACCAGGTACTGCTCACCAGCGACAATCCGCGCAGCGAAGATCCGCTGGAAATCATCACCGACATCCTCGAGGGCGTGCTGGGTGAAGCGAGTTCCGGGCAGGCGCCACTTGTGATCGCCGACCGGCGCGAAGCGATCAAGGCGGCGATCGCGGCAGCCGGCGCAGGCGACGTGGTGCTGATCGCCGGCAAGGGGCACGAGGATTACCAGGAGACGGGCGGCGAGCGCGCGCCGTTCTCGGACACGGCGGTAGCGGCGGAGGCGCTCGCGGCATGGACGCGATGATGGACCTGGACGAAGCGGCCAAGGGTGCGGCGGGCGAAGCGCGCGGCGCCAACGTGCGCTTCGACTGCGTGTCGAGCGATACGCGCAGCATCGGCGCCGGCGCGCTGTTCGTCGCGCTGCGCGGCGAGCGCTTCGACGGCCACGATTACCTCGACGCCGCTCGTGCGCGCGGTGCGGTCGCCGCGATGGTCGACCGGAATGCCCCCGTCGCCGACGCGCCGCTGCCCCTCGTCGTGGTCGACGACACGCGCCTCGGGCTGGGGCGGCTCGCCGCCTACTGGCGCGGGAAATTCCGCTTTCCCCTCATCGCCGTGACCGGCTCGAACGGTAAGACCACGGTGAAGGAAATGATCGCCGCCATCCTCGATGCGCACGCCGGCGACGGGCGCTCCCATGCCACGGCGGGGAACCTCAACAACGACATCGGCGTGCCGCTGACGCTGCTCGGGCTGCGGCAGCGGCACGCCTGCGCGGTGGTGGAAATCGGCATGAACCATCCGGGCGAGACTGCCTATCTCGGCGGCATGGCACGCCCGACGGTGGCGCTCGTCAACAATGCGCAGCGCGAGCACCAGGAGTTTATGCAAAGCGTGGCCGATGTGGCGCGCGAGCACGGCTCGATCTTTGCCGCGCTCGCCGCAGACGGGACCGGCGTCATCAATGCCGACGACGAGTTCGCCGCTTACTGGCGCGCAGCCTGCGCGCCGAAGCGCGTGCTCGACTTCGGCATCGACGCGCCGGCGCAGGTGGGCGGGCGCTATGCGTTGCGAGATTTCGGCAGCGACATCGTGCTGCGCGCACCCGCCGGCGAAGCCACGATCGGGCTGCATGCAGCGGGCGTGCACAACGTGCGCAACGCGCTTGCGGCTGCGGCCGCTGCGAGCGCAGCGGGTGTGGGCCTCGCCGCGATCGCGCGCGGTCTGCAGGCGTTTCGCCCGGCGCCCGGCCGGCTGCAGCAGAAGGCCGGCGCGCAGGGCGCGGTGGTGCTCGACGATAGCTACAACGCGAATCCCGACTCGGTCGTTGCCGCGATCGAAGTGCTGGCGCGCGCGCCGGGACGGCGTTTGCTGGTGCTGGGCGACATGGGCGAGGTCGGGGCGCAGGGAGCCGCATTTCACGCTGAAATCGGCCGCCATGCGCGGGCATGCGAAATCGACGGCCTGTTCGTCATCGGCGAGCTGTGCGTGCACGCCGCCGCCGCTTTCGGCGAGGGCGCAAAGCAGTTTCGCGACATCGACGCGCTGTCGACGGCGATCGCGGCCGAAGCGCGTGCAGGCGTGACGGTGCTAGTCAAGGGTTCGCGCTTCATGCGCATGGAGCGGGTGGTGCGCTCGCTCACCGGCGAGAGCGCTGGAGTTCATTGATGCTGCTCGAACTGGCACAGTACTTGGCCCGCGACGTCCGCGCCTTCAACGTGTTCGGCTACATCACGCTGCGCGCGGTGCTCGCCTGCCTCACCGCGCTCGCCATCTCCTTCATCGCCGGGCCAATGGTGATCCGCAAGCTCACCGCCTACAAGATCGGGCAGTCGGTGCGCGACGACGGGCCGAAGTCGCATCTCACCAAGGCGGGAACGCCCACCATGGGCGGCGCGCTGATCCTGGTGTCGATCGGCATCACCACGCTGCTCTGGGGCGACCTGTCGAACCGCTTCCTCTGGGCGGTGCTCATCGTCACCCTGGGATTCGGCGTGATCGGCTGGGTCGACGACTATCGCAAGGTGGTCGAGCGCAATCCCAAAGGGCTCTCCGCCAAGGCGAAGCTATTTTGGCAGTCCTTGATCGGCATCGCCGCGGCGGTGTATCTCGCCTTCGCGGTGTCGGCGCCGAGCAACGCCAAGATCTTCGATCTGTTCACCGCCTGGATCGCGAGCGGCCTGTCGATGACGCTGCCGCCCAAGGCCGACCTGATCCTGCCTTTCTTCAAGAACATCGCCTATCCGCTCGGCGTCTGGGGCTTCATCGTGCTCACCTACTTCGTCATCGTCGGCACGAGCAACGCGGTGAATCTCACCGACGGCCTGGACGGGCTTGCCATCATGCCGGCGGTGATGATCGCCGCGGCGCTGGGCCTGTTCGCCTACGTTGCGGGCAACGTCGTCTATTCGAAATATCTGCTCATCCCCTACATTCCCGGAGCGGGGGAGATCACCGTGTTCTGCGGCGCGCTCGCCGGAGCGGGCTTGGGCTTTCTCTGGTTCAACGCCTATCCGGCCGAGGTGTTCATGGGCGACGTCGGCGCGCTCGCGATCGGCGCCGCGCTGGGAACGATCGCGGTGATCGTGCGCCAGGAAATCGTGCTCTTCATCATGGGCGGCGTGTTCGTCGCGGAGACGCTGTCGGTGATGCTGCAGGTGGTGTATTTCAAGTGGACCGGCGGCAAGCGCATTTTCCGCATGGCGCCGCTGCACCATCACTACGAGCTTTCGGGATGGAAAGAATCCCAGGTGGTGGTCAGGTTCTGGATCATCACCATGATGCTGGTGTTGTTCGGCTTGTCGACGTTGAAGCTGAGATGAATTTCGCGGGTAAGCAGGCTCTGGTGTTGGGACTGGGAGAGTCCGGTCTGTCGATGGCGCGGTTCCTCGCGCGCCGCGGCGCGCGCGTGCGCGTCGCAGACACCCGCGGCGAGCCGCCCAAGCGCGCCGAGCTCGCGGCGAGCGTGCCGCAGGCGGAACTCGCACTCGGTCCCTACGCCGATGCGGCGTTCGCCGACGCCGATTTCATCGCCATCAGTCCTGGGGTGGCGCTCGCCACCCCGCAGGTGCAGGCGGCGCGCGCGCGCGGCGTGCCCGTGCTCGGCGACATCGAACTCTTCGCCCAGGCCTTGCGCGCGGCCTGCGCCGCGCGCAAGGGAACGCCGGCGGTGCTCGCGATCACAGGCACCAACGGCAAGACCACGGTCACCGCGCTCACCGGAGCGATGTGTAAACGCGCCGGGCTCGCGACCGAAGTGGCCGGCAACATCAGCCCCGCGGCGCTCGATGCGCTGATGCAATGCGAAGACGCGAAGCACAAGCCCGAGGCCTGGGTGCTCGAGCTCTCCAGTTTCCAACTGGAGACGACCGAGACGCTCGCCCCGACTGCCGCGGCGGTGCTCAATGTTACCGAGGATCATCTCGATCGCTATCCGGACATGGGCGCGTACGCCGCCGCCAAGGCGCGCATCTTCCAGGGCGAAGGCATCCAGGTGCTCAATCGCGACGATCCGCAATGCAAGCGCATGGCCGTCGCCGGGCGCAAGCAAGTGCGTTTCGGCCTGGATGCGCCGACGCGTGCGGAGGACTTCGGCTTGTTGCGCGACGGCGAGGAACTGTGGCTGGCGCAAGGGACGACGCCGCTCATCGCCGTGCGCGAACTGCCGCTCGCAGGCTTGCACAATGCGGCGAACGCGCTCGCGGCGCTGGCGCTGGCGCGTGCGCTCGACCTGTCCTACCCGCCCTTGCTCGCCGCGCTGCGCGATTTCAAAGGACTGCCGCACCGGCTGCAGAAGGTGGCGGAGATCGCGGGCGTCACCTACTACGACGACTCCAAGGGCACCAACGTCGGCTCCACCGTCGCCGCACTCGATGGCTTCGCCGAACTCAAAGGACGCGTGGTGCTGATCGCGGGCGGCGAGGGCAAGGGCCAGGATTTCTCGCCGCTCGCGAGCCCCGTCGCCAAGCGCGCACGCGCCGTGGTGCTGATCGGTCGCGACGCTGACTTGATCGAGCGCGCCATAGGCGGCAGCGGCGCGACGCTGCGGCGTGCGGTGAGCATGGAGGAAGCCGTCGCGCAGGCGCGCGCGCTGGCGCAAGCCGGGGATGCGGTGCTGCTTTCGCCCGCGTGCGCGAGCTTCGACATGTTCCGCAACTACAACCACCGCGGCGAAGTGTACGCCGCCTGCGTGAGAGAACTGGCGCATGCTCAACTACATTAAGGCGGAACGCGGCTCGCCTGCCGAATACGACCAGGCCCTGGCGTGGACGGCGCTCGTCCTGCTCGTGCTCGGCATGGTCATGGTGTATTCCGCGTCGATTGCGACGGCCGAGGCGAGCCGTTTCACCGGCCATCAGCCGACCTATTTTCTCGCGCGGCAGGCTTTGTTTCTCGCCGTGGGTTTGGTTGCCGCCCTGATGGCGTTCCAGGTGCCGCTGCGCGTGTGGCAGAGCGCCGCGCCCTGGTTGTTCGTCGGCGGCGCCGTCTTGCTCGTCCTGGTGCTAATTCCGGGGCTGGGACGCGAAGTGAACGGCGCGAAGCGCTGGATATCGCTCGGCTTGCTCAATCTGCAGCCTTCCGAATTCATGAAACTCGCCGCCGTGCTCTACGCGGCCGATTACACCACGCGCAAATCGGCGCTGATGCACAGCTTCAAGAAGGGGCTGCTGCCTATGCTCGCGGTGATGCTGGTGGTCGGTTGGCTCCTCCTGCGCGAGCCCGATTTCGGCGCCTTCGTGGTCATCGCCTCGGTCGCGATGGCGATACTGTTCCTGGGCGGCATGAACGGCAAGTGGTTCGCCGGGCTGTTCGTGCTCGCGCTCGCAGGCTTTCTCGTGCTCATCCTGAGCTCGCCCTATCGCATGCAGCGCATCTTCGGCTTCATGGACCCCTGGGCCGATCCCTTCGGCCGCGGCTATCAGCTGTCGCATGCGCTCATCGCCTTCGGCCGGGGAGAGTGGTTCGGCGTCGGCCTCGGCGCGAGTGTGGAGAAGCTGTTCTATCTTCCGGAAGCGCACACCGATTTCCTGCTCGCCGTGATCGCCGAGGAATTGGGCCTGGTGGGCGTGGTGGCGGTGATCGGAATGTTCACCTGGATGGTGCTGCGTGCCTTCGTGATCGGCCGCCAGGCGGCGGCAAGCGAACGCTACTTCTCCGCGCTCGCCGCGCAGGGCATCGCCGTCTGGCTCGCGGTGCAGACGCTGATCAACATGGGCGTGAACATGGGCGTGCTCCCGACCAAGGGACTGACGCTGCCGCTGATGAGTTTCGGCGGCAGCGGCATCCTCGCGAATTGCATCGCGCTGTCGGTGCTGCTGCGCATCGACTACGAGAATAGAGCCCTGATGCGCGGGCAGCCGGCATGAGGACGGAAACGATTTCGCTATGGCGCACACCATCATGATCATGGCGGGCGGCACCGGAGGACACGTGTTCCCGGCGCTCGCCGTCGCCGACTGCCTGCGCGAACAGGGCTGGCGCGTCGTCTGGCTCGGCGCGAAGACCGGAATGGAAGCGACGCTGGTGCCCAAGCACGGCTACGACATGGCCTGGGTGCGCTTCGCCGGGCTGCGCGGCAAGGGCCCGCTGCCGCTGCTCGCGCTGCCGGCGAACCTGCTCGTCGCATTTTGGCAGAGCGCGCGGGCGATCCGCAGGGTAGCTCCGGATGTCGTACTCGGCATGGGCGGCTACATCAGTTTCCCGGGGGGCATGATGGCGGCGCTGCTCGGCCGGCCGCTCGCGATCCACGAGCAGAATTCGATCGCGGGCCTCGCGAACAAGGTGTTGGCGCGCGTCGCCGACCGTGCGCTGCAGGCCTTCCCGAACGCGCTGCCGCGCGCGGAGCTGGTCGGCAATCCGGTGCGCGCGGACATCGCGGCGCTGGCCGCGCCGCGCACGCGCTTCGCGCAACGCAGCGGCCCCTTGCGCCTGCTCGTGCTCGGCGGCAGCCTCGGTGCTCAGGCGCTGAACGAGGCGGTGCCGCAGGCGCTGGCGCTGTTGCCGGAGGCGGCGCGGCCGCAGGTGACGCATCAGGCGGGAGCGAAGCACGCGGACAGCCTCATCCGCCGCTATGCCGCGGCCGGGGTGACGGCGGAAGTGCTTCCCTTCATCGACGACATGGCGCGACGCTATGCCGAAACGGATCTGGTGCTGTGCCGTGCGGGCGCGCTTACCGTGTCGGAACTCGCCTGCGCGGGGGTCGCTTCCATCCTCGTTCCCTATCCGCATGCGGTGGACGACCACCAGACCGGCAACGCCAAATTCCTCGCCGCAGCTGGCGCGGCGATCCTCCTGCTGCAGCCCGAACTCTCCGCGTCGCGCCTGGCACAGATGCTGGGGGATCTCACGCGCGAGCGCCTGCTCGAAATGGCCGAGAAGGCGCGCGCGCTCGGCAAGGCCGATGCGGCCGAAGTCGTGGCCCGCGCCTGCGCGGAGCTGGCAAAGACATGAAGCACCAAACGCATCCATTTCGTCGGCATCGGCGAACCGGTTTTACGAACCGCCGCTGCCGACTGGCTCGGTCATGAAGCATAAAGTCAAACGCATTCATTTCGTCGGCATCGGCGGTAGTGGCATGAACGGCATCGCCGAGGTGCTGGTGAATCTCGGTTATCAGGTGACCGGCTCCGATCTCGGTGAAAACGCCGCGACCAAGCGGCTCGCGGCGCTGGGGGCGACGGTGCATACCGGGCACGCCGCCGAGCATGTGGCCGAGGCCGACGTCGTCGTGGTGTCGACCGCCGTCGGCAGCAACAACCCGGAGGTGATGGCGGCGCGCACGCGGCGCATCCCGGTCGTGCCGCGGGCGCTGATGCTCGCAGAACTGATGCGGCTGAAACAGGGCATCGCCATCGCCGGCACCCACGGCAAGACCACCACCACCAGCCTGGTGGCAAGTGTGCTCGCCGAAGCGGGGCTCGACCCGACTTTCGTCATCGGCGGCCGACTCACCAGCGCCGCCTCGAATGCGCGCCTGGGCGCGGGCGAGTTCATCGTAGTCGAGGCGGACGAATCCGACGCGTCCTTCCTCCATCTGCAGCCGGTGGTCGCGGTCGTCACCAACATCGACGCCGATCACATGGAGACCTATCAGCACGATTTCGCGCGACTGAAGCAGGCTTTCATCGCCTTCCTGCAGAACCTTCCCTTCTACGGCGCGGCGGTGCTTTGCCTCGAGGACAAGCACGTGCGCGAAATTCTGCCCTTCGTGTCCAAGCCGGCCCTCACTTACGGCTTCGGCGCGGACGCCATGGTGCGCGCCGAGAACGTCGCCCACAGCGGCGGCAAGATGCGCTTTCACGCCGTGCGCGAAGGCCGCGCCAAGGTGCTCGACGTGACCCTCAATCTGCCCGGCAGGCACAACGTGCTGAATGCGCTGGCGGCGATCGCGGTGGCGACGGAGCTGGGCTTGGAAGATGCGGCCATCGTCAAGGCGCTGGCGGAATTTCGCGGCGTCGGACGGCGCTTTCAGAGTTACGACACGATCCCCGCAAGAGACGGCGGCACGTTTACGCTCATTGACGACTACGGCCACCATCCGGCCGAAATGCAGGCGACGCTCGACGCTGCGCGCGGCGCTTTCCCCGGCAGGCGCATCGTGCTCGCGTTCCAGCCGCACCGCTATACGCGCACGCGCGACCTGTTCGAGGACTTCGTCAAAGTGCTCTCCGGCGCGGACGCGCTGCTGCTTGCCGAAGTGTACGCGGCGGGCGAGCCGCCCATCGTCGCGGCCGACGGCAGGACGCTCGCACGCGCCGTGCGCGTCGCCGGCAGGGTCGAGCCCGTCTTCGTCGAGAACATCGGCGACATGCCCGAGGCGATACGCGCGGCGGCACGGGCGGGCGATGTCGTCGTCACCATGGGGGCGGGTTCGATCGGCGGCGTTCCCGCTCTGCTCGCGAAGGGTGCGGAGTGAGAGATGCAGATGGCTGAGCAAAGACATCTTTCCCGCCCGATGCTCCGCGGCAGGCTGACGTTCAACGAACCGATGAGCAAACACCTGAGCTGGCGCACCGGCGGTGTCGCCGATCGCGCTTACGCGCCGGCCGATCTCGCCGACGCGGCGCTGTTCCTGCGCAGCTTGCCGGCGGGCGAGCCCGTCTACTTTGTCGGCTTGGGAAGCAATCTGCTGGTGCGCGACGGCGGCATTCGCGGCAGCGTGATCCTCACCCACTCGAGCCACGCAGCAATCCGCCTCGAGGACGGCACGATCTACGTCGAAGCGAGCGCCGCGAGTCCCAAGGTCGCGCGCTTCGCCGCCGTCCACGGCTACGGCGGAGCCGAATTCCTCGCCGGCATACCCGGAACGGTAGGCGGCGCGCTGGCGATGAACGCAGGCTGCTACGGCGCCGAGACCTGGGACAGCGTCGAGCGCGTGCTCATGCTCACCCGCGCCGGCGAACTGGTGCAGCGCGGGCGCGAGGAGTTCGAGGTCGCCTACCGCCACGTGGCGGCGAAGCAAGGTGCGCTCGGTACCGACGAATGGTTCGCCGCGGCGTGGCTGCGCTTTGTGCGCGGCGACGGCGAGGCGGCGCGCCGGCGCATCAAGGAACTCTTGCAGCAACGCATCGCCGCGCAGCCGCTCGCATTGCCGAACGCCGGTTCGGTGTTCCGCAATCCGCCCGGAGATTACGCCGCGCGCCTGATCGAATCCTGCGGCCTAAAGGGCCATGCGGTCGGCGCCGCGCGCGTATCGGAAAAGCACGCCAATTTCATCGTCAACCCCGGCGGGCGGGCGAGCGCCGCCGACATCGAGCGCCTGATCGAGCACGTGCAGGCGGCGGTGGAGGCGAAGCACGGTGTTCGCTTGACGGCCGAGGTACGAATCATCGGTGAACAAGCATGAATGCGAAATCCTTCGGCAAAGTCGCGGTGCTGCTCGGTGGTCGTTCAGCCGAGCGTGAAGTGTCGCTGAAAAGCGGCAACATGGTTCTACATGCGCTGCGCAAGCGAGGAATCGACGCGCACGGCTTCGATCCGCGTGAGCGCGACCTCGCGGCACTCGCGGCGGAAAAGTTCGACCGCGTGTTCATCGCGCTGCACGGCCGCTACGGCGAGGACGGTACGCTGCAAGGCGCGCTCGAGCTGATGGGCATTCCCTACACCGGATCGGGCGTGCTCGCTTCGGCGCTGGCCATGGACAAGTGGCGCACCAAGCTCGTGTGGCAGGCCTGCGGCATCCCGACTCCGCCCTACGAGCTGCTCACCGCGGCGAGCGACCTCAAAGCGGTAGTCGCGCGCCTCGGCTTGCCGATCATGGTGAAACCGGCGAACGAGGGCTCAAGCATAGGCATGAGCAAGGTCACCGCGGCGGCCGGCCTCGACGAAGCCTATGCGCTCGCCGCCAACTACGACAGCGTGGTGCTCGCCGAGCGCTTCATCGAGGGCACCGAGATCACCGCCGGCGTGCTCGGCGGCGACGCACTGCCGCTGATACGCCTGGAGACGCCGCGTGCGTTCTACGACTACGAGGCGAAATACGTCTCCAACGACACGCGTTACATCATTCCCTGCGGTCTCGCGGCGGACGCAGAAGCCGCGCTGCAACGCCAGGTGCTTGCCGCGTTCAATGCCCTCGGCTGCAGCGGCTGGGGCAGAGTCGATCTGATGCTCGATCGCGCCGGCAAGCCGTATTTCATCGAAGTCAACACTTCGCCCGGCATGACCGATCACTCGCTGGTGCCGATGGCCGCGCGCCATGCGGGACTATCGTTCGAGGATCTGGTCGTGCGCATCCTGGAGCTCGCGCATGTGGGATAGGCCGGACGCGCTGAACGCCTGCGCCAACGTGCTCTACCTGTTCGCGGGGGCCCTGCTCCTGTTTACCGGCACGTATGCCGCGATCCATTCGCCGCTCCTGCCGCTGCGCAGGGTCGAGCTGCAGGGCGATCTTGCGCACATGACCCGCGCAGGGGCCGAGAGCGCCGCGCGCTCGGGCGCGGCCGGGACCTTCCTCAGCGTCGACCTCGATGCGGTGCGGCGCGCCTACGAGGCCCTTCCCTGGGTGCGCCGCGTGGAAGTGAGGCGGGTGTGGCCCGACCGCGTCCAGGTCGCGATCGAGGAGCACGTCGCGCTTGCCCGCTGGGGCAGCGACGACGGGCAGGCGAAGCGCCTGGTCAACACTTACGGCGAAGTATTCGAGGGCGCGGCACCCGAGGGCGCCCGCCTGCCGCGCTTCGCCGGGCCGGCGGGCAGCGCGCAGGAGCTCGCGCGTCGTTATGGCGCGTTCCGCCAGGCGCTCGCACCGCTCGCGCTGGAGCCGTCGCAGGTGCTGCTGTCGCAGCGCTACGCCTGGCAGCTGCGCCTATCGAACGGCCTCACGCTCGAACTCGGCGGCGATCAGTTGAAGGAGCCGGTGCTGGATCGTCTGTCGCGCTTCGTCGCCTATTACGCGCAGACCCTGGGGAGCCTCGGGCGTAAGTTCGACTACGTCGATCTGCGCTATCCCAACGGTTTTGCGCTCCGCGTGCCCGAATTCGCGCGGCAAGGAACTTTGCCGAAGGGCTCGGCACGCCAAGGAAAGGGGGCCGCATGAGCGCCGCCGGACGCCGACAGGGAGATGCCATGAACAGCAATTGCCGTGAGGAGGCGGCTGCATGACCAAAGAGAACAAGAACATCGTCGTCGGACTGGACATCGGCACCTCGAAGGTGGTGGCGGTCGTCGCCGAAATGCAGCCCGACGCGCGCCTCAACATCATCGGCATGGGCAGCCACGAATCGCGCGGGCTGAAGAAGGGGGTGGTGGTCAACATCGAAGCGACGGTCACCGCGATCCAGCGGGCGCTGGAAGAAGCCGAGCTGATGGCCGATTGCAAGATCGCGCGCGTCTACACCGGCATCGCCGGCAGCCATATCAAGAGCTTCAACTCGCGCGGCATGGTGGCGATCAAGGACAAGGAAGTGTCGGCGCTCGACGTGCAGCGCGTGATCGAGACCGCGCGCGCGCTGCCGATTCCCACCGACCAGCAGATCCTGCACATCCTCACCCAGCAGTTCATCGTCGACGGCCAGGACGGCGTGCGCGAGCCGCTGGGCATGAGCGGCGTGCGCCTGGAAGTCGAAGTCCACATCGTCACCGGCGCGGTGTCCGCGGCGCAGAACATCGTTAAGTGTGTGCGCCGCTGCGGGCTGGAAGTAAACGACCTGATTCTGCAGCCGCTCGCCTCCTCGATCTCGGTTCTCACCGAGGACGAGAAGGAACTGGGCGTGTGCCTGGTCGACATCGGCGGCGGCACCACCGACATCGCCATTTTCCGCGAGGGCGCGATCCGGCACACGGCGGTCATCCCCATCGCCGGCGACCAGATCACCAACGATATCGCCATGGCGCTCAGGACGCCCACGGCGGAGGCCGAGGAAATCAAGATCAAGAGCGGCTGTGCTCTGCGCCAGCTCGCCGATCCGAACGAGCCGGTGGAAGTGCCCGGCATCGGCGATCGCGGCCCGCGCCAGCTTTCGCGCCAGACGCTTGCCGAAGTGATCGAGCCGCGCGTGGACGAACTCTATTCGCTGATCCAGAAAGTGTTGCGCGAGTCGGGCTACGAGGAGTTGCTCTCTTCGGGCCTGGTGCTCACCGGCGGCTCGAGCGTGATGCGCGGCATGGTCGAACTGGGCGAGGAGATCTTCCACATGCCGGTGCGCCTGGGCACGCCGCGCTATAGCGGCGGGCTTGCCGACGTGGTGCGGCATCCGCGCTACGCCACGGCCATCGGCTTGCTGCAGGAAGGCCAATCGCAGACGCAGCGCGGCATCCAGGCGCTGCAGGGCGCATCGTTCAAACAGATTCTTTCGAGGATGAAGGAATGGTTCCAGCGCAACTTTTAGGCCTCTGTAAGGAGACGAGGGGATATGCCCCAAGGGCACTTCCTTCGGGGCGCCTCCCCTCGCGCTCCCCTAAAGCAGTCCGCAACAAAATGAGTTTTGTTGCGGATCTAGGAGTTGGGGGATGGCAGGGAGGCGGTGTCGTCGCCGCCGGATTCAGGCATCCCGTTTCGTTCGTTTCGCAAGCTTGCAGTTCGTTTCTCAACTAAGACCCGGAAGGAGGCACTATGTTTGAAATCGTGGACGCGCAGAGCAACGGTACCGTGATCAAGGTAGTAGGAGTCGGCGGCGCCGGCGGCAACGCCGTCGATCACATGATCCGCAACGAGGTGCAGGGGGTGGAGTTCATCGCCATGAACACCGACGCCCAGGCGCTCGCTCACGGACAGGCGAAGAACCAGATCCAGCTCGGCTCCTCGGGCCTGGGTGCGGGCGCGAAGCCCGAGGCAGGGCGCGCGGCGGCGCTGGAAGCGCGCGATCAGATCGAAGATGCGCTCGCCGGCGCGCACATGGTGTTCATCACCGCCGGCATGGGCGGCGGCACCGGCACCGGCGCCGCGCCGCTCGTCGCCGAAGTGGCGAAACAGATGGGCATCCTCACCGTCGCCGTGGTCACCAAGCCGTTCTCGTTCGAGGGCATCAAGCGCATGCAGGCGGCCGAGGGCGGCATCGACGAACTGGCGCAGAACGTCGACTCGGTGATTGTCATCCTCAACGAGAAACTGGAGGAGGTGCTGGGCGGCGACGTGTCCATGGAAGAAGCGTTCAGCTCTGCCGACAACGTGCTCAAGAACGCCGTCGCCGGAATCTCTGAAATCATCAATATCCGCGGCCTGATCAACGTCGACTTCCAGGACGTGAAGACGGTGATGCACGAACAGGGCATGGCGATGATGGGCTCGGCCACTTCCTCCGGCATGGACCGCGCGCGCATCGCCGCCGAGCAAGCAGTCGCTTGCCCGCTGCTCGAAGGCGTCAATCTCTCCGGTGCGCGCGGCGTGCTGGTGAACATCACCGCCGCACGCTCGGGGCTGAAGCTGCGCGAAACCAAGGAAGTGATGGAGACGATACGCAGCTTCGCCGCCGAAGACGCGACCGTGATCCTGGGCGCCGTGTACGACGAAGACATGGGCGAAGAATTGCGGGTCACCGTGGTGGCGACCGGGCTCGGCCAGCCCGCCGCGATCCGCCAGACTAAACCGCAACTGGTGGTCAAGAACGGCACCGACGACATGCCGGTCGCCGGCGTGGACTACGCCGCGCTGGACGCCATGCCGGCGGTGATTCGCAAGAACCGCGCGCAGACCATTCAGGCGCTGCAGCAGAGCGGGGTGGACAACTACGACATCCCCGCCTTTCTGCGCAAGCAGGCGGACTGAAGCGGTAGGCAGCCGAGCTGGCCGCGCTCCGGGTCGCGCGGCCGGCCCCTCGTCTATGCTAAAATCCCCCTGCCGAGAGGCCATTTCAGGGTCACGGAAATGGCCTCCGATTTAGAGGGGCATGAGGGGATGCGCCGCGAAGCAAGTCCCCGGAGGGGATATCCCCTCATTTTGTTAATAAGCTCTAAATCAGTCCTGTGCATACAATGATGCTAAAGCAGCGCACCCTGAAATCGGTCGTCCGCGCCACTGGCGTGGGATTGCATTCGGGTGAAAAAGTGCAGCTGACGCTGCGCCCCGCCCAGCCCAACACGGGCATCGTCTTTCGCCGGCTCGATCTCGCGCAGTCGGTCGACGTTCACGCCGAAGCGCACAAGGTGAGCGACACCCGCCTGTGCAGCATGCTCGAGGAGGGCGGCGCGAAAGTCGCGACGGTCGAACACCTGATGTCGGCGTTCGCGGGTCTCGGTGTGGACAACGCCTACGTCGACCTCACTGGCGCGGAAGTGCCCATCATGGACGGCAGCGCCTCGCCGTTCGTATTCCTGTTGCAGTCGGCGGGCATCGTCGAGCAGCCCGTCGCCAAGAAATTCATCCGCATTCGCAAGCCGGTCGAAATCAAGGAAGGCGACAAGTGGGCGCGCTTCGATCCTTACGCCGGATTCAAGCTCACGTTCTCGATCGTGTTCAACCACCCGGTATTCGACAAGTCGAGCCAGCGCGTTGTGGTTGATTTCGCCGAAACCTCCTATGTGAAGGAAGTCGCGCGAGCGCGCACTTTCGGCTTCATGCAGGACGTGGAAAGCCTGCGCGCAAGTGGCCTGGCCATGGGCGGCAGCCTGGACAACGCCGTCGTCATGGACGAATACCGTGTGCTGAACGCGGACGGGCTGCGCTATGCCGACGAATTCGTGAAGCACAAGATACTGGACGCGATCGGCGACCTGTACCTGCTCGGCCATCCGATCATCGGCGCGTTCTCGGCTCACAAGTCGGGCCACGGCCTGAACAACGCGCTGTTGCGCGCGACGCTGGCACAGGCCGATGCCTGGGAATACGTGAGCTTCGAGCATAGCCAGGACGCTCCGGCCGGCCTCACCCGCTATCTCACCCAGCCAATCTGATTTAACTTCGGTCGGGCGCGTCGCCGGTCGAGTTCTTGGCGACTGCATCCTCCGCGTCCTGCCGCGCGAAGTTGGCTACCGCGCGCTGTAAGCGCGACTCGGGCAGGCGGCGGGAGAGCGCGGCGAGCGCTGCCGCCCCGGCTTTGGAGAGCCTCGCCTGCTTCGCCTGTGGCACTCCGGGTGCTTCCCGGCGGGGTTGCACTTCCACCCGAATTCCGGTAACCTGAGCCCCTCTTTTCGAAAAATCGTTGATCAATCCTGGGCTTAGCAGTTTCAGCTTGGCCGCTATCGCGCTACTTTCAGCAAAAATTACGACGTTTCCTCTTTTATAGTTGACGATCGAAGACGATCGCGACAATTGGTGCGGCACGATTTCGTCGTAGATGCGCCGCAATTCGAGCAGTCGCTCCGCCTGGGGTAAGAGGGCCGCGATTCCAGCGGCGGAGTCCAGGTAGGCGCGAAGATTCTTGGGATGCATGGAACAAGCTCTCGGAGAAGAACATGCATATTATTCTCGTATCGAATCGACTGGCAACGGCGAAGTCGATCTCCCTGGACGCCAGGCACCTGCTGCTCGGGCTGGGTCTGCTCGCGGCCACCGTCCTACTCCTGTCGAGTTCTCTCTTCTATGTGGTGTTTCGCCACGCCGCAGACATCCAACTGCCCATGGTGCAGTCCTTGCTCCTTTCGGCGCAGGAGCAGCAAAAGCGACACAGCCAGGATTTCATGCGCGAGAACCTGAACGCGATGGCGGTGCGGGTGGGGCAAATGCAGGCGCAGCTGGTGCGGCTTGACGCGTTGGGCGAGCGCTTGTCGACACTTGCCGGCATCAAGCCGCAGGAGTTCCGCTTGAACGAGGCCCCGGGGCGCGGCGGCGCGCTCAATTCGAGCACTCCGGCGAAAGACATGTCGCTGAACGAATTCAATTGGCAGCTCGATGCCCTGTCCCGCCACATGGAGAACCGCTCCGACTACATGGGCATCCTGGAGAAGCAGTTGTTCGACGCCAAGGTGAAGCAGAACTTGATGCCCACAGTGCGGCCGGTCGAGGTCGACTGGAATGCATCCAGCTACGGCTGGCGCATCGACCCGATCACAGGGCAAAGCGCCATGCACGAGGGCATCGACTTCATGGTCGACACCGGCACGCCGGTGCACGCTGCGGCGGCAGGCTTGGTCGTGGTCGCCGAATTCCACCCGCAATACGGCTATGTGATCGACATCGACCACGGCAACGACTTCACTACGCGCTATGCCCATAATTCGAAGCTGCTCGTCAAGGTAGGCGATCTGGTACAGCGTGACGCAGTCATCGCCGAGTCCGGCTCGACCGGACGTTCCACCGGCCCGCACGTGCATTTCGAAGTACGCTACAAGGGCGTAGCGCAGAATCCCAACCGTTTCCTCCAGGCGTACGCGGCGAAAGGCCGCGTCAAGACCGCGTCGCGCTAGGCGCGCCGGCGCCTGCGCGCTCTCACTCCCGAATCGCTTCGCGCCTAGGCGCAGCCCGCTCGGCCGATGCTCCGGTCGGGGGCACCGTTCTCGCCGTTTTGAGCTAAGGAGGCATGGTAAAATTTGCCTTCTTTAGCATCCGTCGTCCCCCCTTAATGTTCTCCCGCATCCTTACCCGCATTTTCGGCAGCCGCAACGAGCGCATCATCAAGCGCTACAGCAAGACGGTGCAGCAGATCAACGCGCTCGAGCCGTCGATAGCGGCGCTGTCGGACGAGGCGCTGGCGGCGAAAACGCCTGAATTCAAGGAGCGCGTGGCCAAGGGCGAAACGCTGGACGATCTTCTGCCCGAGGCCTTCGCCGTCGTGCGCGAGGCGGGCAAGCGCGTGCTCAACATGCGCCATTTCGATGTGCAGCTGATCGGCGGCATGATCCTGAACGCGGGCAAGATCTCCGAAATGCGCACGGGCGAGGGCAAGACCCTGGTCGCGACTCTGCCGGCGTACCTGAATGCGCTCACCGGCAAAGGGGTGCACATCGTCACGGTGAACGACTACTTGGCCAGCCGCGACGCCGAGTGGATGGGCCGCATCTACCGCTTCCTCGGACTGACGGTCGGCGTCAACCTGTCGCAGAGCGCGGCGGACGTGAAGCAGCATGCCTATGCCGCCGACATCACCTACGGCACCAACAACGAGTTCGGCTTCGATTACCTGCGCGACAACATGGCGATGCAGGTGGGCGACCGCTACCAGCGGGGCTTGAACTTCGCCATCGTCGACGAGGTCGACTCGATCCTCATCGACGAGGCGCGCACGCCGCTCATCATCTCCGGCCAGGCGGAGGATCACACCGACCTCTACTACCGCATGAACGAGGTGGCGCCGCTGCTCGTGCGGCAGAAAGAGGAGAACGGGCCGGGAGATTTCTCGCTCGACGAGAAGTCGCGCCAGGTGCTGCTCACCGAAGCCGGCCACGAGCACGCCGAACAGCTGCTGACCCGCGTCGGGCTGCTCCCCGAAGGACGCAGCCTGTACGAACCGGCGTTCATCAACCTCATGCACCACTTGTACGCGGCGTTGCGGGCGCACCATCTGTTCCTGCGCGATACGCATTATGTCGTGCAGTCGGGCGAGGTCATCATCGTCGACGAATTCACCGGACGCCTGATGTCGGGCCGGCGCTGGTCCGACGGCCTGCACCAGGCGGTCGAGGCGAAGGAAAACGTCGCCATCCAGAACGAGAACCAGACGCTCGCCACCATCACCTTCCAGAATTACTTCCGCATGTACGCGAAGCTCGCCGGCATGACGGGTACCGCGGACACCGAGGCGTACGAGTTCCAGGAGATCTACGGCCTGGAGACGTTGGTGGTGCCGACGCACAAGCCGATGGTCCGGGATGATCGCGAGGACCTCGTCTACCAGACGCTGAAGGAGAAGGACGAGGCCATCGTCGCGGCGATCAAGGACTGCTACCAACGCCAGCAGCCGGTGCTCGTCGGCACCACCTCGATCGAAAACTCCGAGCTGCTGTCTTCGCTGCTGGACAAGGAGAAGCTGCCGCACCAGGTGTTGAACGCCAAGCAACACGCCCGCGAAGCGGAGATCGTGGTCCAGGCAGGCAAGCCGAAGATGATCACCATCGCCACCAACATGGCCGGCCGCGGCACCGACATCGTGCTCGGCGGCAACGTGGAAAAAGCGATCGACGCGCTGCGCGCCGAAGAAGGCATCGAGGAAGCGGAGAAGGAGCGGCGCATCCAGGCGCTACGCGACGAATGGCAGGAACTGCACGCCAAGGTGGTGAAGGCGGGCGGGCTGCACATCATCGGCACCGAGCGCCACGAGTCGCGCCGCATCGACAACCAGCTGCGCGGCCGCTCCGGCCGCCAGGGCGATCCGGGCTCGTCGCGCTTCTACCTATCGCTGGAGGATCCGCTGCTGCGCATCTTCGCCGGCGACCGGGTGAAGGCGATCATGCAGCGGCTGAAGATGCCCGAGGGCGAAGCGATCGAAAGCTCCTGGGTGTCGCGTTCGATCGAATCAGCGCAGCGCAAGGTCGAAGCGCACAACTTCGACATCCGCAAGCAACTGCTCGAATACGACGACGTCGCCAACGACCAGCGCAAGGTGATCTACGAGCAGAGGAACGAGCTGCTGGAGAGCGCCGACGTCAGCGAGACCATCACTTCGCTGCGCCAGGGCGTGGTGAACGACATCTTCCGCGCGCATGTTCCGCCGGACAGCGTCGAGGAGCAATGGGACGTAGCGGGCTTGGAAAAGGCGCTCGCGGCGGAGCTGCAATTCTCCATCCCGGTCAAGTCCTGGCTCGAGGCCGACGCCAATCTGCACGATCAGGCGCTGCTAGAGAAGACGGTGGCCGATGCCGACCGCGCGTACGAAGAGAAGTTTGCCGCCGCGCCGCGCGAGGCGCTGCACCAGTACGAACGCTGGGTGATGCTCACCACGGTCGATCAGCACTGGCGCGAGCATCTGGCGGCGCTAGACCATCTGCGCCAGGGCATCCATCTGCGCGGCTATGCGCAGAAGAACCCGAAGCAGGAGTACAAACGCGAGGCGTTCGAGCTGTTCGCCGGCATGCTCGAAAGCGTGAAGCTCGAAGTGACCAAGACGCTCACCGCGGTGCAAGTAAAATCGGAAGCCGAACTAGCGGACGCCACGGTCGAGGCGGCGGCTCCGGCCGTGGAAAATGTCAAATACCAGCACGCCGGCTACGACGAGGCGCTCGCGCCCGAGGACACTGCGGTCGCGGACAAGCCGAAGGAGCGGCCCTTCGTGCGCGAGATGGGCAAGATCGGCCGCAACGATCCCTGCCCCTGCGGGTCCGGCAAGAAGTACAAGCAGTGCCACGGTAAACTCACCTGAAGCCTGCACGCCGAATCGTCATGGCCGTCAATCTTTCCCCTCCGGATCCGTCGCAACTCTTTCCAGTCAAAGGCCTGAGCCTCGGCATCGCCGAAGCGGGCGTGCGCAAAGCGAACCGCAAGGACCTCCTGCTCATGCGGCTCGCGCCCGGCGCCAGCGTGGCGGGCGTGTTCACGCAAAATCGCTTTTGCGCCGCACCGGTGCTGCTGTGCCGGGAGCATCTCGCCGCGGGGCAGTCGCCGCGCGCGCTAATCGTCAACACCGGCAATGCCAACGCCGGCACCGGCGAAGACGGCCTGGCGCGCGCGCGGCGGGTCTGCGCCGCCGTCGCGGCGCTGCTCGATTGCCAGGCGGCGCAGGTGTTGCCGTTTTCCACCGGCGTGATCATGGAGCCCCTGCCCGATGAGCGCATCGTCGCCGCGCTGCGGCGCGCGCTCGCCGATTGCCGCGAGGCGAATTGGGCGCAGGCGGCCGAGGCGATCATGACCACCGACACCGTGCCCAAGGCCTGCTCGCGCCGGATCACTTTGGGTGGAAAGAACGTGACCGTCACCGGCATCGCCAAAGGCGCGGGCATGATCCATCCGAACATGGCGACCATGCTGGGCTACGTCGCGACCGACGCGGCGGTGAGCCAGGCCGTGCTGCAGCAGATGCTCGTCGCCGCCTGTGCGAAGTCGTTTAACCGCATCACCGTGGACGGCGACACCTCGACCAACGATTCCTTCATGCTGATCGCGACCGGCGCCGCAGGCGCGCGCGCGATCGACAGCGAGCGCGACCCGGACTACGCAGTGCTCGCCGCGGCGATCACCGAGGTCGCGGCCTGGCTCGCGCAGGCGATCGTGCGCGACGGCGAGGGCGCGAGCAAATTCATCACCGTGCAGGTCGAAGGCGGCAGGGACGAGGCGGAGTGCGGCAAGGTCGCCTATGCCATCGCCCATTCGCCGCTGGTCAAGACCGCGTTCTTCGCCTCCGACCCCAATCTCGGGCGGCTGCTGTGCGCCATCGGCTACGCCGGCATCGCCGACTTCGACATCGGCCGCATGCGCCTGCACTTGGGCGACGTGCTCGTGGCCAAGGACGGCGGCCGCAATCCCGACTATCGGGAGGAGGACGGCCAGCGCGTGATGAAGCAGAGCGAGATCATGGTGCGCGTGGAACTTGGCCGCGGTCAAGCGCAGACGACGGTGTGGACCTGCGATCTGTCGCACGGCTACGTTTCGATCAACGCCGATTACCGCAGTTGAGCGCCGCGACAGCCGACCGATTTCGAGCCGAAGCCATGACCGAACTGAATAAATTCCTACAGCGCGCCGAAAACCTGGTGGCGCGCCTCGAAGCCCTGTTGCCGGCGGCCCAGCCTGCCGTCGATTGGAATGCGAGCATCGCTTTCCGCTGGCGCAAGTCCGGCGGCCAGGGCCATCTGCAACCGGTGGCGCACCCGCACAAGATCCGGCTCTCCGATCTCTCCGGCATCGACCGGCAAAAGCGGCTGATCGAACAGAACACGCGCCAGTTCGTGAGCGGTCTGCCGGCGAACAACGTGCTGCTCACCGGTGCACGCGGCACCGGCAAGTCCTCGCTGGTGAAGGCGGTACTGAACAAATTCCAGCGCCAGGGACTGCGCCTGATCGAAGTGGACAAGCACGACCTGATCGACCTGCCCGACATCGTCGACCAGATTTCATTGCGTAGCGAGCGCTTCATCATTTTCTGCGACGACCTGTCGTTCGAGGCGGCGGAGGCCGGTTACAAGGCGCTCAAGGTGGTGCTGGACGGCTCGATCGCCGCGACTTCGGAAAACGTGCTCATCTACGCGACCTCGAACCGGCGCCACTTGATGCCCGAATACATGCAGGAAAACCTCGAATACAAGCACGTCGGCGAGGAGATCCATCCGGGCGAGACCTCGGAGGAAAAGATTTCGCTGTCCGAGCGCTTCGGCTTGTGGGTGTCGTTTTATCCCTTCGATCAGGACGACTATCTCGCCATCGTCACGCACTGGCTGACCGAGTTGGGCTGCACGCCGCGGCAAATCGCGGCGGTGCACGACGAAGCGCTGCAATGGGCGCTGACGCGCGGCTCGCGCTCGGGCCGCGTCGCCTGGCAGTTCGCGCGCGACGTCTCGGGCAGGCTGCGCGGCGCCGTGCCCGCCCGCGCTAAGCGCGGTTGAACGCGCGCTTAGCGCCAGGCGAGGGGATCCTTCCCCCCGCGCTCCACTGAATCGGGCCGTTTCGATCATTCTGAAATGGCCTCGAAAGAATCAAGTTCCCCTCTGGTCGAAGTCGTCGCCGCGGTGATCGAGCGGCCGGACGGTCGCTTTCTGCTCGCCCAGCGTCCCGCTGGCAAGGTCTATGCGGGCTACTGGGAGTTCCCCGGCGGCAAAGTCGAGCCGGGCGAGCCGCTTGCCGTTGCGCTCGCACGTGAATTGCACGAAGAGTTGGGCATCGAGGTCGAGGCGGCGCATCCCTGGATCGTGCGCAGCTACGCCTACGCCCATGCGCACGTCCGGCTCAACTTCTTCCGCGTGCGCGCCTGGAACGGCGAGCCTCACGGCAGGGAAGCGCAGGCCTTGAGCTGGCAGCGCGTCTCCTCGGTCGGCGTTGCGCCGCTACTGCCTGCGAACGGACCGGTGCTGCGTGCCCTGGAACTGCCGATTGAATACGCGATCACCCATGCGGGAGAAATTGGCGTGGACGAGCAGCTGCGGCGCATCGAGCGGCGCCTCGCCGCGGGCTTGAAGCTGATCCAAGTGCGCGAGAAGGAATTGGCTAACACGGAGCGTGAGCGTTTTTCCCAGGCGGTGATTGCCAGAGCGCATGCCCATCGCGCCAAAGTGATGATCAACGCGGACGTCGAGCTTGCGCGCCGGCTCGGCGCGGATGGAGTGCATCTCACCGCCAGCCAGCTCGCGCAGCTGGTCCGCAGGCCGGAGATCGACTGGTGTGCAGCATCCTGCCATACGGCGGAGGAACTCGTGCGCGCGGGCGAACTCGGCATCGATTTTGCCGTCCTCGGCCCGGTGCAAGCGACACCTACACATCCCGAGGCGCAGCCGCTCGGCTGGGAGGGCTTCGCCGCGCGGGTGCGCGGCGCAACGCTGCCGGTGTTCGCCTTGGGCGGAATGACTTCCGCCGAACTGGAAAGGGCTTGGATGAGCGGCGCGCAGGGCGTCGCCATGATCCGCGGCAGTTGGTAGGGGCTGCCGCTGTTAAGTTGTGCCGGGCGGCGCGGATTCGGCGTCGCCCGCTTGTTCCTGCACCGCCACGCGATAGTCTTCGCTCGCCCAGGCGCCGAGGTCGATCAATCGGCAGCGCTCCGAGCAGAAGGGACGGTGCGGCGATTCCGGTCCCCAAGGCACGGGCTTGGCGCAATGCGGACAGCCGACGGTACGTGTTGCTCGCGTCACAGATTGCACAGCGTGAGTTCGAACTCGACGTTCGCGCTGCAGGTGTGCGGACGCACGTCGTCGCCGAAGGTGGCGAAGCGGATGTTGAGCGCGTACTTGTTGGCGCTGATTTCCGGAATGAACTGGGATTCGCGCGGCAGCCGGATGCCGACCATCTGCACCACCCTGCCGCCGAGCATCTGCTGGTAAATGCCCTGCTGCGCGACGATGTTGGAGGGCTTGCCGCTTTCGCGCAGCAGCCGCAGCACGATGGCCGACGCGTCGCGCAATGGATAGAGGGGATTGATCCAGCCGTGAAGATCGAAAGCGCGCGCGGCGGAATCCCGATGCAGCCAGTAGTGATACGAGGGGAGATCGAATTCGCACGCTCCGCCCGGAATGCCGGTGCGCTGCTTGATCGACATCAGCCATTCGTTTTCGCGCAAGTACTGGCCGATCTTGCCGGTCATGTTGAACAGCGCCGAGCTCGCCTGCTCGATCTCGGCGAGCACCTGGTTGAGCACTTCCTCGGAAATCTCCGGATTGTTGCGGAACGAGAGCAGCACCTGCTTCTGCCGTTCCAGTTCCTGCAACAAGTCGGACTTCAAGTCGGCGCGGCTTGCGACTTCGAGGATCTCGAACAGGGTGATCAGCGCCGCGTGGTGATCGGGTGCATCCTGGCGCGCGAGAAAGAAACGCGCACGGTCGAACAAATCTTCTAGGCGCAACAGCGTGCGGATGCGCTCATTGAAGGGATACTCGTAGGTGATCACTATTGCGCCAGGCGCCTGGGGCGACGGTATATTTTGGGCGATTCTGACCGATTCGTCAGTAATTTACAACTTCAGGCGCCGCCTGCGGCGAGTTGCAGGTAGCGCCCGTGCAAGCGCTCGACCTGGCGCCGCAGATGCGCCAGGTCGCCGCTGTTGTCGATCACGTCGTCCGCCGCAGCAAGCCGCGCCGCGCGCGGAATCTGATTGGCGATGATGGCGCGCACTTGGTCCGCCTCGAGTCGGCTGCGCGCAATCACTCGCGCGACCTGGATCTCCTCCGGGCAGTCGACCACGGCGATGCGCTGGCAGCGCTTGCGGTAATCGTTCGCCTCGATGAGGAGCGGCACCACCAGGACGACATAGGCGCTGCGCGCGACGAGCACGCGCTGGTTGGAATGCGCACGTATCATGGGGTGCAGAATCGCTTCGAGCCGCCGCTTTTCTTTCGCGTCGGCGAAGACCAGGGCGCGCATGCGCGCGCGGTCGAGCGCGCCCTCGGCGGTGATGTAGTCCGCGCCGAAGGCGTCGCGGATGGCGGGCATGGCAGCGCCGCCTGCGCCAGTGAGCTCGTGGGCGATGGCGTCGGTGTCGACGAGGGTCGCCCCCAGTTCGACAAACACATCGGCGGCGGCGCTCTTGCCGCTGCCTATGCCTCCAGTCAGGCCGACGACGTAGGGCATCGCGCTAGAGCGTGTTCAGGTAGGCGTGGGTGAGCGCCTTTCCCCAGAACAGCGTGATCACGCCCGCCATGGCGAGGTAAGGGCCGAAAGGTATGGGCACGTTGCGCCCGTGCTTGGCAAGCACCATCAGGCCAATGCCGACTACCGCGCCGACCGCAGAAGAGGCAAGCACCACCAGCGGCAGCATTTGCCAGCCGAACCAAGCGCCGATGGCGGCGAGCAGCTTGAAGTCGCCGAATCCCATGCCTTCCTTGCCGGTGGCGAGCCTGAACGCCCAATACACGCACCACAGCGACAGGTAACCCGCCGCGGCGCCGATGACCGCCGCGCGCAGATCGACGAAGGTCCCGCCGAGGTTGACGAGCAGCCCCGCCCAGACGAGGGGCAGCGTGATCGAATCGGGCAGCAGCTGGGTATCGAAATCGATGAAGGCGAGCGCGATCGCGCACCACAGGAACAGCATCGCCGCGAAAGCGGCGAAGCCGAAGCCGAATTGCCATGCCGCGTATGCCGTGGCGAGTCCGCTCAGGGCTTCCACCGCCGGGTAGCGCGGGCTGATCCGCGTGCGACAGGCGCTGCACTTGCCGCCGAGCACTAGGTAGCTTGCGATCGGGATGTTTTCAAGCGCGGTGATTTGGTGTCCGCAGGCGGGACAGCGCGAGCGCGGAACGGCAAGGTTGAAGGCATCCTGCGCCGGCGCAGTCTCGCCGCGCAGCTCGGCGCACTGGATCTGCCAGTCGCGCTCCATGATCTTGGGCAGGCGGAAGATGACGACGTTGAGAAACGAGCCCACGGCAAGCCCGAGCACCAGGCAGACCCAAGGGAACACCGCCGGTTGGGTGAATGCTTCGAGCGGGGTCATGCGCCTCGCTGCCGCTCGACAGCGGTCTGCCTACGGCCCAGGCGTCGTGTCTCCTGCCGCCTCACTCCCCGTGCCCGCTCTAGACCGCTTGGCCCAGCTTGAAGATCGGCAGGTACATGGCGATCACCATGCCGCCGATCAGCGATCCCAGAACCACCATGATCAAGGGCTCCATCAAGCTGGACAGCGCCTCGACTGCGTCATCGACCTCGGCTTCGAAGAAATCCGCGACCTTCGAAAGCATGCCGTCGAGGGCGCCGGATTCCTCGCCGATCTGCACCATTTGCAGCACCATGTTCGGGAACACCTTCGAGTCGGTCATCGCCGTGGTCAGGCTCGAGCCGGTGCTCACCGCCTGTTGGATCTGCTTGGTCGCAACCAGGTAGACATAATTGCCGGCGGCGCCGCCGACCGAGTCGAGCGCCTCGACCAGGGGCACGCCCGCGGCGAACATGGTCGAGAGCGTGCGCGTCCAGCGCGCGATGGTCGAGATCCGCACCAAGTGCCCGAACACCGGCGCCTTGAGCAGCAGCTTGTCCATGAACTGCTGCACCGCGAGCGAGCGTTTCCAGGTGTACATGAAGCCGTATATCCCGCCGAAGATGAGCGGAAAGATGATGTACCAGTATTTGACGAAGGCGTCCGAAACCCCCATCACGAACAGCGTCGGTGCCGGCAGGTCCGCACCGAAGCTGGTAAACACCTGCTTGAACGCGGGGATGACGAAGATCATGATCACCGCGGTGATGATGAAGGCCACTGCGACGATGGCGACCGGATAGAACAGCGCGGATTTGATCTTGGACTTGATCGCCTGGGTCTTTTCTTTGTAGGTCGCCAGGCGGTCGAGCAGCGATTCCAGGATACCGGCCTGCTCCCCTGCGCCCACCAGGTTGCAGAACAGCGCGTCGAAATAAAGCGGGTATTTGCGAAATGCCTGGGTCAGGCTCGATCCCGTCTCGACGTCGGTCTTGATCGACATCAGCAGCCGCGCCACCGCCGGATTGCTGTGGCCCTTGCCGACGATGTCGAAGGACTGCAGCAGCGGTACGCCGGCCTTCATCATGGTGGCGAGCTGGCGGGTGAACAGGGTGACATCCTTCTCGGTGACGGTGCCGCCGGCGCCCGCTTTCGCTTTCTTGACCTTGGTGACGAGAATGCCTTGGCGGCGCAGGGTGGCATTCACCACCGCTTCGCCCTGGGCGCGCATTTCGCCCTTAACCACCTTGCCTTGTTTGTCTTTTCCTTCGTAGAGGAAGGAGAATTCCTTGATCTTGTCCTTCGCTGCCGCGGCTATGGCCATATTCTTCTCCGACGCGTTCCTCCCGCGACCCCTAGCAGGCGTCCGCTACGAGCCGACTTGGGGGAACTCGAGGGGATGTGCCTCTAAGGAAGGCCCTCCGAGGCCTGCACCCTCGTTCTCAATCTTCTCAGCACCTTACCGGTGCATTCCACATGATGCACTGGCGTTGCCTTTTTGTAAAGCCTGAACTTGTTGGTCTAATCGACTGAAGATAAATACGTTTTGATCAAAAATTCGCGCTTCGCCAAGCTCGGCGGACAGCGCCGCCATTCTCAGTGTTGGTCTGCGGCCGCCTCAGGCTGCAACTTCGGTTTGAACAATCTGACGGTGCGCACCACGCGGTCCTCGGTGTGCACGATTTCGATCGGCACGTCGGCGATCTTCAAACTTAAGCCGGACTCCGGGATGTCCTGCAGATGCTCGAGGATCAGCCCGTTCAGCGTCTTCGGACCGCCGAGCGGAAGCGCGAGGCCGAGCTTGCGGTTGAGTTCGCGCAAGGGGCTCGCGCCCTCCACCAGCGCGCTGCCGTTCTCGTCCCAGGCGTGAATGGTCGCGACCGAAGGCGCATTGGTGGTGAATTCGCCGATGATTTCCTCGATGATGTCCTCGAGCGTGGTCAATCCCTGCAACTCGCCGTATTCGTCGACTACCAGGGCGAG
Organism: uncultured Enterobacteriaceae bacterium; assembly: GCA_964565875.1. GTDB lineage: Bacteria > Pseudomonadota > Gammaproteobacteria > Burkholderiales > SG8-39 > 2-12-FULL-64-23. The sequence continues at coordinate 54,019 of CAZMGP010000006.1, forward strand.
GCGCTGGCGGTTTTCCTGGAAATACTGCAGCTGCGCGAACAAGGGCGTTCCAGCGGGGATGAAATAGGGTTCGGTGAGCAATTCCGCCAACTTGTCGCGTTCGAGTTCTCCGTCGCGCATCAGCGCGAGCACCTTGCGCAAGTGGAGGATGCCGGCGACGTTGCCCAGTTCTTTGCGGTACACCACCAGCCGGGTGTGATAACTGGTGGCGATCTGCTCCGCGACGCGCTCGAGCGGCGCCTCCAGATCGATGGCCTCGATCTGTGCGCGCGGCGTCATCACGTCTTCCACCGTGATGCGTTCCAGATCGAATAGGTTGACCAGCATACTGCGGTGCTGCTTCGGGATATAGTGCGCGGCCTCGAGCACCAGCGAGCGCAGCTCTTCGGCGGAGAGCCGCTGCGGCTCGCTGCCCGTTGTCGGTTTGATGCGTAGCAGCGCGAGCAGGCCGGAAACGAACAAGTTGACGAACCAGACGACGGGATAGAGCACTTGCAGCATGGGCGCGAGCACGTAGCTCACGCTGATCGCGATTCGCTCGGCATAAGTTGCGCCGATGACCTTGGGGGTGATTTCGGAAAACACCAGGATGAGGAAAGTGACCGCCAGCGTGCCCAGGCCCAGTGCGATCTTGTTCTCGCCGAAGAGGCGGATGGTGATCACGCCGACCAGGGTCGCGGCCGCGGCGTTGACGAGGTTGTTGCCGAGCAGGATCACGCCGAGCAGCCGGTCGGTGCGGGCGAGCAGCGCACTGGCGAGGAGCGCGCCGCGGTGGCCGAGCTTCGCCAGGTGCTTCAGGCGATAGCGGTTGAGCGCCATCATGCTGGTTTCGGCGATGGAGAAGAACGCCGAGAGGATCAGCAGCACGGCGAGCACCGCAAGCTGCGCCGATATGGGCATGTCGTTCATACGAGTAGCGGTTCGCTAGGTGCCGGATTCACCCGGTGCGCGTCGATCGCGCCGCCGGCGGCCTACACCTTTCCGAGTATCACTTCGAGCACGAACATGCTGCCGACGTAGGCGAGCATCAACGCGACGAAGCCCGCCAGCGTCCAGCGCAGCGCGGTGCGCCCGCGCCATCCCCAGCCGTAGCGCCCCACCAGCAGCGCGGCGAAGATGATCCAGGAAATGATGCCGAATACCGTCTTGTGGTTGAAGCGCACCGCCCTGCCGAACAATTCTTCGGAAAACACGAAGCCGGTGCCGAGCGTGAGCGTGAGCAAGACGAAGCCCGCCGCGACGAGGCGAAACAGCAGCGTCTCCAGCGTCATCAGTGGCGGCAGCGAGGCCCAAGGCCCCGCGAGCTGGCTACCGCCGGCGGTAGCCAGTTTGCCGCGATGCAGGCGGCGCTCGAGCACGGTCATCAGCGCCGCGTGCAGCGCGGCGATGGTAAAGAGGCTATAAGCGAGCATCGCCACTAGCAAGTGGATGCGGAAGGCGACGGTGTGGGTATAGGTGGGCGTCCCCGGTCCGGGAAAGAACGCGGGCAGCAGTGCGCATACGGCGGCGAGCGGCAACACCAGGGCCTGCATCCCCTTGACGTCGTAGATCAGGCTTTCCACCCAGTAAATGAGGACGGTGAGCCAGAGCATCACGGACAGCGCCTGCGAGAAGCCGAAGCGCAGCTCGGGCGCGGTGAAGAGATCAGCGTAGAGGAGCTGCGAATGCAGGAAGAAGGGCGCAATCAACACGATCCGCTCCCATAGCGCGATACGATTGCCGCTCGCGGTCGCCGGTTCGCCGCCCGCCCCCCAGCGCGAGCGCCAGAAGTGCAATCCCAGCAGCAAGTACAGGAGCGAGGTGCTGCCGTAGAGTAAAATGTCGGGCATGTGCAAATTTTACACTAGAGAGGGTTCGAACAAGAGGGCCCGGGTGGGATCGGAAGGGTCCCGCCCCTTCCTTAGACCCCCTTGTATATTCCCCACACTTGAGGGGACCCTAACAAGAAGACTTGTGCAGAGATTGAGTAGAACATGTTAGACAACCTGACCAACCGGCTGTCCAAGGTCATCAAGACCCTGCGCGGCGAGGCGCGCCTGACCGAATCCAACGTCGCCGAGGCGCTGCGCGAAGTGCGCATGGCGCTGCTCGAAGCCGACGTGGCGCTGCCGGTGGTGCGCGATTTCATCGCCGCAGTGAAGCAAAAAGCCGTGGGCGAGGAGGTGATCGGCAGCCTCACGCCGGGCCAGGCGCTGGTGGGCGTGGTGCAACGCGAGCTCACCGCGCTGATGGGCGGGGAGAATGCGGCGCTCAATCTGGCGGTCACGCCGCCCGCGGTGGTGCTCATGGCTGGCCTGCAGGGCTCGGGCAAGACCACCACGAGCGGCAAGCTCGCCAAGTATCTCCTCGAGCAGAAGAAGAAGCCTCTGCTCGCGAGCTGCGACGTCTACCGCCCCGCCGCAATCGAGCAGCTGCGCACCATCGCGCGCCAGCTCGAAGTCGATTTTTTCGAATCGCCGCCGGGCGAGGCGCCGCTCGCCATCGCGCGAGGAGCGCTCGACTACGCGAAGAAGCACTACAACGACGTGCTCATCGTCGACACCGCGGGGCGCCTCGCGATCGACGCCGAGATGATGCGCGAGATCACCGAACTGCATGCCGGGCTCGCGCCGGCGGAGACGCTGTTCGTGGTCGACGCCATGCAGGGCCAGGATGCGGTCAATGTGGCCAAGGCATTCAGCGACGCGCTGCCGCTCACCGGCGTGGTGCTGACCAAGTTGGACGGCGATGCGCGCGGCGGCGCCGCGCTATCGGTGCGCCACGTCACCGGCAAACCGATCAAGTTCGCCGGCGTGGGCGAGAAGCTCGCGGCGCTCGAGGCCTTTCATCCCGAGCGCATGGCGGCGCGCATCCTCGGCATGGGCGACGTCCTGTCGCTCGTGGAAGAAGCGAGGAAGTCGGTCGACGTGGCCGAGGCGCAGAAACTCGCCGAGAAGATCAAGCGCGGCAAGAACTTCGATCTGGAGGACTTCAAGCAGCAGATCGCGCAGATGCGCAAGATGGGCGGACTGTCGTCCCTGATCGACAAGCTGCCGGCGCAGCTCGCGCAAGCCGCGCAGGCGCAGTCGGCCGACATGGGCGAACGCCAGATGCGCCGCATCGAGGGCATCATCAATTCCATGACGCGCGAGGAGCGCGCTCAGCCGCAGCTGATGAAAGCCTCGCGCAAGCGCCGCGTCGCCGCCGGCGCCGGCGTGCAGGTGCAGGAAGTCAATCGCCTGCTCAACCAGTTCGAGCAGATGCAGAAAATGATGAAGCAGATGCAAAAGGGCGGCATGGCGAAGCTGATGCGCGGCATGCGCGGCGTGCTGCCCGGCATGCGCTGATCCCGGCGCCTGCCGGGACTGCCTCGACCAAGCCTGCTAGTAGCCGATTGCGGCGCCGTCGCTGCGCGGGTCCGAGCCGCCGGCTCGGGCGCCGCTCGCCGCATCGATGCTGATGCCGTGGGCGTGGCCCGCGAGTTCGTTCCACCCGCCCCAGCGGTTCAACACATGTCCCCGCCGCTCGAGCTCGGCGAGCGTCGCCGCAGGGAAGCGGCCCTCGATATTGAGCAGATCGCGTGGCTCGCCCAGGGCGAAGCGTCCCGAGAGCCAGCGTGGCGATTCGATCGCCTGCTGCACGTTGAGGCCGAAATCGATCATGGCGGTGTAGGCCTGCAGCTGGATCTGCGGCTGGCCGTCCGCGCCCATGCAGCCGAACACATGGCTAAGCTTTCCGTCGCGCAGCGCAAGTGAAGCGATGAGGGTATGCAGCGGTCGTTTGCCCGCCTCGAGCCGGTTGGGATGCGCCGGGTCGAGCGAAAAATAGGCGCCGCGGTTCTGCAGCACGATGCCGCTCCTTCCTGCGACGACGCAGGAGCCGAAGGCGCCATAGAGGCTGTGGATGAGCGAGGCGGCGTTGCCGGCGGCATCCACCGCGGCAATGTACACCGTGTCGCCGGCAAGGCTGCCGTAAGAGGGCACTTGGTCCCAAGGAAGGGCACGGTCGGCCCGGATCAGGCGGCGGCGTTCGTCGGCGTAGCTGCGCGCGAGCAAGCGCTCGGTCGGCACGGCCGCGAAGTCCGGATCGGCGATCCAGCGGTCGCGGTCGTGGAAGGCGAGCTGTTTTGCCTGAACTAGGTAATGCACGTGGTCCGCGCCGAGGTAGGGCATGGCGCCGATGTCGTAGGGCTCGAGCAGGTTCAGCATCTGCAGCAGCACCAGTCCTTGGCTGGGCGGCGGCACTTGATACACCTCGACGCCGCGGTAGACAGTCGAAATCGGTTCGCGCCACAGCGCGCGCTGGGCGCGGAAATCTTCCTTGCCGAAGAATCCGCCCTGCGCGCCGGCATAGCGTGCGAGCTCGGCGGCGATCTCGCCTTCGTAGTAGGCGCTGCGTCCACCGGCGCCGACTGCCTCGAGCGCGCGCGCGAGGTCGGGGTTGCGCAGCGTTTTCCCTGCGCCGGGCGCGCGCCCGTCTTTCAGAAATATCGCGGCTGCGCATTCGTTTTGCGCGAGTTCGGGCGCGGTCTGCGCAATCCAGTCGGCCAGCCTTTGAGTGACGGGGAAACCCTCGCGCGCATAAGCGGCGGCGGCAGCGAGGCTGCGCGCGAGCGGGAGCCGCCCGTAGTGCGCATGGGCTTCGCACCAACTCGCTACCGCGCCGGGCACAGTGAGCGTGGCGGGCAGGATGCCGCGGAAAGGAATCTCGGCTAGGCCCTGATTGCGGAACGCGTCGATGGAAGCGGCCGCTGCGGCGCGGCCGGCGCCGTCGAGGCAGCGCACGCGTTGTTCCGCGGCGTCGTAGATGAGCCAGAAGGCGTCGCCTCCCATGCCCGTCATATGCGGATAGACCACGCTCAATGCCGCGCTGGCGGCGATGGCGGCATCCACGGCGGAGCCGCCGGCCTGCAGGATCTCGACGCCGGCCTGGGAGGCGAGAGCGTGGGGACAGGTGACCATCCCTCTCGGGGCGAGGGTCGGCGGGCGGCCGGTTGCGATGTCGATCATGGATTTGCGCGAAAAAAGTCGCTATGGGAGCATAAAGCGCGCGCCCAGGCAATGTCTTGCCTGAGCCGAAAGCGCCCGGGCGTAGGTGCAGTTCCTTGAAAACCAGAGAATTTCCGCCCAAGGGGAGGCAAAAGCTAGGCGCAGCTAGGCCTTGCCAATCGCTCCCAAAACGTCGTAAAATCGCGCTCTTTTTTGAGTTTTTCGGGACAACGACATGGTAGTGATTCGCCTCGCCCGCGGTGGTGCGCACAAACGCCCCTTCTACAATATCGTCGTGGCGGATTCGCGCCGGGCTGCTGGTGGCAAATTCATCGAGCGCGTGGGCTTTTATGACCCGAAGGCGCCCGAGGGACGCGAAAATCTGCGCGTCGCCATGGATCGCCTGAGCTTCTGGCAGGGCAAGGGCGCGAAGCCCTCTCCCACGGTGGCAAGGCTGGTCAAGCAATTTGGCAAGAAGATCGCTGCGACTGCCGCAGCAGCCGCATAAGCAGGCCGAGCGGCTGGTCGCCATGGGGCGGATCGCCGCCCCTTACGGCCTCAAGGGCTGGGTGAGGATCGAGCCGTACAGCGCGAATGCCGACAGCTTGAGCGTCCATCCGACGTGGTGGGTGGGGAAGGACGGCAGGTGGCGCGAGTTGAATCTTGCCGAGGGGCCGCGGCAGCATGGAGCGAGCCTGATCGCGCGCTTCGATGGTTGCGTCGAGCGCAATGCGGCGCTGGCGCTGAAAGGCAGTGAAGTCGCGCTTGCGCGCGAGTCGCTGCCGCAGAACGCAGAGAATGAATTTTACTGGGTCGACCTGGTCGGCCTGGAAGTGGTAAACGAGCAAGGCGAAGTGCTCGGCGCGGTAGCCGAGCTGTTCGAAAACGGTGCGCATCCGGTGATGCGCGTCGTCGATGGCGAAACCGAAAGACTGCTGCCTTTCGTCGAGCAGGTGGTGCGCCGGGTGGATCTGGCCGAAAGCCGCATCCGGGTCGAGTGGGGGCGGGACTGGTGATCCACTTCGATTGCGTGACGCTGTTTCCGCAGATGTTCGCGGCGCTCAGCGAATCGGGGATCACAGCGCGTGCGCTGAAAGCGGCGCGCTACAGCCTCGAGCTGTGGAATCCGCGCGATTTCACCCGCGACAACTACCGCACGGTGGACGACAGGCCGTACGGCGGCGGACCGGGGATGGTGATGCTGGCGGAACCGCTGGAAGCGGCGATCCGCGCGGCAAGAAGCCGGGTCGCAGGTGCGCGCAAGGTGATTTATCTTTCGCCGCAGGGTAGGACGCTCGATCACGACAAGGTGATGGAGTTCGCGGCAGGGCCTGGCGCAGTGTTGCTTTGCGGGCGCTACGAGAGCGTGGACGAGCGCCTGCTGCAGCAGGTGGTGGATGAAGAGCTGTCGATCGGCGACTACGTGCTCTCAGGCGGCGAACTGGCGGCGATGGTGTTGATCGATGCGGTGGTGCGGCAGTTGCCCGGGGTGCTGGGCGACGAGGATTCGGCGGTGCAGGACTCGTTCGTGAGCGGATTGCTGGATTGTCCGCATTACACCAGGCCGGAGGAGTATGCCGGCGAGCGTGTTCCGGCGGTGCTGCTTTCGGGCAACCACGCCGAGATCGAGCGCTGGCGCAAGAAGCAGTCGCTCGGACGGACCTGGCTGAGACGCCCGGACTTGCTGGCGAAACGCGCCTTGAGCGCGGACGAAGTGAAGTTGCTTGAGGAATTCAAGCGGGAACAGAAGATTTAGGGACCGTCGCACTGGCGGAGGTCATTGGGGAGCACGAACTGTAGGGGCGAGACCCGCCCTCGGCAAGCGGGTTCCCGACGTAGATTGAGAGAATCGAAGGAGCGGCATCATGAATCTGATCGAAAAATTGGAACAGGAAGAAATCGCGCGCCTCGGCAAGACCGTGCCGACGTTCGCGCCCGGGGACACTGTGATCGTCAACGTGAACGTGGTCGAAGGCGAGCGCAAGCGCGTCCAGGCCTACGAGGGTGTGGTCATCGCCAAGCGCAACCGCGGCCTCAACTCCTCCTTCATCGTGCGCAAGATCTCCGCAGGGGAAGGCGTGGAGCGGACCTTCCAGACCTATTCGCCGCTGATCGCCTCGGTCGAGGTGAAGCGCAAAGGCGACGTGCGCCGCGCCAAGCTGTACTACTTGCGCGACCGTTCCGGTAAGTCGGCGCGCATCCGCGAAAAGCTCGCCAAGCGGGCAATGGAAGACGTGGCCGCCGAAGAATAAGCTCGGCACAATACGCCACGAGAAGGGGCGCTCGAGGCGCCCCTTTTTCATTGCGTTCGCCGCGGCTAATCTGCCCTGCGCCTAGGCCGTGCACATCTGCGCGAGCAGGCGCTCCATGAAGGATTCGCACAGCGCGAGCTGTTCCAGCGAGACGTATTCGTCGGGCTTATGCGCCTGTTCGATCGAGCCAGGGCCGCAGATGACGGTGGGAATGCCGGCCTTCTGGAACAGGCCGCCTTCGGTCAAATACGCCACCTTGGCGGTGGACGCGCTTTGCGACAGCGCCAGCGCCAGCCGGGTGATTTCGCTTTGCTCCCCGGTGTCGAGTCCGGGATTGACCGATTTGGTGTCGATCCTGACGTCGCAGGCCGCGTCGGTACGGCGCATTTCCGGCAGGATCACGCGCTCCACGTATTGCCTGATTTCCTGCTCTAGGGCTTCGGGATCGGCGCCGGGAAGATAGCGAAACTCGAAATGGAACGTGCAGTCGCGCGGAACGATGTTGCCCGCGAGCCCGCCGGAAATCAGCCCCGTCTGTAAAGTGGTGAAGGGCACGTCGAAGCCGTGATCGCGCGGCTCGCAGTCGCGCATGCGCTCCGCCATATGGCGGATGTAGGTGATGATCCGCGCCGCGTACTCGATGGCGTTTACCCCCTGCGGGGTGAGGGCCGAGTGCGCCTCCTTGCCGCGCACGCAGCATTGGTAGGCGCGCTTGCCCTTGTGCGCGATCACCGGCCGCATGCTGGTGGGCTCGCCGATGACGGCGCCGGCCGGACGGATGCCGTTCTTCTCCAGGTCCGCGAGCAGCCCGCGCGCGCCGATGCAGCCGACTTCCTCGTCGTAAGTGAGGGCGAAATGAATCGGCGCCTTCAGCTTCGCCGCGGCGAAGCGCGGCGCCATGGCGAGCACCACGGCGAGATAGCTCTTCATGTCGCAGGCGCCGCGGCCGTAGAGCCGGTCGTCGTCGAGCGTCGCCTGGAACGGATCGGTCGTCCAGTCCTGCCCTTCGACCGGAACGACGTCGGTATGGCCGGAAAGGACAATGCCCTTACTGTCGCCGGCGGGGACCGTGGCGAAGAGGTTCGCCTTCTTTCGCGCCGCATCGTAACTGAGGCGCGAATCGATGCCGAGACCCTTCAGATAGTCGCGCGCCCATTCGATCAGGCCGAGGTTGGAGTCGCGGCTGACGGTAGGGAAGGCGATCAGGCGCTCGATCATCGCGAGCGTTTGCGGATTCACGGTTGAGTTTGGGTTCATCGTGCGGCTCCATCGTATAGATGGCAGGCGGAGAAGTGTTGCGGCGCGATTTCGCGCATCGCCGGGGGCTCGATTCTACACCGCGCCGTGGTGCGCGGGAGCTCGACTAGAGGCAAACTCGCGCTCACCGCTGCAGCCGCGGATTGAGCACGTCGCGCAATTGGTCGGCGATGAGATTGATGCTGACGATGGCGGCCAGCAGCGCCGCGCCGGGAAAGAAGCTGATCCAATACTTGCCCGAGAGCAGATAGTCGAATCCGTTCTTGACCAGCAGCCCGAGGGAGGGCTCGGTGATGGGCACGCCGATGCCGAGATAGGAGAGCGTCGCCTCCAGCGCGATGGCCGCAGCGACCTGCACCGTGGCGACGACGATAAGCGGCGGCAGGCAATTGGGCAGCAGGTGGCGCAACACGATGCGCGCCGGCGAAAGGCCGAGGCACAGCGCCGCTTCGATGTACTCCTTCTTGCGCTCGACCATGGCGCCGGCGCGCACGGTGCGCGCGTAGTAGGCCCATTGCACCATCATCAGCGCGACGACGGTTTTGCCCACGCCCTGGCCGAGCACGGCGAGCAGCACCAGGGCGACGAGGATCGCCGGAAAGGAAAGCTGGATGTCGACGATGCGCATGATGAAGCTGTCGGCGCGTCCGCCGAAATAGGCGGCACACAGGCCGAGGGCAAGGCCAATGGCGAGCGCGGCGAGCGTGCTCGCGGCGCCGACGCCGAGGCTGATGCGCAGGCCGTAGAGGATTCCCGACAGGATGTCGCGACCCTGGTCGTCGCTGCCGAGCCAGAACACCTGGCCGCTTGGCGCAGTCGAGCCGGGCGCCAGCAGCCCGTCGAGCACGTCGAGCTGCGCCAGGTCGTAGGGATTCTGCGGCGCGAGAAGCGGCGCGAACACTGCCGCCGAGAGGATGAGGATGAACAGCGCGAGTCCGGCGAGCGCGAGCTTGCTCGCGGCGAAGTCCGCGGCGATGCGCGCGAGCGGTGTCTGTTCTGCGGCTACTGCCTTCATCCCTTCATCCTTTGCCCTCGCCGATGCGCACGCGCGGATCGAGCAGCGAGTAGACGATGTCGACTGCGAGATTGATCAGGGTGAACAGGCCGACCACGATCAGGAGGTAGGCGACGACGACTGGCCGGTCGAGCACGTTGATCGAGTCGATGATCAGCTTGCCCATCCCCGGCCAGGCGAAGATCGATTCGGTGACGATGGAGAACGCCACCACCGAGCCGAATTCGAGTCCGATCACGGTGACGATCGGGATCATGATGTTCTTCAGCACGTGGATGCCGACGATGCGCGCGGTGCCGAGCCCTTTCGCCCGCGCGAACTTGACGTAATCCTGCAGCAACGCCTCGCGCGTGCCGGCGCGCGTGAGGCGGACGAGCAGCGACAGCTTGAACAGAGCCAGGTTGATCGCGGGAAGGATCAGATGCTTGATGCCCTCCCAGGAGAGAAAGCTCACCGGAATGCCGAGGAGCTCGGTCGTCGGACCGCGGCCGTTCGACGGCAGCCAGCCCAGCTCCACCGCGAACACCACGATCAGCATCAGGCCGACCCAGAACGTGGGCAAGGAAAAACCGAGGATCGAGCCGGTCATGATCAGCTTCGCGGAAATCGACTCCGGTTTCAGTCCCGCCCACAGCCCCAGGGGAATGCCGAGTGCGACCGCCAGCGCGGTGGCGGCGAGCGCGAGCTCCAGCGTCGCCGGCATGCGCTCCAGGATCAGTTGCAGCGCTGGAATGTTGTAGACGAAGGATTTCCCCAGGTCGCCCGCCGATGCCTGCTTGAGAAACACCAGGTACTGCCGCCACAGCGGCTGGTCCAGGCCGAGCGCGGCCATGGCGCGCGCGATATCTGCCTGGTCGGCCTGCGGGTTGATGAGGATGTCGACCGGATTGCCGATCGCAAAGACCCCGAGGAACACCAGCAGCGACATGACGAGCAGCACCAACACGCTTTGCAGCAGTCGGCGGATGATGTACTCGAGCATGCAGGGAGGATGCGCGAACGCTTCAGCGCGGACTGAATTCCTGGGCCAAGGTGTATTCGTCTGTGCGCGCCTTGTAGGCGATGCCTTTCTTCATCGCCCAGGACGCGACCTGGTGATACAAGAGGATGATCGGCACGTCCTTCAGCGCGAGCACCGCTCCCTCCTTGGCCAGAGTTTCACGCTTTTTCTCGTCCAACGTGGCGAAGTCCGCATCGAGCAGGGCGTCGAGCTTGGCGTTGGCATAGTGGCCCCAGTTCCAGGCGCCGTAGCCTTTGGCGGCGTCGGGTGTCGCGAGGATGGCACGCAGCGCCAGGTCGCCCGAGAACGAACCCCAGCCGAGCAGGGTGAAGGCGAATTCGCCCGCGCGCGCCTTGCCGAAATACACGCTCGCCGGCAGCGTCTCGACCCGGGTGGCGATGCCGATGCGCGCGAGCATCTGCGCCACCGCCTGTGCCACGCGCTCGTCGTTCACGTAGCGGTTGTTGGGGGCGTGCAGCGTGAGGGCGAAGCCGTCGGGGTAGCCCGCAGCGGCCAGCAGCTTCTTCGCGCCTTCCGTGTCGTATGCCTCCGGCTTAAGCGCTTCGACATAGCCGAATACCGGCGGCGAGACCAGGTTTCCGGCGGGGACGGCATAGCCTTCCATCACGCGTTCGGCGATGGCTTTGCGGTTCATCGCCTTGGAAAATGCGAGGCGCACGCGCGCATCCTTGAAAGGGTTCTTCGCCAGCGGCTTCCCCGACTTGTCCGTCAAGTACGGCGGATGCTCGCGATATTGATCCATGTGCAGGAACAGCGTGCGCCAGGAAATCTTCTGTTCCAGGCGGAAGTTCGGATTCGCCGCGAGGCGCGTGAGATCCGCGGTCGGGATGTTGGCGATCGCATCGACGTCGCCGGCAAGCAGCGCCGCGATGCGCGCGGCGTCTTCGGGGAAGACGCGCAGCGTCACCTTGTCCCAAGGGGCGAGCTTGCCCCAGTAGGCGTCGTTGCGCTCGAGCTCGATGCGCTCGCCGCGCGCGAAGCGCTTCAGTTTGTATGGGCCGGTGCCGATCGCCGCCTTGCCTTTGTCGAAGTCCTCGGTGCTCGCACCTTGCGCCGCTTTTTTCGACACGATGAATATCGAGTTCAGGTCGTAGGGCAGCATGGCGTAGGGCCGAGCGGTCTTCAATCGTAGCGTCCAGGGATCGACGACGCTCTTCGCCACGATGGGTTTGACGAAGCCGGCGAACGGGCCGGGGCTGGCGCTAAGCGCCGCCACGCGCTCGAGCGAAAACACCACGTCCTCGGCGGTGAAGTCCGAGCCGTCGTGGAACTTCACGCCGCGGCGCAACTTGAATTCCCAGGTCGTGGCGTCGATCGCGCGCCAGGAGGTCGCGAGCCCGGGGATGAGTCGCGTATCGGCATCGACGTGGGTGAGCGCGTCGAACAGGTGCCAGGCGACCTCGTTGTTGGGCGCGATGTTGATGTATTGCGGATCGAGCGAAGTGACGTCGGCGGCGAGCCCGATGCGCAGGGCGGAAGCCTGCGCGCTCATTGCGCAGGCGGCAATGCAGGCAAGAAGAAGATGCCGCAAGGGCATGTCGTAGTCCTTTCATCGTCGTGGTGAGGTCGACGGCCACGCTGCACTGGCAGCAGGCACCGCGTAGCTTGGCTGCGACGCTTCGGTATTCTAGCCTGGCATCGAGACTGCGCGAATGCGTTCGCGACCTCCCGGCCGGCGAATTCCGAACACGGGCATTCGGGTATAAGATGCGCCGAGGGTGGCGAGGGCCCGCGCAAGAAGCGGGCAGGCGGATCGCGCAAGCGGCGCTTGTGCACACATAAGGGGTCAGGGGCTAATGGGTACAGTCGTGGCATTGGCTGGACAGATCGGCGGGGCCAAGCTCGCGGACGGATTCAGCCGTCTGCGCGGCAAGGATCTCGCGGTGATCGTGAATACCGGGGACGATCACGAGGTCTTCGGCCTCACCTTCTCGCCCGATATCGACACCATGCTCTACACCCTCGCCGGGATCGCGAGCCCCGCGGCCGCGTGGGAGCCCGAGGGGGAAACCTATGCGCTGAACGACATGCTGCACCGGCTAGGTTCCGAGCACCGGGTGCGCGTGGGAGACCGCTCGCTCGCGCTGCCGCTCTTGCGCTCCGAGGCCCTGCGCGCTGAACGCTCACTTGCCGAATGCACGCTCGGCTTCTGCAAATCGCTCGGTATCGAGGCGCGCGTGTTGCCGATGAGCAACGACGCCGTGCGCACCATCGTCGTCACCGAGATCGGGCACGTCAGCTACCACGAATTCTTCACCGAACTCGAGTGCGAGCCGAAGGTGAAGGGCTTCGTCTATGCCGGTGCCGACAGCGCGCGCATTCCGGACGAAGTGACTGAGGCGCTGTTCGCCTCGGATCTGGAGGCGATCGTGCTCTGTCCCGCGAACCCCTACCACACCATTCAACCGATACTCGCGGTGCAGGGCATGCGCGAGGCCTTGCGCAGCCGCGGCGTGCCGGTGATCGCGGTGAGCCCCATCGTCGGCGACAAGGCGGTGAAGGGCGCGGCAGGCAAGATCATGCAGGATCTGGGACACGAGGCCTCGGCGCGTCGGGCCGCGCTCGAATACTATCGGTTGATCGACGGCATCGTGATCGACTCGGTCGACGCCGCTGCCGCCGAGGGCATACGCGCGTGCGGCATCGAAGTGGCGCTCGCCTCGACCATTATGCGCAGCGAAGACGACCGCATCGCCCTGGCGCAGGTCGTGCTCGAGCTCGCGCAGCGCCTGCGCGCGCAGAAGGAAGCTGAACAATTGGCCGAAGACCGCGGCTAGCGGCCGCGCGCGGCGCGCACCCCACTCGTACCGGGATCGAGCGATCAGCAAGGAAATCGGTCACCAGCGCGCGGGCCGCGCACGGGCGCTCGCCGCGCTCGCCTTCGCCCTCATCTTGTGGGCCTTGTCGTTTCCCGCAACCCATGTCGCGCTGCGGGCCTACCCACCGGAGCACTTGGCGCTGGCGCGCTATGCCATCGCCACGCTGCTGCTCCTCGGCTATTGCCTGGTGGTGCGTGCTCCTCTGCCGCGGCGAGCGGACCTGCCGGCGCTCGCGCTCACCGGCTTGCTCTGCGGCACCTTGTACCAGCTCGGATTCAACTTCGGCATGCGCAGCGTGGCATCCGGCCCGGCCGCGGTGCTGGTCGACACCGTGCCGATCTTCGCGGCGATCTTCGGCTACCTGTTCCTGCGCGAGCGGCCCGGCTGGCTCGCGCTCGCGGGCATCGCCTTGGGGTTCGTCGGCAGCGCGCTCATCGCAGCGGGCGAAGCACACGCTGCTGATTTCCGCCTCGAACCCGGCGCCGGCTATCTGTTGCTCGCCTCACTTGCCTTCAGCCTGGGTTCGGTGGCACAGAAGCCGCTGCTCACCCGCTTGCCGGCGATCGCACTGACCGCCTACTACTTCGTGCCGGCAACGCTGGGGCTCGCCGCATTCGCACCGGGATTGGCGGGTAGCATCGCCGCCGCGCCCGCGGCGGCGAATTGGGCGCTCCTGTTCCTTGCGCTGTTCCCCGGAGCGCTCGCCTTCGCCTTCTGGTCCTACGCCCTCGCGGCGTTGCCGATCGCGCAGGCCTCGAGCGCCCTCTATCTGGTGCCGGTCCTCACTTTCCCCGTCGCCTGGGTTTGGCTGGGCGAAATTCCGGGAACCCAATCGCTTCTCGGCGCCGCGATCGTCCTCGCCGCAGTTGTCCTAGTTCACCTCGAGTCGAGGACCTAGCTCGACGCTTCGCCGCCACTTGTGCGACGGCCACTCGCGCCGTCGGGTTAGAATTGCAGTGGAGCTTGCGTCCGCTGCGGGCCACGCGAACCCTCGCGCGGTCCCATGCTCGGCGCGACTGACACCGGCATCGCTTTAATCACAATTGAACCCATGCAAGCGCAAAATCGAAAGAAGCCCAACATCGGTTTCATCGGCGCCGGGCGCGTCGCCAAAGGCCTGGCCTGGGGCCTGGCCGGTGCCGGATACCGTATCGTCGCCGTCGCCAGCCGCAGTGCGGATTCGGCACGTGCGCTTGCGGCGCGTATTCCCGATTGCGCTGTCGCTGCAGATTCGCAGCAGGTGGTGGATTGCGTCGAGTTGGTGTTCCTCGGCGTGCCCGACGATGCGATCGCCGCAGTCAGCAAAAGCGTACATTGGCACGAGCGCACGGCCGCCGTGCATTGCAGCGGCGCAACCGAAGTGTCGGCGCTGGCAGATGCGGCGGCCGCAGGTGCGCAGACCGGCGGTTTCCACCCGCTGCAACTCTTCGCCGACCCGGACGTGGCACTCGCCGGGCTGCCCGGCTGCACGGTCGCGATCGAGGCCTCGGGCAGCTTGCTCGAATGGCTGGAGGACATCGCGCTTGCGCTCGGCTGCCGCAGCATCCGCCTGCCCCCCGGCTGTCGGCCGCGCTACCATGCCGCGGCGCATTACGCCGCAGGCTTCGTCATCACGCTGTTGAAAGAAGCGGCCGAGCTTTGGCAGGGCTTCGGCATCGAGCGCGAGGCGACGATACGGGCGCTGTTGCCGCTGTTGCGCGGCACCGTGGCCGCGGTGGAGCGCTCGGGCCTCGCCCAAGGCCTGGCCGGCACCTATTCGCGCGGCGACATCGGCACGCTGGAGAAGCACCTGGAGCAGCTCGCGCACGTGGGTCCGGATGCCCTGCGTCTCTATTGCGAGCTCGCCTTGCGCTCGATTCCGCTCGGGCTCGAGCGCGGCGGCTACGACGAGGCGCGTGCCGCGGCGATGCGGCAGCGGCTGCGCGAGGCGGCGACTTCGCCTGCGGCGGGCACGCTCGCCGCGAGCGAACTCGCGCGCGGCAGTCGGCGTTAGGCGCTCGCCGCGCGATCTCGTTATTCGGCCAGCGCGTCGGCGGCCAATGCCGCCAACAACAGTGCCCGGACGCGGCGGCTGAAAGGCAAGCCCACGTGTCCGCCGCCGCTGATGCCGCTGCAGTCCGCGCCGGCGAGGGCGCCGCTGATTTGCGGTGCGACGATTTCGTCCTGATAGCTGAAGATGGACAAAGTGGGCACGGCGAGCGCCGTCGAATTCAGCTGCTCGAGCCAGGCATTGCCGGGCTCCATCTGCCGCGCATTCTTCCCCGCGGCGAACCGTGCCAACTCGGTGCCGCAGTGCGGCGTGCCCAGGGTGACGAGCTTCGCCACGCGGCGCGCGCCGTGCCGGCGCAGGTAGGCGCGCGCGGCAAGTCCACCCATGCTGTGGGCGACGATGATGAGCTTCTCCGCGCCGCTCGCGGCGCAGATCTCGTCGATGCGGCGCGCGAGCGCTTCCGCATAGCTCCCGATGTCGGCGTAGATCGGCTCGAGGTTGTGGGTGTAGGCAGTTATTCCCTGAGCGCGCAGGAAATTCCGCAGCGGCAGCATGAAGCCGCGATTGCAGACATAGCCGTGCAGCAAGAGCACGGGCAATCGCGGCGAAGCGAGCGGCTGCAAGCGCTCCTCGCCCGCGAGCAGCGGTTCGAACGGCTGGTAAAAGTTGTAGACAAGGATGTAGGCGCCGAGCTCGGCGAGATAGACGCGAATCCAAGCCGCCAAGCCAAGCCGGTGCTCGCGCGGAGTGGGGCTTGCATAGATGCGGCTGATGGCGAAGCTCGCGGCGACCAGCACCGCCCGCAGCGCGAGCGCCCAGGCGAACGCGCCCGCGAGCGCCTGCGCCGGCGACCAGGCTGCCGCGCGCACGAGATACCAGCCGCACGCGGCATAGATGCAGAGTTCGATAAGCAGCATGCGGCGAAAGGCGCGCGCGACCATGGTTAGGCCAAGGCCGGTGCCGGCCTGCCGCTGAGTTCTTGCGCGAGGCGGCTGGCGTTGCGCGCGGCGAGCCCGAATATGGAAAGCTGGGGATTGGCGCCGAGGCTGGTCGGGAATACCGAGCCGTCGAATATCGACAGGTTCTCGAGCTGATGGTGGCGGCCGCTTGCGTTCACCACCGAGAATCGCGCATCGGCGCCCATGGGGCAGCCGCCCATGACGTGCGCGCTCACCACGCGGGCGAGCAGGGGTCTGAGCGGCAGCGCGGCGATCGCGGCGCGCGCTTCGCGCCAGCTCGCGTATTGCAGGCCGAGCTCGTGCACCGGCCCGGCGGATTTCGCGCCGGCGGCGAACTGGATTTCGGCCATGGAAAGCAGCGCGCGGCGGACGCCGTCCCAGATGAAGTCGTTGAGCGGATAGTCGAGCAGCGGCGATCCGTCCTTGCGCAGACTCACCGTTCCGCCCGGGCTGTCGGCGTGGAAGCCGTCGCGCAGCAGCGCGAGCAGTACCTGGGCATAGGGAAATTGGCGCATCAGCGTCGCGTGCGCCTCGCCGTAGCCCTGCGAGGTGCTGGCGAAGAGCAGCGGGTGCAGCGGCGGCACTTCCAACTTGTAGCCGATCGGTCCGTCGATCGGCTGGGTGGACAGAAAATGGTCGGAATAGACTGATTGCGGTGCGCCGGCGTAGCCGTTCACACGCTCGGGCATGACTGCGGCGGATATCACCGTCGGGTGGAGGAAGGTGTGCGTGCCCGTGAGCCGCTGCGGATCCGGTGCGCCCGAGCGCAGCAAGATCGCGGCACTGCCGATGCCGCCGGCGGCGAGCACGACGTGCTTCGCCCGCACGCGAATGGACACGGCGCGCGGCCAGACGCCGCGTTCGTCCATGGCGCGGCATTCGAGGCCGCTCACGCGGCTTCCCTCGATCGCGAGCTTTTCCACCCGTGCACTGCATAGCAGCCGCGCGCCCTTGCCGAGCGCGGCGGGGATGGTCGTGGTCAGCATCGACTGCTTGGCGTCGATGGGACAACCCATGCCGCAATAGCCGAGATCCGCGCAAGCGACGACGTTGCGGCGGATGGTGCCGGCGGCGATGCCGAGCTTCGCCGCGCCGCGGCGCAAGGCGGCGTTGTTCTCGTTGGGCGTGACTCCCCAGGGGGCGATCGACAGGCGCCGCTCCACCGCCTCGAACCAGGGCGCAAGTGCCGCTTCGGATAGCTCGCCGAGGCCGTACTGCTTCTGCCAATAGGCGAGCACGGCGGGCGGCGTGCGAAAGCTCGTCGTCCAGTTGACCGTGGTCGATCCGCCCACGCAGCGTCCCTGTAGGATGGTGATCGTCTTGTCGCGCGTCTTGCGTGTCGCCGACTCCTGGTAGAGGGAGCGGTAGGCTTCGGTCTCGCGCATGCGGAAATGGCGCGAACTCCTGAGCGGCCCCTCTTCGATCAGCACGACTTCGAGTCCGGCACGGGCGAGGATCTCCGCGCTGATGCCGCCGCCGGCGCCGCTGCCGACGATGGCGACGTCGGCTTCGAGCGCGAGGTCGGAAGCGAGGTGTGAGGCATCGGTCACATGCCAGCCGGCGGCGATGCCTGCAGCGATCGGATCGGAACTCATGGGAAGAATCAAGGCTGACCGAGCGCGGGCGGACCGGGGTAGCCGATCGCGCGCCACGCCGCGGAGTTCCCGTACCAAGTTCCCAGGATCAAATCGTGCAGCGCGAGGTAGGCGGCTTGCAGCAACTGCCAGCGCGACAGGCGCCAGTCGCTGAGGAAGGCGGAAATCTCGCCAGCTTCGGCTTCGGCCCAGGAACGGCGCACGCCTGCGAGCAGCCAGCGCGCGGGCGGAAATTGGAGCAGGGAAAACAAGTCGCGCAGCTCGCTTTGCGCGCTGGGGCCGAAGTCGCTGATGATGCGATCGAGTTCGGCGAGCAATCGCTCGATTGCCGCGTCGCGCTCGTCCGCAGGCAGGACAGAGGCGAGCATGACCCGTGCGATGGCCGCGAACATGCCGCGATCGGCCGCAGTCAGATAGGCGAAACGGGCGTCGCGCTCGTTTCCGCCGCCGAACGGCGCGTAGGCAGCACGGACGGCGATGAGCGCGGCCGCCCCACCCAGTCCGACCTTCAAGAATTGCCTGCGCGTCAGCATCGGCTGCGCTCCTCCTCCCGGCGCGATTCTAGCAGTCCGTCGACCACGGTTGCGCAGGGCAGGCTTTCTGGCTAACCTTGATCGAAAGAGGGCCGAATCGGAGTCAATCTATAACAGGTCAGCAATAACGCGCAGGGAGACAATCGTGAGCGAGAAAATCTGGTTGCAGGAGTATCCCGCGGGCATTCCTGCCGAGATCGACGCGGACCGCTACCGCTCGATTGCGGAGCTGAACGAAACAGCGCTGGCGAAGTTCTCGGCGAAACCCGCCTATCACAGCTTCGGCTACACCATGGGCTACGCCGAGCTCGACCGCCTCAGCCGCAATTTCGCCGCTTTCCTGCAAAGCTTGCCGGGGATGGGCAAGGGCGAGCGCGTCGCCGTGATGAGCCCGAACCTGCTGCAATATCCGGTGGCGCTACTCGGCATCCTGCGCGCCGGCATGGTGGTGGTGAACGTCAATCCGCTGTACACACCGCGCGAGCTCGAGCACCAGCTGAGGGACTCGGGCGCGAAGACCATCCTGATCGTCGAGAATTTTGCCCACACGCTGCAGCAGGTGGTGCAGAAGACCCAGGTGGAGCACGTCATCACCACCGAGCTCGGCGACCTGTTGCCGGGATTCAAGCGGCTGCTGCTTAACTTCGTGATCAAGCGGGTGAAGAAGATGGTGCCGAGCTGGCGCATCGACGGTACGCTCAATCTGCGCGAGGCGCTCGCGCGTGGCGCCGGCGCCGAATTCAAACCCGTGGACATCGCCGCCGAGGACCTCGCATTCCTGCAATACACCGGCGGCACCACCGGCTTGTCCAAGGGCGCGATGCTGACCCATCGCAACATCATCGCCAACATCGCGCAGGCGGGGACTTGGCTGGGCGGCAGCTTGAAGGAGGGCGAGGAGATCGTGATCTCGCCCCTGCCCATGTACCACATCTTCTGCCTGACCACGACGCTCTATTTCATGAGCCTGGGTGCGGTGAACGTGCTCATCGCTAATCCGCGCGACTTGCCGGGATTCGTGAAGGAGCTGAAAAAGTGGCGCTGGTCGGTGCTCACCGGCGTGAATACGCTGTTCAACGGCCTGTTGAACACGCCGGGATTCGATCAGCTCGACTTTTCCCGTGTCAAGGTGGTGGTGGGCGGCGGCGCGGCGGTGCAGCAGCCGGTGGCGGAGAGATGGCAGAAGGTCACCGGCCGCTATCTGACGGAAGCCTACGGGCTCACCGAAACGTCCCCCGCCGCGAGCATCAATCCGCTGGGAACGCCGTGGAACGGCAGCATCGGGCTGCCTATCTCCTCCACCGAATTTTCCATTCGCGACGACAATTTCAACGAGCTGCCGATCTGGACCGGCTCGGGCGACATCGAAAAGGTGACGGGCGAGATCTGCATTCGCGGGCCGCAGGTGATGAAGGGCTACTGGCAGTTGCCCGCGGAGACGGCCAAGGTCCTGCAGCAGGGCTGGCTCAAGACCGGCGACGTCGGTTACATGAATGCGAAGGGCTACGTCATCATCACCGACCGCAAGAAGGACATGATCCTGGTGTCGGGCTTCAACGTCTACCCGAACGAAATCGAAAGCGTCGTCGCCATGCTGCCGGGGGTGCTCGAGTGCGCCTGCGTCGGCGTACCCGACGAGCGCACGGGCGAGGCGGTGAAGGTGGTGATCGTGAAAAAGGACCCGAACCTGTCGCAGGAGGCAGTGATCGAACACTGCAAGCGACAGCTCACCGGCTACAAGGTGCCGAAGCAGGTCGAATTCCGCGACAGCCTGCCGAAGACGCCCATAGGCAAGATCCTGCGGCGCGAACTGCGCGGAAAATAGCTTATCGCAGCCGCCCGACGCGAGGAGTCGCAACCGTGGGGCGAAACGATTCAGCCCTCTAGCACGTAGCTGCCGGGCGCCGGGCAAAGCACCGGATAGCGTTCGCTGCCTTGCGCGGTCGGTGTGGTGAGCGGGCCGCACTCCTTTGCCAGCCACTGTGTCCAGTCCTGCCACCAGCTTCCCGCCTGCTTCTGTTGCGCCGAGCGCCACTGCTTGCCGTCGGTCTCGCCCTGCCAGTTCCCAACCCAGTAGGCGCGCTTGGGCGGGCTGACCGGCGGATTGATGATGCCGAGGATGTGGCCGGAAGTGGACAGGGCATAGCGTGCCGGTCCGCCGACGAGCGTGCAGGTCTTGAACGTGCCGCGCCAGGGCGTGATGTGGTCTTCGTCGGAGCCGACGGCATAGAGCGGCTGCGCGATGCGCCGCAGATCGATGGCGTGCCCGCCGATGGTCATTACGCCGCGCTGCGCGAGCGCATTCTTCACATAGCAGTTGCGCAGATAGAAGCTGTGCATCGCCCGCGGCAGGCGCGTGGTGTCGGTGTTCCAGAAGAGCACGTCGAGCGCAGGCGGCTTTTCCCCGTAAAGATAACCGTGCACGACATAGTGCCAGATCAGGCTGTTGGGGCGCAGCATGCGGAAAGTCGAGGCCATTTCGCGGCCGTCGAGATAGCCCTTGCTCGCCATCACCTCTTCCACCTTTTTCAGGCCTTCTTCGTTGAGAAAGGTCTCGATCTCGCCCGCCCGGGAAAAATCGACTAGCGAAGCCAACATGGTCCAGCTCGCCACCGGCATGCCCGGCTTGCCGGCGTATTCGCTGTTCAACCAAGCCATCAGCGTGGCGAGCGCCGTGCCGCCCAGGCAATAGCCGACCGCATGCACCTGCGGCGCGCCGCTCACGGCGCGCGCGGCCTCGATCGCCGCGAGCACGCCTTTCAATACATAGTCTTCGAAACTGGTCTGCGCCATGTCCGCAGGGGGATTACGCCAGCTGATCACGAACACCGTGAATCCTTGCTGGAGCAGATGGCGCACCATGCTCTTCTTCTCGTTCAAGTCGAGGATGTAGAACTTGTTGATCCACGGCGGAACGAAGACCAGCGGCAGGACGTGCACGCGCTCGGACTGCGGCGCGTACTGGATGAGTTCGACGAGCTCGTTGCGGAACACCACGGCCCCCGGGGTCGTCGCCAGATTGCCGCCCACGGCAAAGCCGCTGCGCTCGACCATCCGCACTTCGCCCGCGCGCAGGTCCTCGGCGAAATTCTTCAGGCCGTCGGCGAGGCTCTGGCCGTTGGTTTCGCGGAATTTGCGCAGCGCCACGGGGTTGGCGAAGAAGAAATTGCTCGGTGCGAGCGCATTGAACCACTGCCGCATCCAGAACGCGGCGCGGCGCCGGCTGTGTTTGGTCATGGCCGGGGTGTCGTAGACCGCTTCGCCGATCCAGCGCGTATAGAGCAAATACCACTGTTTGAGCAGGTCGTAGAACGCGTCGTCGCACCAATCCTTCTCATCGAAGCGCGCGTCTCCCTCGGCCGGTCTGATGTAGTCGTCCTGTTCCAGCCCCAGCACCCGGCGCAGGCCGTGCACCTGCAAGGCGCCTGCGTCGCGGGCGAGCCGATCCAGGGCGCGCAGCCACTCCTGCGGATGCTGCGCCCAGGCGAGCTGCGCCTGCGCGAGCGACGCGAACGCACCGAAGGGATCGAGCGCGGACTGAACGCTGCGCAGCCAATCCTGTTCAGGCGGCGCGGCGCACACCTCGGGTGGCGTGGCGGTTCTTGGTTTCCGGTTCGGCATGGGGTGCGCCTCGCGGCGAATATCGCTGATACGGGCAAATATAACCCCTGCCGGCGCGCGCTTGAGCGCCCGGATCGAGTAAATCCGCACTCTGTTTGCGTCTGCTCAAACCCGGCCGCTGCCCGCGGGGCAGCGGGGAAACGCTTATAATCGAGGGCTGCAATACGGAGCAGCGCCCATGAATAAAGTCCACCGGCTGTTCGACGCGCAATCGAACAGCAGCCTGAGCAGCACCGAAGAGATCGTCGCCGACATCAAGGCCGGCAAGATGGTGATATTGGTCGACGAGGAGGACCGCGAGAACGAGGGTGATCTCGTGTTTGCGGCCGATTTCGTCACGCCGGAGAAGATCAATTTCATGGCCCGCCATGCGCGCGGCCTGATATGTCTCACGCTCACCGAAGAGCGCTGCCGCCAACTGCAGCTGCCGCAGATGTCGCAGGAGAACCGGTCCTCCCACGGCACGGCCTTTACCGTTTCCATCGAAGCGGCAAGCGGCGTGACGACCGGAATTTCGGCGCACGACCGCGCGCGCACGGTGCAGGTTGCCGTGGCGCGCGAGGCGAAACCAGAGGACATCGTGCAGCCGGGGCACGTGTTCCCGATTACGGCTCAAGCCGGAGGCGTGCTGGTACGCGCCGGACATACCGAGGCCGGCTGCGACCTGACCGCGCTCGCCGGCCTTACCCCTGCCGCCGTGATCTGCGAAATCATGAAGGACGACGGCAGCATGGCGCGGCTTCCCGACTTGATCGAGTTCGGGCGCGCGCACGGCCTCAGGATCGGCACCATCGCCGACCTGATCCATTTCCGCAGCCAGACCGAATCGCTGGTGGAGCGCGTGGCCGAGCGCGACATCGGCACCGAACACGGCGGATTCCGCTTGGTCGCTTATCGCGAGAAGCTGTCGGGGGCGACGCACGTGGCATTGGTGCGCGGTGCCATCGAAGCGCAGACACCGACGCTGGTGCGCGTGCACGAACCGCTGTCGCTGCTCGATCTGCTTGACACCTCCCCCAGCGCGCATTCCTGGGGCGTGCACGAAGCGCTGGCGGCGATCGGCGCCGCGGGCAGCGGCGTCATGATCCTGCTCAACTGCGCGGAATCCGCCATACAGCTCGCCGAACGCGTCGCACTTTCGGCCAAGCCGACGACGACGAAAGTGGAACTCCTCACTTACGGCATCGGCGCGCAGATCCTGCGCGATCTCAACGTCGGCAAGATGCGGCTGATGGCGACGCCGCGCAAGATGCCGAGCATGGCCGGCTGGGATCTGGAAGTCTCCGAGTACGTGCAGCCGCAGCGCGGCGCAAAGGCGGCGCAGTGAAATCGCTTGGGCCCAATTTGGACGGGGCGCAGTTGCGCATCGGCATCGTGCGCGGCCGCTTCAACGAGAACATCGGCGCGGGTTTGCAGGACGCCTGCTTGAAGCGCCTGGCGGCGCTCGGCGTGGCGGGCGAGCGCCTGACCGTGGTGAGCGTGCCCGGCGCGCTGGAGATCCCGCTCGCGCTGCAGCAGCTCGCTGCGAGCGAACGCTACGACGCGCTGATCGCGCTGGGCGCGGTCGTCCGCGGCGAGACCTATCACTTCGAAATCGTGTCGAACGAATCTGCCGCCGGCATTTTGCAGGTGCAGCTCGATACGGGCATACCGATCGCGAACGGCGTGCTCACCACCAATACCGAAGAGCAGGCGCTTGCGCGCGTCGCGCAAAAGGGCGGCGATTGCGCCGAAGTGGCGGTGGAGATGGCTAATCTGCTCAGGGAAATCAGGCATGAAAAGCGCACGACATAAGGCGCGCGAACTCGTCCTGCAGGGCCTGTATCAATGGCTGCTGGCGGGCGAGAAGGAGGCGGAGATTCGTGCCCATCTGGCCGAATTCAAGGGCTACGACAAGGCCGACCGCAAGTATCTCGGGCGGCTGTTGGACGGCATCATCGCCGATTGCGCCGAGCTCGACGCCGCCTACCTCCCTTTCCTTGACCGTCCGGTCGACGGGCTGTCGCCGGTGGAGCGGGGCGTGCTGCTCATCGGCGCCTACGAGCTCGCCCATGTGCCCGAGGTCCCGTACAAGGTGGTGATCAACGAGGCGGTCGAGCTGGCGAAATCCTATGGCGGCACCGACGGCCACAAATACGTCAACGGCGTTTTGGACAAGCTCGCCGCGGCACTGCGCGCGGCCGAGCTGCGCGCGCGCAAGGAAAGCGGTAAGGCCGTGGCTTGAGGGCCGCAGCCGCAGACCGGCCGCGATCCCCGATCTGAGGCGCGCGGGCGGCGCGAGCGCCGTGCCTTGCCGATCGCATCCGCAACGCAGCTGAAACTGGAAACGTGCCTTCCGAGTTCGACATCATCCGCCGCTATTTCACCCGCCCGGGCAAGCGCGCCCTGCTCGGGGTGGGCGACGACTGCGCGCTGGTCGCGCCGGAGCCGGGCAGCGTATTCGCTATTTCCACCGACATGCTGGTCGAGGGGCGGCATTTCCACTCCGGAACCGATGCGCGCGCGCTCGGCCACAAAGCATTGGCGGTGAATCTCTCCGACCTCGCGGCGATGGGCGCCGCGCCGCGCTATGCGACGCTCGCCGTGGCGCTGCCCGATGCCGACGAAGCCTGGCTCGGCAGTTTCATGGAGGGCTTTTTCGCGCTCGCCGATGCATACGACGTCGAGCTGATCGGCGGCGACACCACGCGTGGACCGCGCAACCTGTCGATCACGGTCATGGGCACCGTGCCGGCGGAGCTCGCGCTGCGCCGCGGTGGCGCCAAGGCAGGCGACGAGGTCTGGCTTTCCGGCACGACCGGGGATGCGGCGCTGGCACTTGCGCAACTCGCCGGGCGCTTGCGGCTCGAGGACGCGGCGCTCGCCCATTGCCTCGCGCGCCTGAATCAGCCGGAGCCGCGGGTGGCGCTCGGGCTCGCCTTACGCAACCTCGCGCATAGCTGCATCGACGTTTCCGACGGCCTCGTCGCCGACCTCGGCCATATCTGCGAAGGCTCGGGGCTGGCTGCGGAACTGCGCGCAGCCGACCTGCCGCGCTCGGCGGCGCTCGCGGCTTGCGCTGACGCCGGCCTGGCGCGGTCCTGCCTGCTCGGCGGCGGGGACGATTACGAACTGTGCTTCACCGCCGCTCCCGCGGCGCGCGCGGCCATCGAGGCGCTTAGTGACGAATTGGGCGTGAAGCTCACTTGTATCGGCCGCATCGTCGCCGGCGAGGCCGGCCGCGTGACTGTGTTCGACGCAGCGGGCAAGGCAATTCACCTCGAACACAAAGGTTTCGACCACTTTGGCAGCTAACGTCATCTTGCGTCCGCGCGTGGGATTCCTGCTGTCGCATCCTGCGCATTTCGTCGCGCTCGGCTTCGGCACCGGCCTGTCGCCGTTCGCGCCGGGCACGGTCGGCAGCCTGCTCGGCTTCCCGATCTATTGGGTGGCGACGGAGCAGTTCGCGCCCTACGGGCCGCTCGCGCAACTCGCCTGGATCGCAGCCATGTTCCTCGTCGGCGTTTGGTCCTGCGCGCGCACCGGACACGACCTCGGTGTAGCCGACCACAGCGGCATGAACTGGGACGAGATCGTCGCCATGCAGCTGGTGCTGCTGCTTACGCCGCAAGCCTGGGTTTGGCAGGCCTTCGCGTTCTTCGGCTTTCGCTTCTTCGACGTGGTCAAGCCGCCGCCGATCCGGCAGATCGACGCGCGGGTGAAAGGCGGGCTGGGGGTGATGCTGGACGACATCGTCGCGGCTTTCTACACCTTGTTCGCCATGGCGGTGTGCAAGGTGCTGATTGGCTAGGCGCGGCCATGGCAGAAAATGACTTGATCGAACTCGCCGCCGCGGTCGGCGCGCAACTCAAGGCGAAGCGGAAGATGCTCGCCACCGCCGAATCCTGCACCGGCGGCTGGATCGCGCAGGCGCTCACTGCGATTTCCGGCAGTTCGGATTGGTTCGAGCGCGGCTTCGTCACTTATTCCAACGCGGCCAAACAGGAAATGCTCGGCGTCAGCGCGCTAACCCTGGACGCTCGCGGCGCCGTGAGCGAGCAGACGGCGCACGAGATGGCGCTGGGAGCGCTTGCCCACAGCCGGGCTCACATCGCGCTTGCCGTCACCGGCGTCGCCGGGCCGACAGGCGGCACGCCGGACAAGCCGGTCGGCATGGTGTGCTTCGCCTGGGCGAGCAAGGATGGGCAGGCCTTGGCGCAGACGCGGCAGTTTGCCGGGGACCGCGAAAACGTGCGCAGACAGTCGGTCATCGCGGCGCTGGAAGGCGTATTGCGCCTGCTCCAGGCCTAGTGGCCAGTGCCGGCCGGCGGTCGAACTTGACCCCGGCGCAGCGCGGCCTAGAATGAATCGAGTAGCTCCTTCTTCCGAATTCGGCCATGGCCAACGTCCGTCCCGCCGCTGTCGCCGGCATGTTCTATCCTGCCGATGCCCGCGAATTGGCGCGCGATGTCGACGATATGCTCGCGCGGAGCGGCGCGTCGGATGCGGCGCCAGGCTTTCCCAAGGCCTTGATCGTTCCGCATGCGGGCTACGTCTACTCGGGCGGTGTCGCCGCCGAAGCCTACGATAAGCTGCGGCCGGCTCGCAGCATCGTGCGCCGCGTGGTGCTGCTCGGCCCCTGCCATCGCGTGCCGGTGCGCGGCCTGGCCTTGCCCGACGCGCGCGCGTTCGCGACGCCCTTGGGCGAGGTGCCGCTCGATCAGGCAGCGGTCACCGCGCTCGCGGACTTGCCGCAAGTCGTGATGAGCCGCGCGGTGCACGCCGAAGAACATGCGCTCGAGGTGCAGCTGCCGTTTCTGGAACGGGTGCTGGAGCGCTTTAGCCTGGTGCCGTTGGTGGTCGGTGCAGCAACGGCGGAGCAGGTGGCCGAAGTGCTCGAGCGGCTGTGGGGGGGCGAGGAAACGCTGATCGCGATCAGCTCCGACTTATCTCACTATCACCGTTATGACGAGGCGGCCAGCATCGATCGCGCCACGGCGCAGGCGATCCTCGACTACGCGCCCGACATCGATCACGAGCAGGCTTGCGGCGCCACTCCGATCACCGGTCTGCTGCTCGCGGCGAAGCGCCGCGGGCTGAGGATCGAATTACTCGATCTGCGCAATTCGGGCGATACGGCGGGCGGTCGCTCGCGCGTCGTCGGTTACGGCGCGTTCGCCCTGTGGGACGGCGCACCGCGTTTTACCGCCGCGCATGGCCGAACCTTGCTCGACATCGCGCGCAACAGCATCGAGGCCGCGCTCGGGGTCGCGGAATTGCGGCGCCCCCCGAATGAACTCTGGCTGAAATGCGCTTACGCCAGCTTCTGCACCCTTACGCAGGAAGGCAGGCTGCGCGGTTGCATCGGCAGCCTCGAAGCACGCCGCCCGCTGGCGGAGGACGTGCGCCAGAACGCGCGCGCCGCGGCCTTGTCCGATCCGCGCTTTCCGCGGCTCGAGCGCGAGGAACTGGCGGGCACGCGCATCGAGATGTCGCTGCTGTCGACCCCCAAGGAAATCGCTTTCAGCGGCCACGCCGATCTGCTCGCGCAGCTCAAACCCGGCGAGGACGGCCTGATCCTGGAGTCGGGCGATGTGCGCAGCACTTTCCTGCCGCAAGTGTGGGAGAGCCTGCCCGAGCGCGAAGCTTTCGTCGCCGAGTTGAAGCGCAAGGCGGGTCTGTCCGCCGATACGAGCACCACGAGCTGCCGCTTCCGCCGTTACCGCGTGCTCAAGTGGAAAGAAGACGCAAAATGACAAAAGGCAAGTACCGGCCGGCCACGGCATGATGAAATGCCGAGAGCGTAAAGAGTCTTGGAACCCGTTGCAAAAAGAATTTTGCAGCGGGCCAACTTAGGGGAGCATGAGGGGAGACGCCCCGAAGGAAGTACCTTTGGGGTATATCCCCTCGTTTTGTAATGGACTCTTAGTCATGAGCGTCGCAGAGAGTCGTTATCCGGCACGCTGGTGGCATCTGCTCGACGACGGCAGGATGCAATGCGATCTCTGCCCGCGCGACTGCCACCTGCACGACGGTCAGCGCGGGCTGTGTTTCGTGCGCATGCGCTCGGGCGAGCGCATGCTGCTCACCACTTATGGCCGATCCTCGGGCTATTGCGTCGACCCCATCGAAAAGAAGCCGCTCCATCAGTTCTATCCCGGAACGAGCGTGCTTTCCTTCGGCACCGCCGGCTGCAATCTGGCGTGCAAGTTCTGCCAGAACTGGGACATCTCCAAGTCACGCGACATGGACAGCCTCGCCGACGCCGCGAGTCCGGAAGCGATCGCGCGCGCGGCGCAGGAGCTGGGCTGCAAGAGCGTCGCCTTCACCTACAACGATCCCGTCATATTTGCCGAATACGCCATGGACGTCGCCGACGCCTGCCACGCCGTCGGCGTGCAGACGGTGGCCGTCACCGCCGGCTACATGCACGAGGCGCCGCGACGCGAGTTCTACGCCAAGATGGACGCGGCGAACGTCGACTTGAAAGCCTTCACCGACGATTTCTATGTCAAGCTCTGCGGCGCCCGTCTCGCGCCGATACTGGACACGCTGAAATATCTGCGGCACGAAACCGGCGTCTGGTTCGAGATCACGACGCTGTTGATTCCAGGCAAGAACGACAGCGATGCGGAAATCGATGCGCTGTGCGCGTGGATCGCGAAGGAACTGGGACCGGACGTGCCGCTGCATTTCTCCGCCTTCCATCCAGACTGGAAGATGACCGACCTGCCGCCGACCCCGCCCGCGACGCTCACCCGGGCGCGGTCGATCGCCCTCAGGCGCGGCCTGCATTTCGTGTATACGGGAAACGTGCACGACACGGAAGGCGGCACGACGCACTGCCCGCACTGCGGCGCGGGCCTGATCGTGCGCGATTGGTACAATATCCTGGAGTATCGTCTGAGCGCGGAAGGATGCTGCGGCAGCTGCGGCGGCAGCGTAGCCGGCCGCTATCAAGCGTTCGAGCTCAAGCAGCAATTCGGCCCCCGCCGCATTCCGGTGAGGCTCGCCGCCGGCTAGCTGCCGGCGACCCTCACCGGCCGGTTCTAATCCAGCGCGTCATCCGTTCGAGCGTGGTGTTGCCCTGCGCATCGACGATGTTCGGTGTTTCCTCTGCGCCGGGGTGGCCGCCTGCGGCCGTGAATCCACCCTCGGGCAGCGCCTCATGCAACTCGCGGTGCTGGTGTAGCCCACGAGTGTCGAATGCCTCGTCGTGTACGTGGACACCGCGTCGAAAGCGGTAGCGGGTGCCGCAGTAAGGGCAGATCACTTCGCCTTCGTTGATCACATCGAGAAACACCCGCGGATGCGACTCCCACAGCGGCATCGACGGATTGGGACAGTAAGCCGGCAAGTCTCGCGCGGAGAGCTCGATCACCGGTCCTGCGGATAGCATCGCGTCCACCGCGTCCTCCGTTCAATCGCCTGCCAGGCGCGGCGCGAGCAGATGGCGGGGGTAATCCTTCGTGCTCTCGATCTTGTACATGTTGATCGCGTGCGCCGGATCGACGCCCTTCGGACAAACAACGGAGCAATAGCCGATAGCCGTACAGCCCCACACTCCGTCCGCTTCGTTCACTGCCGACATGCGCTCGCCGCGCCCACCGTCCCGGGAATCGGCGTTGTAGCGATGTACTAGCGCCATGTGCCCGGAGCCGATGAACTTCGGGTTCATGCCGTACTGCGGGCAGGCGGCATAGCACAGCGTGCAATTGATGCAATCGCTGAACTGGTTGTAGCGATTCAATTCCTGCGGCGATTGCAGATATTCACCCGCCTCGATGCGGCGCGGCTGTTTCGGCAGAAGATAGGGTTTCAGTCCCTCCAGACGCCTGATGTAGTCCTCGATGTTCACTATTAGGTCGCGCTCGATCGGGAAGTGTGCGAGCGGCTCGATCCGGACCTTGCCTGCGGGGTAGTTGCGCAGGAAAGTTCGGCAGGCGAGCTTGGGCACGCCGTCGATCATCATGCCGCAACTGCCGCAGATCGCCATGCGGCAGGACCAGCGAAAGCTCAGGCTTTCGTCGAGTTCGTCTTTGATATAGAGCAAGCCCTGGAGGATCGACCAATCTTGCGCATAGGGCACTTTGTAGGTTTCGAAGCCAGGGATAGTGTCGCGTTCTGGCCGGTAACGCAGAATTTCAAACACCATCGGCCGGCCATCATTCAGCATGTTTTCGCGCGCACCTGCGGCGTGTCTTTCGAGGTGCGGGCTCGTGCAGGCTGGGTGGGCGTAAATCCGGCACCGGACGTAAAGGAAGCAGGCGGAGCAGCCGTGCACGCATCGCCGGCGTTGCTCGCGAGCCACCGGCGCAGCGCGAGGCAGGACGCGGCGAATTCGACCCGGTATTCCGGGGTGGAGGCGAAGTGTCGGGGATCGAGTACCGCACGGCGGTAGATCGTCAAGGTGCGGCGTGCCCAGGCGATAGCGGCGCCTTCGCCGTCGCGCCGCAAAAGGAATTCGATCCGCGACACCTCGGCAGCGCAGGCGCTGCCCGCCCGTCGCGTGCGCGATGCCTGATCCCTCACGTGCGTCTTGCCACTTTGCACCACGCCTCGATGCAATGCGGGCCACAGAAGTGATACAGGTAATCGCTGCCTTCGAGACTGAACGCGACCGTGGCCGGAATCTCGGCGTGGCAGTAGTCGCACTCAAATGGCGTGGCGAGGGCGCCGACCCGGCGGCCGTGATCGAAGCCGCAGTCGGACGCGTCGGCTGCGGCCGTTCGCGGCGTCCGCCCTCGATCGCGATGTGCGGCCGCGACGCTAGCTCGGCGATGGGTAGAGCGTGTCACCGACACTGCGGACGAGGATACGGCGATGGCGTCGCTGGCGGGGAAGGTTTCGGCTAGCGCTTCGTCGAGCAGCCACTCGTCGTGGCTCGCGCTCTCACGAAGCGCGAATTCGGACGAATCGGGTCTATCGGAGAACGTCGAGGCTGCGGGTGCACTGCGTGAGGCTTGGGCCATGGCATCGTCCCATCGGGCTGGAATCGGCTCGAACGCGGCTGGGCAACGCGCAAACTCGGCGCGCCACCGGCGCGATCGAGCGCATTGCGCCATACGAACCAGTAGACCTTGGCTGCGGCGCTTGGTTCGCTCGGCGCCAGATCCACGCCATTCGCCGCAGGGGCGGTGCAAATATATCACAATATGATATAGCTGCGCAACGGCGGAGCGCCTCGGTGCCGTTCGCGTCCGGTGCAAATCGGGCGGCGAATTTGGCATACTTGTCGCTTACCGATCCATAGCGGAGAGATTTCATGGACATTGGCATCGCCGGCACCGGGCGCATGGGCAGCGCCATCGCCACCCGGCTCATGGGCCTCGGGCATACGCTCGGCGTGTGGAACCGCAGTGCCGCGAAAACGCAGGCGCTCGCCGCCGCCGGAGCGGCCGTGGCCGCCACGCCGGCCGAACTCGCCGCGCGCTCGGATGCGATCATCACCATCCTCACCAACGCGAGCGCGATCGACGCCGTCTATTACGGCAAGGAAGGTCTGCTCGCGGGCGAGGTGAAAGGCAAGCTCTTCATCGAGATGAGCACGGTGCGGCCTGAGACGGAGCGCGCGCTCGCCGAATGGATCACGAAGAAACACGGCGACATGGTCGAATGCCCGGTAGGCGGCACCGTCGGTCCGGCGAAGGAGGGGAAGCTCCTCGGGCTGGTCGGTGCTGAGCCGGCGGCGCTGGTGCGCGCGCGGCCGCTGCTTGAGCAGCTATGCCGGCGCATCGAGCACGTCGGGCCGGTCGGCGCAGGCGCGGCGATGAAGCTCGCCATCAACTTGCCGCTGATCGTATTCTGGCAGGCGTTCGGCGAGGCGGTGTCGCTCGCCAAGCCCTTGGGCATTCCCCCGGCGCGGCTGGTCGAGATCTTTGCCGACACCTCGGGCGCGGCGACGGTGCTGAAGAACCGCGGCGCCGCGGTGGCGAAGGCGCTCGCCGGCGAAGACACCGGCCCCGCCACCTTCGATCTCGATTCGATGCGCAAGGACCTGCGCACCATGCTGGAAGAGGCCGCGCAGCTGGGTGTGGAGCTGCCGACCGCGGCGCGCGTGCTCGAAGCCTTCGATCGCGCAGCCCATGCCGGTCACGGCGCCATCGACGGTGTGCGCATTCCCGCCTGGGTGAGCCGCTGAACCCCGCGCTTGCGCGGCAGTTCGAGATGAGGCGATCACGGGATCGGATTGAGTTCCGTTTCGCGATGCGAAACAACCAAGCGTGGCCGCTCTTCCTCACTCCAATTTATTCTTCCAAACACGGGTAAGCGGGGCTAACATGGAAGCGCCTGCTTCGGAGAGGAGGGCGGGCGACGGGTTCCAAGCGCGGGCTTATGTCATCGCATCCAAAGCAGATGCAAGGCGGAGGGCGCGGGGTCGGTGAGGCTGAAGAACGCTGGTTCTTCGGGCTGTCCGCGGTCCTGCTGCTGAGCTTGTATCTCAGTAGCTTCTACAGCTACGTCCTGTTCCACAGCCTGATCGAGATCGCGACAATCGCGGTGGCCGCGATGCTGTTCATTCTCGTCTGGCACACGGGCGCTTACGGGGGAAACGATTATCTGCGTCTGCTCGGCATTGGATACGCGTCCGCGGCGTTGATCGATCTGGTGCACACCCTAGCGTACAAGGGGATGAACGTGTTCCCGGGATACGATTCAAATCTTCCTACGCAGTTGTGGATAGCTGCACGCTACTTGCAGGCCGCGACGCTCTTTGCCGCTCCCCTTGTCGTCGGGCGCAGGCTGAACGTACGCGCTGCCGTCGTCGTCTATGCCGCGGCGATCACCGCGCTGCTGGCGCTGATCTTCTCCGGCAATTTCCCCGACTGTTTCCTCGAAGGGAGCGGCCTCACCGCTTTCAAGATCTACAGTGAATACACGATATCCGCGGCGCTTCTCGTTTCCTTGTACGTCCTCTTCAGAAAACGCGCGTATTTCGACCCGAGTGTTTTCGCGTTCGCCGCCGGCTCGATCGTCTGCACCGTGCTGTCTGAGCTGTCGTTTACCGCCTTTGTGAGCCTGTACGGCTTCGCCAACCTGGTCGGCCATTTCTTCAAGCTCGCTGCATTCTGCCTGCTGTACCGCGCCATACTTGTGACGGGGTTGAAACAACCGTTCGATCTCATATTCCGCGAACTCAAGCAGGCGGAATTGAGCCTTCGCAAAGCGCACGATACGCTGGAAGAAGAAGTAGACAAGCGCACCGCCGAGTTGCGCACGAGCGAGGAAAGGCTGCGGCGGCTCAACCGCGAGCTTCGGGCCATCAGCCTTTGCAACCAGACGCTGATGCGCAGCGAGGACGAGCAGGCGCTGCTTAGCGAGATCTGCCGCATCGTTTGCGAGGAAGCCGGCTATCGCCTCGCCTGGGTAGGCTACGTCGAGCACGATGCGGCGCGCACGGTGCGCCCCGTCGCCTGGGCCGGATTCGACAGCGGATATATCGCGCACGCCAAGCTGAGTTGGGACGACGCGAGCGAACAGGGGCGCGGCCCGGCAGGTGCATGCATCCGCAGCGGGCGGCCGCTGTACGTGCAGGATTTCGCAACGGACCCGCAGATGGCGGTGTGGCGCGAGCGCGCACTCGCGCGGGGCTACCGCTCCGGCGCAGCGCTGCCTCTGAAGGACGAAGCAGGAAGCGTGTTCGGTGTCGTTCTCATCTATTCCGGCCAGGCGAATTCCATCACCTCCGACGAACTCCGCCTGCTGGCAGAACTCGCCGGCGATCTGGCTTTCGGCATCACCGTCCTGCGCGCGCGTGCCGAGCGCAAAAAAGCCGAGCAGGAACTCGCATTGGTGAATTTCGCCATGAACCGGGTGCGCGAGGCGGCGTTCCTGATCGATGCGAATTCGCGCTTTCATTATGTCAATGACCATGCTTGCCGGGCATTGGGCTACAGCCGCGAAGAACTGCTCGGCCTTTCTGTCGGCGACATCGACCCGGATTATCCGAAGGAGCGCTGGCCAACTCACTGGCACGAGTTGCAGGCGCACGAGCGCCCGCATTTTGAAACCCGCCACCGCACGAAAGACGGACGGTTATTTCCGGTGGAGATCTATGCCAATTATTTCGATTACGAAGGACAGGGCTACAACCTGGCGCTGGTACGCGACATCGGCGAGCGCAAGCGCGCCGAGGCGCAGTTGAAGCTTGCGGCGAGCGTGTTCGATCACGCGCACGAGGCCGTCACGATCACCGACGCCGATGCGAACATCGTTGCCGTCAACAGGCGGTTCACCGAAATTACCGGGTATGCGCCGGAGGAGGTGATCGGCCGCAATCCGCGTGTGCTCAAGTCTGGCCGACACGATCCCCAGTTCTATCGTGAGATGTGGGCCGCGATCGCCGATCGCGGCTACTGGGCCGGCGAGATCTGGAACAAGTCGAAAGACGGGCGCATTTACCCGGAATGGCTTTCTATCAGCAGCGTGCGCGATGAAAGCGGCAGGGTGGGGAATTATGTCGCGGTGTTCGCGGATGTATCCGAGCGCGTCGCCGCCGAAACCGCGTTGCTCGAGAGCGAACGCCGGCTGCGCTTCGCGTTGGACGCCGCGCGCATGCTGGCGTGGGAACGCGATCTTGAGACGGGCGCCATGATCTGGGCGGAGCACCCGGCGTGGGCGCTCGGTCCCGAGCCGGCCGGCGGCTATCCCGATATCGTCGAAATGGTCCACCCCGAGGACCGCGTGGCGTTCCAGGCTGCGGTTGGCGACGCGGTCGAAAACATCAAGCCCTACCGCTGGGAGTTCCGCCTGGTGCGCACCGACGGCGTTGTGCGCTGGGTCAGTTCACAAGGCATGCCTTTCAGGCGCGACGGATCGGGCCGGCCCGACCACATGATTGGCGTATCGCAGGACATTACCTCGCGCAAGCGCATGGAAAACGAGCTTCGCCGATTGAATGAAGACCTCGAGCGGCGCGTTGCGGAGCGCACCCAGGCGCTCGAGCTCGCGAACCGCGAACTCGAGGCGTTCTCTTATACCGTCTCGCACGACCTACGCTCGCCGCTGCGGGCGATTCGCGGCTACAGCCAGATTCTGCTGGCCGACGGAGCGCGCAGGCTCGACGCGGAGGCGCAGGACTTGTTGCAGCGGGTCAATGCGGGCGCGGAAAAGATGACTCAGTTGATCAACGATCTGCTCGATCTGGCGAAGCTCTCGCGCCGGGAAATGCGCATTGGCCCGGTCGATCTGTCGGAGCTCGCGCGCCAGGTCGTCGAGGAATTTCAGGCAGGCGGAATCGGACAGCAGACGACGTGGATCATCGCGCCGCATACCGAAGCCGCGGGTGACGCCGGACTTCTGCGCGTAGTGTTGTACAACCTGCTCGACAACGCGCGTAAATACAGCTCCAAGCGCGAGGGCGCGCGTGTCGAATTCGGCGTGACCGAGAAGGCGGGAAAGCGCGTCTATTTCGTGCGCGACAACGGCGCCGGATTCGACATGGCCCTCGCCGGCAAGCTGTTCGACCCCTTCCAGCGGCTGCACTCGGCGGAGGAGTTTCCCGGCACCGGCATCGGGCTCGCTTCAGTCGCGCGCATCGTGCGCCGCCACGGCGGCGAGATCTGGGCGGAGGCGGCGCCGGGCGAAGGGGCAAGCTTCTTCTTCACGCTGTGATCGGTGCGCCGCCGCGCAAGTCTCGCCCCGCGGCCGACCTTCTCGCTCTGCACGCGCCGGATAAGCTGACGATCTGCGCCTGTCCCAGTCGGCGCGCAGAAGCTTCCGAAATTCGTCGGAGTATGCGGTCGGACGCGCCATGCCAGAGCGGGCGAGGCAATCCTCCATGGCAGCCGGTGCTCGCCGTCGCCGAGGAAGGCGTAGCAATATGGACCGCTGCAAAATTCATTTTGCAGCGGGCTCCTAGTGAATCTCCGGATCGGGCGTCGCGGCGCCCGCCTCGAGAAAGTCGAAGTCGCAACCTTCGTTCGCCTGGGTGATGTGTTTGGCGAAGGCGGCGCCGTAGCCGCGCTCGTAGCGCGGCGCGGGCGCCTTCCATGCCGCCTTGCGCTTGGCCATTTCCGCATCCGAGATCTTGAGGTTCAGTTTGCGCGCAGGGATGTCGAGCTCGATTTCGTCGCCGTCTTTGACCAGTGCGAGCGGGCCGCCGATAAAGGATTCCGGCGCGACGTGCAGCACGCAGGCGCCGTAGGACGTGCCGCTCATGCGCGAATCCGAAATCCGCACCATGTCGCGCACGCCTTGTTTGAGCAACTTCTGCGGAATCGGCAGCTGGCCCCATTCGGCCATGCCTGGTCCGCCGAGTGGCCCGGCGTGCTTGAGCACGATCACCGAGTCCTTGTCGACTTTGAGGTTCGGGTCGTCGATGCGCGCCGCCATATCGTTGTAGTCGGCGAACACCACGGCGCGCCCGGTGTGCTGGTGCAGTTGCGGCTCGGCGGCAGGCGGCTTGATCACGGCGCCGTCCGGCGCGAGGTTGCCGCGCAGCACCGCCAGGCTGTCGGATTTCACCAGTGCCGAATCGACGGAGCGGATCACGTCGTCGTTGAACACCTTTGCGCCCGCGAGGTTCTCGCCCATGGTCTTGCCGTTCACCGTGAGCGCTTTGGCGCGGATGAGGCCCCCCAAGTTCGCTAGCACCGCGCGCAGACCGCCGGCGTAGTAGAGGTCTTCCATCAAGTACTTGCCCGAGGGGCGGATGTTCGCCAGGAGCGGCGTCTTGCGCGCCAGCGCGTCGAACAAGTCGAGGTCGAGCTTGACGCCGGCGCGGCGCGCGATGGCGATCAAGTGAATGATGGCATTGGTCGAGCCGCCGATGGCGAGCACTGCGGTGACGGCATTGTGGATGGCATCGGCATTCAGAAAATCCGTCGGCTTCAGGTCTTCCCACACCATCTCGACTGCGCGTTTGCCGGTGAGCGTTGCCATCACCGCATGGCGCGAGTCGGGAGCGGGAATCGATGCCGCACCGGGCAGGGTGAAGCCCATCGCCTCCGCCGCGCTGGTCATGGTGGAAGCGGTGCCCATGGTCATGCAATGACCTGGCGATCGGGCGATGCCTTGCTCGATCTCCTGCCAGTCGCGTTCGCTGATATTGCCGGCGCGCAGCTCCGCCCAGTATTTCCAGGTGTCCGAGCCCGAGCCCAGCGTCGCCCCGCCCCAGTTGCCGCGCAGCATCGGCCCCGCCGGCATGTAGATCGCGGGCAGGTTCATGCTGGTCGCGCCCATGATGAGGGCGGGCGTGGTCTTGTCGCAGCCGCCCATCAGCACCGCGCCGTCGGCCGGATAGGAGCGCAGCAGCTCTTCCGTTTCCATGGCGAGGAAGTTGCGGTACATCATGGTGGTCGGCTTCTGGAACGGCTCGGACAGCGACATCGCCGGCATTTCCACCGGGAAGCCGCCTGCTTGCCACACGCCGCGCTTCACTTCTTCGACGCGCTGCTTGAAGTGGGTGTGGCAGGGATTGATGTCGCTCCAGGTGTTGATGATGGCGATCACGGGCTTGCCGGCATAGTCGCTGCGATCAAAGCCCATCTGCGCCGTGCGCGAACGATGGCCGAAGGAGCGCATATCCTTGGCGCCGTACCAGCGATGGCTGCGCAATTGTTCCGGGGTCTTCTTCTTCACGATGGATTCCTTTGCTAGGCGGGGAGCGATTGACGACGGGTATTGTAAATCTTTCCGCAGCAGCAGCCGATGGCTGCGCATTTGCGAAGCGCGGCAGACTACGCAACGGCGGCGTGGGCGAGCGCCCGTTCTAGCGGAAATCGTTCAGAACGAGTTCGATCGGCTTGCCGTGGGGCGTGCGCTCGCAGGCGCGGTCCCAGGCGTCGCGATAGCGCGTGAGCGTAGCGGAGCTGGCGATGCCTTTATCGGCGACCAAGCGCTCGAGCGCCGCGAGCCAGTGCAGGTAATAGGTCGCGCCGGTATCGGGGTCGCCGCCCGCTTGCGCCCGGCGGATCTCGGCGGCCAGCGCCTCAGCCCATTCCTTCCAATTGAACAAGCCGCGCTCGTGCAGGGCGAGTGCGAGCGCGAAGGCCTGCGCTTCCCAGGGTTCGCGGAACACCGGACCGTCGGCGTCCTGGGGAATGCCGCGGAGCTCGCCGACGACGCCGGAAGCGGGGCTGGTCACACCGGCTCCAGATAGGATTCCCAGGCGTCGACGGAAACCGTCAGCGTCGAATCGGCGCCCTTGCCCCAGAGCTCGCGGCCGGCGAAACAGACGCTGTACAGCCACTGCGGATTTTCGCCCGCGCCAAGCGCGTTCGAGTCGGGAAAGACATGGCAGCCTTGCACGAGCTCGATCACGCCGAGGTGACCACGCACGTAGCGCGGCAGCCGCGTATGCGTAGGCGAAGGGAGCGCACGCGCACGCACGCGCGCGCCGACGGCGAAGCGGGCGGGCGTTTTCGCTTCGCGGCCGGTAGGGGCACCGCGATAGAGCACTTGCGCCACGTCCTCGCGCGAGAGCCTGCCCTTCACCGCCGGCGGCGGATAGAGGCTATGGCCGGCCGCGATCTCGTCGCGTCCGACGAGGCCGCGCTCGGCCATCAGCCGTTCCAGCCCGGCGAGCCAGATTTCGTAATAGCTCCTGGACAGGTAATCCTCGCGCGACCGGTCTTCGCGCGCAGAACGCGACATGTCGATGTTCCAGCCGCCGGGCATCGCCATCGCCAGCGTGAGCGCGAACGCGCGCCGCTCCCATTCGGCGTGAAACGGCGGTTCCTTCGCTTCCTCCACCACCCGGCCGAAGCCCGGTGCGCCGCCCATGTCGTGCGCGCCGTCCATCAGCCGAGTTCGTCCGGTCGTTTCGCCAGGCCGGTGCCGATCATGCTGTTGCGGGTGACGAGTCCGGCGAGGCGCTCCTCGCCCCAGCCTTCGCTTCCCGCGGGCTGCAGCGGCAACACCAGGTAGCGTATTTCGGAGGTGGAATCCCAGACGCGGATTTCGGTGTCCGCGGGCAGCTCCACGCCGAAGTCGCGCAGCACGCCGCGCGGATCGACGACCGCGCGCGAACGATAGGGCGCGGACTTGTACCACACCGGCGGCAGGCCGAGCACCGGCCAGGGATAGCAGGAGCAGAGCGTGCACACCACCATGTTGTGGCGCTGGGGCGTGTTCGCGAGCACCACCATGTGCTCGCCCTGGCGGCCGGCGTAGCCGACGGAGGCGATGGCGGAATTCGCATCCGCGAGCAGCCAGTCGCGGTAAGCCGGATCGGTCCATGCCTTGGCGACGACGCGCGCGCCGTTGCGCGGGCCGATCTTGGTCTCGTAGGTTTCGATCAGGGCGTCGAGCGCCGACGGGTCGACGTAGCCCTTCTCGGTGAGGATGGTCTCGAGCGCGCGCACCCGCAACTGCGTCTCGGACAATTCCGAATGATCGTGCTCGTGTGAGTGATCGTGCGCCATCGGCGCACTATAGATTTGCGGACGATCCGATGCAAGGGCAGGACGATGTTTCGAACGCTATGGTAAGGTCGATCGATTGCGCGGGGCAGGTGCGCTGAGTATCATCGTCGTCACCGGCAGCGCGACGCGCGCCTGGCTGCCCACGATCGGAGCATGGTTATGTCGATCATCATTCATTACTGCGCGGGATGAGGCTATAAGCCCGATGCCCTCCGTGTGAAGGCATGGCTCGAAGCTCGCGGGCGCGGACCGGTAGACATCCGGCCGGGCAAGACCGGCCAGTTCGACATCGTCGACGACGACAAGCTCGTCTATTCGCGTTACCAGACCGGGCGCATCGCATCGGACGCGGACTTGGAGCAAATTCGTTTCTAGCCGTGCAGCGCCACGTCTTATGCAGTCGATAGCGGCGTGCACGCCGGTCGCACATGGGGAGAGGACTGTTGGCGCTTCCCCATGTGCTTCGCGGGCAACTTTCAATAGCGCGGCACCCAGGGCAGCGAGGCGAGTGCGCTAGGCGCGCGCGCCGCCGCTTGTTTTTGTATCACCGCGCGACTGTAGGTCGCGGCCGGGGCGTCCGGCGTGCCCGCGGCTTCGGTATAGAAGTCCTTATTCCAACTCCCGCTTGCCGCGCGCGGCTCGCTCGGCGCGATGAATTTTTCCATCACCTGCCGCGTGTAAGTGGCCGCCGGGGCTTCCGGGGTTCCTCCCTCGGCAACGAAGAAATCACCATCCCATTTGCCGCCATCTTGTGCGAAGACGGCAGGAGCCGCGGTGGCGATGGCTGCGGCGGAAGCAAGTACGACGATGCGAATCTTGAATGACATGATGTGCTCTCCAATCTAAAGTTCGAAAGTTTCGACAAGCGCCGCTGGGACTTTTCAGTCCGTGCAGCGCTTGCCGCTGTAGCGCGAAATTGCAAGGCTTGTTTCTCGCGCCCATGTGCAGTCTTCGCTTGCACGAATTCGAACTCAACGGGAATGCGACGAACTACGGTGAGCAAGCGCGAATCGTCGTTTTGGCGGAGCGAACACGCGTTGCCGCGCGCGAAGTCCGGACGGACAAGGCCCCGTCGAATACCGCATGTCGCCACGACGCAGGTAGGGTTTCCGCGCTAGACGGGAACGTCCTCTTCGGCATACCCTGAGCCGCACAAGAGCTCGATTCGAACGAGCCGTCCGGGCAATTGCACATTTCGCGAACCTCGTTTGCGGGCGCAGCCGCTGCCTACAGGCGGGGAATTCACTAATGAAGGAGGGAACTTGGACGCAGAAAGGTTTTCGCGCCGCTGGTATCTGGCGGCTGTCACGTATTTCGTCATCGCCATCGCCCTGGGGGTGTACATGGG
This sequence comes from uncultured Enterobacteriaceae bacterium, assembly GCA_964565875.1. GTDB lineage: Bacteria > Pseudomonadota > Gammaproteobacteria > Burkholderiales > SG8-39 > 2-12-FULL-64-23. The sequence goes on from CAZMGP010000006.1 coordinate 94,741, forward strand.
AGCGAGCGGCGACCATTCCTTGTTCACCGTGCACGCACATATCAATCTACTCGGCTGGGTGTCGATGAGCGTGATCGGACTCCTGTACCGCAGCTTCCCGGCAGCGGCACAGACGCGGGTTGCGCGCTGGCATTTCTGGATGTACCAACTCGCCGTGCCGGTCTTGCTCCTCGCGGTGGCGGCGATCTACAGCAACCACAAGGAAGCCGAACCCGTTGCCGGCGCGGCTTCGGTGGTGGTGTTCGTTTCGGTTCTGTTCTTCTGGTGGGCGATCGTCTCGTCGCGAAACGCCAAGGCGGCAGCGGGCTAAGCGCCGAGATTCGCTGCCGGCGCAGTTCCGGCAGCGATTGTTGACAAATGTCACCAGGCCAAAAAAAGACCGGATTAAATTGATTCGCATGAGTCCGTGAGGTGGCGGACGGCGCAGCGCGGGCTCGCACCTCGGGTCCTCGCAAGAATCGGCGAGGCGAGATCAATTCTTGAATCTGGGAGGCGCGCGATGCCTGGTGCAAAAACGATGCTGCAAATGCTCGTGAGCGCGTCGCTGCTCGTCGACCCCTGCGCGCAGGCGATCGAGTTCACTCGGGCGCCGGCGGCCGCGGCTGCCAACGCGAAGTCGGAACTGGTCAAGCGCGGCGAGTACGTGGCGCGACTTGGCGATTGCGTCGCCTGCCACAGCGCGCCGAACGGTAGATTGCTCGCCGGGGGGCTGGAGCTCAAGACCCCGTTCGGATCGGTCTATTCGACCAACATCACCCCGGCTGCCCAGACCGGCATAGGCAATTACTCGTTCGAGCAGTTCGATCGCGCCATGCGCAAAGGAAGCGCACCGGACGGGCGCAATCTGTACTCCGCCATGCCTTATCCGTCCTACGCCAAGATGAGCACGGAAGACGTGCGCGCGCTCTACGCCTACCTCACCCAGGGCGTAGCCGCGGTCGAACAGGCGAACCGGGCGGCCGAGATGTCCTGGCCGTTCAGCATGCGCTGGGGGCTGGCGCTGTGGAATCTTGCGTTCCTCGACGAGTCGCCGTTCGCGCCCGATCCTGCGCGTGATGCGGTATGGAACCGCGGCGCCTATCTGGTGCAGGGGCCGGGGCATTGCGGTGCCTGCCACACGCCGCGCGGCCTTGCGTTTCAAGAGAAGGCGACGACGCACGCTGGTGCGAACGGCGAGTTCTATCTTGCCGGCGCGACGGTGGAAGCCTGGCGCGCGCTAAGCCTGCGCAACCTGTGGACGACCGAAGACACAGTCCTCATGCTGAAAACGGGACAGAACCGCTTCGGCAGCGTCTCGGGAAGCATGGTGGACGTGGTGCATCACAGCACCCAGCATTTCGGCGAGGACGACCTGATCGCCATCGCGACCTATCTGAAGTCGCTGCCGCGCGGCAGGCACGACTTGCCGATCGCCGCAGCGCCGACGACGAGCGCCGCAGCGATCCTGCCCGACAAGTTCTTCGCCACGCGCGGCGGCCTGGGCCACGTGCAGTTCTGCGTCGACTGCCATCGCCAGGATGGCAGCGGCGTGAACGGCATGTTCCCTTCCCTGGCGCAGAACGCATCCCTCGCTTCGCCCGAGCCGTCGACGCTGCTGCACATCGCCCTCACGGGGTGGAAGACGGCTCAGACCGCGGCGCATCCACGCGTCTACGCTATGCCGGCCTTCGGCCAGTTAAGCGACCAGGAACTGGCCGATATTCTGAATTTCGTCGGCGCGACCTGGGGCAGCAAGGCAGAGCCGGTGAAGGCCGCGCAGATCAAGAAGCTGCGCGAGCAGCTCGGCGTGAAGCCCGCGGGACCCGCCAAGTTCGTGACGCCGCGCTTTGCGGACATGCTCGCCCAGCCCAATGCCGCACAGCTGATTCGCGGCATGCGCCTGCACCTCGAGACCAAGGCCTTGCTCCCTGAGTACGTCGGCAACGAGCTGAACTGCAGCAGCTGCCATCTCAACGCGGGCACGGTGGCCGGCGGCTCGCCTTTCGTCGGCGTGGCCGCCTTCTTTCCGAGCTATGCGCCGCGCGCCGGCCGGATCATCGGCCTGGAGGACCGGATCAACGGCTGCTTCCGGCGGTCGATGCACGGCAAGCCGCTCGCCGCCGAATCGCAGGACATGAAGGCGATGGTGGCCTATTTCGACTGGATGAAAGGGGCGACCAAGCCGCAGGACGTCGTCGCCGGGGGCGGCGTGGGCAAGATCGATATGGCGATCCGACCCGCGGTGGAGAACGGCGAGCGGGTCTATGCGGCGCAGTGCGCGTCCTGCCACGGCAAGCAAGGCGAAGGCGTGCAGCGAGCCGACGGGCGCCTCGTCTATCCGCCGCTATGGGGAGACAAGTCGTTTAACATCGGGGCGGGCATGGCACGCACCTACACCGCGGCGGCTTTCGTCAAGCGCAACATGCCGATCGGATACCACGGGGCATTTCCGCTGGGGCAGGGCGGCCTGTCCGATCAGGAGGCGGTCGACGTCGCCGCATACTTTTCGCATCAGCCGCGACCGGACTATCCGGACAAGGTGAAGGACTGGCCGAAGGACAAGAAACCCGCGGATGCGCGTTACTAGGGTTTCTGACCGCAGCAGCGCTTGAACTTCTTGCCGCTGCCGCAGGGGCAGGGGTCGTTGCGTCCGACCTTGGCTTCGCCCCGCCGCACCGTGTCGACGACCAGGCGCTCGTGCGGCCGGTCGCGAAGCGGCAGCCAGAAGCGGTAAATCGCGGCGACGGAGGTCGCGATTTTGTCGGCGAGCGCCTCGCGCTGGGAAGCTTCGCGGCTGAGCGCCTCCTCTTCTTCACTCAGCTCATCGGCGCCCAGGAGCTGCAGCGGCCGCAGCGCCGCAGCGCCTTCGGGATCGTCGAACAGCGGCTGCCAATCCGCGCGGCACAGTTCGATACCGGCGAGGAAGCCATGCGCCCACAGCTCGCCGTCGAGATATTCGCGCGGGTCGTCTTCGTACTGAACGGTTGAAACATAGGGTTCGAAGGCATCCGCGTCGTGCTGCAGGTTCCACAAGATGTCGTTCATATGGCGCTGCATCAGTTCCGGCACGTGCTGCGCTTCCTCTGCCGATGCGTATTTCGGGGCAGAGGCATTCGCTTCGCCCCACACACCGGGCAGCCAGCGCTCGGCAGAGACCGACTTGGGCCCGATGAGGATGGCCGTCAGGTAGCCATCGAGCATGTCGAAGGGCATGGTGTCCTTCGGGGCTGCTTCCGAGGCGAGGAAATCGGCGAGCTCTTCGGTTTCCTCGTCGGACATGGGCTGCTTGAGGCGGGCGGGATCGGGAAAAAGCGTCGACATGCGGGGGACCGATTGGTGGCGTGGCAATATTGTAGCCGCCGGGCGAGCGCGTCGCGCTTGTCGGCGGCCGGCGCCTGTGCTTCAATCGCAGCGTTCCAGCGCCGAAGAAGTTACGACAAGGGCGCGAACATCCAGAAGGGGGGACCAATCTTGTGATGCGCACGGCCAAGCGGGTGCCGCCTGCCGAATTCGAGTCAGAACCCGCGAGGAGCAGGGAAATGAGCAAGATTCTTCGCCTTTTCGCCGCATTCGCCTTATTCGCCGCCGCTGGCACGGCCCTCGCGCAGGCGTGGCCGAACAAGCCCATACACGTGATCATTCCCTGGCCGCCCGGCCAGGCGACCGACCTGGCGGCGCGCATGGTATCGGAGAAACTCTCTCCCATCCTCGGCCAGCCGCTGATCATGGACAACAAGGCGGGCGCGGGCGGAACCATAGGCAGCGATCAGCTCGCCAAAATGGCGCCGGATGGCTACAACTTGCTCGCGGCTTCGAGCGGCCCGATGTCCATCAGCCCGAACGTGGATAAGCTCGGCTACGATCCGCGCAAGGATTTCACGCCCGTCGCCTTGTTCGCGATCAACCCCTTCGTCCTGGTCGTCAATCCTTCGATTCCGGCGAAGAATCTGAAAGAGTTCATCGCCCTGCTGAAGGCGAATCCGGACAAGTACGCGTTTTCTTCGTCCGGCTCGGGGGCGACGTCACACCTCATGGTTGCGCTGTTCAATTCCATGGCGGGCGTGAAGGCGGTGCACGTGCCATACAAAGGCAGCACGCAGGCGGTGACCGACGTGGTGAACGGCCAGGTCGCCTATACCGTGGAGACGGTGCCGGGGGTGCTTTCCTTCGTCAACAGCGGACGCCTGAAGGCGCTCGCGATTTCCAGCGCCAAGCGCTCGAGTGCCATGCCCAACCTGCCGCCGATCGCCGAAGCGGGCGAATTGCCGGGCTACGACATGTTCGGCTGGATCGGCCTGGCGGCGCCTGCGGGCCTGCCGCGCGACATCGCCGTGCGGCTCAACGCCGAAGTGAACAAGATCCTGCAGCAGCCCGAAATGCGCGAGCGCTTCATCGCCCTCGGCCTCGAGCCCATGCCGCTCACGCCGGACGAATTCACCGACTTCGTGAAGAAGCAGTACGAGCGCTACGGCAATGCCGTGCGCCAGGCGAAAGTGAAGATCGACTGATGGTTCGTCGGTTTCGGTCTTGACGACCCCGGGGGACACCTGTCCCCTGGGAAAGTCGCCGCCGTCTGTGTCGCATCTCGCCCGGCGGCGTAGCGCCGCAGCGCAAGCTTCGATTCTCTGGAAATGAGCAAAACAGAACTTCGCATTGACGCCGAACGGATGATGGCTTTCGGCCAAGCCGTGTATGCGGGCGCCGGCGTTCCCGCGAACGACGCGCGGCTGCTCGCCGACACCCTGGTGCAAGCCGATCTATGGGGACATCAGTCGCACGGCGTGCTGCGCCTCGGATGGTATCTCGAGCGCATCCACAACGGCGTGATGAAACCGGTGACCGAACCCGAGTTCGTGTTGGACAAAGGGGCGCTCGCGCTCATCGACGGTCACGACGGAGTGGGCCAGGTGCTCACCGAATTCGCGACGCGGGAGGCGATCCGCCGCGCCAAGGCGCACGGCATCGCCGCGGTGGGCCTGCGCTTTTCCAACCACTTCGGCACCTGCATGTACTACACGCGCATGGCAGCGCTCGCGGGCTGTGTCATGCTGCTCACTTCGAACGGCGGGCCGGCGATGGCGCCCTGGGGCGGGCGCAAGAAGATCATCGGCACCAATCCGTGGTCGGTGGCGACGCCGGCGGGGCGACACGCGCCCTTTCTCATGGACATGGCGAACACCGGCGTCGCGCGCGGCAAGATCTATCTTGCACGGCAGCGCGGCGAGCCGATTCCGCTCGGCTGGGCGCTCGATGCCGCAGGAGTGCCGACCACCGATCCGCAAGCGGCTATCGAAGGCATCATCCTGCCCATGGGCGCGCACAAGGGCTATGCCATTGCCATGATGGTGGATGTGCTCTCGGGCGTGCTCACCGGCAGCGGTTTTCTTTCCGCGGTGCACAGCCCTTACAAGACGGCGGAAAAGAGCAATGCGGGCCATCTGCTGGTCGCGCTCGACATCGAGGCGTTCCAGCCGCTGGAGCAATTCGGCGCACGCATGGAAGACTACATTCGCGAGCTGAAAGCCGTTCCGCTTGCGCAGGGCCACGACGCCGTGTACTACCCGGGAGAGCTGGAGGCGCGTAACGACGCGGAGAATCGCAGGCGGGGCATCGTCTATCCGGCAGACACCTTGGCCGATCTGGCGCGCATCGCGCGCGCAACCGGCACGCAAGCAAAATTACCGTTTGTACCCGAGATGAAGGCCTGACAGCGCTATGAGCCAATTCAAAGTATGCGTCGCAGAAGACGTCTTCCGCCTTTTTCCCGGCTACGTGCGCGGCGTCGTGATCGCGCACGACGTGAACAACGGTCCTTCGCCGCCGGAACTCACCGCGATGCTGCGCGAGGCGGAGGCCTCGGTGCGCGCGCGCCTGAGGAGCGAGGCCGTCGCCGAGGAGCCGCGCATCAAGGCCTGGCGCGAGGCCTACCGCGCCTTCGGGGCGAAGCCCGCGGAATTCCGCTCCTCGATCGAGGCGATGGCGCGGCGCGCGCTGAAGAGCGATCCCTTGCCCGCGATCAATGCGCTGGTCGACATCGGCAACCTGATTTCGCTGCGCCACCTGCTGCCGGCGGGTGCGCATGCCATCGATGCGCTCGACGCCGATCTGGACCTGCGGCTGGCGAGCGGCAGCGAGCGCTTCGTCGCCTTCGGTGCGACCGAAACCGAGCATCCCCTGCCGGGCGAGGTGGTCTTCGCCGTCGGCGACACCGTGGTGACACGGCGCTGGACCTGGCGCCAGGCGAACCATACCCTGACCTTGCCCGAGACGCGCGCGCTGGAGTTCAACATCGACGGCCTGCCGCCGGTAGCGGCGGCCGAGGTCGAGCGTGCCGGGAACGAAATCATGGAACTCGTGGCGCGCTTCTGCGGCGGCAGCGCACGCTTTGCACTGCTCAGCGAAGCGCAGCCCGCCGCGAGCCTCGCTGCGCCCTGAGCGCATCGGCCTAAGCGGCGCAGATGTCGATATTCATCCTCGTCGCGGCGGTGCTCACCGCAGCGGTGCTGGCGATTCGGGCGCATTACCTGGAAGCCGCCCAGCGCTGGCAGGTGTATCTGTATAAGCCGGCGGCGACGCTGCTCGTCCTCGCCCTCGCCCTGAGCCTTCCCGCAGCGCGTTCCGACTATCGTTATGCCGTGGCCGCGGGGCTCGTCCTCTCCACGGCGGGCGATGTGTTGCTGATGCTGCCGCGCGAGCGCTTCGTCGCCGCGCTGGCGAGCTTTCTCCTCGCGCATGTCGCCTACCTCTACGCTTTCAGCCTCGAGGTGCCGCTGGATCCCTCGAGCGCGCTGGCGTTCCCCTACTTCGCCGCAGGCGGCGCGGTGCTCGCCGTGATCTGGGGCGGGCTCACTCCCGCCTTGCGCTTCGCGGTATCGCTCTACGTCGTCGTCATCGCCAGCATGGCGGGACAGGCGGCAGCGCGCTGGCAGACCCTGGGCGGGACGCCGGCGCTCGCCGCCGCCGTGGGCGCGGGGCTGTTCGTCGTCTCGGATTCCTCGCTTGCCATCGACCGCTTTCGCGCCCGCTTTGCTGCGGCGCGCGCGCTGACGCTGGCGAGTTACTGGTTGGCGCAACTTTTCATCGCGGCCTCCGTCGCCGCGAGCCTGTAGCGGGCGCCTTAGCGCGCCTTACGCGGCACGGCGCTCGAGCCGCGCACCACTAATTCGGGCATGAGCCTGATTTCCTCCGCCTCGGTGCAGGGATCGGCGATGCGCGCGATGAGTAGCCGTGCCGCTTCCTCGCCCATGCGGCGATGCGGAATGCGCACCGAGGTGAGCGGAGGATCGAAGCGGTCGGCGAAGGCCATGTCGTTGAAGCCCGTCACTGAAACCGCGTCCGGACAGGCAATACCGCGGCGTTTCAGCTCGTCGTAGCAGCCGAGCGCGAGCAGATCGTTCGCCGCGACGATGGCGGTGAGGCCGCGCGCCCGGGCGAGCAACTGCGCGCAGGCGCGCCGGCCAGCGGCGATGGCATAGCTGTCGGCTTCCTCCACGGGGGCGCGCGCAAGGCCCAGCGCTTGCATCGCCGCGGCAAAACCTGCGCTGCGCGCCTGACCGGTGGAGAGATTGCGTGGGCCGGCAACGTGGCCGATGGCGCGATGCCCGAGCGAATAGAGATGGTTGACTGCGAGCGCGATGCCGGCGCGGTCGTCGTTGATCACGGCCGGGACGCGTCCGCCGTCGGCGCTGCGGTTGACCAGCACCGCGGGCAGCGCGAGCTCGGCGCAGCGGCGGATGAGCGGATCGCGCCGGGTGGCGGTGGCGACGATGATGCCGTCGATGCGGCGCGCGGCCAGGCGCTCAAGTGCTTCGCGGGCGCGCGCGGCGTCGTTGTCGGTGTTGGCGATGATCGCGGTATAGCCGGCTTGCGCCAGCGCCTCCTCCATGCCACGCAGGATCAGCGGGAACACCGGATTGGCGATGTCGGGGATGAGTACGCCGATGGTGGCCGAGCGCCGCGTGCGCAGTCCCGCCGCTACCGGGTCGGGCGCGTAGCCGAGCCGGCGCGCGAGGCTTTCGATCCGGCGCGCGACCGCCTCGCTCACCAGGCCGCGCGTGCGCGGACTGAGGGCGCGCGAAACCGTGGACGGGTGCACGCCGGCGGCGGCGGCGAGGGCTTGGATTCCGGTCTTCTTCTTCACTTCGCTAGGGCTCGTCTATCCGATTCGCGGTGCGCCGCGGCGCGGCGGTTGCCGCGAACCGGGATATAGTCTATCGTAATGCAATCGTTTGCATAGACTAGCGCGAAGAGGAACACGCCGATGGCGAAGACCGAGGTCAAGAAGAAGGAACCGAAAATCGTCCGTCCGGACGACATCGATCCGCATCACCGCTGGGATCGGCCGCTGCAGGCGCCGGGGCACACCCAGGTCGATTTCGAGGAGCGCGTCAATTTCCGCCGCCTGCACGATTACCGCCTGGCGCGGCTGCGCGCGGCGCTCGCCAATTCGGGCCTGGGCGCGATCCTTTCTTTCGACCAGCACAACATCCGCTACACGACGAGCACGGTGATCGGCGAGTGGGCGCGCGACAAGCTCACGCGCTATTCGCTCTTGACCGGCAACGGCGATCCCTACATCTGGGATTTCGGTTCCGCCGCGCGCCACCACAAGCTGCACGCGCACTGGCTGCACCACGACCACTGCCGCGCCGGGCTGCTTGGCCTGCGCGGCGCGACCGGCGCGGACATCGGCTTGTTCCGCGACGCGGCCAAGGAGATCAAGGCGATCCTCGATGCCGAGGGCGTGGGCGACATGCCGCTCGGCCTCGACGTGGTCGAGCCGCCGATGATGTTCGAGCTGCAGAAGCTAGGCATCGAGGTGCGCGACGGGCAGCAGGTGATGCTGGAAGCGCGCGAGGTGAAGAACATCGACGAGCTGACGCTGCTCAACATGGCCTCGGCCATGGTGGACGGCGTCTACCAGGACATCGCCGAGGCGCTGAAGCCGGGCATACGCGAGTCGGACATCGTCGCGCTCGCGACCAAGCGGCTGTACGAAATGGGCTCGGACTGCGTCGAGGCGATCAACTCCATCGCCGGCGAGCGCTGCTCTCCGCATCCGCATAATTTCACCGACCGCCTGATCCGTCCGGGCGACCAGGCCTTCTTCGACATCATCCAGTCCTTCATGGGGTACCGGACCTGCTATTACCGCACCTTCAACGTCGGCCGAGCGACGAGCGCGCAGCGCACCGCCTACAAGAAGGCGCGCGAATGGATGGACAAGGCGATCGAACTGTTGCGCCCGGGGATTTCGAGCGACCGCATCGCCGCCGCACTGCCCAAGGCACAGGACGCAGGCTTCGCGACCGAGATGGAAGCCTTCGGCTTGAATTTCTGCCACGGCTTGGGCCTCGGCCTGCACGAGCGGCCGCTGATCTCGCGCCTCAATTCCTTCAAGGAGCCGATCGAGTTGAAAGTCGGCATGGTGTTCGCGGTGGAGACCTACTGTCCGGCGACGGACGGCATTTCCGCGGCGCGCATCGAAGAGGAGGTGATCCTGACGCCCAAGGGGCCGCAAATCATTTCGCTTTATCCGGCCGAAGAGCTGCCGATCGCCAACCCTTACTGAGACTTCGCGCAAATGGCAAAGAAGAAACTGAAAATCGGTTGGATCGGCGCCGGCCGCATGGGCTTTGAGATGGCGGCGCGGCTCGCCAAGGGCGGCTGCGATCTCACCGTCTACAACCGCACGCAGGAAAAGGCGCAGCCGCTCGCCGCCTACGGTGCGAATATCGCCAAGCGGGTGGCGGAACTCGCCGCCTGCGACATCGTGTTCGTCATGGTCTCGACTTACGCCGACGTGCGCGAAGTGATCGCCGGCCAGGCAGGACTGCTCTCGGCGGCCAAGGCGAAGCGCGGCGCGCCGCGCATCGTGGTCGATTGCTCGTCGATTTCGCTCGAAGGCTCGGCCGAACTGCGCGAGCTCCTGGCGAAACACGGCAGCAAGCTCCTCGCCGCCCCGGTGTCGGGCAACGCCAAGGTGGTGAAGGCGGGAAAGCTGTCGTTTGTCTGCTCCGGTCCGAAGCCGGTGTTCGACGAGGTCGCGCCGCTATTGAAACTGATTGGTCCCGCGGCCAGCTACGTCGGCGAGGGCGAGCTCGCGCGCATGGTCAAGATCTGCCACAACGTGCTGCTCGGCATCACCATCCAGGCTCTGTCCGAGATCACCGTGCTCGCGCAGAAGGCGGGGGTGTCGCGCCACGCGTTCCTGGATTTCATCAACCAGAGCGTCATGGGCTCGGTGTTCTCGCGCTACAAGACACCGGCCCTGGTCAACCTCGATTTCAAGGTGACGTTCACGCCCTATCTTCTGCGCAAGGACATGGATCTGGGGCTGGATGCCGGGCGCAGGTACGAAGTGCCGATGCCGCTCGCCTCGGCAACGCGCGATCTGATCCAGACCATGATGGGCAACGGCATGACCGAAGAGGACTTCGCCACCTTGATTCTTCGCCAGGCGCGCGCATCCGGCATCGAACTCGAAGCGGAGAACGCGCCGGTGAGCGACGGGCTTGCTCCCGCGCACTAAATAGTCGGAGCCCATTGCAAAATTGATTTTGCAATGGCTGACATAGGGGAGCATGAGGGGAAATATCCCCTCATTTCGTAACACACTCTTACAAAGCGGCATCGAAAACCAGGAGGAGCTTGAAATGAATGCAAAGACGATATTCGCCGCGCTGGCGTCGGCGCTCGCGCTAGCCTTGTCCGCCACTGCGAGCGCGCAGGGCTATCCCGCCAAGCCGGTGCACCTGATCATCTCCTTTCCCCCGGGCAGCTCGACCGACATCGTCGGTCGCGTGGTCGCGCAGAAGCTGTCGGAATTCTGGGGCCAGCCGGTGGTGGCGGAAAATCGCGGCGGCGCGGGCGGCACGATCGCCGCGGGCATGGTGGCCAAGGCGGCGCCAGACGGCTACACGCTCTTGATCGATTCCTCCGGGCACGCGGTTTCGCCCGCAATCTATTCCAAGCTGCCCTTCGACACGCTGAAGGATTTCGTCGACATCGCGCCGCTCGCCGGCCAGCCCAATGTGCTGGTGGTGCTGCCGAGTTCGCCGATCAAGTCGGTCGCCGACCTAGTCGCCGAGGCGAAGGCGAAGCCGGGGAAGATCAATTTTGCCTCCGCGGGCGTGGGCAGCGGCACCCACCTCAACCTGGAGAAGTTCAAGCTGGTGACGGGCGTGGACGTGACGCACATTCCCTATAAAGGCACGCAGGAAGTGATCACCGACCTGCTCGGCGGCCGGGTCGAATACTATTTCGCGCCCATCTCCGCGGCGCTGTCAAACATCAACGAAGGCAAGCTGCGCGCCGTCGCCGTGAGCAGCGCCAAGCGCTCGGGTTCGCTCCCGAACGTGCCCACCGTGGCCGAATCGGGCGTGCCCGGATTCGAATTCACCCTGTGGTTCGGCGTTTGGGGACCGGCGGGCATGCCGGCCGACGTCGTCGACAAGATTTCCAAGGATGTGCAGCGGGCGCTGGCGAGCGCCGACGTGCGCGAACGTCTGGCGAAGCTCGGCAACGACGTCATGCTCATGTCGCCGGCTGAATTCAACCAGTTCGTGCGCAAGGAAGTCGCGGACTACGGCCGCATCATCAAGGCGGCGGGCATCCAGACCCAGTAGCGGGCGAACCGTTAGCCGGCGTAGCCGATCGAACGCGATATCTTGCCGGCGGTATCCTTCACCAGCGCAGACCAGGCGGATTTCATGCGGTCGGCGGGCGCCGACACCGACAGACCCGCGACTAGCGCGCCGTCGTCGTCGCGGATGCCGGCGCCGATGCAGCGCACGCCCAGCTCCGCCTCCTCGTTGTCCACGGCATAGCCCTGGCGGCGCGCCTTCTCCAGGTCGCGCTCCAGCGTGGCGACGGTGGTAAGACTGTTGCGCGTATGGCCGGGCAGCTTGGTGCGGGCGGCGTAGGCGCGCACGCCTGCGGAGCCGTCTTCGAGCAGGAACAGTTTTCCCACTGCGGTGATGTGCAGCGGCGCGCGTCCGCCGATGACGTTCACCACGCGCATCATGGAGCGGCCGCTGGAGGTGCGCTCGATGTACACGATCTCGTCTTCGCGCCGCACCGAAAGGTTGACGGCTTCGCCGGTGGCGGCGTGCAACTCGCGCATGAACGGCAGCGCGTGCTCGCGCACGCTGACGCGCGACTTGGCGAGGTTGCCGAGTTCGACCAGGCGCATGCCCAGGCGGTAGCTGCCTTGCTCGACGCGCTCCACCATGCGGTCATGGACCATGGCGGTGAGGATGCGGTGCGCGGTGGACGGGTGCAGGCCGGCGAACTGGGCGAGCTGCTTCAAGCCCGCCGGCACCGGCGAGGCGGCGAGGCCGTCGAGGAGCCGCGTCATGCGTTCGATCACCTGGATGGAATTCTTGGATTCGGTCTGAGCCATGCGGAGGGTAACGGGTTATCGAATTGCAGAATTCTATACCACCATGCGAAATGTTGGGTGGGCGTGTGATATGATTTCTTTCGATCATTCGGGCGCTGCGGTTTGCGCAGACGCGGCGCCTGCCAACTCTCGATGCGAAGGACGCAGCCATGAACTCCCCCAACGAAAAGGCAGTGAGCCAGATCCCGCTTTGGGTCAACGGCGGCCCCGTTTCCTCGACCAGCCAGCGCTCGGGTGCGATCACCAATCCGGCGCGGGGCGAGGTGGTGCGGCGCGTGCCCTTCGCCAACGCGCGCGACATCGATGCCGCGGTCAAGGCGGCCGCCGCCGCGCTGCCCGCCTGGGCGAGCGCGCCGCCGCTGCGCCGCGCGCGGGTGCTGCAAAAGTTCCTTGCGCTGATGCAGGCGAACCAGAAGGAACTGGCGCGGCTTGCTTCGGAAGAGCACGGCAAGACCCTGCCCGACGCCATGGGCAGCGTGCAGCGCGGCATCGAAGTGATCGAATTCGCCTGCGGCGTGCCGCATCTGCTCAAGGGCGAGTACACCGAGAACGCCGGTACCGGCGTGGATTCCCACACCCTGCGCCAGGCCGTAGGCGTGTGCGCCGGCATCACGCCGTTCAACTTTCCGGTGATGGTGCCGCTGTGGATGTTCCCGGTGGCGCTCGCCTGCGGCAACACATTCATCCTCAAGCCCTCGGAGAAAGTGCCTTCGGCCAGCATGAAAATGGCCGAGCTGCTGAAGGAGGCAGGGCTGCCCGACGGCGTGTTCAACGTGGTGCACGGGGACAAGGAAGCGGTCGACGCCATCCTCAACCATCCGGGCATCCACGCCGTGTCCTTCGTCGGCTCCACGCCCATCGCCAAGTACATCTACGAGACTTGCGCCAGGAACGGCAAACGGGTGCAGGCGCTGGGCGGGGCGAAGAACCACGCCGTGGTGCTGCCCGACGCAGACCTGGAATTCACCGCCGACGCACTCATCGGCGCGGCCTACGGCTCGGCGGGCGAGCGCTGCATGGCGATCTCCGCCGTGGTCGCGGTCGGCGCCATCGCCGATCCCCTGGTGCGGCTGATCGCGGACAAGGCGGCGAAGGTGAAAGTCGGCCCGGGCGATGGCGAAGGCGTGGACATGGGGCCGCTGGTAACGGGCGCGCATCGCGACAAGGTCGCGGGCTATATCGATACCGGCGTGGCCGAGGGCGCGAAGCTCGTGCTCGACGGCAGGAACAAGAAAGTGGCGGGCTGCGAAAACGGCTACTTCCTCGGCACCACGCTGTTCGACCGGGTGAAGCCGACGATGAAAATCTACCGGGACGAGATCTTCGGCCCGGTGCTGGTGGTGCTCCGCGCTGAATCCTTGGAAGAGGCGATCGCGCTCGTCAACGCCAATCCTTACGGCAACGGCACGGCGATATTCACCAATTCGGGCGGCGCGGCGCGGCGCTTCGAAGAAGAGATCCAGGTGGGCATGGTGGGCGTGAACGTGCCCATTCCGGTGCCGATGGCCTTCTATTCCTTCGGCGGCTGGAAGGCCTCGCTGTTCGGCGACCTGCACGTGCACGGCGTCGAAGGGACGAAGTTCTACACCCGCACCAAGGTCGTGACTACGCGCTGGCCGCACGAGGATACGCCTGCCGCCGGCCTCAACATGCCCACTCTGGGCTGAGTTTCCCGTGGTCGGGGCTCGGGCGCACGCAGCGCCCGCGCCCACCGCAATCGCCCTCGCAGCGCGTTGCGCGTCCCGAAGAAGGCGCGCCCGAGCCGCTTCGGCTAAAATGAGCCGTCCGCAGCAGCCCGTCCTCGTCGCTGCGGTTCCTTCACACGCAGGAATCAGGAGACCACACCGTGAACACGCCGCAGCCGCTGCCGCGCAGCCTCGATCACTATTGGATGCCCTATACCAACAACCGCGACTTCAAGCGCTCGCCGACCAAGATGATCGCGTCGGCCGAAGGCATGTACTACACCACGCTCGAGGGAAAGAAGGTGTTGGACGGCTTGGCGACGCTGTGGTGCGTCAACGCCGGGCACTGCCGGCCGAAGATCGTCGAGGCGATACGCAAGCAAGCCGGCATACTCGACTTTTCCTCCTCCTTTTCCGTCGGTCATCCGCTGCCCTTCGAAGTGGCGCGCCGCGTGGTCGAGCTCGCGCCCAAAGGCATGGAACAGGTGTTCTTCGTCAACTCCGGCTCCGAGGCCGTGGATACCGCGCTGAAGATTGCGCTTGCCTATCACCGGCTGAAAGGCGAGGGCACGCGCACCCGCTTCGTCGGCCGCGAGCGCGGCTATCACGGCGTGAACCTCGCCGGCATCTCTGTGGGAGGCGTACCCGCCAACCGCAAGGCGTACGGCCTGATGATTCCGGGCACCGACCATCTGCGCCACACTCACGATCCTGCGCGCAGCGCCTTTTCGCGCGGCCAGCCCGAGGCGGGCGCCGAGTTCGCCGACGAGTTGGAGAACCGCATCATCCCCTTGCACGACGCCTCCAACATCGCCGCGGTGATCGTCGAGCCGGTATCGGGGGCGGGCGGCGTGCTGGTGCCGCCTAAAGGCTATCTGCAGCGCCTGCGCCAAATTTGCGACAAGTACGGCATCCTGCTCATTTTCGACGAAGTCATCACCGGCTTCGGGCGGCTGGGCAAGCCCTTCGCCAGCGAATACTTCGGCGTGACGCCGGACCTCATCACCTTCGCCAAGGGCATCACCAGCGGCACCGTGCCCATGGGCGGCGTGATCGTGAAGGCCGCGATCTACGATGCGTTCGTGCAGGCTGCGGGAAACGGCGTGGATTTCTTCCACGGCTATACCTATTCGGGCCACCCGCTGGCGAGCGCCGCGGCGCTCGGCGCCCTCGATACCTACGAAGAGGAACGGTTGCTCACGCGCGCGCAGACGCTCGCCGGCGACTTCGAGGCCGGCGTGCATGCGTTCAAGGGGCTGCCCCACGTGATCGATTGCCGCAATCTGGGCTTGATCGGCGCCATCGAACTCGCGCCGCGGCCGGGCGCACCGGGTGCGCGTGCGAAGGACGTGTTCGACAAGTGCTGGGAGCGCGGCGTGTTCGTGCGCCCGATCGCGGACAACGTCGCCTTCTGCCCGCCGCTCATCGCGGAAAAGAAGCACCTCGACGAAATGTTCGGCGTCACCATGGAAGTGGTGCGCTCGATCGCCTGAGGCAGCGGGCCATGAGCGTGGATGTCAGGATCGACGGCGAGCGGCTGTGGGCTTCGCTCATGCACATGGCGAAGATAGGCGCGACGCCGAAGGGCGGCGTGAAGCGCCTGACGCTGACCGAGCTCGATCGCCAGGCGCGCGATCTGTTCGTGTCCTGGTGCAAGCAGGCGGGCCTCGCCGTCAGCTTCGACGGCGTGGGCAACATCTTCGCCCGCCGCGCGGGGCGGGACGATACGCTGCCGCCGGTGGTTTCGGGCAGCCACCTCGACACCCAGCCCTCGGGCGGGCGCTTCGACGGCTGCTTCGGCGTGATGGCGGCGCTGGAAGTCGCGCGCACGTTGAACGATCGCGGCATTGCGACCGAAGCGCCGTTCGAGGTCGCGATGTGGACCAACGAAGAAGGCACGCGCTTCCTGCCGGTGATGGGCGCATCCGGCGCCTTCGCCGGCGTGCACACGGTGACGGAAATTCACGGCGCACGGGACATCGACGGCATCTCCTTCGGCGACGCGCTCAAAGCAATCGGCTACGCCGGTGCGGCGCCGGTGGGCGGGCGCAAGTTGGGCGCGTACTTCGAAGCGCATATCGAGCAGGGTCCGATATTGGAAGCGACCGGCAACACGGTCGGCGTGGTGACGGGCGCGCTCGGCCAGCGCTGGTTCGAAGCGACGGTGAGCGGCATGGATGCCCATGCCGGGCCCACGCCCATGAACCTGCGCCGCGACGCACTGCTCGGCGCGAGCTATCTCATCCAGGAAGTGAATCGCCTCGCCAAGGCGACAGACCATTCGCGCGGTACGGTCGGCATGCTGCAGAACCGTCCCAATTCGCGCAATGTCATTCCCGGCGAGACGGTGTTCTCGGTCGACTTCCGCGACACCGATGTCGCCGGGCTCGACCGCATGGAAGCCGGCTTGCGCGCGGCGGCAGCGAACATCGCCAAGGAGCAGGGGCTATCGATCGACATCCGCCAAACGGTATTCTTTCCGCCCTGTCATTTCGATGCGGCCTGCGTCGCCGCGGTGCGCCGCGCTGCTGCCCAACTCGGCTATCGCCATAGGGACATCGTCAGCGGCGCGGGCCACGATGCGGTGTACGTGGCGCGCGTCGCGCCGACGGCGATGATCTTCGTTCCCTGCGAGGGCGGCGTGAGTCACAACGAAACCGAGAACGCCAAGCCCGCGGATCTCGCCGCCGGCTGCAATGTGCTGTTGCAGGCGGTGCTGGAAAGAGCCCGCCTGCTCGCCTGATAAAATATCAACTTTTTCCACCGGAAATTTAGATGCCCAAGACCAGCCGCCGCACCGCCGAACTCGGCACCGAGAACGCCTTCGTCGTCCTAGCCGAGGTCGAAGCGCTGATCCGTCAGGGGAAGAGCATCATTTCCTTCTGCATCGGCCAACCCGATTTCCATACGCCCGTCAATATCCAGGATGCGGCGGTGAAGGCGATACGCGAGGGCCGCCACGGCTACACGCCTTCCGCAGGCATTCCGGAGCTGCGCGCGGCCGCGGCACGGGACATGGGACGCTTGCGCGGTCTGACCATCGATGCGCAGCACGTGGTGATCGGCGCCGGGGCGAAGCCTTTCATCGCCTATTCCATCCTGTGCACCACCGATTACGGCGTGGGCGACGAAGTCATCTACCCCAATCCCGGCTTTCCCATCTACGAATCGCAGATCCTCGCCTGCGGCGCGGTGCCGGTTCCGCTGTACCTGCGCGAGGCGCGCAATTTCGCCTTCGATCCGGCTGAGCTCGAAGCGCGCATCACGTCCAAGACCAAGCTCCTGATCCTCAACTCGCCGCACAACCCGACCGGCGGCATCCTGACCAAGAAGGACCTGGAGGCGATCGCCGCCATCCTGCGCCGCCATCCCGAGGTTTGGATCTACGCCGACGAGATCTATTCGCGCCTCTTGTACGAGGGCGAGTTCTGCTCCATCGCTTCGCTGCCCGATATGTACGAGCGCACCATCATCTCCGACGGGGCGTCGAAGACCTGGGCCATGACCGGCTGGCGCATCGGTTTTGCGTCGAACCCCATCCTCGCGCCGCAGTTCGTGCGTTGGGTGACCAACACCGATTCCTGCGCCTCGCACATCAGCCAATGGGCGGCGGTCGAGGCGCTCGAAGGCCCGCAAGAGGATCCGCGGAAGATGCGCGCGAGTTTCCTCGCGCGGCGCGACCTGATCGTGGGCTTGTTGAATCGCGTTCCGGGGGTGAGCTGCAAGACGCCGGGCGGCGCGTTCTACGCCTGGCCCAACGTTACCGAAGCCTGCCGCATGATCGGTGCGAAGGATTCCGAAGAACTGCGTAAGCGCCTCTTGAACGAAGCCGGTGTGGCGGTGCTCGCCGATATCCATTTCGGCGCGCGCGTGCCGGACGAGGGCCAGCACATCCGATTTTCCTACGCGGCGTCGAACGCGGCGATCGAGGAAGGCGTGGCGCGCATGGCCGAGTTCATCCGCAAGAGCAGTCGGTGAGCGCGACGGCACGACCGCGCATCACCGTAGCTGCGGTGATCGAGCGCGACGGACGCTTCCTGCTGGTGGAGGAGCGCGACGGCGGTCGCACCGTCTACAACCAGCCCGCCGGGCATCTCGAGCGCGGCGAATCGCTGGTCGACGCCTGCCGGCGCGAAGTGCTGGAAGAGTCGGCCTGGAAGTTCAACCCGCGCGAGCTGGTCGGCATCTACCGCTGGGCCAAGCCGGGCTCGGACATCAGCTATCTGCGCTTCAGTTTCTGCGGCGAACTGGGCGAGGAGGAACGCGGGCGCAAGCTCGACCGCGGCATCCTGCGCGCCGTCTGGCTCGATCTGAACGAGATTCGCGCCGCGCGCGAGCGGCATCGCAGCCCGCTGGTCGAGCGCTGCGTCGAAGATTATCTCGCCGGCAAGCGCTATCCCCTCGATGCCCTGGTCGATTACGCCTAGGCGCGGCGCCGCGCCCGCCGCTCTTCTCTGCTTGCTCGCCGTTCCGGGCTTGGCCCGCGCCGAACAGGCGACCATCTGTTACGACTACGGCTGCTACTCGCACGCACAGGTGCGCTACAGCGACGAACAGCTCGAGTCGTTGCGAGCACTGCTCGCCGCGGCGGCGGACGCTAGAGCCGAGCGCGCGGCGATTTCGCTCGCCATCGGCCGCATGTACGCCATCGCCGGCGAGCAGACGCCGATCTGGCGCGACAAAGGCGGCAATTGGGCCGACGGCGGCGTCGACGGCCAGATGGACTGCATTGATCATTCGACGGATACCACCATCTTTTTACGCCTGCTCGAGCTGCGCGGCTGGTTGCGCTTTCACGAGGTGATCGAGCCGCTCGAGCGCACGCGCTTCTTCTTCTCCGTGCACTGGACAGCACGCGTCCGCGAGCGGGACACGAAGCTGGAGTATGCGGTGGACAGCTGGTATTTCGACAACGGCCGGCCGGCAGCGGTGATGCCGCTGTCGGACTGGCTGTCGGGGAAGCGTCCGGATGGCAGTTAACGAACGCATCATCGTCGGCATGTCGGGCGGCGTCGACTCGGCGGTCGCGGCGCTGCTACTCAAGCGCGCCGGCTATGAGGTCGTCGGCCTGTTCATGAAGAACTGGGAGGACGACGACGATGACGAATACTGCTCGACGCGGCAGGACCTGATCGACTGCGCCGCGGTGGCGGATGTCATCGGCATCGAGCTCGAGGCGGTGAATTTCGCCGCCGAGTACAAGGAGCGGGTGTTCAGCGCCTTCCTCGCCGAATACCGCGCCGGGCGCACGCCCAATCCGGACGTGCTGTGCAATGCCGAAATCAAGTTCAAGGCGTTCCTCGATCACGCCCTGGCGCTCGGCGCGGGGCGCATCGCCACCGGCCACTACGCCGGGGTGCGCGCGGTGGACGGCCGCTACGAGCTGCTCAAGGCGGCGGACAGGAGCAAGGACCAGAGCTATTTCCTGCACCGCTTGAACCAGGCGCAGTTGTCGCGCGTGCTCTTTCCCCTGGCGGACTTGAAGAAGACCGAGGTACGCCGCATGGCGCGCGAGGCGGGGCTGCCGGTTCACGCCAAGCGCGATTCGACCGGCATCTGCTTTATCGGTGAGCGCCCATTTCGCGAATTCCTCAACCGCTATCTGCCGCGCACGCCGGGCCCGATCCGCACGCCCGAGGGCAGGGTGATCGGCGAGCACGTCGGGCTCGCCTTCTACACCATCGGCCAGAGGAAAGGCATCGGCATAGGTGGCGTGAAAGGCGGCGCGAAGGATGGCGAGGCCTGGTATGTCGCGGGCAAGGACATGGCGAAGAACGAACTCATCGTGGTCGCCGGCCACGGCCATCCGCTCTTGCTCGCCAGCGGACTGCAGGCGGCGGACACGAGTTGGGTGAGCGGCAGCGCGCCGGGAGCAAGCGGCGACTATGCCGCGAAAACCCGCTATCGCCAGGCTGATGCCGCTTGCCGCATTGCCTATCCGAGCACGGATGGTTTCGCGCTAAAGTTCGAGGAGCCGCAGTGGGCGGTGACCCCGGGCCAGTCGGCAGTGTTGTATCAGGGCGATGTCTGCCTCGGGGGTGGGGTGATCCAGTGAGGAGGCTCGCTATGCGTGTGCTGCGTTCGTGCATCTGGGTCGCAAGCCTCGTCTTGCTCGCGATGGGCGCCGCGCCGACTGTCGCGGCCGATGCGAGCCCGGGAGAGAAGGTATTCGTCGCCAACTGCAAGAGTTGTCATGACACCGGCAAGGCGCAGAACGATGCGCCGCAGTTGAGCGAGCAGGGTGAGTGGAAAGACCGCGCCGGCAAGGGGCGCGCGGAACTGTACAAGAGCGCGATCGACGGGTTCACCGGCTATTTCGCCATGCCGCCGCGGGGCGGCAATGCCGCGCTCAGCGATGCCGAAGTTAAAGCTGCGGTCGACTACCTGCTCGAACGCGCCGGCGTGCGCTGACTCGCGGCGATCGCGCGCACCAAATAAAAAGCCGCCCGCAGGCGGCTTTGCGCGATCAGCGGGGCTGGCTAGTCTTTGTAGCCTTCGATTTCGATCCACAGCTTCACCTCGTCGCCGATCGCCGGCACGCCGAATTTCATGCCGAAGTCGGTGCGCTTGATCGCGCCGCTCGCGTTGGCGGCGCACATCTCCTTCTTGCTCATCGGGTTCGCCCCGCACTTCCAGTTGTCGACGCGCAACGCCACCGGTTTGGTGACGCCGAGCAGCGTCAGGTTGCCTTCGATGGTCGCAGGATTGTCGCCGGCGAATTTCACGCTCGTCGCCTTGTAGCTCATGGTGGGGAATTCGGCGACGTTGAAGAAATCCGGCGAGCGCAGGTGCTCGTCGCGCGTGCGCGGCCGGCCGGCTTTGTCGTTGTCGCCGGTGGTGATCGACGCCGTCTGCACGGTGATGTCGAGCGTGCCGGTCTTCGCGGCGCGGTCGATGCTGAACTTGCCCGTCGATTTGGTGAACTGGCCGCGGATGTTGGACATGCCGAGGTGGTTCACTTCGAAATTGGGGAAGGTGTGATAGGGATCGGCCGTGTACGACTCCGGCGCGGCAACGGTGGTCAGAGGCAATGCAAGCGCGATGGTGAGCGCGGTGGATCTGAACATAGAACTTCTCCTTCTGGTTAGTGGTGGTGACTACGGTTGTTATTGTTAGACTGCTGCGCCGCTTGCGAGCCGCCAAGTGAGCGCGCAAATCGCGCCGGCAACGGCAATTGTGTAGAGCGATGCGACGATGGCTTGCAGCCAGAGCGGCGACTTACTTGGCAGCGGCAGCTTCGCCGCGAGGGGCACCAGCGCGAGCGCGAGCACCGAATACCAGCGCAGTTCGGCGAGGATCATCGCGCCGGCAGCGACGAGGCCGGCGATGAGGGCCGCGGGCAGCATGAACGTAGCCCCCGCTTCGATGCGCTTGCCGGTGAGCATGGCAGGCAGGAGAAAGCCGCCGGCGCCCGCACCGAGCGCGATGCCGTACAGGCCGTAGCTCGCCGACGCGCCGAGTATCGCCGCGACGCCGGCGCCCAATCCCAGGGCTAGGCCGGTCGCTCCGGCGCGCACGGCGTCATCGGTCAGGAACAGTTGCGAGAAGCCGATCAGCCACGCCACCGTGACGACTGCGGTCGCGCCGAGCAGCCAGGCCTGCGCCGCCTCTTTCTGAGCGAGCACCGGCCAGAAGACCCACAGCGCCGCCGCAGCGCCGGCGAGCGCGAGCACCAACGCACCCAGGCGCGTCGGCTTGAACGCGAAGTCGATCAAGAGGCCGGCGACCGGCGCGCCGAGCCCGAGCAGGATGATTTTGCGCGTGGCGGTAAGCGGGGCGAAGCTGAAGCCGGCGACGAAATAGACCGTGACGGCGAAAGCCGCGGCAAGGGCGAGGCCGCCGAGACGGATGCGGCCGAGGACGAGCGCGACGACGAACGCGACCAGCAACGGGGCCGCGCCACCCTGTACCGCGGGATTATTCAATAATTCGTTCACGTGCCGAAATGCTCCGCCAGTTCATCCGGTCGAAGATCACGCACGGGGGCGCATTCGCAGCCGCCCGGTCCTCCCCGACCATCCGCCTGCCAACAGCAGGGGCGCCGAGTTTATTCCTTTTAGGCCGAAGCTGCAGCGGCGGGCTGAGGTTCCCGCGGCGCCGTGTCGGCGAAGGACGGCCGTTCGGCAAGCTTCGCCGCCAGCTTGGCGAGGTTCGGATGCAGCACGCGCCAGTCGTACTGCTCGATGCGCAGATCGAGGTAGCCGAGCGCGACCCCGCAGGCGATGTCCGCCAGGTTGAAGGCGTTGCCCGTGCACCAGGGCCTGTCATCGAGGTCGCGCGCCATGACGGCCAGCCCGCGTTCGATCTTCTCCATCTGGCGTTTGATCAATCTTTCGCTACGTTGCCGGGACGAGCGCTTGCGTTCCATGCGCACCGCGATGGCGGCATCGAGCACCCCGTCGGCGAGCGCTTCCCAGCGCTTGACTTCGATCTTTTCGCGATTGTTGGCCGGAATCAGGCGATTGAGCGGCGACACCCCGTCGAGGAATTCGACGATCACGCGGGAATCGAATAGGGTGCTGTCGTCTTCGAGCACCAGCACCGGCACTTTGCCCAAGGGATTGGCGTCGGGAACCCTCGACTTCTCGTTCCACGGGTCCTCGACCTCGAAAGCGTACTCGATCTTCTTTTCGGCCAGCACGATGCGCGCCTTGCGCACATACGGGCTGGTGAGCGAACCCAAAAGCTTCATCATCTTGAACTGCGCATCTTCTTCGTTGCCTGAATTATATCATCCGCTTATTGCCGCTCCGCAGCAGCGTACGGCGTGCGCATGATAAACTGAAGTCCCTCGCGCAACTGTCAAATACTGCAAAATGCCCAGCCCGCTTGGCGCCATTTCGCCCCTCGACGGGCGCTACCACAAGCAAGTCGCCGCCCTCGGCGCCTATTTCAGCGAAGCTGCGCTGATTCGCTATCGCGTGCGGGTGGAAATCGAGTGGCTGATCGCACTTGCGCAGGAGCCTGCGCTCGCAGAAATTCACCCGTTTTCGGCCGCGACCGTGGCCGAATTGCGCCAGGTGGCGGCGGCATTCGGCGAGGGCGATGCGGCGCGGGTGAAAGAGATCGAGTCGCGCACCAACCACGACGTCAAGGCGATCGAATATTGGTTGCGCGAGCGCTTCGCCGGTCAGCCCGAGGTGTCGGCAGCGGCCGAATTCATCCACTTCGCGTGCACCTCAGAAGACATCAACAACCTGTCGCATGCCCTGATGCTCGCCGACGCGCGCCGGCAGGTGATGCTGCCCGCCCTGGACGGCGTGGCCGCGAAGCTCGCTACGCTCGCGCATGAACTCGCCGAACTGCCTATGCTCGCCCGCACCCACGGCCAGGCCGCAACGCCGACGACGCTGGGCAAGGAAATGGCCAACGTCGTGCACCGCCTGCGCCGCGCGCGCGCGCGCATCGCGACAGTGGAACTGACGGGCAAGATCAACGGCGCGGTGGGCAATTACAACGCGCACCTCGCAGCCTATCCGGCGTTCGATTGGGAAGGCTTCGCCCGCAGTTTCGTCGAGGCCCTCGGCCTCGCGTTCAATCCCTACACCACGCAGATCGAACCGCACGACGCCTTTGCCGAGCTGTTCGACGCCTGCGCCAGCGCGAACACCATCCTCGTCGACCTCGACCGCGACATCTGGGGCTACGTGTCGCTCGGCTATTTCAAGCAGCGGGTGGTGGCAGGCGAGGTGGGCTCGTCGACCATGCCGCACAAGGTCAATCCCATCGACTTCGAGAATTCGGAGGGGAACCTGGGCCTGGCGAACGCGCTGCTGCGCCATCTCGCGGACAAGTTGCCGATCTCGCGCTGGCAGCGCGATCTGACCGACTCCACCGTGCTGCGCAACGTCGGCGTCGCCTTCGGCTACAGCCTGCTGGGCTGGAACTCCTGCTTGAAGGGCCTGAATAAGCTGGAGGCCAACCCGCAGGCGCTGGCTGAGGATTTGGCAGCTAGCTGGGAAGTGCTGGCGGAGGCGATCCAGACGGTGATGCGGCGCTACGGCCTGCCCGAACCCTACGAGAAATTGAAGGCGCTCACCCGCGGCAAGGGGATTACGCGCGAATCGCTCGCGCAGTTCATCGACCAGCTCGACATTCCGCAGGAGGAGAGAGCGCGGCTGCTCGCGCTCGAACCCTCGAGCTACATCGGCAAGGCTGCCGAACTCGCCAAGCGTATCTAGACCACCGCTTCCTGCTTTTCCTTCTTCGGCGGGCGGATGAACTGCTCGCGCGAGACGCCCAGCCATTTCACGATCGGCGCCATCACCAGCACCGAGGAATAGATGCCGAAGCAGATGCCGATGGTGAGGGCGAGCGCAAAATAGTACAGGGCCGTGCCGCCAAACAAGAGCATCGACAGCACCATCGCCTGGGTGCAGCCGTGGGTGATGATGGTGCGCGAAATGGTGCTGGTAATGGCGTTGTCGATGATCTGGGTCACCGGGGCCTTGCGCATCTTGCGGAAATTTTCGCGCACCCGGTCGGCGATCACCACCGACTCGTTCACCGAGTAGCCGAGCACGGCGAGCACGGCGGCGAGCACCGGCAGCGAGAATTCCCACTGGAACAGGGCGAAGCAGCCGAGGATGATGACGACGTCGTGCATGTTGGCGATGATCGCCGCTACGGCGAAGCGCCACTCGAAGCGCAGCGCGAGATAGGCCATGATGCCGAGGCAGACGATCACCAGCGCGAGCGCGCCGTTTTCGGCGAGTTCCTTGCCCACTTGCGGGCCGACGAACTCCACGCGGCGCAGCTGCACGCCCTTGTCCTGGGCCGAGAGCGTGTCCATCACCTTCTTCGACAGGTCGGCGCTCGACTGTCCTTCCTTTAGCGGCATGCGGATCAGCACGTCGCGCGACGAGCCGAAGTTTTGCACCGACGCGTCGACGTAACCGGCCGCTTCGAGCGCGTGGCGCACTTTCTGGATCTCCGCCGGCTGCTCGTAAGCGACTTCGATCACGCTGCCGCCGGTGAACTCGATCGAATAATGCAGGCCGCGGGTGGCGAGGAAGAACACGGCCAGCAGGAAGGTGATCAACGAAATGATGTTGAACACCAGCGCATGGCGCATGAACGGGATGTCTTTGCGAATCTTGAAAAACTCCATCTAGCGACCCCTGCCGCGCGTCAGCGCGAAAAAATGTTTATGGAGTTTTCGGCGCAGGCTAACTTCGCGCAGCGAAGTTAAGCGGCATCGGCGTTCTTTTGCCGATACCGCGGCCGAAGCCAACAATTCCATCATGATCATCATTTCCAGCTCGTGTTGCCGATCGCGAGCTTGTCCAGGCGGCGGCGCGAACCGTAGGAGAGGTTGACCACCGCGCGCGAAATCACCACCGAGCTGAAAATGGAGGTCAGGATGCCGAGGCAGTGCACCACGGCGAAGCCGCGGATCGGCCCCGAGCCGAAGATCAACAGGGCGAGGCCCGCGATCAGGGTAGTGACGTTGGAATCCAGGATGGTGCCGAAGGCGCGCTCGTAGCCGGCGTGGATCGCCGCCTGCGGCGTGGCGCCGTTGCGCAGTTCCTCGCGGATGCGCTCGTTGATGAGCACGTTGGCGTCGATCGCCATGCCCAGTGTAAGCGCGATTGCCGCGATGCCTGGCAGGGTGAGCGTCGCCTGCAATAGCGACAGCATGGCCACCAACAGGAGCAGATTGGAGGAGAGCGCCAACACCGAGATCAGGCCGAACACGGCGTAATACACGCTCATGAACACGGCGATGGCGGTGAATCCCCACAGCGTCGAGTGGAAGCCCTTGCTGATGTTGTCGGCACCCAGGCTCGGGCCGACGGTGCGCTCCTCGATGATTTCCATGGGCGCGGCGAGCGAGCCGGCGCGCAGCAGCAGCGCGACGTCGGTCGCCTCGGTGGTGCTCATGCGCCCGCTGATCTGCACGCGCCCGCCGTCGATTTCGGTGCGGATCACGGGCGCAGTGATGACCTCGCCCTTGCCTTTTTCGATCAGCAGGATCGCCATGCGCTTACCGACGTTCTCGCGCGTCACGTCGCGGAAGATGCGCGTGCCCGGGCCGTCCAGGGTGAGGTGCACCGCGGGCTCGTGCGTCTGGCCGTCGAATCCCGGCTGCGCGTCGGTGAGGCGGTCGCCGGTGAGCACGACCTGCTTCTTCACCAGTAGCGGCGCGCCGTTGCGCTCGATGTAGAACTCGTCGCCGAACGGCACCTGGCCTTGCTGCGCGGCTGTCAAGGTGGCGGGGTTCATGTTCGCCTCGTCCACCATGCGGATTTCCAGGGTGGCGGTGCGGCCGAGGATTTCCTTCGCCTTTGCCGTGTCCTGCACACCGGGCAGTTCCACCACCACGCGGTCGGCGCCGGCCTGCTGGATGACGGGTTCGGACACGCCCAGTTCGTTGATGCGGTTGTGCAGCGTCGTGATGTTCTGCTTCAGCGCCGAATCCTGCGTGCGCTTGATCGCTTCGGGCTTGATCGTGGCGGTGAGGCGGTAGTCGTCTGCGCCCAGGTCCTGCTCGGCGAAGGCGAGGTCGGCGGCGCTATCCTCGAGCACGCGCCGCGCTTTGACGCGGGTGTCGGCGTCGCGGAATCTGACCACGATGTTGTTGCCTTCGCGGCTGATGCCGGTGTGGCGGATGTTCTTGTCGCGCAGCTGCGTGCGAATATCGCCGGTGAGGTTCTCCAGGCGCTTGGTGATCGCCGCCTTCATGTCGACTTCGAGGGTGAAGTGCACCCCGCCGCGCAGGTCGAGGCCCAGGTACATGGGCAGCGCGTGGATGTCGGTGAGCCAGTTGGGCGAGGCCGATAAGAGATTCAAGGCGACGATGTAAGAGGGGTTGTCGCGGTCCGGATTGAGCGCCTGGTTGAGGATGTCCTTCGCCTTCAACTGGGTATCGGTGTCGGCGAAGCGCACCTTGATGCTGTTCGGGTCGGTGAACGTCCCTTGCGGCGCGATGTTCGAGCCTTTGAGCACGGTCTCCACGCGCTCGAGCAGCGCGGTGTCGACCTTGACCGTCGCCTTGACGCTGGAGATCTGTACCGCAGGCGATTCGCCGAAGAAGTTCGGCAGGGTGTAGGTGAGCCCGAGCACCAGTGCGCAGGCGATGACGACGTAGGTCCAGATCGGATAGCGGTTCATTTATCGGGCAGGACGGGAAGAGTGAAGCTTCGAGGGGGAAGCCGCGGGCGCGCCTTGCGTCGCGCGGTTCAGGACATCGCCTTGATCGAGCCCTTGGGCAGCAGGGTCTGCACCGCAGCCTTCTGCATCTGCACTTCGGTGCCGGCAGCGATTTCGACGCTGATGTAAGTGTCGCCGACCTTGGTGACTTTGCCGACGATACCGGCGGCGGTGATCACTTCGTCGCCCTTCTGCAACGCGTCGGTCATCGCCTTCTGTTCCTTCGCGCGTTTCATCTGCGGGCGGATCATGAGGAAGTAGAGCAGCGCGAACATCAGGATGATGGGCAGCAGGCCCATGAAACCCTCGCCGCCGAGCGCGCCTGCGCCGCCCGAAGCCGCCTGGGCGTGTGCGGAAGATATCAGCACGGAATTCTCCATTAGCTGTCAAAACGACCGGAAATTATACCAGTATTGACCTGCCCCGAACCCGCTTCTTTCCGGTCTCGGCGCCGCGGCGCTAGGCTTCGCCCGCAGCGCGCTCGGCGTGGAATTTCGCGGTGAATTCGGCGAATCCACCGGCCGCGATCGCCACGCGCAGCTCGCGCATCAGCGTCTGGTAGTAGTACAGGTTGTGGATGGTGTTCAGTCGGGCGCCGAGTATTTCGTTCACGCGGTGCAGATGATTGAGGTAGGCGCGGCTGAAATGGCGGCAGCAATAGCAGCCGCAAGTCGGATCGAGCGGCCGCGTGTCCTCGCGATGCGCGGCGTTCTTGATCTTGACGTCTCCGTAGCGGGTGAACAGCCAGCCGTTGCGCGCGTTGCGCGTGGGCAGCACGCAGTCGAACATGTCGATGCCGGCGGCAACGGCTGCGACGATGTCTTCCGGCGTGCCCACGCCCATCAAGTAGCGCGGGCTCGTAACCGGCAGTCGCGGCGCGGTGTGGGCGAGGATGCGACGCATGTCCTCTTTCGGCTCGCCTACCGACAGCCCGCCGATGGCATAGCCGTCGAAGCCGATGTTCTGCAGCTCGGCGAGCGATTCGTCGCGCAGGTCCTCGTACATCCCGCCCTGGACGATGCCGAACAGCGCATTCGGATTGCCCTCGTGCGCGCGCTTGCTGCGCTCGGCCCAGCGCAGGGACAGGCGCATGGATTCGCCCGCCGCACGGGCATCGGCCGGGTAGGGCGTGCATTCGTCGAAGATCATGGCGATGTCCGAGTCGAGCACGCGCTGGATGCGCATCGACTCCTCCGGCGTGAGGAACAGGCGGTCGCCGTTCACCGGCGAGGCGAACTTCACGCCTTCTTCGGAGATCTTGCGCAAGGCGCCGAGGCTGAACACCTGAAAGCCGCCGGAGTCGGTGAGGATGGGGCCGTCCCAGCCCATGAAGCGGTGCAGTCCGCCGTGCGCGGCGATCACTTGCAGCCCGGGGCGCAGCCAGAGGTGGAAGGTGTTGCCGAGCACGATCTGCGCGCCGAGCTCGTGCAGCTCCGCCGGCGACATCGCCTTCACCGTGCCGTAGGTGCCGACCGGCATGAAGGCCGGGGTATCGATTTCACCGTGCGCGAGCGCGAGCCTGCCGCGGCGCGCAAGGCCGTCGGTCGCCTGCAGCGCGAACTTCATTGCGCCATCCTGTCGATGAGCATGGCGTCGCCATAGGAAAAGAATCGATAACGCTGCGCGATGGCATGGCGGTAGGCGGCGCGGATCGGCTCGAGCCCGGCGAAAGCAGCGACGAGCATCAGCAGCGTCGAGCGCGGCAGATGGAAATTGGTGATCAAGCGGTCGACCACGCGGAAGGCGTAGCCTGGCGTGATGAACAGATCGGTCTCCGCCGCGCCCGCGCGCAGGCCGCCTTCTTGCGTCGCCGCTTCGAGCGCGCGCAGGCTGGTGGTGCCGACGGCGACGACGGCGCGCCCTGCAGCGTGCGCTTTCGCGACCGCGTCGACGGTGGCCTGGGGAATATCGTAGTGCTCGGCGTGCATGCGGTGCTCGGCGAGATTGTTCACCCGCACCGGCTGGAAGGTGCCTGCGCCTACGTGGAGCGTGAGCGTCGCGAATTCGACTCCTGCGGACCGCAGCTGCGCGAGCAGCGGCTCGTCGAAATGCAGACCCGCGGTCGGCGCGGCGACGGCGCCGGGATGGCGCGCATACACGGTCTGGTAGCGCGCGCGATCATCGCTTCCGTCCGCGTGGCCGATGTAGGGCGGCAAGGGCACGTGGCCGTGGCGCTCGAGCAATTCGAACACGTTCGCTTGCGCGTGAAAGCGCAACAAGTACAGATCGCCGCGGCGCTCGATGACTTCTGCTTCGAGCGCGTCGTCGAACGCGAGGCGCGTTCCCGGCTGGGGCGCATGGCTCGCACGTATCTGCGCCAGGGCTTCGTGCTCGCCGGTGACGCGCTCGATCAGCGCTTCGATCTTGCCGCCGCTCGCCTTCGCACCGAACAGCCGCGCCTTGATTACGCGCGTATCGTTCGCGACCAGCAGGTCGCCGCGCTCGAGGAACTGCGCCAGCTCGGAAAAACGGTGATCGGATAGCGTCTTGCCCGCCAGGCGCAGCAGGCGGCTTTGCGCGCGCTCGGGCGCCGGTGCTTGCGCGATCAGTTCGCGCGGCAAATCGTAGTCGAAATCGTCCAGGGTGAGCGGCATTACGGGGCCGTCTCGGTTGAGATGAGGGCTCAATTAGAGCATAATTCGGCTCCCTCGCGCTCGCACTTGGGCGCGTGGCCGGGATGGCGGAATTGGTAGACGCACGGGACTCAAAATCCCGCGGTGGTGACA
>CAZMGP010000007.1:0-113092 GCA_964565875.1 uncultured Enterobacteriaceae bacterium
GAAATCGAATCAAGTTAACAGCCCCTCATTTCATTTTGAAACCAGTTCTAAGTACACCTATACCGCCAACGGCTTGCAGCGGTCTCAATCGGCGACAGGCAATTTCTACAACGGAACCGACCGTCCCATGGTGACGACGGTTTCGGGTGCGTTTCTGAGCGAGGATTTCGAATTCGACGTGGACGTGAACGCGCCCGCCTCCAACTCTGATATCGCCTTCGTCGGCTTCGGCCAGGGCGTGCCCAATCCGGCTTATTTCAATGAACCGTCAGAGGCGTTCGTATTCCGAATCCACAACAACGTCGCCGGCAATCCGATTCAGGCCGACGAGGAAGTCTTGGCTGCCGGCAGCTACCTTCCCGGTGGAATCAACACCATTGGAACCTATACGACCGGCACAACGACGACGTTCCGCATCGTTCGCACGGGCAATACGGTGACGATGTCGGTTCCCAGCTTGGGCGCGAGCCACACGTATTCGCTTAGCGACATCAGCAGCCTGAACGCTTCAAACACGCATCTGTTCTTCGGCAATTCGGCCACGGGAACGACGTTCAGCAACTTCCGCGTCATAGCCGCGAAAGACACCACGCCGCCGGTCATATCCAAACTCGTTGCTACGCCCGCGATCATCTGGCCGCCGAACCATAAGATGGTCCCCGTCACGCTCGACGCGGTCGCGACCGACAACGTCGGCGTCACTTCGCTCAAGATCGACAGCGTAACCGTTGCGGAATCCGACGACCGGGATCGCGAAGGCAAGGGCGAAAAGTCCGACAACAGCGATCGCGAGCGCGACCGCGACGGCGCCAGTTCGGACGACTACAAGATTACCGGCGATCTCACCCTCAAGCTCCGCGCCGAGGCCGGCAACGTCTACACCATCACGGTCAAGGCGCTCGACGCCGCGGGCAATGCAGCCACCAAGTCGATCACCTTGAACGTGCCTCGCGACAAGGGCTACAGCCGGATTCCGTTCTAGGCACGAGCGATACGGCGTCCGCCCATTCCCCCGGCGGACGCCGCGTTTCGTCGGAGTATTGTCGCTTGCGACTCGGAGTCCGCCCGACCGGGCGGACTTCCTTCACATTCTGTGAGGCAATCAATACGCCTCTCCAGCCGCGAGAGCAGCGTCAGCTGGTCGGCTTGTCCGACATTCGCCGCGGGGTGCGGCAGCGATCGCAAGACCACGAAACCGAACTGGACATATCCTCCGAAAGGTGCGCGATGTGCTTGGCCAGCGCCTTGATCTGAGTGTCGCCGGTAAGCCGCGCGATCGCCAGAGCGATACCGGTGATCGCCTCGCAGTGCGAACGCGCAATGAGATCTGCGCCATGATTTTCCGGCCGCGGCGTATTCGCACGCTTGCCGCTATCTCTGTTTGGCATGGTGTAACTCCCTTTTGTCGCGCCGCGATCGCTTCGGTCCGAACTTGCCCGCGACTGCTTCGCAACCGCGCAGCCTAATTCATATGCGCTTCCGCTTAGTCTAGTAGATCGTTCCGGGCCGGTAAATGCCATCGAACGGCTTCCAGAACCGGCGAAATCAGTGTGATTTGTTTCGCCCGGGTCGCACGGAAGGCAGGCCACGCGCCTGCGGTTCGCAAGATTGCCTATGACCCATCTATGTTAAGCGCGCCATATGCAGCCGTGTGTACAATGTGCACACCCAACGATAAGGACGGTCCGAACGCCCGCACCATGAGCCTTCCAGATCTGGCTCTGCTAGCGCTACTCATATTTGCGACCGCGGTCGTCTACTCCTCGGTGGGGCAGGCAGGAGCGACCGGCTACATCGCGCTCATGGCGCTGTTCGGACTGGCGCCGGAAGTCATGAAACCGACCGCTCTCACCCTCAATATCCTGGTTGCAGCTCTGTCCAGCTATAGCATGTATCGAGCGAAGCTCCTGAGCTGGCGAGCGGCAGTACCCTTGCTTGCAGGTTCCATTCCGATGGCCTTCATCGGCGGAGCGATTGCATTGCCCGCGCCATGGTACGAAGCACTGGTAGGCGCCATTCTGGTCGGCGCGGGGACCAAAGTGTTCATTCAACAATGCGAGGATCCGGAAGCGAGTCGATCGCGGACGGTGACCATTCCAATATTTGGCGGGATTGTCTCCGGCGCCGCCGTCGGATTCTTGTCCGGGCTTTCCGGCACCGGCGGCGGCATATTTCTCGCGCCGCTGCTGCTCTACCTGGGCTGGGCGAACGCGCGGCAGGCCGCCGGGATCACGGCTCCCTTCATTCTCGCCAATTCCATTTCTGCACTGAGCGGCGATCTGGTTTGCTTGAGATCATTGCCCGCCGAGCTGCCCTACTTCGCAGTCGCGGCATTACTTGGCGCGCTGCTCGGGACTCAACTGGGGATACGCTGGTTTTCGGTCAAAAGGCTGCAACAGCTTTTAGGCACGGTCCTGTTGATTGCCGGCGGCAAGTTTCTGTTGCCCTGAATCTCGCTGCCGAAATACGGCGGTTGAACTGGTCCGTGCACTGGCGGAATCTCACTCCTGACCGCAGTTCGTTTTTTTATTGCTCAGCGGATTGCGATCTACAAACTTGAGCTCGTTCCAATACTCCTTACTGCTTTAGGAAACTCAGGATCAAGTTTGCGAACGCCTGAGGCTCGGCCTCGACGGCGATTCCGCCTTTGGTATGCGCAACGCGTGCCAGTCGGCTGCCCGAAATCAGCTTCGCCAATTCCTCGCCCTGGCGGCCGAGGTGCGCTTCTTCTGGCGTCTCGACTTCGATGATCAGTGTTTTCGCTCTGACCTGGCGCATCCTGGCCCCGAGTTCGAAGGCGAATATGGCTGCGTACACGTCCGCGATGCCGCGCATCTGCAGTTGTTCGATGACGCGTTCCCTGCGCTCTCGCAAGAGTTCCGAGGTTAGCGCCACCGCGTCGAGCTTTTCCGTGTCCCACCACAGGCTGGAAAGCTCGCTGAAATCGGACGCCCACTGCTTGACCAAGTGCGAGCCGTCCGCAGCGGGTTCGAATTTGCGGATCGATTTCGCCACGACTGCCTTCAAGGCTGCGTTGAGCGCCTCTTGATCAGCCATCATGCTGTGGGTATGCCCGCAGAGCATCAGCCGGTCCACTCTCGAGGGCCAGGCTGCGGCCAGCTCAGTGGCGATCTTGTTGCCCGTGTGGAATCCGAAAATATGTGCCTTTTCGATTCCTAGGAAATCCATGAAGTGGATCATGCTGCGGGCGAGATCCGGAATGCGGACGTCGACGGGAAGCGGATCGGAATTGCCGGCGCCGAGATTGTCCGGCGCAATCGTGCGGTAATGCTGCGCCAAGATCGGCAGCATCTTGCGATACTGGCGCGACGATCCCGTCTGGTGCAGCAGCAGCAAGGGCTCCCCTTGCCCCGCGCTGGTGTAGTGGATCTGACCTTCCGGCGTGTCGACGTAGCCGCGTTTCATCCGGCACATCCTATCGGCAGCATGATGCGACGCCGGCGTTCATAGGGCGTAGGCGATCTCAAAGCCGTCTCGAATCGCCTCCAGAATGCGTCGGGGTTTCACGCAATCCCCGATGACGTGCACGTTCTGCAGACTTCCGAGCGCATCCCTGAGCGTGGTGTCGGCGACGGAACCGAGCGCGGCCACCACGGTGTCGACGCCGGCGATGCGCGCCTTCAAGCCGCCGCGCTCGTAGGTCACTTCCGTTCCGCGAATCTCGACTACCCGGCTTTGCGTCAATACCTGCACACCCAGCTCGGCCAGGCGCCGCAGCAGCAACACGCGTGCGCGCGGCTCGGTGCCGTTGAGAATCTGATTCAGGACCTCGATGATCGTGACCTCCTTGCCCTGACCGGCGAGATACTCAGCGAGTTCGCAGCCCACCTCGCCACCGCCCATCACCACCACCTTGCGGCCCGCGCTCTCCTTGCCGGAGAGCACGCTCCAGGAAGATACGATCCTCGCATCGACGGGGGCCGGAGCCGTCGGCATGACCGGTCGAGCACCGGTCGCGACGATGACCGCGTCGGCGCCGATCTGTTTCACCAGTTCCGGCGTCGCTGCCGTCTGCAGGCGAATCTCCACTCGCGACTTCGCCAGCTGGCTGCTCAGGTGCTCGCGCAGCGCCCCAATCTCCTCCTTGTGCGGCGGTACGTCGCCCATCAGGAGTTGCCCGCCGAACTGCGCTCCTTGCTCGCACAGAATCACTTGATGGCCGCGTGCCGCGGCGGTGAGCGCGGCCATCATGCCGCCGGGACCGCCGCCGATGACGAGCACGCGCTTCGCCGCCGCTGCCGGCACATTCGGGAACATCGCTTCGCGGCCGACGCGCGGATTCACCACGCAGCTCACATCGAGCTGCGTGTACAGGCGCTGGAAGCAGCCTTCGTTGCAGGCGATGCACGGACGGATGTCGTCGGCGCGCCCTTCGCGCGCCTTGTTGGCAAACTCCGGGTCGGCAAGCAGCGGCCGTCCAATGGAAATGAAGTCCGCATGCCCATCCTGCAGGATCTTCTCCGCGATCGCAGGGTCGTTGATGCGTCCCACCACCGCCACCGGCACCCGCACGGCTTCCTTGATCGCCCGCGCATGCGGCACGAGGAAGCCCTTCGCCATCGCCATCGGCGGTCCGATGACGTACATCGTTTCCGGGATTCCCGCAGTGACGTCGATCGCATCGGCGCCGGCGGCTTCGAGCAGTTGCGCGATGCGCTTGCCTTGCTCCAGCGTGAGGCCGCCTTCGAGAAAATCATCCACCGACAGCCGCACGACGATCGGCATCTTGCTGCCGATCTCGCGGCGCATGCCTTCGACGATCTCGACCGGCAGCCGCGCGCGCGCCTCGACGCTTCCGCCATACTTGTCGGAGCGTCGATTCGAATAGGGCGACATGAAGCTCTGCAGCAGGTATCCATTTGCGAGGTGCAGCGTCACGGCATCGAAGCCGCTGTCGCGCACACGGCCTGCCGCACGCACGAACCATTCGATCACGGTTTCGATCTCCGCCAGCGACAGCTCCCGCGGCATCTCACCGCCCACGCAGGGCAGCGCCGACGGCGCCAGAAGCTGCGCCCCGGTGACGCTGCTGCTCGCGCGCCGGCCGCCGTGTGCGATCTGGATGCTTGCCTTCGCGCCGCCGGCATGGATCGCGTCGGTCAGGCGGCGCAGGCCGGGAACGACGGCGTCGTCGTGCACGCCCATCGAATAGGGCGAGATCTGGCCGGTACGGTGGACATGGGAGAAGCCGACCGTGATGAAACCGACGCCGCCGCGGGCGCGCTCGGCAAAATAGTCGACGACGCGATCGGTCACGGCGCCGTCCCACATCGAATAGTTGATGCCCATGGGCGCCATGATCAGGCGGTTCTTGAGGGTCATGGCACCGATGCTGCCCGGCTTAAACAACGCCGGAAATGGCTGGTTCATTCAAATCCTCGACTAAGAATTCATACCAAAAGCGATGTTGTTGCGAACTGACTTAGGGGAGCACGAGGGGAGGTATCCCCTCGTATTGTTAGCCTCCGCGTTCCATCCCTCTAGGGCTGTCGGGCGCGCCCGGGCCATGCTGTCGGCAGATTTCGAATTATTTGCCTTTGAATACCGGCTTGCGCTTTTCATTGAACGCGCGCACCCCCTCGTAGCGATCCTCCGTCTCCACCAAGTGGTTGTAGGCTTCGACTTCGAAACGGTAGGCAGTCTTCAATTCCATCTGCATGCCGAAACGCACCGACTTCTTCACCTGGCGGATGGATAGCGGTGCGTTGCCGGCGATGGTGCGCGCGGTATCGAGCACCCGCGGCATGAGTTCCGCCAGTTCGCACACCTCGTTCACGATCCCCCAGTCGTAGGCCTGCTGCGCCGACACCGGCCGTGCCGTCATGAGGATTTCCTTCCCCCGGCGCTCGCCCACCGCGCGCGGCAGGTTCTGCGTCCCGCCCGCGCCGGGCATGATGCCGAGCGTCACTTCGGTCAGCGCGAAGCGCGCGTGCTTCGCCGCATAGGCGAAATCGCAGGAGAGCGTGGTCTCGAAGCCGCCGCCGTAGGCATGGCCGTTGACTGCGGCGATCACGGGTAGCGGCAGGTCGGTGAGCGCCCAGTACTGGCGCTCGAACAGCTGGTGCTGGCGCACCCATTGGTCCTTGGTCATGCCGTTGCGCTCTTTCAGATCGCCGCCGGCGCAGAAGATCCTTTCGCCGGCGCCGGTCAGGATCACACAGCGCACATCGCCCTGGTCCTCGGTCAAGCGCGTCCACAAGTCGAGCAGATCGTGCCCCATCTGGGTGTTGATCGCGTTGCCCACTTCGGGCCGGTTGAGGGTGACCACGAGCACATGCGCTTCGGCCATTTCAGTCTTCAGCGTTGCGTAGCTTGGCAGTTCCATCGATCTTTCCTTCGCTCTTATGAATGTATCAATCGGGGATTCAATTCAGCCGATACACGCGACGCGCGGTGCCGCTGTACATGGCCTGTTTTTCGCTATCGGAGGCTCCCGCCGTAATCCGCTTGAACGCGTTCCACAGCATGGCGTAGCCCGTGCCCATCTTCTCCACCGGGAAGTTGCTTTCGAACATGCAGCGATCGGCGCCGAAGAGTTCGATGCAGGTCTCCAGATAAGGACGCCAATAGGCGGCGAGTTCGGTCGACGATAGCGGCGCCGGCAAGGCCAGGTAATCGAACGCCGCCAAACGCATCAGCATGCCGCCGAGTTTGACCACGACGTTGGGATGCTTTGCCAGCTCGGTCATCGAGCGCTTCCAGGACGCAAAGATTTCATCGCGCCGGTTCTGGTACGGACCATAACCGAGCACTCCGCCTGCGTGCCCCGCGATGATGGTCAGGTTCGGGAATGCCCGCGCCAGATCGATCACGTCTTCGAGTTGCGGGTGGAACGCCCAGGCATCGAAGCTCAGGCCGAGCGCGGCCAGGCGCGCGAGGCCCGCGCGCACGTCCGACCGCTGCAAAAGATGCGGCTCGGTGACTTCGTAGCTATTGCCGATGACCTCGCTTGCGTCCCAGCCGCAGGCATAGCGGATGCCGCGAAAGCGGCCGCCGCCCGCCTCGATATGTGCCTCCAACACGGCTTGGACGCGGTCGCCCAACTTGAGGTCGGCGAAGCCGACGATCCCTTGCGCCACTTTGGCCGGGCCGTACTTGCCGCTCGCGCTCATGGCGGCGATGCCGCGAACGAATTCGGTCTCCCCTACCGGCCGCATCTCGGCTGGTCCGTCCTTGCGGTACATCGACTGGCACTCGACGAACACGGTGGCGACAATGTTGTGACCGGATTGCAGGTCGCTCGCCAATTGGTCGAGCAGGTAGCGGTTGTTGCGAAAATCCCAGAGGTGATGATGCGTATCGATGATCGGAAGCTCAGGCTCGAGAATCGCCTCGATCGCTTGTTTCTTCAACCATTCCGGGTCCGGCGGGAAGATGCGTCCGAACCGGTTTCCCTTCTTCGGCCGCTCGGCCTTGTGCAAATCCACATCTTCGTTCATCGACAGTTCCTCTTTGCACTCACGTAACCGGGTGTGCAAGCTTGCGTTGTACTCCCCCCTGCGTCACCGGCCCGGTCGATTCCCGCGCGACGAATTCGTTCGGCAACAGCACATGGCGCGGCGCGGCGTCGGCGCGCCCCTGGATGCGATCGAGCAACAGGCTTGCCGCCACCCGGCCGATCTCGGCCTGGTCCCAGCGCTGGATGCTGATCGGCGGCGTGTGCAGCTCGGAGAGCTCGGAGTCGCCAGCGCCGACGACTGAAATATCCTCGGGAATGCGCAGGCCGCGCACCCGGATCGCCTGCAGCACGCCGGGCAGCATGCCGATGCCGCCGGCGATAATCGCCGTGGGCGGACGCAAGGAAGCGAGCGCGGACGAGGTAAAGCGAAAGCCCTTGTCCGGCAGGAAGCTCGAGGTCTCGATCAGCCGGGGCTCCGGCTCGATGCCGCGGGAGCGCATCGCTTCCTGGTAGCCGCGAATGCGCTCCCTCGCGGGATAGAGCTCCGGGCTTCCGGTGATGAGGGCGATGTCGCGATGTCCGAGGCGCAGCAGATGCTCGGTCGCGTCACGCACCCCTTTGGCATGATCGGTCATTACGGCGTCGGCCCAGCTCGGCAGATCGCGATCGATCAACACGATGGGAATGTGCAGCCGGTGCAGAAACGCGTCGAACTCGTCGGTAATCGGCGAGTAAGGCCCGATCATGATGCCGTCGGCGCGGCGGCCGCTCAAGCGCGCAAGCAGCTCCCGCTCCCGCTCCATGCGGCCTTCCGAGTTCGAGAGCACGAGGGAAAAGCCGGCGTCGTCCAGCACGTCGTGCGCCGCCCTGACGAAGGCAGCGAGCGCGGAGAGGTTGATTTCGCGGATGACGCAGCCGATGGTATGCGTCGACTGGATGCGCATGCTGCGGGCCACCGCGTTCGGTGCGTAACCGAGCTCCTTGATCGCGGACTGGACTTTCTCCCGCAGAGCCGCGCGCACATTCGCACTCCCGTTCAGGACGCGCGACACCGTCCCGACCGAGACTCCGGCCGCCCGGGCGACATCTACGATCGTTAGCCTCTTGCCGTTTGTCACCTGCTTGTCACCTGCTTGTCACCTCGCTGTCTCCCGTACCCGCACTGGATGATCGCCGTTGTGGTTCAAGACGTTTCAGCCGGATTGCGCTTGGCGAAGGCCTCGTGTACCCGCTGCACCAAGGCTGGATCGTCCCGCCGATAGTGCCAGCACCGCCCGACGCGCAGCCCGCTGCGCGCCCACAGCCGCGCGAGCATCGCGGCGTAAGCCCAAGTCGTGCCGAATACATCCATCACCGGGGCGCCGGCTATCGAACGCACGCCGTGCGCGTAGAGCAGTTCGGCGAGCACGCCTTCGGCAGGGATGACGACGTCGGCGCCTTTGGCGATCGCCGCCTGCGCCGCCCGCGTGAAGGCGTCGATGACCGGGCCGGGATTGGCATAAGCGCTTGCCAATGCCGGCTCGTCGAGCGGCGGATCGATGGCCTGCACTTCGAGCACTCGCTCCCCGAGCCCGTGCTTGTCTACCGCGGTCTTGGTCATCCACTGAACGGCGGGCGCATTGGAAATCGGCGCCAGCAATTTCCCGAGCGAACAGCCCACCAGCAGCACGCTCTCGGTCAAGGACGCGACCGGGATGTCTACGGCCGAGCGGATTTCGCGCAGCAGCGGCTCGCTAAACGAGCCGATGACGAAGGCATCGAACCCCGCGCGTTCGGCCTCGATCGCGTTTTCCAACACGCGATCGAGGATGCGGTGATAGACGTAGGCATTGCTCAAGGCGACGGTCGCAGAAAGCCCTGCATACGATCCGTCGGGCAAGCCATGGACCACGACTTCGGCGTCGGCGCCCATCACTTCTGCGGCGTGCGCAATCAGCGTACGGCGATAGACGTCGACGCTGCTGAGTTCGTTGACCGATTGGTGCCAGAAGCGAAGCGGTTTCATGGCTACGTTCCTTGCATGCCCCCGCTACGCGGGCACACGCTCCTGCGTCAGTTTCAGCTCCCGTACCGAACCAAGTTTCGCAATCGACCACAGCTGGTCGAAAAGGTTGGAGGCGTGGCTCTTATCCAGGCGACGCGTAGCGCAGTCGAGGAATTTTTCCTTCAACTCTTCGCGCGTCATCGGCCGCTTCCAGCTTCCCTTGGCGTCGGTCACCGGGGCATGTTCGATCACCCTGCCGTCGGTCAACACCACGCTCACGCGATCGTCGGGCGCAAAATCGAGTTCGGCCTTCTCGTCCGTCGTCGTGATCTTCACCTTGGCGAAATTCGCGGCGACCTCGCGGCGGCGCACGAACTCGTCGGTCAGCTCGCCGAGCCCGACGCGCCGCGCGACCAGCGCCGAGGACATCGCGAATTCCATGCTGAACTTGGCTTCCAGGCCGGTCTGCGGGTTGCTGTTGCGGAGCATCAGCTTTTGCGTGCTGCCGGTGCGCACCCGAATCTCTTTCACGGCGTCCGACTTGAGGTCGTTCTGCAGCACAAGATCGAGCATGGCGTCGATCGAGCGGTGCGTGCCATAACAGGTCGGATAGCGTTTGACGCTGACGCCATACTGCGGCAGACGCCAGTTCGAACCCAGCCCCGTCTCTTTGCCGTCGAGCCGCGGCTTCCCAGAAGGCGAGTGCGCACGCATGAAGCCGGTCCGATGCTCCAGCACGTCGGTCGCACCGGTGAACCCTTGCGCAGCGAGGCGCGTGGCGATGACGCCCGACTGCGCCGTGCGGCCGGCATGAAACGGCTTCGTCATGGTGCCGAAATTGGCGACGAGGCCGGATGCGAGCGATGCGCCGATGGCGATGGCGTGCGTGGCTTTCTTGGCATCCAGCCGGCGCAGGCGTGCGCAGGCCGCGGCGGTCGCGACCGTGCCGAACACCGCGGTCGGATGAAAGCCGCGCTCGTGATAAGGCTCGGGCTCGAGCGCCTCGAGCAATGCCCAGATCTCGTAGCCGGCGGCGTAGGCGGCGATGACGTCCTCGCCCTTGCAACTCAGGGCCCACGCTTCGGCGAGAACCGAGGACGCGAGCACGGCGCTCGGATGTCCGGAGAGCGCCACGTCGTCGTAATCGAGCGCATGGGCCGCCACGCCGTTGACGAGCGCCGCATCGGCCGCGGAGAGGCTGCGGCCCGACGGGATCTCCGGCGCCGTATCCTTGCCGCTCGCGGCCGGCAGCATCGCCGCCACGATGCGCACCGCTTCTTCCCCCGCACCCGCGATCATGACGCCGACGCAATCCGCGATCCCCGTGGTGATCGCTTCGGCGCTGCGTTCAGGGAGGTCGGCGACCTTTACGGAAGATGCGAATTCTCCGGCCTGCTTCGTCAGTTCGAGCATGTTGGTATCTCCTTCTCAATAGGACTCAATAGGACCGCGGCAGTCCGAGCACGTGCTCGCCGATATACGCCAGGATCAGATTGGTGGAAATGGGCGCCGTGCGATAGATCCGCACTTCCCGCCATTTGCGTTCGATATCGTATTCCTGGGCGAATCCGAATCCGCCGTAGGTCTGCATCGTCGCTTCCGCCGCATGCCAGGTCGCCTCCGACGAAAGAAGCTTGGCCATGTTGGCATCCGCGCCGCAGGGCTGCTTCGCCTGGAACAGCGCCGCGGCGCGGCGCGCGATCATGTCCGCGGCCTCGAGCTCGGCGTAGGCAAGCGCGAGCGGGAATTGCACGCCCTGATTCTGACCGATCATGCGTCCGAACACCTGGCGCTCGTTGGCGTAGGCGACCCCCTTGTTGAGCAGCCAGCGCCCGTCGCCGATGCATTCGGATGCGACCAGGATGCGTTCGGCGTTCATGCCGTCGAGGATGTAGCGGAATCCCTTACCTTCTTCCCCGATCAGGTTCTCGACCGGAACCTCCACATTATCGAAAAATACTTCGGTCGTGTTGTGGTTGATCAGCGCCTTGATCGGCTTGATGTTGATGCCGCGCTTGGCCGCGTCCTTGAGATCGACGAGGAATACCGAAAGGCCGTCGGTGCGTTTCTTCACCTGATCGACCGGCGTGGTACGCGCCAGCAGCAGCATCAGGTCGGAATACAGCGCGCGCGAGGTCCAGACTTTCTGTCCGTTGACGACATACACGTTGCCGCGCCGCTCGGCGCGCGTCTTGAGCTTGGTCGTATCCGATCCGGTCGTCGGCTCGGTCACGCCGAACGCCTGCAGGCGCAGCTCTCCCGAGGCGATGGACGGCAGATAGCGCTTCTTTTGCGCCTCGCTGCCGTGCCGCAGCAGCGTGCCCATGATGTACATCTGCGCGTGAGCCGGGCTTGCCGTGCAGCCGCTGGCGTTGATCTCCTCCAGGACCACGGCCGCTGCGCGCAGTGGCAGCCCCGCTCCGCCGTACTCCTCCGGGATGAGCGCGCCGAGAAAACCGGAACGCGTGAGCGCGGCGACGAATTCGCTCGGGTAGGCGCGCTTTTCGTCCAGTTCGCGCCAATAGCTGCCGGGAAAGTCCTTGCAGATGCGCCGCACGGCTTCGCGAATGTCCGGAAAATCCTCTCCGAGCGCTAGCGTCACCAGCGCGCTCGATTGATCATGCTGCGTGGTGCTCATAACGGTGTCCTCATTGTCGGTACAGCTGTGTCGTAATCATTGCGCATCGGCCTTGCCCGCGATCTTCTTCCACTGCGCGTTATGCTCGCCGAGCCGCGGCGCGCTCTTGTCGGAACGCGGCCTGGCGGCGTTGAAGGACAACGGGATGCCGACCAGATTGAGCTCTTCGTTGGCGCAGGGCGCGAGCATGCCGAGCGCGTCCGTCTGCGGATGCTTGGCGACTTGATCGACGGAGAGAAGCGAGGAATTCGGCACGCCTGCCTCGTCCAGCCTTCGGCTGAGCCCGTCTACGCTATGTTTCGCCACCGCCTGCATGATCTGCGGGATGAGGCGATCGCGGTTGACCACGCGGGCCTGGTTGGTCGCGAACTCGGGCGCGTCCGCGAGCTGCTCCAGGTCGAGCGCTTTGCATAGCTTGCGGAACAGGTTGTCGTTCCCCGCGGCGATCATCAGCCAGCCGTCGGCGGCGCGAAAAGCCTGATAGGGCACGATCTCGGCGATGCCCGAACCGTAGGGCCTGCCCACCTTGCCCGAGGCAGCAAAAGAGGAAAGAGGAATCGTCATCCAGGCAAGCCCGGTTTCGTAGAGCGAGGTGGCTACGTGCGTTCCCTGGCCGGATTTGCCGCGCGCGAGCAGGCTGGCAAGCAGTCCGATTACCGTCCACATGCCCGAGCCCATGTCGATCATCGCGACGCCGACGCGCACCGGTGGGCGTTCGCCCTCGCCGGTCACGCTCATGATCCCGGTGGTCGCCTGAGCGAGCGGATCGTAGCCGGGCTTGGCGGAAAGCGGCCCGCGGTCGCCGAACGCCCCGATATCGCACCAGATCAGCGCCGGCTTTTCCGCTCGAAGGCTCTCGGCGGTGAGGTCGAATCTCTCGAGTATGCCCGGCCGCAGATTTTGAATGACCGCATCGGCCTCAGCGAGGATCAGTTGCCTCAGCGCGCGCGCATCCTCTTCGTGCGAGAAATCGACGGTAATGCCGTCTTTGCCGCGGTTGAGGCAGAGATACGCGCTCGCCGTATCCTTCCAAAAGGGCGGCCCCCAGCCGCGCGCATAGTCGCCCCCCTTCGGGTTCTCGACCTTGATCACGCGCGCACCCAGATCGGCCAGGATCAAGCCCGCGTAAGGCGCCGCGACGCTGTGCCCCAACTCGACGACGGTAATGCCCGCAAGAGGTTTCATCGCCGCCGCGTCCAAATTACTTCCCATATTCACATCCAGATTTCCGCACTATCGATTAGCGAATCAATGTGGGGCACAGCTCATGACTTGTCCATCGCGTTGTCCGCGACAAGCACAGCGCCGTTGACGAATGCGGCGGCGTCGGAGAGCGCGAACACGATCAGGTTCGCGATTTCTTGCGGTGTCCCCCAGCGGGTGTTGCGCATCGCCTGATTACTCGACCATTGATACCGCGTCTGTTCCGCTTCCTCCGTCGCCAAGGGGCGTTTCGCCAGTTCGCGCTCCCACTTCGCGAAGCGCTCCGGTGTGTTCACGAATCCGGGAACGACGCAGTTCACCCGAATGTTATGCGGCGCGAACTCGTTCGCCAAAATCTTCGACAAGCGGATTTCGGCCGACTTCGCCGGCCCGGTGCAGGAGGACAGAAACGGAGGATTGGTTACCACGATGCCGGTTTCGCCGGCCACGTTGACGATGCGGCCGCCGCCCTGGGACATCATCATCGGGATGATCTTTTGGCAAATGCGGAATTGAGCGAAGAAGTTGATCGCCATGCCGTATTGCAGTTCTTCGTCCGAAACTTCCAGGAACGGCTTGTAGGTGCCGGTGCCGGCGTTGTTCACCAGCATGTCGATCGTTCCGAGCTTCTCCTTGATGACCTGCGGCAGCGCCGCGATCTGCGCCGGCTCGGTCACGTCGAGCGGATGAACCTCGATCTTCCTTTGCGACGTAGCTTCGATGTCGGCGGCGGCTTCGGCTAGCGCCGACTCGCGCCGCGCGCAGATCATCACCCTGGCACCCTCGCGCGCCAGGCAGCGCGCGGTCTCCAGGCCGATGCCCTTGCTGCCGCCGGTGACCACGGCAGTCTTGCCGGTCAATCCCAAGTCCATCTTCTTCTCCTTCCGGTTGTGCCCGACACGGTCGAGTACGCCGCGGGCCTTGTTATCCGCTCTCTCATCCAGGTGAGCGCTGCGGTCATAGATATTCCTCGGCCAGGGCGAGTTCGCGGATTTCCGCGACGCTGCCGCTGCGCCGCACTTCGCCCCCGCGCATGACGTAGCCGCGCGTGGCGAGCTTGAGGGCGGGACGCGCCATCTGCTCCGTCATCAATATCGTGGTGCCGCGGCGCTGCATTTCGCGGATGGCATCGCTGATCCGCCGGATCCATACCGGTGCCAGGCCGAGGAAGGGCTCATCGAGCAAGAGAACGGTCGGATTGGAACTCAAGGCCCGAGCCAGCGCGACGATCTGCTGCTCGCCGCCGCTCAATTGCCCCGCCGGCTGTTTGCCGCGCTCGGCAAGCAGGGGGAACATTTCGCACAGCCAGTCGAATGACTTTTGCTGCTGGGCGCGACTCAATCCGAAGGCGCCGGAAAGCACATTGTCCGCGACCGACATGGTCGGAAACACGCGCCGGCCTTCGGGAGAATAGCCGATGCCGGCGCGCGCGCGCCGGTCGCAGGACACCCCGTCTAGATTGCGTCCATTGAAATCGATGGTGCCGCCGCAGCTCGGCACTAAACCGATGACGGCGTTGAT
Organism: uncultured Enterobacteriaceae bacterium; assembly: GCA_964565875.1. Lineage (GTDB taxonomy): Bacteria > Pseudomonadota > Gammaproteobacteria > Burkholderiales > SG8-39 > 2-12-FULL-64-23. The sequence continues at coordinate 14,767 of CAZMGP010000007.1, forward strand.
GAGGCTGGATTTGCCGGCACCGTTGGCGCCGACGAGCAGCACTGTCTCGCCCTGGTCGACGTCGATCGAAACGCCGCGCAGCGCGACGATGCCGCCATAGCGCACGTTCAGGTCCCGCACTGCGAGCATCCTGCTCATACCGCCTCTTCGTCCTCGTCGATCGCGCCGACATAGGCGTCGATGACGTCACGGCGCGACAGCACTTCGCCCGGCGGACCTTCCGCGAGGAGGCGACCGGCATCGAGCACCATGATGCGCGGGCAGAGCCGACGGATCAGATCCATGTCGTGCTCCACGATGAGGATGCTGCAGCCGAGGCTCTCCTGGGCGTGATGGACGAAATCGTCCACTCGGCTGCGCTCCCGTCCCTCCAATCCGGCAGCGGGCTCATCGAGCAGCAGCACCTTGGGCGTGGTTGCGTAAGCAAGCAGCAGACCGAGCATCTTTTGCAGTCCATAGGGCAGCTTGTCGCTCTGTTCGTCCAGCCGCTGCGACAGGCCGAACCTGCCGAGCAGGTCCTCCAGTCGCCGCCACGACTCCGCCGCTCCGCCGCTGAAGCGGATCGCGCGCGAAAGATTCTCGCGCACGGTGGCCGTGCGAAATGTGTTGGTCTGCTGGAAGCTGCGCACCAAGCCCATGCGGCTCAGCGCGGAAGTCGGTCTTCCGCTTATGTCTTGCCCGCCGAGGAACACCTGTCCCGCGGCGGGAGCGAGCTTGCCGCAGACGACATTGATGAGGGTCGTCTTGCCCGCGCCGTTGGGTCCGATCACCCCGAGGATATCGCGCGGCGTGAGCCGGAAGCTGATGTCTTCGAACACCTTGAGTCCGCCGAAGCGCATCGACAGATTCTCGACCCGCAATTCGCCGGAACTGGCCGCCGCGGTGACGACGCTTGCGTTCATTGTGGCGCCCTCGTCTGCTCCGCAGTCGGCTGCAGCGGCGCGGCGGACGCCTCGCGCCGCCTGCCGGCAAAGCGCCGCAGCAAGGCCTCCGCCGTACCGACGATGCCGCCCTTGGCGAGCATGACCACGACGATGATCAACACGCCGAACAATCCTTGCGAATACTCGCCCTGGATGCTGAACAGATTGGTGGCCCAGACGAGAAGGCCGCTGCCGACGATCGGACCCAGCATCGAGCCGCGGCCGCCGATGATGGCGTAGCCGATGTAGTTGACCGACGAGATCGGGCTGAACGAGGTCGGATGTGCGGTGAGCAGCATATTGACCAGGGCGAAGCCGGACATGCCGGCGATCCCGGCGGCAACGACGAAACCGAGCACCTTATAGCGCCAGGTGACTAGCCCCAGGCTTTGCGCGAGGATTTCGTTTTCCTCGATCGCCGCAAATTGCTGGCGGAAATGGCTGGTCAGCCAGGCGGTGATCAGCGTCGCCGCCAGCGTGAGTCCGGCCGCCACGAACAGCACGCCCTGATTGTCGCCGAGCGTGAGGCCGAATAGCGTAGTGGGCGGCATGCCGACCAGGCCGTTGGAACCCCCGGTCAGGTTCGGCGTCTCGAACAGAACCAAATCCAGTATTTGGGTCAGCACGAAAGTCACCAGAACGAAATAGACGCCGCGCAGGCGGAGGACCAGCACGCCCAGGGGAAGCGCGACCAACGCCGGCACGGCGAAGCTCAACGCGGCGAGCGCGATGGTGTCTGTCACCCCTCCCCTCAGAGCCGCCAAGGCGAACGCATAGCCGCCCAGCGCCATAAAGGCCGGGACCGCGAAAGTCATCAGGTCCATGCGCAGCATGATGTAGACGCTGTAGGAGGCGACGATGGCGATGAGGATCTGGTTGCCGAGCGAGTACACCAGCTGGCTGTCCGAGACGAACGGGATAACAAACGTCAGTGCGACGACGACGATGCTGGCGATTTCGCCGGGTCCGAATGCGCTTGAATGGCGCGCGCTGCGAAGTGCCATCAGAGTCAGGCTCCGCGAAGCTCGCGACCGAATAGTCCGGAAGGCCGGACGATGAGGAACACGAGGACCAGCACGAAGAGCACCAGCGCGCCCTTCGATCCGCCCAGATAGACGCTCGAATACGCCTCGACCAAGCCCACGATGAAGGCGGCGGCGGTCGATCCGCCGACACTGCCGAGCCCGCCCAGGATCACGATCAGGAAGGACGTGGCCAGCACCGGATCGCCGATGCTGGGCGAAAGCGACAGGATCGGTGTCACCAGCGCGCCGGTCAGCCCCGCGAGCCCGGTAGACAGCGCAAATGCCAGAGGGAAAAGCAGCCGCGGTCGCAGTCCCTGCGCCATGGCAACTTGCCGGTCGTCGGCGAGCGCCCGCAATGCGCGACCGAAACCCGTGCGGTACATCAGCAAATACACCGAGCCGATCGCGACGAGGCAGGTGCACAGCACGACGAAGTTCGCCACCGGAATGTAGAAGCCGCCGCTACGCAACGTGCCGCTAAGCGGGAAGGTGAACTGCGGTGACTCGGGACCGAAGATCACGAGCAAGGCCGTGGACAGGATGAGATTCAGTCCGAGGGTGAGCATCAAGGTCGCGTGATGGTCGTCGACCCTGCGTTCCACCAGGACCAATTCGAACACGTAGCCCAGGGCTGCGGACAGCAAGGCCGCCGCGATCGCCGCCAACGCGTAGGGCACGCCGAGGTAATGCACGGCGGCATACGCTAGGTAGCCGCCGAAGGCATAGAAACCGCCATGCGCGAAGTTGACTACACCCAGGATGCCGAAGATCAGCGTGAACCCGAGGGCGAGCAGTGCGTACTGCGCCCCCAGGCTGATGCCGATCAACCCGGATACAACGAACCCTTCCAACTTGCGCTCGTTATTTGCCGGTTGCGGCTTCGATGAACTGGACCGGCTGCGCCTTGCCGTTGAGGATCACCCCCATCCCGAACGGAAAGGAAAGCTCCTGGTTGATACCGAAGAAGTCCTGCCCGATCCAGCGGCCCTTGCCCATGTTCTGGTCCTCGACGGGCAGAGAGCGCAGCGCCTCGGCGACTTTCTTGGTATCGGTATAGGTGCCGGCTTTCGAGATTGCCTTGGTCACCATCCGTGCCGCGCTCACCCACTGGTAAAACAGATTGTTCTCCGGCGGCTCGGCCTTCAGCAGGCGCTTGTACTCGGAGGCCATTAACTTGACCTTATCGTCGATGTAGACCGGCTCGAACCAATAGAAATTCTTGAGGACGTCGTCACCGCCCGCGACTCGCGAAATTTCGCTCGTTCCGGGTCCGCCCAGACGACCGATGGCGCCTTTGAAGCCGGCCTGCCGCAGCTGCTTGACAATCACGCCTCCATCGCCGGGCGGAGAGGACGCGATGTCGATCGCATTGGGCTGCGCGTTCAGCATCCGCGTCACGATCGGCGCGAAGTTGGTGGTGCCGCGTTGGTAATATTCCTTGATGGCCTCGATGCCATTCTTGTGGTAGGCATCAGCGTCCACGTCGGCAATGTCGGTTCCACCCTGGTCGTTCGGCGCGATTACGACCACCTTCTTGATGTCGAACTTGGTCTTGGCGATGCGAATGATCGGATCGGCCCAGCCGCTGGGTCCGGGGCCGTTGTGAAACACCAGCGGCCATTCCTTACCGATGGCGTTCTTGGCGTAGCCATTGCCCATCACGAGCAGGTTGTTGCGGTTCGCGATCGGCTTGAGGCCGGTGATTTCGGGCGATCCGACCGGGCCGATGATGAACTTAACGCCATGGCTGACCATGTAGTTGGCCGCCGCCGCCGCGCCCTCGGCCGTGTATTTGGCATCGAACGACACGGTCAAGATCTTGCATTTCTCGGAGCCGACCTGCAGCCCGCCCTTCTCGTTCGCTTCCGCGGCGACCAAATCGGTGGCGCCTTTGATCGCCAGGCCCCATTGCGCTGCGGGGCCGGACATCACGCCGATCATGCCTAGCGTAAATTCGCACGCGGCAGCGGCAGGTAGCGGCACGCTGCTGATACCGATTGCCGCAACCGTGGCCGCCAGCGAAATCACTCTTCGATTCACGTTCATCGCTTCCTCGCTCCTTAGTTTGATCACCCGTTTTCGGGCCGGCTTTTTGATTTTTTCGCGAACCTAACACGGATTTTCCGGACGGTCAATGAAACGATTTCATGTTTAGAGCGCCACTCGAGACATTCGACTTGAAATCGTATACCTTCTGGCAGCCTCAAATCTGTGACATTTGTTTTTATATATCAACTGGTAACGCTGGCTTTTTCACCTTAAATGCCGCTTGTGCCATCCATGTTTGATTTACATCACGACTATCGAGTAGCTGAGAACCGTTATCCGGAGTACACTATATGAATCGTTATCAACTAAAAGACAGGACTCATTGCCGAAGCGCGGCAGAGGCACCAAAGGAGGGCCCATCCACGTCTAGCGTTCTCGTGTGATGGCGATCACGTTCACGAAAACCCGAGGAGAACCGAGCATGTCGCAATACGCTGTCGGCGAGATCACGGTCGATCGCATCGTCGAGTCCATCTGCACCGACTTCGAACCCTTGAGTTTCTTTCCCAACAGCACGCCAGAGGACTGGGTGCGGCACAAATCCTGGATGGAGCCGCGGGCCCTCGATCCGGCGAGCGGGAACCTCGTCCTGCCCATTCAGGCGTTTCTGGTGCGCACGCGTCATCACACCATCATCGTCGACACCTGCGTCGGCGACCACAAGTCGCGTCCGCACCGGCCGTTTTGGCACATGCAGAAGCTCAATACTTTTCTGCCGCGCCTCGCCGCAGCGGGCGTGCGCCCCGAAGACGTGGATTACGTCATGTGCACCCACCTGCACGCCGATCACGTGGGATGGAACACCCAGTTGCGGGACGGGCGCTGGGTTCCGACTTTCCCCAAGGCGAAGTACATCTTCACCCAGCAGGAATGGGATGGCTTCGAACAACTCCACAAAACGCATCCTCAGCCGCAATTCATCGACAGCGTTCTGCCGCTGGTGGAAGCGCACCAGGCGCAGCTCGTCTCCGGCGATTTTGCCCTTGACGACCAAGTGTGGCTCGAGCCGACGCCGGGACACACCATGGGCCACGTCTGCGTGCACCTCGCTTCCCGGGGCGCGCATGCGGTCATTACCGGGGATTGCTTCCACAGCCCGGTGCAATGCGTCGAGCTCGGATGGACCATGCGCGCGGATGTCGATCCCGCCCTCGCCAGCGCGACTCGCCGCGGATTCTTCGAGCGCTATTGCGATAGCAACGTGACCGTGTGCGCAACCCACTTTCCCGAACCGTCCATCGGCCGCATCGTCCGGCGCAAAGATGCCTTCTGGTTCGACTTTGATGCGATCAACAGATGATGCGCGGCCGAGAAAGACCTAGCGCCGCTCTGGTGTCCTAATAACCTAGAAGAAGAGTCAGCGCGCGCGATCGAGCAGATCGCAGCGGATCGGCCGGTATGCATTGGCACGAGCGCGGGCATCGGAAGGAGTGCGAGATCGAACGCTTTTGATCTTTCCCGAAACGAGATCGTACTCGTAGTACTGAGTGCCCCTATTGCTGCGACCGGGTGCTCGGCTGCTTCTCGCTTCGCCGGAGAAATGCGTGCGTTCCACGTTCGTCACTTTGATTTCGAAGCTGCCGTCCAGGTAATCCTCGGCCCCGATGACGCGCACATCGATGCCGCGTTCCAGATTATCGATGACAGCCGGATCGATTTGGATTTCCCCAGGAAAGCGATTTTCTCCCCGGTAGGCGCGGGCCAGGGCGCGTAAGCGCGTCGCGTCTTGGTTCCAACTGGCATACCACTTCAATGCCAATATGTCCCGCGAGATTTCCCACAGGCCGAACTTGTTGTAGGTTTTGCCGCCTGCGCTCGCCACGGCAGCATCGAATACGGCGGAATTTCCCTCGACCGGCACTATCGGACCGGTGGGTGTGATGATCTCCTTCCGATCCCGCGTCAGCTTTAGTCGGAATGCCCTCCCCCAGCTATCGCCTGTCTTCTTCTTGCACACCCACTCGCCGTCGGCGACCAGCATCTTGAGCGAATCTTCGCTCGCGCCCGGGTTGAGTTTCTCCCCCGAGACTACCGCCTGCGCCGCCATCGCAGGCCGTTCGGCCTGATCGACCCGTGCAAAGCCCGGTCCTGCATCCACGCCGACGAGGAAGATAATGGCGAGGGCGAGTGCTGGCGGCATTGCCATGTCGTGGAACCTCGAACTCAAATCCACCTAAGGCTGTGTTGTGGCGAGAGCTCAGGCGCGCTGCGGACCCGGCCTGCCGTCCTCGACGACGAAGCTGGCGAGCGTGCTGCAGTCCGCCTGCGCCGTCTTCACCGTGTCCATTGCGCGCAGATCCGCACGCAAGCCCTTGCCGCCGATATCCACCAGCACGTAGCCACGACGGTCGCCGCGCGCAAATTTGACGTGAGGATTCTCCGGAAGAATCGCATCGATGAATTTCTGCGCCGGCCCTTGCGAGGTGATGGAAGTGCCGCAGAACTCGCTCGCCACGGCGGCCGAGTTCGCATCGCCGACATCGGTTTTCAGATCCGCGACCCAAAAGGAATGCACATCGCCGCCGATCACGACTGGGTTTGCAGCTTTGCGCGAGGCGATGGAATCGAGCAAGCGCTTGCGCGCCGCCGGATAGCCATCCCAGCCGTCGGTCCATGCGAGCGTCCCCGGCCCGGGCTTACGGTCGATCGGCGCCATCAACGTCTGCTGCGCGATGATGTTCCAGCCGATGCCGCCCTCGGCCAATCCTGCATCGAGCCAGGCTTCCTGTTCGGCGCCGAGCATCGTGCGCGCGGGATCGGCCAGCGCCGGACAGTCGAGCGGATCGACGGTGTTGCTGCCGCCGCCGTGGGGATACCTGGAGCAGGCCTCGTGCGCGCGGTACTGACGATCGTCGAGGAGGTGAAAGCGCGCGAGGCGTCCCCAGTCGAGCCGCGTGTAGATCTTCATCTTCGGTCCGTCGGGCCGCATGCGCGCAGGCAAAGGCATATTCTCGTAATAGGCGCGGTAGGCCGCCGCGCGGCGCAGGAGGAATTGCTCCGGCGGCATGCCGTCTTCGGGTCGGTCGTTGGCGTAGTCGTTGTCGACCTCGTGATCGTCCCAGGTCGCGATCCACGGACAGGCGCGATGCGCTTCCCGCAAATCGAGGTCGCTCTTGTACTGGGCATAGCGTGCGCGGTAGGCGGCGAGCGTGGTGGGCTCGGAGTTGCCGTGCTTGCGCACCGGCGCCCGCCCCCAGGAAGTCTCGTAGATGTAATCGCCGAGGAAAGCGATCAGATCGGGCTGGTCGGCGAGCATGTGCCGATAGGCGCCGAAGTAGCCCTGCTCGTAGTGTTGGCACGAGGCGAAGGCGAAGCGCAGCCGCGTGGGCACGGTGCCGGCGGCGGGCGCGGTGCAAGTGCGCCCGATCGGACTCTCGGCAGCGCCGACGCGGAAGCGATACCAATAGGGGCGCCCGGGTTCGAGCCCGCGCGGTTCGACGCGAACCGAATGGCCCCAGTCGGGCGAAGCTTCGAACGTGCCCGCGCGCACGACGCGGCGCATGCCTTCGTCCTGCGCGATCTGCCAGTCGACCGGAAGCGTCGCGGCCGGCATGCCGCCGTCCGGCTCGTCCGGCGCAGGCGCAAGGCGCGTCCACAAGACCACGCTGCCCGTACTCGGGTAGCCCGAAGCCACTCCCAGGGAAAACGGATCGACAGCGAAGCGCGGACGCTGGATTGGCTGCGCGCGCGCGTCGGGAACGGCAAGCAAACCCGCTGACGCAAGCAGTTTGAGAAAAGCGCGGCGGTCTAGCTGCAGCATGCTTCGATTTCCGTACTTACCTGGGGAGCGAGTCTTGCGGAAGTCATTCAAAAGCTGATTCTAAGCGACTCATTGTGACAGATCGAAGGCAGAAGCAGGTTTGCCACTCGCGTTCCTGCCGGGAGGAGTTGCAGGCACTGCACAAGCCGCTGGCGAACTTGGTATCCTTCGCTCACGGAGGTCATCATGCTTCGATATCGTAGTGCTTTATCCGTAGCGATGCTCGGCCTGGCTTTGTCGCTCGCGCTGCCGGCGCAGGCGCAGGAGCCGCTCGCTTTGGCCAAGAGCCAGCTCGTCTACCTACCCGTCTACTCGCACATTTATCACGGCAGCTACGGCAAATCCGGCGCGCCGGAAAAGTTTCTGCTGTCGGCGCTGGTGAGCGTGCGCAATGCCGACCCCAAGCGTCCGATTCGTGTCAGCTCGGCGCGCTACTACAACACCGAAGGCAAGATGTTGCGCGAATTCGTGCCTTCACCCAAGACGGTGCCTGCTTTCGGCACGCTGGAATTCTTTGTCGAGCGTCACGACGAGTCCGGCGGTTCCGGTGCGAACTTCGCCATTTCCTGGGATGCGGAGTCGCCGGTGAACCCACCGGTCATCGAAGCGGTGCACGCCTATATCGACTACACGCGCTCGGTGATCTTCACTACCACGGGCAAGCCGATCCCGGCCAACTAGCGCCACGAAGCGCTCGTGCGATTCCGACCCGGCGCGCGGACGGGCCGGAAAGCCCATCCGCATCGGGCTCTAAGCCGACGCTCAATCGATGGTGATGTGCGCCTGCGCGATCACTTTGGCCCACTGCGCAATCTCGGCGCGAATGCGCGCGCCCGCTTGCTCCGGGGTCGACTTCTGGGCATAGGCGCCCTGCTGTAGGAGTTGCTCCTGCGCTTCCGGCATGGCGAGGATTTTTTGCACGTCGGCGTTCAGCCGCTCGACGATCGCCTTGGGCGTGCCTGCCGGCGCCATGATGCCGAACAGCGACACCACCTCGATCCCGGAAAGGCCCGCTTCGACGGCCGTCGGAATCTCCGGCAACATGGAAATGCGCTGCGGCGTGGTCACGGCGAGCGCGCGCAGTTTCCCCGACTTGATCATGCCGATCGAGGCCGGCACGGTCTCGCACATGGTGAGCACCTGGCCGCCGACGAGATCGGTCATCGCCGGGCCGCTGCCCTTGTAGGGAATATGCAGCATGTCGGCACCGATCTTGCCTTTGAACAGTTCCGCGCACATGCGCTGCGGCGCCCCCGCGCCCGAGGACGCGTAGGTAAGCTTGCCCGGATTCGCCTTGGCGTAGGCGATGAGTTCTTTCAACGACTTGACCGGCAGCGAGGGATGCACCACCCAGACGAGCGGCACGTAGCCGACGATCGCGACCGGCGTCAGATCGCGCTCGAGGCTGTAGCGGATGGTGCCTTTTTCCAGCGTCGCCATGATGGAGTGCGAGGTGAGCGCGCCCATCAGCAGCGTGTAGCCGTCGGCAGGCGACTTTGCGGCAGCCTCGGCGCCGATGTCCCCGCCCGCGCCGCCGCGGTTGTCGACCACGACCTGCTGCCCCAGCGTCGCCGATAGCCGCTGCGCCATGATGCGTCCGATCACGTCGGTCGCGCCGCCGGGCGGATAGGGAACGATCAGCTTGACCGGTTTCGTCGGGTAGTCGGCGCAAGCCGCACCTGCCGAGAGCGCGAGGACCGAGGCAGCGAGGGCGAGCGAGCGGCATGCGCCGCCCGCGAGGGCGAACAATTTCATGAATATCTCCGAAATCAGAGGGTGGAAGAGGTGTTGAGGTGTTCGATGGAGCGCAGATAGGCTTCGCGCGAGGGCTTGAGATGCCGCGCGCACAGGGCGACGACTCGGTCGCGCTCGCCTTTCTTCAGCGCGCGCAGGATTTCCTCGTGCTCGCCCTTCGCCTGCTGCAGGTATTGTTCGGTGACGAGGGTGGTGAGGCGCACCGGGTGCGTGCGCTTGGCATAGTCGGCAATCGCCTCGACCAAGGCGTCGTTGGCCGAAAGCTTGAAGATCGCCGCGTGGAAAGCCAGATTCGCGCGGAAGATGGCGCGCACGTCGTTGGCGCGGATGGCCGCCGCGTGCTCACGCTGAATCTTCTCGATCGGCGCGAGACGGCTCGGCTCGATGGGCAAAGGAATCAGCCGCGCGCAATTCGTCTCGAGGATTTCGCGCAGCGCATAGAGTTCGGTCGCCTCTTTCGCGGTGAGGGCCCGCACCTGCGCACCGCTGTTGGGCTTGCGCTGCACCAGGCCGTCGCGCTCGAGTTCCGCCAGCGCCTGGCGCACGACGTGGCGTTTCGCATCGAAGCGCGCCATCAGCTCGTCTTCGATCAAGCGCTCGCGCGGGTGGTACACCCGGAACACGATGTCTTCCTCGATCTTGGCGACGATGTCCGGCACGCTTGCCGGTTCGGCTGCACGTAGCGGTCTCGTTCGCGGAATCCGCGCCTGTTGCAGGGCTGCTCTCATCTTGTTTTGTCGTTGCGTATCGCCTACACTTGGCGCCAAGATTATCAATAATCTCATCGAATCACAAGAGGACCACCGCCATGACAAGCAGCAAAGACGGGCTGCGCAAGGGACTGACGAGCTACGGCGACGCCGAGTTTTCGCTGTTCCTGCGCAAGGCCTTCATCAAGGGTGCAGGCTATACGGACGACGCGCTCGAGCGGCGCATCATCGGCATCGTCAATACCGGCAGCGCCTACAACCCTTGTCACGGCAACGCGCCACAGCTGGTCGAGGCGGTGAAGCGCGGCGTGCTGCTCGCCGGCGGGCTGCCGATGGAATTCCCGGTGATTTCCATCCACGAGAGCTTTGCCTCCCCCACTTCGATGTACCTGCGCAATCTCATGTCCATGGACACCGAGGAGATGATCCGCGCGCAGCCGATGGACGCGGTGGTGCTGATCGGCGGCTGTGACAAGACCGTGCCGGCGCAGCTGATGGGAGCGGCCTCCGCGGGGCTGCCGGCGATCCAGCTCGTCACCGGCTCCATGCTCACCGGCTCGCACGACGGCACGCGCGTCGGCGCCTGCACCGACTGCCGCCGCTACTGGGCACGCTATCGCGCGGAGGAAATCGACGCCGACGAAGTGGCGCGGGTGAACAACCAGCTCGTCGCGAGCGTGGGCACCTGCTCGGTGATGGGCACGGCGAGCACCATGGCCTGCCTCGCCGAAGGATTAGGCATGATGCTGCCGGGCGGGGCCTCGCCTCCCGCGGTAACGGCCGACCGCATCCGCATCGCCGAGCGCACCGGCCAGACCGCGGTGGAGATGGCGCAGACCGGCCTCACCCCGGACAAGATCCTCACCGCCGAGGCCTTCGAAAATGCGCTGCGGGTGCTGCTCGCCATCGGCGGCTCGACCAACGGCATCATCCATCTCGCGGCCATCGCCGGACGCCTGGGGTTAAGCATCGATTTGAACCGCGTCGACGCGCTCGGCCGCGAAACGCCGGTGCTGGTCGACCTGAAGCCTTCGGGCGATTACTACATGGAGGATTTCCACAAGGCGGGGGGCGTGCCGGCGCTGTTGCGCGAGCTGCGGCCGCTCTTGCATCTCGACGCACTCACCGTCACCGGCCGCAGCATGGGCGAAGAAATCGAGCGCGCGGGAGCGGGCTTTCCCCAGGAGGTGGTCCGCCCGCGCGCCGCGCCGATCTATCCGCAAGGCGGCATCGCCGTGCTTTACGGCAACCTCGCCCCCGGCGGTGCGCTGATCAAGCAATCGGCGGCGGACGCGAAGCTGATGGAGCACGAAGGCCGCGCCGTGGTGTTCGAGAATTCGGAAGACCTCGCGCAGCGCATCGACGACGAGGCGCTCGACGTGGCCGCCGAGGACGTGCTGGTGCTCAAGAACATCGGTCCGCGCGGCGCGCCGGGCATGCCCGAGGCAGGCTACATTCCGATCCCGCGCAAACTCGCCCGCGCCGGCGTGAAGGACATGCTGCGCATATCGGATGGCCGCATGAGCGGCACGGCGGCCGGCACCATCGTGCTGCACGTGACGCCCGAAGCGGCGATCGGCGGCCCGCTCGCCCAGGTGCGCAGCGGCGACCGCATTCGCTTGAGCGTAGCCAAGCGCGAGATCGCACTGCTCGTCTCCGAAGCCGAACTCTTGCGCCGCACCAAAGAGAATCCGGTCGTGCCGCCGCAGGCGCCGCGCGGCTATCGGAAGCTTTTCCTGGAAACGGTGACCCAGGCCGACCAGGGCGTCGACTTCGATTTCCTGCGTGCCGCGCCGAAGTCAGATTAAGCGCCGGCGTTCAGAGCACGCCGAAGCGCGCTAGATCACTCTTTAGCTTCGCCGCGTCGACGAACTGCTCCGCAGGCAATCCCAAGCTGCGCGCCGCGGCAGCGTACTCGGCCACGTCGTCGAAATAGAGCGCGCGCCTGTCCGGCCCGATCAGCGCCAGCGCACGTTCGAATATCTCGTGCGCCGGCTTCGTGTGCCCAACTTCGTAAGAGAACACGCGCTCGCCGAATTTTCCGAGGAAATCGTAATGCTCGCGCACGTAGTCGATGTGCAGCGGGTCGGTGGTCGACAGCAGCATGAGATCGGCTTTCTCTCCGATGGTGTCGAGCAGCCCGGTTACCGCGCGCTGCTCGGTGAAGATATCGCACCAGATTTGGGCGAATTCCTCGAAGGGCAGGCGCAGGTCGATGGCGGCGCAAAAGCGCGCCGCGAACTGCTGCGGCGTAAGTCGCCCGCAGTCGAAGTCGTGTTTCTCCTCGCCTTTGGCGATGGCGTCCAGGATCAAGGCGGCAGGCACTGCGCCCAGCGCTTCCAGGCGGGCGCAGGCGCGCATGAAATCGACGCCGAGGAGTACGCCGCCGATGTCGAACACCACCGTCGGGCGCGTCGCATTTCCCGTCGCCGCCATACCCTCGCCTAGCGATGGCCTGAACAAGGGGGCACGGCCCCCTTGTATATCCCCCATTTGAGAGGGAAGCTCGTCAAGGATTGTCGGGAGATAGCCACTTATTCAGAACTTCCCTAGCCGAAATAAGCGGCGCGCACTTCCGCGTTCTCGGCGAGTTCGCGTGCGCTGCCGGCGGCGACTACCCTCCCCTGCGACAGTACGTAGCCCTGCTGCGCGATGGCGAGCGTCTGGTGCACGTTCTGCTCCACCAGAAGCACGGTGATGCCTAGCTCGTTGATGCGGCGGATGACGTTGAAGTTCTCCTTCACCAGCCGCGGCGACAGGCCGAGCGAAGGCTCGTCGATCAACAGCAGCTTCGGTTCGCTCATCATGCCGCGGCCGATGGAAAGCATCGCCTGCTCGCCGCCCGACATGGTGCCGGCGAGCTGCGCCGAGCGCTCGGCAAGGCGCGGAAAGATGCCGAATACGCGCTCGATGCGGCCGGCTATTTGCGCCGCATCCGACTCCTGGTAGGCGCCGAGCTGCAGGTTTTCGAGCACAGTCAGCTTGGGGAAGACTTTGCGGCCCTCCGGGATGCAGGCGATGCCGGTGGCGACGACGCGGTGCGTCGCCATGCCGGCGAGGTCCGCGCCGTCGAACACGACCCGGCCGCGGCGCGGCGGCGTGAGACCCAGGATCGCGCGGATGAGCGTGCTCTTGCCCGAGCCGTTGGAACCGAGGATGCAGGTGATGCTGCCCGCTTCCACCGCGAGCGACACGTCGACGAGCACGTCGGCTTTGTCGTAGCCGGCATAGACGTTTTCGACTGATAGCAGCGCCATGGCTAGACCGTCGCCTCCGTTCCAGCACCACAATGCGACCGACACGCCTGTCGGCGACCGACGGCAATCGCGGCCGGTCGCATCCCCGCTGCGCGGGGCCCCTGCTTCCTGCTCATGCCGTCCCCTCCGTTCCCAGGTACGCCTGCTGCACTTGCGGATCAGCGGCCACTTTGGCGTACGGCCCCTCGCAGATCTTCTGGCCGTAGTTCAGCACCACGCAGCGCTCGGTGATGCGCTCGATCACGTTCATCTCGTGCTCGATGATGATGATGGCGAGTCCCGGCATGTGCTGGCGCACGATCAGGATATCGTCCATCAGCTCGCGCGTCTCCTCATGGGTCATGCCGGCGGAGGGCTCATCGAGCAGCAGCAGCGTCGGCTCGCTGATGAGCGCGCGGCAGATCTCGATGCGGCGCCGGTCGATCATGTTGACCGAGCCCGCGGGATCGAACAGGCGCTCGGCGAGCGACTGGCTGAAAGTCCGCACCAGTCCTTGCGCTTGGGTGTATTGCGCCTCGAATTGCCGCCGGAATGCGCCGCGCCGCAGCAGATTGAAGGCGAGGCCGTGGTCGAGCCGGCGGTGGTTGCCTATCATCAGGTTGTCGAATATCGACAGCGGCAGGCACAGGCGCGAGCGCTGGAAGGTGCGCGTCACTCCGGCACGATAGATCTGCTGCGCCGAGAGGCGCGTGAGATCGTGCCCGCGGTAGTCCACCCGACCGTCGCTCGCCTGGTAGATGCCGGTGATGACGTTGAAGAAGGTTGTCTTGCCCGAGCCGTTCGGGCCGATGAGGCCGAGGATCTCGCCCTCGCTTACCGACAGCGACAGCTGGTTGAGCGCCACCAGGCCGCCGAAGCGCATGCTCAAGTTGTCGCAGGCGAGCAGCGCGTTCATGGCTTCGCGCCCGGGAAATAGCTTCTCACCTGGCGCGGCATCAGCCCGCCTGGTCGGAACAGCAGGATCAGGATGACCAGCGCGGCATAGAGCAGCATGCGGTATTCCTGGATCGCCTGCAGCTTCTCCGGCAGGATGAGGACGATCGCTGCCGCCACCGACAGGCCCCAGGGATTGCCGACACCGCCGAGGATGACGATGGAGACGAGAATGAGTGAATCGCCGAAAGTGAAGCTGTTCGGCGCGACGAAGCCGGTCATCATGGCGTAGACGGAACCCGCCAGTCCGGCGAGGAAGTTGCCCAGGGTGAAGGCCGCGATCTTCCAGCGGGCGACGTCGATGCCGAAGGCGGCGCATGCGGTCTCGTCCAGGCGTACCGCATCGAACGCGAGGCCGATCCAGGAGCGCTCCAGCCGCCGCACCAGGGCGAAGGCGATTGCCGCCATGGCGAGCGCGACCAGCACGTAGTTGGCATAGAAGGAAAGTTCGATGTCGCCGAATTGCAGGCCGTCGTTCAGGTTCCAGCCGAAGATCATCATGCCCGGCAACTTGATGCCCTGCGGCCCGCCGAGCGCGTCGTTCACCTCGATGAACACGCGGAATAGGATGCCGAAGGCGATGGTGATCAGCGCGGCATAGTGGCCATAGGTGCGCAGCACCGGCAGGATGAGGAGCGAGCCGATCGCCGCCGCCATCGCGCCGCCCGCGAGCACCACCAGCAGGTGCGGCAGCGGCGTGTGGTTCACCAGCACCGCCGCGGTATAGCAACCGATGCCGAAGAAGGCGGCGCCGGCGAAATTGACCACGCCCGCATAGCCGAACTGCAGATTGAGCCCCAGGCACACCACGATATAGAGTAGCACCGAGGCGAGCATCAACAGCGGGAAGTGCTGGTCGTAGAACATTGCAGTGAATGCGAGCACCCCGACCACGACCGCGGCGTGCGCCAGCGTGCCGTTGCCGGCGAAGGAACTCGCCGCGCGCGCATTCCAGCCCAGCCGGGCCAGCAAGAAAAGCGCGATCGCGGCGCCGACGACCAGGCCGACCACCGCTTCCTGGCTCTCGGCATGGAGAAAGAACACCGCGAACAGGGTGATGCCGGCAACGCTTAATAGCGCGGGGCCGAGCAAGGTGGGATCGAACAGGCGCTTCATACGCGCTCACTCTTCTTCTCGGCGATGAGGCCGGTCGGCCGCCAGGCCATGAACACGATCACCACGGCGAAGGCGAACACGTCCTTGTAAGCGGTCGACGTCCCGGGAAACAGCGCAGGCAGCGCCACCGCGCCGAGGCTTTGCAGGGCGGAAAAGAGGAAGCCGCCGAGGATGGCGCCGTAGATGTTGCCCAAGCCCCCGATCACCGCCGCGGAAAAACCAATGACGCCGAGCAGCAGGCCCATGCCGAAGTTGATCTCGTTGTAGTAGAGGCCGTTCATCAGGCCGCCGAGCGCCGCCATGCCCGAGCCGATGCCGAAGGTGAGAAGCACGATGAATTCGAAATTGATGCCCATGATGCGCGCGGTCTCGGCGTCCTGCGCCACGGCGCGGATGGCAAGGCCGAGCTTGGTGCGAGTGATCAAGAGATGCACGGCGACGATCGCGGCCAATCCCGCAGCAAGCAGGATGATGCTGTCGGCGCGCAGGGTGAAGGCACCGAAGCTCATGGCATCCGCAGGCAGCAGGCGCGGAAACGGCTTCGGATTCGAGCCTTGCGGGTAAAACAGGCGCACCGATTCGCGCAGCACCGAACCGAGCATCAGGGTGATGAGAAGGGTGTTCAAGGGCGGCGCGAGCCGCAGCGGCAGCACCAGCCACTTGGCGATCGCCGCGCCGAGCAGCGCCATCGCCAGCGCCGCCACCAGGGTCATGACGAGCAACTGCACGGCCGGCGAATCGATTCCCAGCGACTGCAAGCCGAGATAGGTCGCAAGCCCGGTGAATGCGCCGACCATCAGCACGTCGCCGTGGGAGAACTTGATCACGTCGAGCACGCCGAAGAAGAGCGTGAACCCGACCGCCACCATGGCGTAGATCATGCCCAGCATCAGGCCGTTGAAAACGTATTGGCCTAAGAGGTCGAAGCTCATCTTGTTCTTCTAGATACGCCAGGTCGGCCCAAGGGCGGGCCTCCTACAATAACTGTGGGAGGGGCGCCCTCGCCCCGATCAGTCTCCACTATCGATCGGCCCGAGGCCCCGAGGGGCCAAGGGCGGGCCTCCTGCTATTTCAGCTTGCGCTTGCCGGTGGCGTAGTCGCTATCTTCCCAAACCACCCACTTGCCGTCCTGCACCACGTACTTGGTGATGAGCGGCACGATGTTCTGGCCATGATCGTCGAAAGTGATCTTGCCGATGATCGAATCGCGGTCCTTGACCTTGCCCAGTTCCTCGGTCACTTTCTTGCGGTTGGGGCCGACTTTCTCGATCGCGTCCATGATCAGGTTCGCGGCGGCGAAGGCAAACGGGCCGTACGCTTCCGGAGCTTCGTTGTACTTCTGCTGCGAGTATTTACCGGTGAAGAACAGGCCTCCGGGGAGCTTCTCCCAGGGCGCGCCTTCGATGAAGGAGAGCGAACCTTCGGCGAGCTTGTTCCCCAGGCCCTCGATGAACGCATCCGACTTGATGCCTGAGGTGCCCTCGAACACGGCGTTGATGCCGAGCTTCTCCATCTGCGAGCGGATGCGCACACCGAGCGGCGTCAAGCCGCCGAAGTAGATCACATCCGGCTTCAGCTCCTTCGCCTTGGTGAGCTCGGTAGTGAAGTCCTGCTGGTCGGCGGTCACGCCGAAGGTGGCGAGGATCTGGCCGCCGTTCTTCTTCAGGTATTCGCTGAAATACTGGTTATGCCCTTTGCCGTAGTCGGTGGTGTCGTGGATGACCACCCACTTCTTGTACTTGAGTCCGGCCATGAACTTCGCCGCGACCTCGTTCTGGTTGATCATGGTGCCGTTTACGCGGTGGACTTCGGCGAATTTGTTGGCGTACGTGATGGAAGGCAGCACTGCGCCCCACACGATCACCGGGAAGCCGAACTTGTGATAGGTGTCCACGGTCGCCACCGCCGTCACCGAGCAGTAGTGAGTCACGCCGGCGATGATGGAATTGTCCGCGGCCGCCTTGGTCGCGACCTGCACCGCGGTGTTCGGCTTGCATTCGTCGTCCAGGCTGACGAGTTCGTAGCTGTATTTCGCCTTCGGATCCTGGTTGCGCAGGCGCACGGCGAGGTCGGCGGAATTGCGCCCGCCGATGCCGTTCGCCGACACGCCCCCGGTGAGCGGGCCGATGAACGCGATCTTGACCGTCTGCTTGGCGTAAGCGCTGCCTGCGAGCGCCAGGCTCAATCCTGCCATTGCAGCGAGGGCAGTGCGTTTGAAATTCATGATTGTTTTCCCCCTGAGAGTTCGTGACACGAAGAAATTGTTTCGCATTCTGAGTACGAATCGTCCAGTCATTATAAGACAAGGCGTCACGCGGCGGCGGCGCCTGCGCCGGTCGGCATATAATTCGCGGATGTTTTCCGAAGCAAATGCGGCGATGATTCGCCACAGCGTCTGCCCGCACGACTGCCCCAGCACCTGCGCTCTCGAAGTCGAGCGCCTGGACGCGCGCCGCATCGGCGCGGTGCGCGGCGCCAAGGAAAACAGCTACACCGCCGGCGTGATCTGCGAAAAGGTGTCGCGCTACGCCGAGCGCGTGCACCATCCGGCGCGCCTGAAACAGCCGCTGCGACGCAAGGGCGAAAAAGGCAGCGGCGAATTCGAGCCGATCGGCTGGGACCAAGCACTCGACGCAGTCGCCGAAGCCTTCGTGCAAGCGGCGCAGCGCCACGGCCGCGAAGCCGTTTGGCCGCTCTATTACGCCGGCACCATGGGCCTGGTGCAGCGCGACGGCATCGAGCGCCTGCGCCACGCCATGCGCTGGTCACGCCAGCACTCGACCATCTGCAACGCGCTCGCCGATGCGGGCTGGCGCGCCGGAGTCGGCGCGAAATGGGGCCCCGATCCGCGCGAGATGGGCGAGGCCGATCTCATCATCGTCTGGGGGACCAATCCTGCCTCGACCCAGGTGAACGTCATGACCCACATCGCGCGCGCCCGGCGTGAGCGTGGCGCGAAGCTGGTCGTCGTCGATCCCTATCGTTCCGGCACGGCCAAGGTCGCCGATCAGCACATCTGCCTGCGCCCCGGCACGGACGGCGCACTCGCCTGCGCCATCATGCACGTGCTGTTTCGCGACGGCTACGCCGACCGCGATTACATGCGCAGCTACGCCGACGTGTCCGAAGAACTGGAAGCCCATCTTGCGACGCGCGATCCTCGCTGGGCGGCGGCGATCACCGGCCTCGGCGTCAACGAAATCGAAGACCTGGCAAAGCTGTATGCGACGACCGAGCGCGCCTTCATCCGCCTCGGCTTCGGCCTGTCGCGCAGCCGCAACGGCGCGGCGAACATGCACGCCGTGTCCTGCATCGCCACCGTCGCCGGCAAATGGAAGACGCGCGGCGCCGGCACCTTCTACAACAACGGCGACATCTACAAAGTCGATCGTAGCCTGATCATGGGCACCGACCTGCGCGACAATTCGGTGCGCATACTCGATCAATCACGCGTCGGGCCGATCCTCACCGGCGACGCGCGCGACCTCGGCGCCGGCCCGCCGGTGACGGCGATGCTGATCCAGAACACCAACCCCGTGGTGGTGTCGCCCGAAGTGCTCAAGGCGCAGCAAGGATTCCGGCGCAGCGACCTCTTCGTCTGCGTGCACGAGCAGTTCATGACCGATACGGCGAAGCTCGCCGATATCGTGCTGCCCGCCACCACCTTCCTCGAGCACGACGACTTGTACCAGGCGAGCGGCCATTCGCACTTGCAGCTCGGATTGAGGGTGATCGAGCCGCATGCCGAAGCACGCTGTAACCACGATGTGATTTGCGCGCTCGCCAAACGCCTGGGCGCGACACATCCCGGCTTCGACATGAGTGCCCGCGATTTGATCGAACGCACCCTGGCCCTCTCCGGCTATCCTGGGATCGATGCTTTCGAGCCCCTGCACTGGATCGACCGCCAGCCCGACTTTGACACCGCGCATTTCATCCGCGGCTTCCCGCAGCCGGACGGGCGCTTCCATTTCAAGCCCGACTGGGCCAAGCTCGGCCCGGACTTCGCCGCCATGCCGGTGCTACCCGACCACTTCGCCGTGATCGACGAAGCGAGCGAGGAGCATCCGTTTCGCCTGGTCGCTGCGCCGGCGCGCTCTTTCCTCAACACGACGTTCACCGAAACGCCCACTTCGCGCCGGCACGAGCAGCGCCCGGGAGCGCTGATCCATCCCGAGGATTGCGCCCGTCTCGGCATCGTTGCGGGCGATATGGTGCTCGTCGGCAATCGCCGCGGTGAAGTGCGGTTGCACGCCAAGCCTTTCGACGGCCTACAGCGCGGCGTGATCGTGGTGGAGAGCATCTGGCCGAATTCGGATTTCGAAGGCGGCGTCGGCATCAACGCCTTGATCAGCGCCGAGCCGGGTCGGCCGAACGGCGGCGCGGTGTTCCACGACACCGCCGTCTGGGTGAAGAAAGTCTAGCGTCGGCGCTACTTCGCGCGCCAGCCGCCGTCCACCACCATGCTGTGGCCGGTGACGTAGCCCGCCTCGTCCGACGCCAGGAAACACACGGCCGCGGCGATGTCCTCGACCGTGCCGCGCTTGCCGGCCGGGACGAGCGCACGGATCTGTTCGTCATTCACCGCCACGCCGCGCCCCGACATGTCGGGCACGCCCGGTCCCAGCAACTGCTGTGAATTGGGCCGCAGATTCGTGGGAATCGCGCCGGGACAGATGCAATTCACGGTGATGCCGCGCGCGGCATAGGCGACGGCCATCTGCTTGGTGAGCCCGACCACGCCGTGCTTGGCGGCGATGTAGGCGGCGCCTCCGCCTGTGCCGTTCAAACCCGCAACCGAGGCCATGTTGACGATGCGGCCGCGGCCGCGCGGCAGCATTTCCTTGAGCGCGCGCTTCGCGCCCAGGAACATGCCGGTGAGGTCGATGTCGATGACGCGGCGCCACAGTGACTCGTCCATTTCGTCGACGTTGAAATAGCCGTCGAGCACACCCGCATTGTTGACCATGATCTCGAGCGGCCCGAGTTCCCGCACCGCCGCCGCCACCGCCGCATCGACTTCCGCGGACTTGCTCATGTCGGCGCGATACGCCGCGGCGCGCTGCCCACGCCCCTTGATGAGCGCTGCGGTTTCGCGCGCCGTCGCCTCGTCCACGTCGATCACCCCGACCGCCGCGCCGCGCGCGGCGAGCGCTTCCGCTATGGCCCGCCCGAGTCCGGAGCCCGCCCCCGTGACGAGCGCCAATCGGTCCTTGAAACTCATGGTTCTGTCCTCCTTGCCGCTGCGCGAAAGCGAGCGGCGTCATCGCTTGTGGTGGGAAGAATAGCCATCCGCTCGGCGTGGATCACCGCAGATGCTCGCTCGCGACGATAGCGCCCGCGGCGCGCCCTGGCAAGCCGCATCCGGACCTCGATCGATCCGAGCTTGTACCGGGCGACACACCCTAATTCGAGGGGGATTTCACACAATTTCACGCCAGGCCGTCTTCCGCCCGCGCGCCACACTGTAAAATTCAATTTTGGGATTGCTTCTTGGGGGAACCGCGTGATACCCGCAAACCTGTTCCGATTCTTGGCCGCCGCAGTGCTCGCCCTCGCTGCGGCCGGCGCCGCGGCCCAAGCGGCGTATCCCAACAAAACCGTCAAGCTGATCGTACCCTGGGCTCCGGGCGGATCGACGGACGTGCTCGCCCGCATCCTCGCGCACGACATGAACAAGGCTTGGGGGCAGCCGGTGCTGGTGGAAAACAAGCCGGGCGCAAGCGGCAACATCGGCTCGGACCTGGTAGCGAAAGCCGCGCCCGACGGCTATACGCTGCTCGTCGGCTCCATGAGCACCCATGCCATGAACGGGGCGCTCTTCTCCAAGATGCCATTCCGGCCGGTGGATGATTTCGCACCGATCGCGCTGCTCGCTTATGTCACCAACGTCCTCGTCGTCCACCCATCGGTGTCGGCGAATTCGGTGAAGGAACTGATTGCGCTCGCCAAGGCGAGCCCTGGCAAGTTGAGCTACGCCTCGGCCGGCGTAGGCAGCACGAACCACCTGAGCGCCGAACTGTTCCTGCGCATGGCCGGCATCGACATGTTGCATGTTCCCTACAAGGGCGGGGCCCCGGCCGTGACCGATTTGGTCGGCGGACAGGTGGCGGTGTTCTTCACCGGCTCGACCAACGTGCTCGAATATGTGAAAAGCGGCAAGCTGAAGCTGCTCGCCGTGACCGAGGCGCAGCGCGCCAAGATCTTTCCCGATCTCCCCACCGTAGGCGAGACCCTGCCCGGCTATGAAATGGGCGTCTGGTACGGCATGTTCGCGCCCGCCGGAACCGCGCCGGAAATCGTCAGCAAAGTGAACGCCGAGGCGAACCGCATCATGGGCCTGCCCGAAGTCCGGGCCAAGCTCGCGGCGCTGGGGGTGGAAACGGTGAGCAAGTCTCCCGCGGAATTCAGCCGCATCCTGCGCGCCGATGAAAAGAAGTGGGGCAAGATCATCCGCGAAGTCGGCGCGAGAGCCGACTGAAGGGTTCCGGACCAATGCGCTTGATCGTACCTTTCGGCCGCGACGGGGCCGCCGACACCGTAGCGCGCCTGCTCGCGCCGGCGCTCGCCGAACGCTCGGGCGTGACGATTGCAGTGGAAGACGCGCCGGGCGCGGGCGGCGTCACCGGCACGGCCGCCGCCGCGCATGCGGCCGACGCCTTGCTGCTCGGCACTTCGACCACCCACTGCATCGCGCCTTTGTTGCAGCCCACCTCCGGCTACGATCCGCTCGCGGATTTCGTGCCGCTGCGCTTGCTCGGCTGGGCGCCCAACGTGCTCGCCATCCACCCTTCGATTCCTACCCATAACGTGGCGCAATTCATCGCCTTCGCCGCGGCGCGTCCCGGCAGGCTGCGCTACGCTTCGGCCGGCGCCGGTCAAACTATTCATTTGTGCGCCGAATTGTTCTGCGCGCTCGCCGGTCTCGACATGGAGCACGTGCCCTACCCCGAAGGCGCCGAAGCTGCCTATCCCGACCTGCTCGCCGGTCGCGTGCACTTGATGTTCGACAGCGTGCTGCATGTGCTGCCGCACGTGCGCGCCGGCAGGCTGCGTGCGCTCGCAGTCACCGGCCGCCAGCGCTCGAGCGTGCTGCCGCAGGCGCCCACTTTCGCCGAATCGGCCTTGCCCGACTATGCGGCCGACATCTGGCTCGGGCTGCTCGCTTCGAGCGCGATGCCTAAGGACGAAGTCGGGAAAATCGAAGCCGTCGTCGCGGCCGCCGCCCAGGCGATCGCGCCGCAACTCGTCGCCCTCGGCCTGTCACTCTCCAGCGCCACCGGCGCGACTTTCGCCTCGGCCATCGCCGGCAACCGCCGCCAGTGGGCGGGCGTACTCGCGCGCTGCGGCTACCAGACGGTCTAGGCGTGATCCCCTACACTCGATTCACCACCCGGCCGGAAATCCGCGGCAGCTTCGGCGTCGCCGCCTCCACGCATTGGATCGCGAGCAGCACGGCCATGGGCGTGCTCGAGCGCGGCGGCAACGCGTTCGACGCGGCGGTCGCCGCAGGCTTCGTGCTGCAAGTCGTGGAGCCGCACTTGAACGGCCCGGGCGGAGAAGTGCCGCTGTTGCTGTGGAGCGAAAAAGAACGCCGCCTGCGCGTGCTGTGCGGCCAGGGCGTCGCACCGCAGGCGGCGAACGTCGATTACTTCCGCGGCCTGGGCTTGCACCAGGTGCCGGGAACGGGACTGCTCGCGGCAACGGTGCCCGGTGCATTCGATGCTTGGATGCTGCTGTTGCGCGACTACGGCACGATTAGCCTGCGCGAGGCGCTCGCGCCCGCGCTCCATTACGCCGAGCACGGCTATCCCCTGCTGCCGCGCATCTGTGCCGCCATCGAGGCGGTGAAATCCCTTTTCTTCGAAGAATGGCAAAGCTCTGCCGCCGTCTATCTGCCGCGCGGCCGCACGCCTTCGCCGCTCGAGCAACTCTCTAATCCACAGCATGCGGCGACCTATGCGCGCCTGCTGCGCGAGGCGGAAGCCGCTGGAAGCGATCGAGTGCGTCAGATCGAAGCGGCGCGCGACATCTGGTATCGCGGCTTCGTCGCCGAGACCATCGATCGCTACTGCCGCGATACGGAAGTGATCGATACCTCGGGCGAACGCCATCGCGGCCTGTTGACGGGCGCCGACCTGGCAAGCTATCGGGCCGAATATGAGGAGCCGCTCGTCTACGATTATCACGGAGTCAGCGTCGCCAAGTGCGGCCCTTGGAGCCAGGGGCCGGTGCTGCTGCAGCAGCTCGCCATTCTGAAACACTTCGATCTCGCCGGCATGGACCCGCAGGGCGCGGATTTCGTGCACACGGTGGTCGAAGCGGCGAAGCTCGCCTTTGCCGATCGCGAGGCTTGGTACGGCGATCCTCGCCACACCGAAGTGCCGCTCGCCGCGCTCCTGTCGGACGCTTATGCAGCCGAACGCGCGCGCCTGGTCACCGCGCAAGCCTCGATGGAACTGCGCCCGGGCGAGCCGGCGGGCCGAAAACCGCTCTTTCCCGATTACCTCGCCGCGGCGCGGGATTTGCGCAAGGACGGCTATTTCTACGGCATCGGCGAGCCGACCTTCGCGCAGCTCGACAAGAATCTCTGGGTGCACGAAAGCGGCTACCTGCGCGGCGACACCTGCCACATCGACGTCATCGACCGCTGGGGCAACATGGTGTCGGCCACGCCGAGCGGCGGCTGGCTCTCCAGCAGCCCAGTGATGCCTGAGCTCGGCTTCCCGCTCAACACCCGTCTGCAGGTATTCTGGCTGGACGACGGCCATCCCAACCGCCTCGCTCCAGGCAAGCGTCCGCGCACGAGCCTCAGCCCGAGCATGGCGCTCAGGAACGGCGAACCTTGGGCTGCCTTCGGCACCCCGGGCGGCGATCAGCAGGATCAATGGCAGACGATATTGCTCGCGCGCCTCATCCACCACGGCATGAATCTGCAGGAGGCGATCGATTGCCCTTCCTGGCATTCGAATCACATGCTCGCCTCCTTCTGGCCGCGCCAGCCGCAGCTGGGATTGCTGACGCTCGAAGGCCGCTTCGCTCCGGCCGTCGTCGACGAACTGTCGCGCCGCGGACATCGCTTGGCGGTGGGAGAAGAATGGTCCGAGGGGCGCCTGTCGATCTGCACCCGCGAGCACGGGCCGCGCGGCTTGCTGCTCAAGGCGGGGGCGAATGCCCGCGGCATGCAAGGCTACGCCGTCGGCCGCTGAGCCGACGGCGTAGCTCTAAACATCGTTCGAGCGGCTCAGCCCTTGAGGAACAAGGTCACCAGAGGTTCGAGGCCCGCCTGCCGGCTCCAGTGCCCGTGCAACTCGGGATCGAAGCTCGCGCCCTCGGGCAGGGTATCCGCAGAATAGAAGTGCTCGCCCGCGCGGAAGCTGCGCACGCTGCCGTCGCGCAGCCCGATCTGCATCTCTCCTGAAAGGATGAACACCCACTGCGGCTGCGGCGTGCAATGCCACTGGCTGCGAAAACCTACCGGGCTGTACCTGAGCTGATAGCCCGAGGAGGGGAAAACCTGCGACAGCATCGCTTGCGGCGTGCCCGCGTCGAGAGCTACGCACTCGTCGCGGAATTTCGCGCGGCCGTCGCGATCGGTGTAGAGAACGACTTTGGTGAAGCTAGGCATGGGATCGCCTCGAACTAGGCGGCCCTTCGCGCTCGCCCGTCCCTAGGGACAGACCGCGAAGAACCGCATCGCTCCTCGCTCTCGGGCCTACTTCTTCACCAGCGGGCAGGCGCTCTTCGCTAGCGGCTGGAACGCCTCCGCCGCCGGGATGGTCGCGCGCAGTTTGTAGTAATCCCAGGGCGACTTCGATTCTTCCGGCTTCTTCACCTCGAACAAGTACATGTCGTGAACCATGCGCCCGTCTTCGCGGATGCGCCCGTTCTTGGCGAAGAAGTCGTTGATCGGCATCTCGCGCATCTTCTTCATCACCGCGCCGGTTTCATCGGTTCCCGCCGCCTTCACCGCCTTCAAATAATGCATGGTGGTCGAATACACCCCGGCCTGGCTCATGTTCGGCATCTTCTTCATCTTCTCAAAGAAGCGCCGCGACCACTTGCGCGACTCGTCGTTCAAGTCCCAATAGAACGCCTCGGTGAGGAACATGCCCTGGGTCAGCTTCAGCCCCAGGCTGTGGATGTCGTTGATGTAGACCAGCAGCCCCGCGAGCTTCTGCTTGCCGCCCTTGGTGAGGCCGAATTCGTTTGCGGTCTTGATCGAGCTGATGGTGTCGCCGCCGGCGTTCGCAAGCCCGATGATCTTCGCGCCGGAAGCCTGCGCCTGCAGCACGAACGACGACATGTCGGAGGCGTTGAGCGGATGCAGCGAGTGTCCCAGCACCTTGCCGCCATTTGCCTTGACCACGTCGGAGGTGTCCTTCTCCAGCGAATGGCCGAAAGCGTAGTCGGCGGTGAGGAAGTACCAGGTGTCGCCACCCTGTTTCACCACCGCCTTGCCCGTGCCGTTGGCGAG
This sequence comes from uncultured Enterobacteriaceae bacterium, assembly GCA_964565875.1. Classification (GTDB taxonomy): domain Bacteria; phylum Pseudomonadota; class Gammaproteobacteria; order Burkholderiales; family SG8-39; genus 2-12-FULL-64-23. Next base: position 40,772 of record CAZMGP010000007.1, read on the forward strand.
CGCGAAAGTGTCGTAGGTGTAGTGCACCGTCACCGGCGAACAGTCCTCGTTGGTGAGCCGGGTCGAGCCGGGGCCGTTGAATACCGCGATTTTGTTCTTCTGCCTCGCCACCTGCACTACCGCGAGCGCCGTGGCCGAGGCGGCCACATCCAGGATGGCGTCGACCTTCTCCTGGTCGAACCATTCGCGCGCCTTGTTGGCGGCGATGTCGGCCTTGTTCTGGTGGTCGGCGTAGACGAGTTCGATCGGCTTGCCCAACACCTTGCCGCCGAAATCTTCGATCGCCATGCGCGCAGCGGTGACGCTGCCCTCGCCGGTGATATCGGAATAGAGGCTCGACATGTCGAGGATCAGGCCGACCTTGACCGTGCCGTTGGAAATCTTGTCGCCCTGCTGGGCGGATGCGGTGATGGCGGTGCCGGCGAAGAGCGCTGCGACGGCAAGCGCCAAAGGCTTACGTAACATGATTGGCTCCTCCTTGGTGAAGTGCGTCGAATTTTAGCAGAGCGGCCTGGATCGAGCATCGCCCGCACCCACAGCGAAAAGCACGGTTCCGCGCTACGATGACGGCAACGAGGGATGGCCGGCGCCGAAGGCGCGGCCTGCCGCACAGCGCACAACCAACGGAGAACAAGCATGAGCGCAGCCGCCGACATCAACATGGCCCTGTTTTGCGATTTCGAGAACGTCGCCCTGGGCGTGCGCGAAGCGAAGTACGAACGCTTCGACATCAACCGCGTGCTCGAGCGCCTGCTGCTCAAGGGCAACATCGTGGTGAAGAAGGCCTACTGCGACTGGGAGCGCTATCGCGAATTCAAGGCCGGCATGCACGAAGCCGCGTTCGAACTCATCGAAATCCCGCACGTGCGCCAGTCGGGCAAGAACTCGGCCGACATCCGCATGGTGGTCGACGCGCTCGACCTCTGTTATACCAAGTCGCACGTCGACACCTTCGTCATCATCAGTGGCGATTCGGATTTCTCGCCGCTGGTGTCCAAGCTGCGCGAGAACAACAAGACGGTGATCGGCGTGGGCGTGAAGAACTCGACTTCGGATCTGCTCATCGCCAATTGCGACGAATTCATCTACTACGACGACCTGGTGCGGGAAAAAGCGAAGAAACAGTCGCGCAAGAAACCCGCGGCCAAGGCTTCCTCGGGCGCGCCGGCGAAAGCCGCGGCGCAACCGGAAAGCGACAAAAAGCAGGAAGCGCTGGACATCGTCATGGACACCATAGAGGCCTTGATCGCGGAGCGCGGCGAAGAAGACAAGATCTGGGGATCGATGGTGAAACAGACGCTGAAGCGGCGCAATCCCGGGTTCAACGAAGCGTTCTACGGCTTCCGCTCCTTCGGCAAATTGCTCGACGAAGCCGAAGCGAAGAAGCTGATCAAGCTCGAGCACGACGAGAAGTCGGGCGGTGTCGTCATCCGCAGCGTGAGCACCGAGTACTGAAGCGGCCCTTGCCCCTGGCCATCGCCAGCGCGCTTGATTTTGGTCAAATTGCGCATGGAGCCTCGGCCTAAGCTGGGAATAAGGCAGCATGTGCGGCAGCGCGCCGATTAAGCGCGGATCCGCGACGATCCTTAGGAAAGGAAATCAAATGTACAAACACATCCTCGTTCCGACCGACGGTTCCAAGCTTTCGATCAAGGCGGCCAAGCAGGCGGTGAAACTCGCCAAGTCCCTGGGCGCGAAAATCACCGGCTTTTACGCTGCGCCTGAATTTAGCACCACGTATTACGGCGACGGCTATATTCTGCGCGCGCCATCGGCCAAGGCGCAGGAAGACTATGCCAAGAAGCAGGCGCGGAAGTTTCTATCCATCGTCGAAGTCGAGGCGAGCGCCGAGCAGGTGCCGTGCGAAGCGTTCCACGTCCTGAGCGACAGCCCCTACGAGGCCATCATCGACGCGGCGAAGAAGAAGAAATGCGACCTGATCTTCATGGCTTCGCACGGCCGGCGCGGGCTGGAAGGCCTGGTGCTGGGCAGCGAGACACAGAAGGTGCTGATCCACAGCAAGATCCCAGTGCTGGTCTGCCGCTGAGCCGGGCGGCACCCTCGCCGCAAGCGGCGCAGATCGTAGGAGCAGCGCCTTTAGCCCCTCTGGGGCCTCGCCGCGATCATTGGCGAGCCGAAGCGCGATCGGCCCGGGGCCCCGAGACGCGTCGGGGCTAATGACGGGCCTCCCGCTACAGCTATTTACCCTGGAAATTGGGCGTGCGCTTTTCCATGAAGGCCTTGCGGCCTTCGCGGTAGTCCTCGCTCGCAAAGCACTTGTCGATCATGCGCGCAGCCTGGTCCAAGTCGCGCGACTCCGGATCGAGTCCCGTCTGTCGGATGGCGAACTTGGCCGCCGCCATGGTGAGCGGTGCGTTTTCCGCGACCATTTTGCAATAGGCTGCCACTTCGCGATCGAAATCGGCGACCGGCACCACGCGGTTGACGAATCCCATGGTGAACGCGTCGGTCGCATTGAACTTGCGCGCCGAAAAGAAGATGTCCGCGGCGTTCGACGCCCCCAGCACTTGCACGAACCGCCGGATGCCGGTGTAGTTGTAGCCCAGCCCCAAGCGCGCGGCGGGCATGCGGAACACGGCGTCGTCCGCAGCGATGCGCACGTCGCAGGCCGCAGCGAGCCCCAGGCCGCCGCCCATGCAGACGCCGCGAATCTTCGCCACCACCGGTTTACTGCACAGTACCGGCGCCTCGTAGGCGGTCACCACCGCCTGGTTGTAGACCGCCTGTGCTTCCGCGGTGCCGCGCGCCTTCTCGAACTGCGAGATGTCCGCACCGGAAATGAAGGCCTTTTCGCCGTCGCCCGTGATCACGATCATGCGCACCTCGGGATCAGCGTCGAACGCGCCGATCGCCTGTGGCAGCGCCACCCACATGTCGTGCGTGACCGCGTTGAACTTGGTCGGGTTGGAAAAGATCACCCAACCGATGGCGTTGTCCTTGCGCGTGATGAGTTCAGCCACGTTTCTCCTCCTTCTTTAAACCACTTTGTTCCGATGCAGTTCGGCGATCTCGGCCGCGCCGTAGCCGGCCTCCGCGAGCACTTCGTCCGTCTGTTCGCCGATTTCCGGCGTCGCGCGCGCCATGCTTGCCGGCGTGCGCGACAGCCCCACCGCCTGATTCACCACCTGGATATCGCCGAGCTTGGGATGCTTCACCGTCGCCGCGGCATGGATGTGGCGTACCTGGGGATCCGCAAACACCTGGTCCATGGAGTAGATCGGTCCGCAGGGCACGCCCGCGGCGTTGAGGATCGAAATCCACTCAGCGCTGGTCTTCGTCTTCAGCGCTGCGTTCAGCTCGACGTTGAGCGCCTTGCGGTTCTTGGCGCGGTTTGCGCCGCCTTCGAATTCCGCGCGCTTGAGAAGTTCCGGCCGGCCGACCGCGTTGCACAGCCGTACCCACATGCCTTCGCCCGAAGCGCCAATATTGATATAGCCGTCCGCAGTGGCATAGGCAGACGTCGGCATGCTGGTCGGGTGGTCGTTGCCGACCTGCGGCGGCACCTCCTTGTCCATCAGGTAGCGCGCCGCCTGGAAGTCGAGCAACGCGATGCCCGACATCAGCAGCGAAGACTGTACCCACTGGCCCTTGCCCGAGGCTTCGCGCTCAAGCAGCGCGGTGAGGATGCCCAGCGCCGCGTAGAGCCCGGCGCTCACGTCCGCGATCGCCGCGCCGGTGCGCATCGGTCCTTCACCGGGCTTTCCGGTGACCGACATCAGCCCGCTCATGCCTTGCGCGATCTGGTCGAATCCCGGCCGCTCCAGGTAAGGGCCGTCCTGGCCGAAGCCGGAAATGCTGGCGAGGATGATGCGCGGATTGATCTTCTGCAGCGACTCGTAGTCGATGCCCAGACGGTATTTCACGTCCGGACGGTAGTTCTCCACCACTACGTCGGCCGACTTCACCAGCTTGGCGAACACCGCCCTGCCCTCCGGCATTTTCAGATTGAGGGTCATCGAACGCTTATTGCGGTGCAGATTCTGAAAATCGGGGCCGTTACGCGGTCCGCCCATGCCCTCGTTCGCGTCCACGCCGGGCGGCGACTCGATCTTGACGACGTCGGCGCCGAAATCGGCGAGTTGTTTGACGCAGGTCGGACCCGCGCGCACGCGCGACAGGTCGAGGACGCGAAAGCGCGAGAGTGCCGTTGAAGCGGGAATATGGCTCATATTGGCTTAGCTTCTTTCGAGGGGAAGAATCGGGACTGCCTGGCTGGCGCCCCCGGATTATCGCGTCGCAGCCGGCGCATCGCAAGCTCCGCTAGACGATCCATTAGAATCCGCCTGGCGAATTCAGGCGATCCACTCGCTCACCGGCGCCCTGGCTTCGTGCAGCGGCTGGGCGAGGACGTCGACCAGCACCGGCTCGTTCGCCTCCAGCGCGAGCTTGAGCACCTCGCTCAGCTTTTCCGGATCTTCCACCCGGTAGCTTTTCACGCCGAAGGCCGCCGCCACCGCGGCGTGGTCGGTGCGGGAAAAATCGACGGAGAAATAGCGCTCGCCGAAGCCCGACCGCTGGCCGGCCTTGATCCAGCCGTAGACCGCATTGGAAATGACGATCATGGCGAGCGGCACTTTCAGACGGCACACCGTCTCGAGTTCGCCTGCGGTGAAGCCGAAGCTGCCGTCGCCCATCACCGAGACGATCTTCGTTCCCGGGCGCCCGAAATGCGCGCCGACGGCCGCTGCCATGGAATAACCCAGGGCACCGTGCGCGCGATTGCTGATGAAATGCCGGCCGGTAAGCGCGTTTTCGTAATAGGCGGAGAAATAGGGGCAAGGCGTGCCGGGATCGGCGACGATGACCGCCTCGTTCGGGAGCAGGCGGTTCAGCTCGGCCACGATGCGCTCCGGTCGAATCGGCCGCTCGGCCGACTCGGCGAGCGGACGGAAGGCTGCGAACTTTTCACGCTTCGCCGCAGCCACGGCCTCCCTGCCCCAAGCACGGGGCTTCGCTTCGATACGGTCCAGCTCCGCCGCGAGCGCGGCGAGGGTCAGCTTGGCATCGCCCGCGAGCGCCGCTGCGACCGGATAGTTCGCGCCGATGACCGCCGGATCGATATCGATTTGGATGGTCTTGACCTTGCCCGGAACAGGGAAACGCCAGCGCTCGGTTGTGACCGAACCGGCGCGGCAGCTGACGAACACCACCAGGTCGGCGGCTTGCACGACTGCCCGCGTCGGCAGCGTGCCGCCGTTCGAACCGACCACGCCGAGTGCGAGCGGATGTGCATCGCCGATGCTGCCCTGCCCGCTGATGGTGGTTGCGACCGGCGCACCCAGCCGCTCCGCGCAGGCGATGAGTTCCCGCTCCGCCCCGGAAATGACCACTCCGCCGCCGACGATGAATAGCGGGCGCTCGGCCTGGGCGAGGAGCTTCGCCGCTTCCTCGATCGCGGCCGCATCGGCGCAATCGCGGCGCGAGGGATAGCGGTTGAGGCTGGCATCGGCCCAGACCTCGGTTTCGTCCACCGCCTGTTTCTGCACGTCGTAAGGCAGGCCGATATGCACCGCGCCGGGCCTGCCGCTGGTCATCTGCTTGAATGCGCTGCGCAGCGTACGCGGAATGTCGGCAGCGGTGTTGAGCACGGTGTTCCACTTGGTCAGCGGCCGGAACAGCGCCTGCTGGTCGAGTTCGGTAAGGGCGTAGCGGCCGCGCGCCGACACCGAGATGTCGGAGGTGAAGCAAAGCAGCGGAACCGAAGATTCGTTCGCCTCGACCACGCCGGGAAGGATGTAGGTCGCCCCGCCGCCGCTCGGGCCTTCGCAGACGCCGACCCTGCCCGAGACGCGGGCGTAGCCGTCGGCCATGTAGGCGGCGGAGCGCTCGTCGCGGGTGAGGATGTGCTGCATGCCGTGCTCCAGCCGATACAGCGCATCGTAGAACGGCAGCGAAGTGTCGCCGCACAATCCGAAAATATGCTTTACGCCCTGCAACTGCAGCATGCGCACGAAGGCCTCGCCGCCACTGATTTGTGCCATAGCTATTCCTGTTTGAAACGAACCCGCATGAGGCGGCGTGGCGCTGCTGCCGCCTCATGCGGGTTCGTCGACTGTTGAATCATCCAATGCAAGTTTGCGAATTGCGAGCGCATGGGACATGCCCTCGCCTTCGCCGCCACGGAGGCAGGTTATTCGAAGCGGATTTTGGCGTCCTTCACGAATTTCGCCCAGCGATCGTGCTCGCGCCGCACGAAACTTCCGAGTTCCTGCGGGGTGCTGCCGACGACTTCGAAGCCCGCCGAGCTGAGCTTGCCCTTGACTTCGGCATCCTGCACCGCGGTGGTGAAATCCTTGTGCAGTCGTTTCACCACTGCGTCCGGCGTTCCCGCCGGCGCGAAGATGCCGATCCAGGAATAGCCCTCGAATCCCGGGAAGCCGCTTTCCGCCACCGTGGGAACATCGGGCAAGTCGGCCATGCGCTTCGCGCCGGTGACCGCGAGCGGCTTCAGCTTCCCTGCCTGCATATGCCCTTTCTGCGCCGCGTAGCTCAGGAAGCAGAATGCCACTTCGCCGGTGAGCATGGCCTGGATCGCCGGTCCACCGCCTTTGTAAGGCACGTGCAGCACATCGATGCCGGCGAGGCTTTTCAAGTTCTCCGCGAGCAGGTGATTCAAGCTGCCCAGACCGGTCGATGCGTAATTGAACTTGCCCGGCTGGCTTTTCGCGAGCGCGATGAACTCCTTCAGATTGTTCGCCGCCAGACCGCCGTAGGCGCCCATCACCAAGGGAAAGCGCACCAGCAGCGTGACCGGAACGATGTCCTTGAAGGTATCGTAGGGGATGTCCTTGTAGACGATGGGATTGATCGCGTGGGTGTCGAAGGACAGAAAAAGCGTATAGCCGTCCGGCGCGGACTTGGCGACGTAATTGGTGGCGATGACGCCGGCGGCACCAGGGCGGTTATCGACCAGTACCGGCTGTCCGAGCAAGGCCGCCAGCTTGGGCTGGATATTGCGCGCGACGATATCGGTGCTGCCGCCGGGCGGAAACGGCAGCACCAGGGTGACCGGCTTGCTCGGGAACGCACCCTGCGCGTAACTTGCGCAAGGAAACAGCATTGCCCCGAACGCCGCGAGCAGACCAAGCAATCTCAACCACTTAAGAACCCTCACTTCTCTCTCCTCTTCATTTTCACGTCAAAGAATATCGTTGCCTGAAACATGGAATCGCGACCGCGCTTTCGCAAACTAGTTCGGCGGCACGAGCGAGACGCGATCGGCGTCGCAGGCCGTAGGCGGGCAGGCGAAACGGTAGTAGCGCTGATTGAGGTAATAGCTCACGTCCTCGATTTCGGCTGGGGTCCAATTGCCGCCTGCTTCGCCCGCCCAACGTTGCACCTGGGTGCGAATATCGCGGTAGCTTTTCGCCTTGCGCGCGCTGCGGTTATGCACACTCGCCTCGTGGCAGGCGTGGCAGCGCGTTTCGTAGAGCAGCTTGCCGCGTTCGGCATCGGCCGCCATGCCCGTGCGCGCAGGCGCAGCGAGCGCCACCGCGAGCATTGCCGCAAGTACGCAGGCCGGCGCGGTTAGTCTCATCGCTTGTTCGCCCTCGTCGTTCGGGTCTTTTGCGCTAGCGCAGTCCGAGCACGGCGCGGATGCCGGTGAGCAGCACATCGCGATCGAAGGGCTTGGTGATATAGCCGTCGGCGCCCAAGGCCAGCCCGCGCATGACGTCTGCGCGCTGCGCTTGGCCGGTGAGCATGATCACCGGCAGAGATTTCAACTGCGGGTGCTGACGCAGCCGGCCGAGGATGTCGAAGCCGTTCGCATCGGGCAGCGTCACATCCAGCAACGCCAGATCCGGCAGCGGCGGCTGGCGCAACGCGGCGAGCACTTCGGCCCGGTTTCCGGCAAGCCGCGGCGCGAACTTCTCCATCGTGAGCAGGAATTTCAACGCGCGCTGCAGTTCCGGATCATCCTCGACGACGAGCACGCCGTATTGCGCGCCGCTCGCCGGCGCGATCCGGCTCGCGGATCGCCGCGCGATGCTCACGTAATAGCCGTTCAGTTTCAGCGCGGCCGTGCCACCTTCGGCCTCGCCCTGCGCCTTTTCGGTCGCTTGCAGCGAGGGTTCGGTCTTCTGCTCGCCGAAGAAATAGCTGAAATCCAGATTGAGCTCTTCGCTCGGCGTGGCAGGCCGGATGTAAGCCTGCTGCAACAGCCATTGCGCGGTGTTGCGGATGTCCTCGGCTGCGAGCGCCTGATTGCGCTCGATGATCTCGGCGATGCTGGACCTGCCGTCGAGCAGTACCAGCACTTGCAGCGCCAGGGGGGAAAGATCGGTCGACCCGCTCTTCAGCTCTTCTTCGCCGCTGTCGCAGACGGCGTAGACGTCGTGATCGCGGATTTGTGTGCGCTCTTCCATGCTCATGAGGCTGTTTCTCCTGCACCGCGCTAAGGGACGGCTGTGAGAAAAGCACTCGTATTTCATCACTTACCCAAACCCTTGCCAAGCACTTTTGATCTTGATCAAACCGCAGCCAGTCGCCCGTGCGACACTTGCATGCGGCGCAAAGTCGCTTGGCAAAGCTGCGCCGAATGCGCCTGTTCGCGCGCCCGTGCCGGGTCGAACGCCCACGACTCGGCACTCGATCGACTCAGACTTGCCGGATTGCGACTGCCTGCCCGACTCGAACATGCGCAAGAACCTCGTCCTGCCCCTTGTGCTCGCAGCGATCATTCTCGGCATCGCCGCGCTGCTCTTTTGGAAATTGCAGCTGCTCCGCGGCCCGGTCGATGGCCTGATCCAGGCGAACGGCAGGATCGAAGGTGATGCCATCATCATCGCGAGCAAAGTGCCCGGCCGCATCGCCGAATTGACGGTACGCGAAGGCGCGAGCGTCCAAGCGGGGCAAATGCTGGCGCGGCTGGAGGACAACATCCTGCGTGCCCGCCTGGATCAAGCCCAGGCGGACGCCGAAGCCGCGCGTGCCCGTACGCACTCGGCGCGCACCGCCCTCGCCGTCACGCGGCGCGAAGTGCCCCACTCGATCGCCTCCGCCGAGGCCGGGCTCGCCTCGGTTCAGACCGAGCTCGCGCGCGCCGAAGTCGCCCGGGAACAGGACGCGCGCGACCTGGACAGGGCGAAGGCGCTCGAAGCCGGCAAGTTCGTCGGCCCGCAGTTCGTCGAGCGCGCAGAACTCGCCCTGCGCACGCACAAAGAGCAGCGCGATGCGGCGCAGGCCGGCATCGAGCGCGCCCAGCAGAGCTTGAACGACGCACGCCTCGGGCCCGAGCGCATCCACGCCAAGGAAGCCGAGCTTGCCGCGCTCGTTGCCGCCGAGCGCGCCGCGGCTGCCAAACGCGTCGAGGCGCAGAGTGCGCTCGAGGACCTCGCCATCGCCAGCCCGGCGAGCGGCATCATTACCAGCCGCTATGCCAATCTGGGCGAAGTCGTCACTGCCGGCGCTCCCCTGCTCGAACTGGTCGATCTCGACCGGCTGTACCTGAAGGTGTTCGTGCCCGAGCGCGAAATCGGCAAGGTGCGCCGCGGCCTGGCAGCGCAGATCTACAGCGACGCGTTTCCCGAACAGCCCTACGCCGCGACCGTGCGCTACATCGGAGCGCGCGCGGAATTCACCCCCAAGGAAGTGCAGACCCCGGACGAACGGGTGAAGCTCATGTACGAAGTCCGGCTCTATCTCGACCGCAATCCGGAGCACAAGCTCACGCCCGGCGTGCCCGCCGACGCGATGATCCGCTGGAAGGAAGACGCGTCGTGGGCCAAGCCGCGTTGGTAGCGGCGCGCGAGTCGCCGCTCCTGCGAATCGAAGGCTTTGCCAAGCGCTACGGCAAGCGCAGCGCGGTGGAAGACCTCGGCCTGGAAATCCACCGCGGCGAGATCTTCGGCCTAATCGGCCCGGACGGTGCCGGCAAGTCGAGCCTGATGAAAGCCGTCGCCGGCGTGCTCGCCTTCGATGCCGGCAGGATCGAGGTCTTTGGCACCGAAGTGCATTCCGAGCGCTCGGCCGAGCGGGTGAAGGATCGACTCGGCTTCATGCCCCAGGGACTCGGGCTCAATCTCTATCCCGAACTGTCCATCGAGGAGAACATCGATTTCTTCGCCAAGCTGCGGCTGGTGCCGAAAGCCGCGCTTGCCGCGCGCAAGGAGCGCCTCCTCGTCATCACCCGCTTGGCGCAGTTCCGCGCCCGGCCGATGAAGCATCTGTCCGGCGGCATGAAGCAGAAACTCGCGCTGGTGTGCACGCTCATCCACGAGCCGGAGCTGATCATCCTCGACGAGCCGACCACGGGCGTCGATCCCGTGTCGCGGCGCGACTTCTGGCTCATCCTGTCGGAAATCTTGCACGATCACGGCGCCACGGCGCTCGTCTCGACCGCTTACATGGACGAGGCGAGCCGTTTCCATCGGCTTGCATTGATGTACGAGGGCCGCGTGATCGCACAGGGCCGCCCCGACGATCTGCGCCGGCGCATAGCGGGCGTGCAAGTGCAACTGCGCGCCGAGCGCCAGGCCGACGCGCTCGAGCGACTGCGCGGCGTCTTCGCGCAGGTACAAGCGCGCGGGCCCAGCGTCCAAGTATTCGCCGAAGGCCGCGACGCCGCCGCGGCCGAAGTGGAAATCCGCGCGCTGCTCGCCGGCAACGCGCTCGCCGAGCTCTCGATCGACGAACCCGAATTGGAGAATGTGTTCATCGCCTCGCTCGCGCGCACGCTTCCGCCTGCCGCATGGCCGAGCCCCGCGGGCGGCCTGGTTCGCTCGGTTGCGAACAATGGGGCGGCGATCGAAGCGCATGCGCTGACGCGCGACTTCGGCGATTTCCGCGCCGTCGACCGAGTGAGTTTCCGCATCGCGCAAGGCGAGATATTCGGCCTGCTCGGCGCAAACGGCGCCGGCAAGACCACGTGCATCAAGATGCTGACGGGCATCCTCCCGCCCACCGGCGGCGAAGGCGCGGTAAGCGGCATCGACATGCGACGGGCGGGCCGCGCGATCAAGCAGCGCATCGGCTATGTGTCACAATCGTTTTCGCTCTACACCGATCTCAGCGTGGTCGAGAACGTGCGCCTGTTCTCGGGCATCTACGGCCTGGATCGGCGCCAGACCGAGGAGCGGCTCGCCTGGGTGATCGCGAGCGGCGGGCTTGCCGGACACGAAGGCGACGCGGCGGGCAGCCTGCCGATGGGCTTGCGCCAGCGCCTCGCCTTAGGCTGCGCGCTGGTGCATCGGCCGCAAGTGCTGTTTCTGGACGAGCCGACCTCTGGCGTCGACCCCATCGGTCGGCGCCAGTTCTGGGAGATTCTGTTCCATCTTGCGCGCGTCGAAGGCGTCGCGATCCTCGTCACCACCCATTACATGAGCGAAGCCGAGCATTGCGACCGGCTCGCCCTGATGCACGCGGGCGCTATCGTCGCCGAAGCGCCTCCGGACGAACTGAAGCAGCGGGTGAAGGCGCGCGCCGGCAGCCTGCTCGAATTGAGCGCCGCGCCGGTGCTGCCCGCACTCGGCCTGCTGCGCGGCGCCGGCTACGCCGATGCGGCATTGTTCGGCGAGCACATCCACTTGCTTGCCCCCGATGCAATGACCGCCGCGCCGCGGCTGCGTGCGCTGCTCGAGCGCGAAGGCATTCAAGTCGGCCGCATCGCGCCGCGGCCGCTGTCGATGGAAGACGTGTTCGTGCATTACGTCACCGGCCTGGAACGCGGCAAGGCGGCGCCGTGAAGCTCGCACGCGTACTCGCCGTGGCACAGCGGGAATGGCAGGAGATCGTGCGCGACCGCATCTATTTCCTGCTCGCCTTTCTCCTGCCGGTGATGCTGATGCTGGTCTTCGGCTATGGCATGAGCCAGGACATCGAGAACATCGCTGTTGCCGTCGTCGACGAGGACCGCACGCCGATGAGCCGCGATTACGCCCATCACTTCATCGAATCGCGCTATTTCTCCTTCCAGGGCTATCTGAACGACGCCGACGCCGCGAACCGGCTGCTTGCCGAGCGCAAGCTGCGCGTGGTGATCGTCATCGGGCCGCGCTTTGCCGAGGATCTGCTCGCCGGGCGCGTCAGCCGCGTGCAGACGCTGATCGACGGCACTTTCATCACCTCCACGCGCACCATCCAGGCCTACGTCGAGGCGATCAACCTCGCGGCGAGCAGCGAAATCCGCGCCGGCTTCCTCGCGCGCCGCCTCGGCCTGCCGCCGGAGCGCGCCGCAAGCCTGCTCCACCCGGTCAAGCTCGAAGTGCGCTACCTCTACAACCAGGAGGTGCGGAGCATCTGGACCGTCGCCCCCGGCCTGATCATGCTGATCTTGATGCTGGTGCCGCCGCTGCTGATGGCGCTGTCGGTGGTGCGCGAAAAGGAGACCGGTGCGATCTACAACGTGCGTTCCTCCACCATCACCCGCGCCGAGTTCCTTGCCGGCAAGCTCCTGCCCAGCATCGCCATCTCCGCCGTCAACGCCGGCATCCTATGGCTGCTCGCGACCTGGTATTTCCATACGCCGTTCAAAGGCAGCCTCGTCTTCTTCGTCGGCGCGACGCTGCTCTACATCCTATGTACCACCGGCCTGGGCCTGCTCATATCGCTGCTGGTCAGCACGCAGCAGGCGGCGCTGATCATTTCGGTGGTGATGTCCATCATCGTCTCCATCCAGTTCTCCGGCCTGATCACTCCGGTCAGTTCGCTCACCGGCGGCAATTTCGCCATCGCCCATGCCTTCCCGGCGATGTACTACTACGCCGTGGTGAAAGGGGCCTTCCTCAAGGCGGTGGGGCTGGACGTGCTGTGGCCGCAGCTCGCGTTCTTCGTGCTGCATGCGGGCATCGTGTTCACTTTGTGTTACCTCCTGTTTCGCAAACGGACGCGCACATGAGTTCGCCTGACAGGCCTTGGTTGTGGAGCAGCCGCGTCTGGCTGTGGCAGATCGCGGTGCTCGCGATGAAGGAATTACGGCAGCTGGTGCACGACCGCGCGCTCTTCGCCTACACCGTCTACATCTTCACCGCCAACATCATCATCGCCGCGGGCGGAGCGAGCAACGAGCTGCGCGATTCGGTGGTGCGCGTGCACGACGCCGACCAGAGTGCGGCTTCGCGCGACCTCATCTACCGCTTTCAGCGGCCGCGTTTCCGTCTCGCGGGCGAAATCGAATCTGCCGAAGTCGGCATGCGCGAGCTCGATCGCGGCGAGGCGCAGACCATCCTCGCGATTCCGTCCGATTTCGCCGAGTCGCTCGCGCGCCAGAAAGAGGCGAGCCTGCAGGCGCTCATCGACACCAGCCAGGCGAACTCGGGCTACCTGGCCTCGAGCTACGCCAACCGCATCGTCGCGCGCTATTCCGAGCAGTGGGCCGAGCGCAACGTCATCCGCGCCGGAGGCGACCCGCGGCGCATGCCGGCCATCGTCAACGAGGTGCGCGTCTGGTACAACCCGGGCCTGGACGACAGGTGGTTCAACACCATTTCGGAGCTCCTCACCATGGTCACCGTCGCCTGCATCCTGCTGCCGGCGGCGGCGATGATCCGCGAGAAGGAACGCGGGACCCTGGAGCAGCTATTGGTCTCTCCCATCACGCCGCTGCAGATCATGGCGTCGAAAGTACTGTCGATGATGCTGGTGATGCTCACCGGCACCAGCGCCGCAGTGTTCGGCATCATGATGCCCTTCTACAACGTGCCCTTCGTCGGCAGCGTGCCGCTGTTCTTCGCGCTCACCGCCGTCTATGCCTTCACCAACGCCGGATTGGGGCTCGTTGCCGCCACCTTCGCGCGCAATTCGGCCCAGGTCGGTCTGGTGGTGTTGCTGATGGTGATGCCGATCGTGATGCTCTCCGGGACTTGGACGCCGCTGGAGAGCATGCCGCAGTGGCTGCACGCGCTGATGTTCTTCTCCCCCTTGCGCCATTACATCGAAATCGCCTACGGCATCATGCTGCGCGGCGCGGAATCCGCCATCCTGTGGCATTCGGTGCTGGCCATTGCGGCGATCGGCGCCGTGCTGTTCGGGCTGGGCCTCGCGCGTTTCCGCCGCCAGTTCGTCTAGCGCTTCCGCCTACCCTATTCCGCGACCTTGGCGCGGCTGCGCTTGAGGTCGCCGCGCTTGGTCTTGTGCTCGAGTCGCTTCAGCTGCGAGCCGCGCGTAGGCCGCGTGGCTTTGCGCTTCTTGCGCGGCACCAAGGCCTTGCGGATCAGCTCGGCCAGGCGGCGCAGTGCTTCTTCCCGATTCAGTTCCTGGCTGCGGTGCTCCTGCGCTTTGATCACCAGCACCCCATCGGCAGTGATGCGCCGGTCGTCGAGCGCGAGCAGGCGCGCCTTGCACGCGTCGGGCAGCGACGAGGCAGCGATGTCGAAGCGCAGGTGGATCGCGCTCGCGACCTTGTTGACGTTCTGCCCACCAGCCCCTTGGGCACGGACGGCCGTGATTTCGATTTCGGCTGCGGGAACCGGCAACCGCACGCCTAGCGGCGCGCCTGTGCGGCTCATCGCGGCGGATGGCGCCGCGCCAGTCGGCGCTTTTCCTCCGCGCTCAACTGCTTGATGCGGTATTCAGCCTTGGCGGCTGCCGAACGGTCCAGGTATTCCATCGTGCACAGCAGCCGGCGCGGCGGGTGCGCTCGGGTGTAGCGCGCGCCCTTGCCGCTCACATGTGCGGCGTAGCGCGCGCCGACGTCGATCGCGATTCCCGTATAAATGCTGCCGTCGCGGCATTCCAGCAAATACACGAACCACGCCTTACCCATCCGCGGCGGCTAGCCGTCGACGGGGTCGGCGTATTTCGCTTCGAGCAGTTTCGCCTGCGCCGCGGCGAGGCGCGCAACCGGCACACGCGGGCCGGAGCAGGACACATAGTTGATCTTGATGTGATGGCAGAAGTGGATCGAGGTAGGATCGCCGCCGTGTTCGCCGCAGATTCCGACTTTCAGATCGGGCCGAGTCTTGCGCCCGCTCTCCACCGCCATCTTCATCAACTGTCCCACGCCCTTGATGTCCAGCACCTCGAACGGGTTGTCCTGCAGGATGCCGGTCTCGTTGTAGGCCGGAAGGAACTTGTTTTCCGCATCCTCGCGGCTGAAGGAGAAGGTGGCCTGGGTCAAGTCGTTGGTGCCGAAGGAGAAGAACTCCGCGTCCTGCGCCATGCGGCCTGAGCGCAGGCAACCGCGCACCACTTCGAGCATGGAACCGAACTTGAACTGCACGTCGATGCCGTGCGTGAGTTTCACCACCTGGTGGATGCGCTGCACGTGGCCGTGGATGCGCATCAGTTCCTCGACGGTCGCGACCTGCGGCACCATGATCTCGGGATAGATCTCGATGCCCTCCTTGGCGCACAGCGCGGCGGCCTCGAGGATCGCCTGGATCTGCATGGCGTAGATTTCAGGATAGGTGATCGCCAGGCGCACACCGCGGTGCCCGAGCATCGGGTTTACTTCCGCGAGCGAGCGCACCTTGCGCAGGATCGCCTCCTTCTTCGAGATCACATCGTCTTCCAGATGCGAATCCTTGAAGCTCTGCAACCCGCCCATGAGCTTGGTCAGGCCGTCGGCGTATTGCTGGTAAAGCCGCGGATTCAACAGCTTCATCGTTCCCGGCAGTTCCTCCAGGCCCTTGATGCTGTCGCGCAGATGGTGCAGGTTCGCGATCTCGAGCTCGAGCTGCGCCGCGGTCGGCAGGAACTCGTGCATCGGCGGGTCGAGCAGGCGCACAGTCACCGGCAGCCCGCGCATCGCCTTGAAAATCCCCTTGAAGTCCGCGCGCTGGATCGGCAGCAGGCGGTCCAACGCGACCTGGCGCTCTTCCGCCGATTCGGCGAGGATCATCTCCTGCACGATCGGCAGGCGGTCGGTGCTGTTGAACATGCGCTCGGTCCGCACCAGGCCGATACCCATGGCGCCGAACTGGCGCGCGCGGGTCGCATCTTCGGGAGTGTCGGCGTTGGCCATCACCTTCAGTTCCGCGACCTCGTCCGCCCAAGCGAGCAGGGTCGACATTTCGGCGGAGAACGACGCTTCCACCGTCGGCACTTCGCCCGCATACACGTGTCCGCTGCCACCGTCGATGGTGATCACGTCGCCCTCGTGCAGCGTCGTGTCGCCGATCGTGGCGCTGCGTGCCTTGTCGTCGATGACGATCTGCTCGCAGCCGGAAACGCAGGGCTTGCCCATGCCGCGCGCGACCACCGCCGCGTGCGAAGTCTTGCCGCCGCGGCTGGTGAGAATGCCCTGCGCCCGGAAGAATCCGTGGATGTCGTCCGGCTTCGTCTCCTCGCGCACCAGGATGACTTTCTCCCCGGCATTGCCGCGCGCTTCGGCCGTGTTGGCATCGAACACGATCTTGCCCGATGCCGCGCCGGGCGATGCCGGCAGCCCTTGCGCGAGCGACTTGCCGTGAAAATTGGGCGAGAGCTGCGGCACGAGCAACTGCTCCAGCATCGACGGCTCGATGCGCGTTAGCGCCCGCTCCTTCGAGATCAGACCTTCGCGAAACATCTCGACCGAGCTGCGCACCATGCCGCGCGCGTTCATCTTGCCGTTGCGCGTCTGCAGGCAATAGAGCGTACCGCGTTCGATGGTGAATTCGAAATCCTGCACCTCGTGGTAGTGCGATTCGAGCTTGTTGTGCAGGTCGACGAGTTGGCGGTAGATCTCGGGCATTTCCTTTTCCATCTCCGCGATCGGCTTGGGCGTGCGGATGCCCGCCACCACGTCCTCGCCCTGCGCATTGGTCAGGTATTCCCCGTAGATCACGTTCTCGCCGGTGCCGGGGTTGCGGGTGAAACCCACCCCCGTGCCCGAATCGTTGCCCATGTTGCCGAACACCATGGTGCAGACGTTGACGGCGGTGCCGTTCGCCATGTCCTTGGTGATCTTGAACTGCTTGCGGTAGTCCACCGCGCGCTTGCCCATCCAGGAGCGGAACACGGCGCCAACCGATATTTCAAGCTGCTCGTAGGGATCCTGCGGGAACGGTTTACCCGTGCGGCGCTTCACGATGTCGAGGAATTCGCCCGCGAGTTCCTTCAAGTGATCGGCCTTGAGATCGAGGTCGACGCGGGCGTTGTACTTGCGCTTCACTTCGTTCATCTTCTCGTCGAAATGCGCATCGTCGATGCCGAGCGCGATCTTGCCGAAGAGCTGGATGAAGCGGCGGTAGGAATCGTAGCCGAAGCGCGGATTGGAAGTCTGCTTGATCACCCCCTGCAACGAAGTTTCGTTCAGGCCCAGGTTAAGGATGGTGTCCATCATGCCCGGCATCGACATCGCCGAGCCGGAGCGCACCGAAATCAGCAAGGGATTCTTGGCGCTGCCGAAGGCCTTGCCCGTCTTCTTTTCCAGCGCCGCCATATGGCCTTTGAGCTCATCCATCAGACCTTCCGGCAGACGGTTCGATTCCAGATAAGCCAGGCACGCGTCGGTGGTGATGGTGAAGCCCGGCGGGACATTCAGGCCGATCTGCGTCATCTCGCACAGGCCGGCGCCCTTTCCCCCCAAAAGTATCTTGTTCTTCCCATCACCCTCTTCGAACGCGTATATGTACTTCTTGCTGGTCATGATGACGCCCTTAGAAATGTGCAAAATGCCGATAAAGTCCTAATTATCCCTGAAAAAACGCGGCCGCCTTGTTCGCCTCCCGATGCAGCGGCGAGATTTTCTCACAGGATGCGCAAGTTGCGATAGACGCTGCCCATGCGGCGTACATTGCCCGCGAACGTCCCGTACGCCCCCGGCCCGCCTCTTGCCAAACGCATCGATAGCGAGCTTCATCGCGCCGAGTAATGGATCGCTTATCCGAGCGGCTCTATCAACTTTTGTGGCGTGCGCCGGCAGGCGGCGAGCCCTCCGCCGCCTCTGCTAGCGAGAACTGCCTAGTGCGACATCAGCACCGGCACGGTCATCGACTCCAGGATGGTGCGCGTGGCGCCGCCCAGCACCCACTCGGACAGCCGCGAATGCCCGTAGCCGCCCATCACGATCAGGTCCGAGTCCAGGTCGGATGCGCGCGACAGCAGTTCGTTGCCGATATCGATCTCGGCCCCGTGATCGCTCTTGACCTCCACTCTGACACCGTGGCGCGCGAGGTATAGTCCGATGTCCGCGCCGGGCACGGCACCGTGTTCCACCGGCTTCGGATTGACCGCCATGATGTGCACGCTTTCCGCCTGCTGCAGCAGCGGGATCGCATCGGTGACGGCGCGCGATGCCTCGCGGCTCGCGTTCCAGGCGACGAGGATCCGCTTGCCCAGGGTAGGAAACGTGCCCGCGCTCGGCACGATCAGCACCGGTCTTCCCGCCGACACCACCAAATGCGCCGGAAATTCGTCCGGCACCCGCCCCTTGTCGGCGCTGTCGCTTTGTCCGATGACCACCAGATCCGCATAGCGCGCGTGCAAGCCCACAACCTCGACCAATTCGTCGACCGCCGTGCGCCATTCGACGCTTCGCACCCCGGCGGCGGAAGTCTGTCTCGCGAACTCGGTCTCGGTGCGCGTGGTCTCCGCCGCGGTGACGAGCTGCTGCGCCTCCATGATGGCAGGTCCCATTTCCGCCATGACGTATCCCGGCGGCTCGAACGGCGCGAGCGCATGCAGACCGACCAGATGGGATTCAAAGCGGCGCGCGAGGCGGATGGCGAGTTCGACGCGCACCGGACAGCGTTTGCCAGAATCGATGTGGACGAGAATGGTTTTGTAGCTCATTGGGATTCCTTCCATTGGGCGATACTCCCGCGCAACGCCTCGATGCGCGCCATCTCACGTTGCTCAATTCATCGGCGTGCCTTGGCGGCAAGATGACGGCGCGCTCCGATGACAGGTACACGACGCTACGTTCACGATAGCGCGCAGGCGCTGCGCGAATGTTGAGAATAATCAACGCGGGCGGGACGGAGGGATCCGCGCAAAAAGCGCACGCACAAAAGAAAACGGACACTCGAGAAATCCGAGTGTCCGCAAGTGCCCTCTTGCCCAGAAGGATGGGAGGAAATCAGCAAAAGGGTGAGTGCATATTACCTGCTTACCCGAGCTGCGATTTGATCAAGATCAAATGAAATGACGATAATCCAGCCCAATCGATTCACTAATTTGTCCACTGATTGAACATCTATTCAGTCGCTGCTATTGCAGGTCGGTGCAGGCAATCGATTAGCCGTCTAACATGCTGATTTTTTGGATTTCCAACGCTGAGCTGTGGCGCAGATTCGCAGGCATTGTATAGGCTACGCTCCAGTCTAGGCTATCATCGCCCCGCAAGCTCAGCCTACACTCGGTTCTCGTGTCACTAACGCGATCATTGAAAGGCCAACTATGACCCCTCGTCTGCTCGCCGCGACTGCTGCAATCCTCCTCCCGCTGCCCTTGCTTGCGCAGACGCAGCAAGTGAAGCCGCCTGTCGCCGTGTACTGGATGAGTGTCGAGACGGCCGGCGGCATGGGCATGGACATGCCTCCGGGCATGGGCGGATTGATGCCGCCGGGTATGCAAGGTGGAAAGCGGATGCTGCTGGAACTCGGCTCATCCAAAGAGGCGAGCGGCGAACCGCGCGCGGCGCATGCGATCCCGCCCGTGCTGTCGATGGGTGCGAGCCTGCCTCTGCTCACGCCCCAGCGCGAGCGCGTGCAGCCGCGCGAGCGTGACGAAGAGCCGGAATACCAACGGCCCAAAGGCAGGATGTTCATCTACTGGGGATGCGGCGAAGGCATACGTGCAGGACAGCCGGTGATCATCGATTTCGCCAATCTCGGTGCGGAAGAAGCAGGAAAGGCGTTCCGCAGCGTCGCTGTCGCGCGTCCGCGCGGCCCTTCTGCGGGCCGCAACCGCACCTACGGCAATTGGCCGAACAAGGAGGATGTGCGGGCAGTGCCCGCCGCCGGCTCGCTCGTCGGCGAGCACACCATCAGCGGCAACTATTCGCTCGACATCCGCTTCTCGGTGGACGAACCGCACGATTTCATGCAGGCGGTCGCCTTCGACCCGGTGCGCAAGACCCCCGCGGGCGCGTTTGCCGTCAAATGGAAAGCCATTCCGACGGCAACGGGCTACTTCGCCACGGCCATCGGCCAGGGCGAAACCCAGACGGACATGGTGACCTGGTCCTCGAGCGAAGTGCAGGTCATGGGCCAGGCGCTGATGGATTACATCGCACCTAGAGAAGTGGAGCGGCTGATCGGCGAGAAGGTGGTGATGCCGCCGCAGACGACCGAGTGCATGGTGCCGGCGGGCATATTCAAAGGCGAAGGCTCGATGCTGAATTTCATCGCCTATGGCGGCGAAATGAATTTCGTGCAGCCGCCTCGGCCAAAAGATCCCAAGCAGACCTGGGAGCAGATCTGGGCGGCGAAGCTGCGGCTCAAGTCGACGGCGATGACGCTGCTATCCGAGAGCGATGGCGGCAGTCGGCGCGCTCGCGCCGGCGCACGCCAGCGGACGACGGAACCGGCCGAGCAGCAAGCGCCGAAGAGCACGCAGCCCGCGGAAGCGCCGCAGCAGCCCACACCCGCGGACGCCGTGCAGGAAGGCGTGAAAGCGCTGCGCGGGATCCTTCGTTTCTAGCTCGTAGGAGCGGCGCCCCCGCTGCGATCGCCGCCGTTAGAGCGCTATGGCGCTAGTCCCCGCGCCGCCCGGGTAGCGTCACGGCGAGGCTGGACTTCACCTCGATGAAATAGGGGCCCTTGGCCGCGAGCCCGGCGCGTATGGCTTCGGCCACGTCTTCGCGCCGCTCGATGCGCGCGGCCTGCATGCCGAACGCACGCGCCACTTGCTGGAAATCCGGATTGAAGAGGCTCGTGCCCACCACCCGCCCCGGGTAGTGCATCTCCTGCTGGATGCGGATCGAGGCATAGCTGCCGTTGTTGGCGAGGATGAAGAGAATCGGCAGCTTGCGCTCCACCGCGGCGATCATCTCGTTCCCGGTCATCATGAAGCCACCGTCGCCCACCATGCAGATCACCTGTCGCCCGGGATGCCGCAGCTGCGAGGCGATCGCCGCCGGCGTGCCATAGCCCATGGTGCCCGATAGCGGCGACATCAGGCGCTGCGGCGGCACGAAGCCGAAATGCCGATACACCGGCGCGGCGAAAGTACCCGCGTCCAGACACACGATGGCGTCAGCGCTCGCCTGCTCGCGCAGCACGCGCACCACGTAGGAAAAATCGATGCCGTCCGCCGGCTGGCGCTCGGGCCAGGCGCGGTGCTTTTCGTGCAGTTCGTGCAGGCGCTTTGCCCAGGCTGCGCGCGCGTCCCACGGCTTCGCGGCATTCGGAGGAGTCAGTGCGCGCACCAGTGCGACGGGATCGCACACCAGGCCGTAATCGGCGGCGAAGTGCAGGCCGACGATGTGATCGTCGGGATAGGCGTGCACGAAGGTCTGCCGCGGGCACGGTAGATCCGGAAAGGCATAGCCCTGGCTGGTGATGTCGCCGAAGCGCGTGCCGAGCGCAAGCAGCAGATCGCTTTCGCGGAAGGCATCGATCTGCGCCTTCGGGTTCGCGAGCCCCAGGTCGCCCGCGTAGAGCGGGTGCAAATTGGAGAACAGATCGTGGCGCCTGAACGAGAGCGCGACGGGGATGTGCCACGTTTCCGCGAAAGCCGCGAGCGCTTCGCGCCCGCCGGGCTTTTCGAACGCCCCGCCCGCGACGATGAGCGGCCGTTCCGCCGCGGCCAGCCGCGCGCGTAGCGCCGCAAGCGTCGCGTCGTCGGGTCTGGCGCTCGCATGCGGCTGCGCCAGCCATTGGGGCTGCGCGACCGGCTGCTGTTGCACGTCCTCCGGCAGCACCAGCACCACCG
This sequence comes from uncultured Enterobacteriaceae bacterium, assembly GCA_964565875.1. Taxonomy (GTDB): domain Bacteria; phylum Pseudomonadota; class Gammaproteobacteria; order Burkholderiales; family SG8-39; genus 2-12-FULL-64-23. The sequence continues at coordinate 62,531 of CAZMGP010000007.1, forward strand.
GGCCCGGCGTGCCCGTCGTGGCCAAGCGCACCGCCTTGAACGCGGCCTCCGCGAGCTGTTCCGGCGCAGTCGCCTCAAACACCCATTTGGCGATGCTGCCGTACATGCGCTGATAGTCGATTTCCTGGAATGCCTCGCGGCGCAGATCGGCCTTGGGGATCTGCCCGACGACGAGGATCAGCGGCAGCGCGTCCTGCTGCGCCGTGTGCACGGCGATGGAAACGTTGGTCGCCCCCGGGCCGCGGCTCACCAGCACCACGCCCGGCCGGCCCGTGTGGCGCGCGTCCGCCACCGCCATGAAGCCCGCGCCCGCCTCGTGGCGGCAGGTCACCGTGTCGATGGCGGGAAAGTCGTATAGCGCATCGAGTACGCCGAGGTAGCTTTCACCCGGCACCAGGAACACGCGGTCGATGCCGTGCGCTTGAAATACGGATAGCAGTGCGTGCGAAGAACTTTTCATTTGAGGAGAACGAGAGGAATGGATTTGCGCCGCAAAATGGCTACAGCGTCTTTTCGTTAATGTAACAGCTCACCAGAAAACCTGCGACGCCGAATTGTCGCTGCAAAGCGAGGACTGCCGGAAACTGTTATTCGCTGCGCAGCGCTTCCAGCGGATCGAGATGCGCGGCGCGGCGCGCCGGCAGCACGCCTGCGGCAAGCCCAACGCCGAGCGCGACGAGCTCGGCGAGGACGGCATAGATCCAGGGCGTGTGCACCGGCAGCGCCGGGAATACGAGTTCCAGGGCGAGCGCGGCGGACCAGCCGAACAGCAAGCCGGCGGTTCCGCCGACGACGGCCAGGAGCGCCGCTTCGCCTAGGAACAAGAGCAGGATGCGGCCGCGCGTCGCGCCGATCGCGCGCAGCAAGCCGATCTCCGAGGTGCGCTCGGCCACGGCGATGGTGAGGATGGTGAGGATGCCGACGCCGCCGACGAGCAGCGAAATCCCGCCGATCGCCGCGACGGCGAAGGTGATGGCATCGAGCACGGTGCCGAACACCTCCAGCATCTTCTGCTGCGGCGTAATGGTGAAATCCTCCGCGCCGTGGCGCGCAACGAGGATGCGCTTGATGCCCGCCTCCACTTCCACGAGCGGCGCGGTCGGCTCGTACACGACGTGGATCTCCTGCAGGCTTTCGCGGTTGAACATGTCGAGCGCGCGCTCGACCGGTATGAACACCGTGTCGTCCAGATCGAAGCCGAGTACCTGGCCCTTGGACTGCATCACGCCGACGACGCGATAGCGCTCGCCTCCGGCGCGCAGCCGCGCCCCCAGCGGATTCTCGCTGCCGAACAGTTCCGCCGCGACCTTGGAGCCGAGCACGACGAGCGCGCGCGCGCCGTGCGGGTCGTCGGGCGGCAGGAACTCGCCCACCGCGACGCGCATCTGCAGCGAGCGCGGGAAATCCGCTCCCACGCCGTAAAGCGTGACGCGCCGGCTCTTGCCGGCGTACACGACTTCGGCGTTGCCTTGCACCAGCGGATCGGTGAGCGTCACATAGGGGGCGCGGCGCAGCGCGACAGCGTCGTCGATGCTCAACGGCCGCACCGTGTTCACCGCGCCCAGCGACCCGCCGTGGGTAACGACCTTCCCCGGAGTGACGGCGATGAGATTGGTGCCGAACTGGGTGAACTCCGCGATGACGAAGCGGTGCAGCCCCTCGCCGATCGAAGTGAGCAGGATCACCGCAGCGATGCCCACCGCAATGCCGAGCGCGGTGAGCAGCGTCCGCAGCCGGTGCGCGCGCAGCGAAGCGTAGGTGAAGGCGACGAAATCGGCGTAGCGCATGGCCGCTAGCGCCGCGACAGCGCCTGCACCGGATCGAGCCGGGCCGCGCGCCGCGCGGGCGCTACCGTGAACAGCACCGAGGTCAGGATCGCCGTCGCCGGGGCCGCGATGAGCGCCCACCAAGGCGCCTGAAACGGGATCGTGGGATAAAGGTGGAGCGCGACGCTGCGCCCGGCTTCGCCCATGGCGAGGCCGACCGCGGCGCCCGCGAGCGCGAGCATCACCGCCTCGGTGAAGAAGGCGAGGCGGATCTGCGCGCCGGTCGCGCCGATCGCCTTGAGCAATCCGATCTCGCGCCGGCGCTGCGTCACCGCGATCAGCATCACGTTCATGATCAGGATGCCGGCGACCGCGAGGCTCACCGCGGCGATAGCCCCGACCGCCAGTGTCAGCGCGCCGAGGATGCGGTCGAAGGTGGCGAGCACCGCGTCCTGGGTGATCACCGTGACGTCGCGCTCGCCTTCGTGACGCAGGCGAATGATCTCCTCCACGTCCGCCTTGGCGTCGGCGATCTGCTCGCGCGACTTGGCCTCAACCAGGATGCGGAACAGCGACTCGGTATTGAACAGCGCCTGCGCCGCGGCGAGCGGCACGATGACCAGATCGTCGGTGTTCATGCCGAGCGACTCCCCCTGCGTCGCCAACACGCCGACGACGCGAAAGCGCCGGTCGCCCACGCGCAGCCACTCGCCTACGGCTGCGCGCTGTCCGAACAACTCGGTGGCGAGCTTGGCGCCGAGCACGCACACCGGCTCGCTGTGGCGCGGATCGCCCTCGGGCAGAAAGCGGCCGCGCGCCATGTCCATGTGGCGGATTTCGATCAATTCTGCGGTCGAGCCGAGCACCGGCGCTTCGCGCGTGAGCGAACCCGCCTGCACGTCGCCCGCGCCGACGATGAGAGGCGCGAAGCGGCGCACGGCGTGGCTGCGTTTGAGCGCGAGCGCGTCCTCCAGCATCAGATCGCGCGGCGTCTTGCCGACCAGCACGCCGGGCATGGCCCCCGCGGTTTCGCTGCGCCCGGGGAGCACGATGACCAGGTTTGTGCCGAGCGAGCCGAATTGGTTCGCGACGTAGAGCCGCGCCCCTTCGCCGAGCGAGGTCACCACCACCACCGCGGCGACGCCTATGGCCATCGCCAGCAGGGTCAGCAGGCTGCGCGATATCGAGCCGCGCAGCACGTTCCAGGCGAAATCGAGCAGGTCGGCGAGTCTCATATCTAGGGAACCTATGAACACGTCTTGCTAAGCTGTGCGGTCTCGAAAATGTTCCCTCTGACTTGGGGGATATACAAGGGGGCGCCGCCCCCTTGTTCATACAATAATTAGCTTCGCTCGTCGGCGACGACCACGCCGTCGAGCATGCGTAGCCGCCTATGGGAGCGGGCGCCGATTTCGGGATCGTGGGTCACGATCACCAGCGTCCCGCCGTCGTGGTGCACGCGCTCGAGCACGGCGAGCACTTCCTGTCCCGTATTGCGGTCGAGATTTCCCGTAGGCTCGTCGGCCAGGATCACGGTCGGCCCCATGGACATGGCGCGCGCAATCGCCACTCGCTGGCACTGCCCTCCGGAGAGCTGATCCGGACGGTGGTTGGCGCGGCCTTCCAGGCCGTATTCGGCCAACAGGCGCTCGATCGTCTTCTTGCGCTCGGCGGGATCGATGCCCGCCAGGACGAGCGGCAGCTCGATGTTCTGCGCCGCCGTCAGCCGCGGCACGAGATGGAAGAACTGGAACACGAAGCCGATCTTTTCGCGGCGCACCCGTGCGAGTTCGTCGTCTGCGAGCGCGGTGACGTCGCGCGCATCGAGCTCGTAAGTACCGGCGTTCGGCCGGTCGAGGAGTCCCACGATGTTGAGCAGCGTCGACTTGCCCGAGCCCGACGGCCCCATGATGGAGACGTATTCGCCGCGCCCGATTTCCAGGCTCACTGCGCGCAAGGCACGGACCTCCTCGCCGCCCACGAGAAAGGTACGCGCGATGCCCTCGAGGCGGATCATTTCGGCTTGGCCGCGTCCTTAGTCTGTAACGATACGAGAGGATACTTCCCCTCGTGCTCCCCTAAATCAACCCGTAACAAGACAGCGCTTGTTACGGCTTCTTAGTCTCTGCCACGGCGCGCGCACCGGCCTTGACGCCTTCGCGCTCGAGCGAAGTCACCACGCGCTCGCCCTGGCTGAGCCCTGCCTTCACTTCGGTGAATTCCCAGTTGGCGAGGCCGGTCTCGATCTTGCGCTCTTCCAGGCGTCCCGAGTCGCCGAGCACCAGCACGCGGTTTCCCGGCATCAACGCCGGCGTCGGAACGCGCACCACCCGCTCGCGCTCCGTGGTGACGATCTCGATGTCCGCGCTATAGCCGACGAGCAGGTGTTTCGCCTCCCCCGGCCGGTCGAATTCGACTTCCACCTCCACCGTGCGCGCCTGCTTTTCCACCGCCAGCACATAGGGCGCGATGCGCCGCACGCGGCCGGGAAAGTGTTGGCCGCGATAGGCATCGAGCGTCACCCTGCCGGTCATGCCGACGCGAAGCTGCGCCGCGTCGACCTCGTCGATCGGCGCCGATACGTAGAGGCAGGAATCGTCGATCAAGTCCACCGCTGGCAGGGTCGGGATGCCCGGCGGCGACGGGGTCAGGTATTCTCCGAGTTCGCCGTTGACCTCGGCGACGATACCGGCGAAGGGTGCGCGCAGCACCGTGCGGTCGGTGTCGGCGCGCGAGGCTTCGATGCGCGCGTTCGCTTCTGCCACCTGGGTGCCTGCGGAATCGCAGCTCGCCTGCTTTGCCGCGGCGTCGGCCTCGGAGCGCTCGACGGCTTCCTGGGAGATGAAGTGCTTGTCGCGCAGCTCGCGCGCCCGTTTCGCGTCGCGTGCCGATGCCTTGGCGAGTTCGCACACCTCGCGCACATGCGCCTTCGCTGTCTGCAGTTGCTCGCGCGACATGCGCTCGCGCGCGCTCAAGTCGTCGTGCCATAGCGTGAGCAGCACTTGACCCGGCCGCACGCGGTCGCCTTCCTTGACGTTCAGCCTATCGATGCGGCCGCCGGCGGGCGGCGCGAGCTTGGCGCGGCGGCAGGCCATGACCGAGCCGGCGCGGGTGTTGGCGACCGTGTTTTCTACCCGGCCGAGGTCGACCTGGGCAAGGGCGACCGTGATCGGCTTCGGCCGCGTGAAATACCAGCCCGCGGCGGCAAGCACTGCCACCAGAACGAGCGCCAGTGCGAATCCTAGGGCGGCGCGTCCGTGCTGCGCCTGCTCTTTCGGTGATATGCGGCCCTTCATGGCCTCAATTATGCCGTGGCCATGCCCGGTCTGGATACTTCATTCGTGCCACGCCGCATGCTGCGGCCGTGCCGCGATGTCTTGCCACGCGCGCGCGTCGGCATCGCTGCAAAGCGATGCGAGTAGGTGTGAAGCGGCCTGCACATGGGCCTGCGCTTCGTCACTCAATCCTTGTCCCAGCTCGAAGCGCTCACCGCGCACGCACAGGACGAATGCGGGCGGCGGCGCGCTGCCGATCACCCTGCGGTAAACGCAGAGCAGTTCCTGCGGCGGCAGCGCGTGCGTGCTCTGTGCGCACAGCTCTTTCGGCCGATCGAGAGCGTAGAACTCGAACGGCGCGCGCGTGCCGCAGCCGGCATCGAGGAACAGGGCAAGGCGGCTGCCCTGCAAGTCGAGCACGTGTTCGATCTGCAGCTGATAATCCTCGATGAGCGTGAAGTCGCGCGTCCCTCCGCCGGCCGCGAGCGCCGCCGCCAGCTGTTCGAGGAGCAGCGGCCCAATGGCATCGTCGCCGCGGCTGCGGTTGCCCACGGCGAACACGACGACGCCGCTGCTCATCGTTCGAACCTGCCTTCGGCGTCGCGGCTCAGGCGATCGAGCCGCACGCCGTCGGCGTCGACGAGTTCCAGCGCGAGCGGCATGCGCCCGAGGGCGTGGGTCGCACAAGACAGGCAGGGGTCGAAACAGCGGATCGCGACCTCGATGTGGTTGAGCAGGCCTTCGGTGATCTCTTTTCCCTGCAGGTAGCGGCGCGCGACATGGCGGATCGCCTCGTTCATCGCCTGGTTGTTGTGCGTAGTCGACACGATCAGATTGCACATGGTGACCAGGTCGTCCTCATCCACGCGGTAATGGTGGATGAGCGTTCCCCGCGGCGCCTCGATCACGCCCACCCCCTCGGGGCTGCGCTCGCCCGAGCGCGCGAGCTCCGTGCCGACGATGTCGTCGTCGTGCAGCAGATCCTTGATCGTCTCCGCCGCATGCAGCATCTCGATCATTCGCGCCCAATGGTAGGCGAGCGGCGCGTGCGTCGGCACGCCGCCGCAGTAGTCGAGGAATTCGCGCCGCTCCGACTCGGCGAGAGGCGTCGCGATGCGATCGCAGTTCTGCACCCGCGCGAGCGGCCCTACCTTGTACCAGCCCTGTTCCTTGCCCAGTTCGGCGAGGAACGGGAACTTCATGTAGCTCCAGGGCTTCACTTCCTCCTGGATGTACTGCGGGTAGCTGCGGTAGTCCACGCCGTCGAACAGGATGTCGCCGTTGGCGTCGCGCGCGCGCAGGCTGCCGTGATAAAAATCCAGATTGCCGTCGTTGCCGACGAGCGACATCATGTTCGAGCGGCAGATGCCGAAGCTGTTGTAGAGCGCCGGGTTCTGGCCGTGCAACTCCTTGATCAAGTGCACCGCATCGCGCGACCAGCCGACGATCTGGTATACGTCCTTTAAGAGCATCGCACGCTCATCCGCTGTCACCGCCTTGTTCACGCCGCCCGGAATCGAGCCCGTGCCGTGCACCCGCTTGCCCGCGGTGATGCGTATGAGCTCCTGCCCGAAGCGGCGCAGCAGCACCCCGCGCCGGGCGGTGTCCGGTTGCGCGGCGGCGACCCCGACGATATTGCGCCGAGACGCATCGCTGTCGAAACCGAAGAGCAGATCGGGCGAGCAGAGGTAGAAGAAATGCAGCGCATGCGACTGCAGCATCTGCCCGTAATGCATCAGCCGCCGGATCTTCTCCGCCGTGGGCGAGAGCCGCTTCGCCCCCACCACCAGGTCCAAGGCTTTGGACGCCGCCAGATGATGGCTCACCGGACAGATGCCGCACAGGCGCTGCACCATCACCGGCACCTCCCAATAGGGACGGCCCTGGATGAAGCGTTCGAAGCCGCGGAACTCGACGATGTGCAAGCGCACCTGACGCACCTGCTGACGCTCGTCCAGCAATATCGTCACCTTGCCATGGCCTTCGACGCGGGACAGGGTATCGATCGCGACGCGGCGCAGGCCCGTAGGATTCTCGGCAGTTTCCAGTTGGAAGCTCACGCCTGCGACTCCATAGGGAACCTTTGATCCAGTCTTGCTAGGCTTCGCAGCATCAATAAGGTTCCTTCTGATGTGGGGGATATACAAGGGGGCCTAAGGAAGGGGTGGGCCCCTTCCGTTCCCACCCGGGCCCCCTTGTTCCGACCATCCCCTTTAGTCGTAATGCAATAGCCCATGGCCCAGAGCCGGCTTGTGCCCGGCCAAGATGTCCTCGAGCGCCTTCCAGATCGCGTCCGCCGAAGGCGGGCAGCCGGGAATGAAATAGTCGATCTTCACCACCTCGTGCAACGGCCGCACCTTGGCGAGCGGCAGCGGCAGTTCTTTGTCGTTCGGGATCAAGCCGTTCGCGAGACCGACGCTGGTGTGATAGACCTCCTGCAGGATCAGCGGCAGGCTGAGGCTGTTGCGCTGCGCGGGCAGCCCTCCGTTCACGGCGCAGGCACCGAGCGCGATCAGGCTAGTACAGCGGCGGCGGAACTCGCGCAGCACGTGCACGTTCTCCGCATTGCACAAACCGCCTTCGATGATGCCGACGTCGCAGCTCCCGACTTCTTTGATGTCGGTGAGCGGGGAGCGGTCGAATTCGACCAATTCCAGCAAATCGAACAGGCGCAAGTCGATGTCGAGGATGGACATGTGGCAGCCGAAACAGCCGGCGAGCGAGGTGGTGGCGACTCTCAGCTTCTTCTTCACTGCAGCATCCATGGTTAGCCTTTTTCGATCACCGCCGACGCATCGACATAGGCCGATACGGGCTGGATGTCGAACACGCGCTTGCCGATCGGCACGGAAAAGCCCTTGTCCTTGCGCAGCATCACGCCCACCGGACACACCTGCACCGCCTTGTCCTGCAACGTCACGTCGGTATCGGCGAGCCGCCCCGACTTGGCATTGACGATGAGATGCGTCCTGATGCCGCGTCCGGAGAGCGCGAACGCATTCTTGCCGTCGACGTCGCGGCTCGCCCGCACGCACAGCGAGCACAGGATGCAGCGGTTGAAATCGAGCAATACGTCCGGATGCGAGGCGTCGACCGGGCGATTGGGGAAGAAATGCTCGAAATGCGCCGAGGTCATGCCGAGGTCGTAGGCGGTCGCCTGCAGTTTGCAGTTGCCGCTCTTTTCGCAGGAGGGACAGAAATGATTGCCTTCGACGAACAGCATTTCGGTGAGCGTACGGCGTTCGTCGTTCAAGGCCTTGGTGTCGCTCTCCACCACCATCCCAGCCTGGGCGAGCGTGGTGCAGGCCGCCGTCTGGCGGCCGCCGACCAAGACCGTGCACAGCTTGCACGAGCCGTGCGGCTTGAAGTCCGGGTGGTAGCACAGATGCGGGATGTAGATGCCGGCGGCATGCGCTGCCTGGATGATGGTCTGGCCCTCCCCGAAGGGGACGCTCTTGCCGTCCAGGGTGAAGCTCGCGCTCATGCTCATTCCCCTGCCTTGGTGGCGAAATGCGCCCCCGCGTCATCGCGCCCGGTCATTTGCCGCGCGGAGTCGAGCGCCCAGTCGAGGTCGAACGCCGGCTCGAACTCGCGGTGCTGCAGCCGCCGCTCGTAGGCTGGTCGAAACTTGGCAATGGTGTCGAGCACGGGGTTGCAGGCAGAATGCCCCAGGCCGCAATGGCTCATCGATTGCAGGATGCGGTTCAGCTTCTCGATTTCGACGAAATCGTAGGGCGAGCCGTGGCCGTTCTTCAACTTGTCCATCAGATTGCGCAGGAGCGAGGTGCCGACGCGGCAGGGCGTGCAGAAGCCGCAGCTCTCGTGAGCAAAGAAATGGACGAAATTGCGTGCAACCTCGAACATGTCGCGGCTGTGGTCGAAAATCATGAATGCGCCGGCGGTGGGCACGTCCTCGAAAGCGATGCGCCGCTCGAACTCCGCGGCGGCGAGGCACACGCCGGAGGCGCCGCTCACCTGCACCGCCTGCACGTCGGCCGCGCCGCAGTCCTGCAGCACTTCGGCCACGCTCACGCCGAAGGGATATTCATAGATCCCCGGACGCGCGCAGTCACCCGATACGCTGAGGATTTTGCTGCCCGCCGACTTGGGCGTACCGATGCCCGAGTACCAGGCGCCGCCGCGTAGTGCGACGAGGCAGGAGGCGGCAAAGGTTTCGACGTTGTTCACCACCGTCGGCTGCTCGAGATAGCCTTTGGTCACCGGAAACGGCGGCCGGTTGCGCGGCGTGCCGCGTTTGCCTTCCAGCGACTCGATCAGCGCCGACTCCTCGCCGCAGACGTAGGCTCCGGCACCGAGGTGGATTTCGATGTCGAAATCGAAATCCTGCCGGCCGAGAATGGACTTGCCGAGCAGATTGCCGCGGCGGCGGCGTTCGAGCACGGCCTGCAGATGATCGAGGAGATAGCGGTATTCGCCGCGCAGGTAGAGCATGCCCTTGGCGGCGCCGACGGCGTAGGCGCAAAGGGTCATGCCTTCGAACACCAGATCGGCATGCGCGCCGAGCAGCACGCGGTCCTTGAACGTGCCCGGCTCGCCTTCGTCGGCATTGCAGACGACATAGCGCGCCCTGCCCTCGGCGTTGCGGCAGGCCTCCCATTTGAGGCCGGTGGCAAAGCCGGCGCCGCCGCGGCCGCGCAGATTGGACGCCTTCACTTCCGCGAGCAAGCGCTCCGCGCCGCGCGCCAATGCGGCCGCCAGCGCATCGCCGGCGGCGAACTGGGCGCCCAGCAGCAGATCGGCGCGCCGCACTTGATCGTCGACGCGGAAGAACTCTCTCGGCCAATTATCGAGCGCGACCTTGTCCCTGATCAGCGTACAGATCTCGTCGACGCGCTCGCGCGTCAGACGGGTGACGGCATAGTTGTTGACCAGCAGAGCCGGTCCCTGGTCGCACATCCCGGTGCACGAGGTGGTGTCGACGCTGACCAGCTCGTCCTCGGAGGTCTTGCCGCGCTCGACCCACAGCCGCTCGCACATGCATTGCAGCAACTGCATGTTACCCAGCATGCGGTCGGTGATGTTGTCGCTGAACAGCACCCGGTAGCGTCCGCGCGGCTGCAGATAAAGGAAGGAATAGAAGCCGGCGACGCCTTCGATCTTGGTGCGCGGCAGGCCGAGGCCGTGCTGCAGCCGGTCGATCGCCTCGGGGGGGATCCAGTCGCAGGCCTCCTGGATTTCGCGCAGCATCTGCAGGATATAGAGCGGATTCTCGCCGTAGCGCGTCAGCGTCGCTTTCACCGCGGCTGCGACCGAGTCGTCCGTAACAATGGGCCGTGGTTCCGTCATACGCGCCTCAGCAAATCCGCGGCAACTGCTCGCCGGCGAGCCAGTCGACCATGCGCGTGCCGCCGAAGGCGGTGCGCATCTGCACGAATCGGTTTGGGTCGTCCACCACCTCGCCGATGACCGCCGCATCGCGCCCGAGGGGATGCGCGCGCATCGCCGCGAGCAGGCGCTCCGCGTCCTGCGCGCCGCAGACGGCGACGAGCTTGCCCTCGTTCGCGACATAGAGCGGGTCGAGGCCGAGGAATTCGCAGGCGGAACTGACCTCCGGCCGCAGCGGCAGCGCCGCTTCTTCAAGCACGATGCCGACGCCCGACTGGTGCGCGAACTCGTTCAAGGTCGTCGCGAGCCCCCCGCGGGTCGGATCGCGCAGGCAGTGAACGCCCGGCACGGCTTTCAGCATCGCCTTCACCAGACCGTTCAACGCCGCGGTATCCGAGCGGACGCTGGTGCCGAAGCTGAGATTCTCGCGAAAGGACATGACGGCCACGCCGTGCTCGCCTATCGTCCCCGAGACGAGCACGCGATCGCCGGGCTTTGCACGATCGCAGGAGATGTCGATCCCCGGCGCGAGCACGCCCACCCCCGTGGTGGTGATGAACACGCCGTCGCCCTTGCCGCGCTCGACCACTTTTGTGTCGCCGGTGATGATGGCGACTTGGGCGTCGCGCGCCGCCGCCGCCATGGAATCGACGATGCGCTTGAGTTCGACCAGAGGAAAGCCTTCCTCCAGGATAAAGCTCGCGGCGAGATAAAGCGGCTGCGCACCCGACATCGCCACGTCGTTCACCGAACCGTGGACGGAGAGGTTGCCGATGTCGCCCCCGGGAAAGAACAAGGGCGAGACCACATGGCTGTCGGTGGCCACCACCATCCGGCCCGCAGGCACGGCGAAGCAAGCCTGGTCGTTCATCTGCCGCAGCCAGTCGTTGTCGAAGGCTTCGATGAACAGTTCCTCGATGAGCTGGGTCATGGCGCGTCCGCCCGCGCCGTGGCTCATATCGACACAGCCGTGGATGAAATCGAGCGGCCAGATATGGTCGGAGCTTGCGCTGTTCATCCTGCAGTTCCCTCGCGCGCCGTGCTGCGAAAGCGGCCGTAGCTGAAGTGCGCGGCGCAGGCGCCTTCGCTCGATACCATGCAGGCGCCCAATGGGTGCTCGGGCGTGCACGCCCTGGCGAACGCCCGGCACTGCGCTGGCGACTTTGCCCCGCGCAGGATCGCGCCACATTCGCAAGCCTTGTTGTCCGCTGCCCTGCGGTAGCCAATGCTGTAGCGCCGCTCGGCATCGAAGCGTTCGTATGCGGGTTTCAGGCAATAGGCGCTCGCAGGAATTTCCCCCAAGCCGCGCCACTCGAAGCTCGACCGCAGTTCGAACACCTCCTCCAGCAAAGACTGCGCCTTGGCGTTGCCTGCGCACGTCACGGCGCGGGTATATTCGATCTCGACCTCGTGCCTGCCTTCATTCAACTGGCGCAGCAGCATCAGCACCGACTGCATCAGGTCGAGCGGTTCGAAACCGGCGATCACCACCGGTCGCGCCTGGCGCGAGGCCACGCCCTCATAGGCCCGCGCGCCGATGATGCAGGAGACGTGTCCCGGACCGATGACGCCGTCCACGCCTGCGGCCGGCGCAGCGGCCAGGATCTCCGCCATCGCCGGCGGCGTCAGCACGTGGTTGCAGAACACGCTGAAATTGTCGATGCGCAGCCGCTCGGCCTCGCAGATCGCCTGCGCGGTCGCCGGCGCGGTCGTCTCGAAGCCGATGGCGAAGAACACCGTCTCCCGTGCCGGATTCTCCCGCGCGAGCCGCAGGGCATCGGCCACCGAGTAGACCATGCGCACGTCGGCGCCGCGCGCCTTCGCCTGCAGCAGGCTCGTCCGCTCGGAGGCCGGCACCCGCAAGGTGTCGGCATAGGTGCACAAGGTCACCGGATAGCGGCGCGCGAGGTCGATCGCGCTGTCGATGCGCCCGACCGGCAACACGCATACCGGGCAGCCGGGCCCGTGGATCATCTCCACCTGAGGCGGCAGCAGGTCGGCGATGCCGTAGCGCGCTATGGCGTGGGTATGGCCGCCGCAGAATTCCATCAGCCGGTAACGCCGCTGCGGCTGCGCGGCGCGCGCGATCTTCTCGGCGAGGGATTGCGCGAGACGAGCGTCACGGAATTCGTCGGCGTATTTCACGACATACCTGATTCATCTGCGAGCTGCGCGAACAGCGCCAGCGTCTGCGCCGCCTCGTCCGCATCGAGCCGGCTGATGGCGAAGCCGGCGTGCACGACAACGTAGTCTCCAGTCACCGCCTCGGGAACCAGCGCGAGCGACACGCGCTTGCGCACGCCACCGGCATCGATCAGCGCCTCGTCGGATGCAAGCCGCCGTAGGACGCGTGCCGGAATCGCGAGACACATGCTCAGCTCTCCAGCCCGGCGCGCGCCACTGCCGCCTGCCCCAGTGCGATTCCGCCGTCGTTCGGCGGCGCCTCGCGCGCCTCGTAGAGCACTATGCCCACCGCCTGCAACCGTTGGCGCAAGCCCGCCGCGAGCAGGCGATTGCAAGCGCAACCTCCACCCAGCGCAATCGCCCGCAGGCCCGTGCGTTCCGCCGCGGCGAGCACCCATTGCGCCAGTGCCTGGACGAGCGTGGCATGAAATAGCGCGGCGCCGTAGGCCGCATCGCCCAGTTCAGCGAGCGCGGCGAGCAAAGGCAGCAGGTCAAGCGTGCCATCGGCTTCGAGCCGATATCCCTCCTTCTGCGGCTCCACCGGTCCATGCTCCTCGGCAAGACCTTCCAGCCGCATCGCCGCTTGCCCCTCGTAACTGCAGCGATCGGCGACCCCCAGCAAGGCCGCGGCGGCGTCGAACCAGCGACCGAGGCTGCTGGTCTGCGGGGAATTCAGTCCGCGCGCAAGCACTTCGAGCAGTCGCGCACCCCGCGCCGCGTAGCGCCGCTCGATCTCACACTCGCGTCCGAGTTCCCTCAGTGCGGATACCGCCATGCGCCAAGGCTCGCGCGCCGCGCGCTCGCCGCCGGGTAGCGGCAGGCTGCGCAAATGGCCGATGCGCTGCACCTCCGTTCCTTGCATGCGCAGCAACTCACCGCCCCAGATACCACCGTCCGTGCCTAGGCCCACGCCGTCCAGCGCGAGCCCGAGCAGCGATCCCTCCAGCCGATGCTCGGCCGCAACTGCGGCGATATGCGCGTGGTGGTGCTGGACCGCGACAGTCAGAGTGCCGCGCGCCGCCGCGAGTTCCGCGGCAAGCCGCGTGCTGTAGAAGTCCGGATGCAGGTCGTGCGCGACGAGCACGGGCTCGACCTCGAGCAACTGCAGCAGATGCGCCGCCGCCTCCGCAAGCGCGCGGCGGCCCGCCGCGCTATCGAGGTCGCCCACGTGCTGCGACAAGAAGGCTTCGGCGCCGCGAGTGACGCACACCGTACTCTTGAGATGGGCGCCCAGCGCAAGCACCGGCGGCCCTCCTTTGGCCAAGCGAATCGGCCGCGGCGTGTAGCCGCGGGCACGGCGCACGAACGCCGGACCGGCGACGCCGACACGCATCACGCTGTCGTCGCAGCGCGCGAGGACGCCGCGGTCGTGCAGCACGAATGCGTCGGCGATGCCGGCGAGCCGCGTAAGCGCCTCCGCGTTTTCCACGACCAAGGGCTCGCCTCCGGGGTTGGCGCTTGTCATCACCAGAGCGAGCGGCTGTGCTGCGCTCAGCCAGGCGAGCCCTTGCGGGCATCCCGCTGCCTGGTGAAACAGCAGGTAATGCAAGGGCGTATAGGGAAGCATCACGCCGATGCGCGAGAGCTGCGGCGCGACGCCCGGTAACGTGGCATCGCAGCCCGCGCGCTTCCGTAGCAAGACGATCGGCCGCTCGCGCGCCTCGAGCAGCGCACATTCTGCGCCGCCCACCTGCGCGAATTCTTGCAGCGAAGCGCTAGCGGCGACCATCACGGCAAATGGCTTTTGCTCGCGCGCCTTGCGCCGGCGCAGACGCGCAACGGACTCGGCATTGCGCGCATCGCAAGCGAGATGGAAGCCGCCCAGGCCCTTGATGGCGACGATGTCGCCGCGCGCAATGCGCTCGAGCACGGCGGCGATCACGTCGTCCGCTGCCACGCGCTCGCCGTCGGCGCCGTGCAGCGTCAAGCGCGGACCGCAGCAGGGGCAGGCATTCGGCTGCGCATGAAAGCGCCGCGAGGCCGGGTCGCGGTATTCGCTGCCGCAGGCCGGACATAGCGCGAACGGCGCCATGCTGGTCGTGGCGCGATCGTAGGGAAGCGAGCGCGTAATGGTGTAGCGCGGCCCGCACTGGGTGCAATTAATGAAGGCGTAGCGGTAACGTCGGTCGCGCGGATCGAAGAGTTCGGCGAGACAATCAGGGCACACGGCGCTGTCGGCAGCGATGCCGGTGCGTGCCGTGCCCGCCCTGCTGGCGAGAATGTCGAAACCTCGCCCCGCATCGGCCTGCAATTCGCGCATGTCGATGGCGTCGATGCGCGCGAGCGCCGGCGCCTCACCCGTGAGCCTGGCCACGAAACGCTCCAGTTCTGCGCTCGGCCCCTGCACTTCTATCGCCACGCCCTGCGCCTCGTTGCGCACCCAGCCGGAGAGCGACAGCTCGTGCGCGAGGCGCCAGGCGAACGGGCGGAACCCCACGCCTTGCACCTCCCCGCGCACGCGGATGCCCCGCCGCGCGATTGCAACATCGGGCGTGATCACCGCACTCATGCCGCCGCTTCCCGTTCAACACCGTGCGCACGGCTGCGGCGCGAATTCTCGACAATCCAGGCGATCCACGCGGCCAATCCCTCGCCCGTCCTTGCGGACGTATGGATGACTTCGATGGCCGGATTGGTGCGGCGCGCATTGGCGACGCAAAGCTCAAGGTCGAAGTCGAGATGCGGCAGCAGATCGATCTTGTTCAGCAGCAGCAGGGAGGCGCGACGGAAGATGTCCGGATACTTGAGCGGCTTGTCTTCGCCATCGGTGACGGACAGCAGCGCCACTTTGTGCGCTTCGCCCAGGTCGAACGCAGCGGGGCAGACCAGATTGCCCACGTTCTCGATCATCAGCACGGCGTTCTCCGGCGGAGCCAGATGCGCCATGGCGTGTCCGACCATATGCGCGTCCAGGTGGCAGCCGCTTCCGGTGTTGATCTGCACTGCACTTGCCCCCGTGGCGCGGATGCGCTCGGCATCGCGGCTGGTCTGCTGATCGCCTTCGATGACGCAGATCGGAAAGCGCCCGCCCACCGCCTCGATGGTCTTCACCAGCAGCGCGGTCTTCCCCGCACCGGGAGCGGAGACGAGATTCAATGCGAATACACCGTCCTGCACCAAGCGCCTGCGGTTTTCGGCGGCGTAGGCGTCGTTGCGCGCGAGGATGTCCTGTTCGATGCGCAAGCGGCGAGCCGGCGCGATTCCCGGCGCATGGACATGGGCCGCTTCGCCATGGTGGTGACCGTGATCGTGGCTCTCGCCTTCGATCAGGACTTGGTGCGAGTCGCAACCGCAAGTGGTGCACACGATGGTCTCGCGCCTAATCGCCTTCGAACTCGCACACCCGCATCGCCGTGCCCGCGGTCACTTGCAGTTGATTCCCGCCGCAATTCGGGCAGGGATTGCCGAAGGACGCGAGTTCTACCGTTTGGGCGCAATCGATGCACCAGGCGCTGCCGGGGGTCGCCGCGATTTCCAGTCGAGCGCCTTGCGCAATGCTGTCGCGTGCCACCGCCTCGAAGCAGAAGCGCATCGCTTCGGGTTCGATCGCCGAGAGCCGTCCGATCTCCAGCCACAGTGCGCTGACGCGGCGCATGCCTTCGCGCGCCGCGGCGCTTTCGACTATTTGCAGGACTTCTTCGGCAAGCGCCATCTCGTGCATGGCCGGGCTCCGGATCGCCAGACGGAATGCGCCGCTTCGACGCCGTCTGTCAGCGTCTAAGCTACGCGCTGTGCCCTGCGGCCATTTGATTTTGGTCAAGATAGCGCCGGCCCTGCGCGACCGGCAGACGAAACGGGAGACAAGGCACGTCAGCCCACGCGCTGCGCATGCCCTGAGGGCGCCTTCGCGGCCCTTGCGCGCAAGGCGCACAGCCCGCCTTGCGCGGGCTGTGTCGATAAACCTAGCGCAGGGGCCTTACCAGACCTTCAGTTTGACTTGCACCGCAAACGCGCCGTCGAAGCGGTTCGCGACGGTCGGAATGATGGCGAAATTGGCGCCGAAAGTCTTGCCTTCGACCGACAACAGTGGCAGCGGCGCGACGAACCAGGCGCCGTTGCGATAGTTGGGATAGCCGTCGAATGCGCTCACTGCCAGGCCGAGACCGACGTTCAGGCCGGAAACCTGCCAGTGCAAAGGCCGCCATTGGTAGCCGGCATAGTGCGTACGCGCCCGATTGCTGTTGATGAAGCTGCCTGCCATCAGCCCGTGATCGGGGGTGAGGAACACTTCGGCGCCGATGCCGATGTTGTTGTTGCGCAGGTGCTTGCTCGAGTCGAAATGCTGCGAATAGATTCCTGGATTGAGCCAGACCTGCGGCCATGTTCCTTCGGTCGCCGCTTCCGCGTGAACGCCGCCGGCGAACAAGCCTGCGCACAGCAGCCCCAACGCTCGCCATTCCGCACGCATGCCCTTTGTGCTCGAACCGTCAGCCACGCGTTCCGCTTTCTTCGTATTGTTCACTCCAAATTCCTTCCCCCGCGTCGTCTGGCGGGATCGCTACGTTCATTCGTCAGCCATGATCCGGTTCGGCGCCGCGCTCGCGACGTCTCGCCGGCCGCGCATAGACTACGGCGAGCGGCGGAAAAAGTCGAGAGCGCCGCGTCTCAGGCGGCCGCTTCGCGCATGGTCACCAGTTCCTCCGCGCTGGTGGGATGGATGCCGATGGTGGCGTCGAACTGGCTCTTGGTCGCGCCGCACCTCAAGGCGACGGCGAAGCCCTGGATGATCTCGCCGGCGTCGGCCCCCACCATATGCACGCCCAACACGCGCTCGGTCCTCTTGTCCACCACCAGCTTCATCAGCACCTTTTCGCCGCTGCCGGTGAGTTGGTGGCGCAGCGGGCCGAAGACGCTGCGGTAGATTTCGACTTCGCCGTGGCGCTCGCGCGCTTCGGCTTCCGCCAGACCGACGCTGCCTACGTTCGGGTTGCTGAATACGGCGGTCGGGATGTCGGTGTAGTCCATGCTGCGGCCAGGTTCGCCGAACAGGTTCTGCGCCACCACCATGCCCTCGGCAAGCGCGACGGGCGTCAGCAATACGCGGTCGATGACGTCGCCCACCGCGTAGATCGACGGCGCGCTGGAGCGGAAATCCGCATCCACCACGACGGCACCGTTCGGCGCGAGCGCGACGCCGGCGTCTTCCAGTCCCAGGCCACGGACGTTCGGCGCGCGACCGGTGGCGTACATGATGCAGTCGGCGGACAGTTCCTGACCGTCCGCTAACGTGGCGACCAGGCCGTCGCGGCGCGCGATGCGTGCGATCTGGCTGCGCAACCGCAGACGCACGCCCTTGCGCGCCATCTGCTCGGCGAGAAAAGGCCCCAGCTCGGCGTCGAAGCCGCGTAGCAGGCGTTCGCCGCGATAGACGAGCGTCGTGTCCGCCCCGAGGCCGTTGAAGATCGATGCGAACTCGACTGCGATGTATCCCCCGCCCACCACGATCACGCGCCGCGGCAGTTGCGGCAAATGGAAGGCTTGGTCGGAAGTGATGACGTGCTCTGCGCCGGGCAGTTGCGGCACCACCGGCCGCCCGCCCGTGGCAACGAGGATGTAGCGCGTGCTAAAACGCCGGCCGTCGATCTCGACGCAGTGCGGGTCGACGACCGTGGCACGGCCGCGCAGGACGCTCACGCCGGCACCGGTGAGCAGCTTTTCGTAGGCGCCGTTCAATCGCAGGATTTCGCGATCCTTGTTGGCGATGAGCGTCGGCCAATCGAGCGCGGGAGGCGCCACGCGCCAGCCATAACCTGCCGCGTGCGCGATGTCCTCCGCATAGTGCGCCGCATAGGAAAGGAGTTTTTTCGGGATGCAGCCTGCGTTGACGCAGGTGCCGCCGAGATGGCGCTCTTCAGCAACGGCGACGCGCGCGCCCAGGCGCGCGGCGAAACGCGCCGCGCGCACGCCGCCGGAGCCTCCGCCGATAGTGAACAGATCGTAATCGTACTGCGTCATGTAGCACTCCTTTCGCAAAGCTTCGCGCCGTGCGGCCATCGCATGTTAGCGGAAAGGCCCGCGCCCGACACGCCCGTCGCACCTGGCTTCTGTTACCCTAGCGGCTGTTCAGATCTGGAAGAAGTTGTATGGAACGTCTGCATCAACGCCTGCGCTTGCTGCCGCGCGAACTGCTCTCGCGCATCCGCCGCGGCGTGGAAAAGGAGAGCCTGCGCGTGCAAGCGGACGGCAAGCTTTCCACCCTGCCGCATCCGGCGGGGCTCGGCGCTGCGCTCACCCATCCGCGCATCACCACCGATTTCAGCGAATCGCAGCTCGAACTCATCACCGGCATCCACGAGGACATCGAGGACTGCGTCGAGGAACTCGCGCAGATCCATCAGATCGTCTACCGCAACGTCGGCGAGGAGCTCCTCTGGTGCACCAGCATGCCCTGCGGGCTGCCTGCGGACGACGAGATTCCGATCGGGCAATACGGCAAGTCCAATCTCGGCCGGGCGAAGACGATTTACCGCATCGGGCTGTCGCACCGTTACGGACGGCGCATGCAGACTATCTCCGGCGTGCACTACAACTTTTCCTTGCCGCAGGAAGCATGGCCGATCCTGCAGCAGGCGGAAGGCCGCGGCGGCTCGGCCGTCGCCTATCGGACCGAGGCGTACTTTCACCTGATCCGCAATTTCCGCCGCAATTCCTGGCTGCTGCTCTATCTGTTCGGCGCCTCCCCGGCGGTGTGCCGCACCTTCGTCGAAGGCCGCACGCACCGGCTGCAGCCGCTCACCGGCGGCACCATGTACCTGCCCGCGGCGACTTCGCTGCGCATGGGGCCGCTCGGCTACCAGAGCGATGCCCAGGCCGCGATCGGCGCCAGCTTCAACAGCCTCGCGACTTACGCGACCGCGCTCAATGCCGCGCTGACCAAACCCTACCCACCCTACGAAGCCATCGGGCTGCGCGACGGGAACGAGTACCGCCAGCTCGGCCTCACGCTGCTGCAGATCGAAAACGAATTCTACGGCACCATCCGGCCGAAGCCGCGCTTCCAGTCCGGCGAGCGCCCGCTATTTGCGCTCGGCGAACGCGGCGTCGAGTATGTCGAAGTGCGCTGCATGGACAACGACCCCTTCAGTCCGGTCGGCATCGCCGCGGACACCATGCGCTTTCTCGACCTGTTCCTGCTGCACTGCCTGCTCAGCACCAGCCCGCCGGACACCGCCGAAGAAATCTCTGCCATGTCTGCCAATCAGCACCGCGTCGCGGAACGCGGACGCGATCCCGAGCTGCCGCTCACGCGCCGCGGCGAGGAGATCCCGCTCAAGGACTGGGCGGGCGAACTGCTGCACGACTACGAGCCCATTGCCGCGGCGCTCGATGTGGCGCATCGCACGAACACCTATCGCGATGCGCTGGAAGCAGCCGTCGCCGCTCTGGCTGACCCGGCGAAGACGCGCTCGGCGCGGGTGCTGGCCGAAATGGCCCGCGCCCACGGCAATTCCTATGTGCGCTTCGCCTTGGCGCAATCGGCGCAGCACAAGCAGGCGATCGCGGCGCTGCCCCTAGCTGCCGAAGTCGAGGCAGGCTTTGCGCGCATGGCCGAGGAATCGATTGCCGCGCAGCGGCGGATCGAAGCTGCGGACGACATGCCGTTCGAAGCGTTCCGCCAAAAGTATCTTTCCAAGGACCTGCTCGGCGGCGTCCTGCTGCGCGCCGGCGCGTAGCCGCCAGTCGCCGTCCGAGTTCCGGCGCTAAAAGCCGCGCCTGGCCCGGATTCCGCTCAGCCGGTATTGCAGGAAATGGCCGACCTCGTTGCCGATGGCGCGCAGCGCGGCAAGCAATTGCATGTCCGGCTCCCGGATCTCGTGGCTGTTGAAGGCGAACACGCCTATCGTCTTGCCCTCGGCCTTCACCGGGAAGACGAATGCGCCGCGCACGCCCGATTCCGCCTTGAAAATGGCGGTGAGAGCACGCGCGTCTTTGGTGATATCCGGAATCCATAGCGGTTGTCCCGACTGCCAGACCTTGCCCGACATGCCGTCGCCCGGGCCGTAAGTGAAGTCTCGCGCGGCTGCGAGGAAGCCTTCGATCATCGGGTCAGGCACGCTCCAGCGCTCGACGAGCCGCAGCACGCCCGAGTCCTCGTCCACTTGCAGATAGCGACCGCATTCCCAACCCAGGCTCTCGCATAGGGCGCGAATCACTGCCTGCAGCGCCTCGGATGCGCTCTCTGCGGCCGCCAGACAGCGCGCCACTGCACATTCCATGGCAAGCAACTGTTCGCCGCGCCGGCGTTCGGTGACGTCGCGAAAAATGCAGACCGCGTGCCATGCGTCGTCGATGTTCACGCCGGAGACGGAGATCTCGGCGAGAATTTCCGCTCCGTCCTTGCGCACGCAGGTCAATTCGACGGTCTTGCCCGCCGCCGGGGCGGTTCCGCTCGGCCGAAAATCGACGAACTGCCGTTCGAAGTCGGCGCGATTGCGTTCGGCAATGATCAAGTCCTGCAGCCGCTTGCCGCGCGCTTCCTGTCCGGAGTAGCCGAACAGCCTGCTGCCGGCTTCGTTCCAGAAGGCGACGGCGCCGCGACTATCCATCATGACGATGGCGTCCTGCGCCACGCTGCTGATTGCGCGCAGCCTCTCCTCGGTCAGGCTGTGGCGTGCCAGCACTTCGCGCATCATGTACATCGAGGCGACGATGAGCAGAGCGAATCCGAGCCCCATCCAATCGTCGGCGAGCTGAAAATTGTCTGGATCGAGTCCGCCGCGCTCGAGGGAATAACTCAAGATGCTGCGGAACCACTGCACCAGCAGCGCGCCCGACAGCAGGATCCATCCGAGAACCCAGCCCGACAAGCGGATATCGGAAAATGCGAGCCCGACGCCGACGAGCAGAAGAAAGACGGAGGCGAGCTCGATCGACGCGGTCGCATCCATCACCGAAGACGTCCCGGGAGCAGAAACAGGGCTCGCCTTGAACCGAGAAGAAGATTCGGCTGCCGGTCACTGCCGGGTCGCCGCGCTCCCCCATGGGTCGCCGGGATGAGTATTTTCATGTTGTCCGGCCCTGAAAAAACGAATGATAGCAAACCCTTGGCACAGGGAGTAGCGAGCGTGCTTCCGGCCGCCGCCAAAGCCCGGAAGAAGGGCCGGAAATGGGTATTCCCAGACAGTTGCCGTAAGCGCCGAGGCCGCGTAGCCTATGCGCACACCGGCGCATGCAGCCGGGCCGCAACTCCCAGCTAGGGCTACGAGAAAAGGGCTGGCATGTATCGAGGAGGCATAGGAGGAGATCAAGCTTCGGCGCGCGCCGAGGCGCGCGCGCGCCCGGCGCAGAGCGCGCACGATTCCGACGCCGTTCTGAAGGTGCTCCTCGATTACCTGCCGATCGCAGTGAGCATCTTCGGGCCGGACCTGCAGATGATCGCGTGCAACGCGAAGCTGCGCCAATTGCTCGATCTGCCCGACGAACTGTTCGCAAAGGGGCTGCCGTCGCTGCCGACTCTGTTGCAATTTAGCGCTCTGCGCGGAGACTACGGCCCGGGCGAAGTGGAAGAACTCTGCCGCGCTGCGCTAGAGGACGCGCGGGCAGCGTCGCCGCGCGTGTTCGAGCGTACCCGGGCCGACGGAACCGTGCTCGAGATCCGCCGCATCCCGCTCTCCGGCGGCGGGTTCCTCAACATCCACACCGACATCACCGAGCGCAGGCAGACGGAAAAGGCGCTGCAGGAAAGCGAAGCCGAGCTGCGCCTGCTGACGGACAACGTGCCGGCGATGATTCTTTATGTCGACCGCAACATGCGCTGCGTTTTCGCCAACCGCCGCTACGCCGATTTTTTCGGCATCGGCATGTGCGACCTGGTGGGCAAGCATTTGCATGAAATCGTCGGCGATGCGGCTTATCCGTGGGTCGAAGAGCATTTCCGCCAGGCGCTGGAGGGCCGCTCGGTCGCCTACCAGCGCTTGGTCCGGCTGAAGAACGGCGAGGAGCGTTGCATTGAAGTCAAGCTCGTACCGCGCACCGCGGAGCAAGGGCGAATCGCGGGCTGCTACTCGATGGCGATCGACATCACCGAGCAGAAGCGGGCGGCCGAGCGCATCGAATACGTCGCGCATCACGATAGCCTCACCGGGCTTCCCAACCGGCTGCTGTTCAACGATCGGCTCGGTCAGGCGATCAGCCTCGCCAAGCGCACGTCGCGCCAGTTCGCGCTGCTCTACGTCGACCTGGACAAATTCAAGCCCGTGAACGATACCCTGGGACACAACATCGGCGACGATCTGCTGCGCGATGCGGCCGACCGACTGCGCCTGCAGGTGCGCGAGTCGGATACGGTGGCGCGCGTCGGCGGCGACGAATTCACCGTGATTCTGCGCGACGTCGCCAGCCGGCAGGACGCCGCCACCGTCGCCGAAAAGATCATCGCCGCGCTCGCGACCCCGTTCTTGGCCGGCGGCAAGCACAGCGTGGAGATCGGCGCGAGCATCGGCATCGCCCTCTACCCGGGTGACAGCCACGACCACGAGACGCTGATCAAGGTGGCCGATGCCGCGATGTACGCAGCCAAGCTCCGGGGCGGCTGCTATCGCTTCTTCCGCAGCTAGGTATTTCTAAGGAACCTTCTGAGCGAGCCTTGCCAATCCGGAAAGTCTCGAGATGGTTCCCTCTAATGGGGGGATTTACGCCCCGACGGAAGTCCCCTTGGGGGACAAGGGGGCCTAAGGAAGGGGTGGGACCCTTCCGTTCCCACCCGGCCCCCTTGTTCAAACTTCCCCTAGCGCCAGGCCCACACCGGTTGCTCCAGGTGGGCAACGCGGGTGGCGCGGCCGTGCACCGCGATTTCCATGAATTGATACATGACCGCCGCGGTGGGCGCGTGAACCAGCGTACCCAGCAGCGGGTAACGGATCACCGGCCGCTCGCTCTCGGGAATGGAAATGAATTCGGGCGCGCCGGGCCGGCCGAGTTCGGCCAATGGGACGCGGTAGATCGCCGCCACCTCGGCGGGATTGGCGCGTAGCGGCGCGGAATTCTGCGCCCAAGCGACGATGGGGGTGATGAGATAGCCGGAGCGCGTCGGATAGTCGTCCAGGCGGCCGAGCACTGCATCGGACGCGAGTTCGAGGCCGATCTCCTCGCGCGCCTCGCGCAAGGCCGCATCGACCGCAGCCTCGCCTTCGTTCACCCTGCCGCCGGGCAGCGCATACTGGCCGGCATGGGCGTTCAAGTGCTTCGCGCGCAGCGTGAGCAGCAGCGTCGCCTCGCCGTCGCCGCCTTCGGCGACGATCACGCATACCGCGGCCGGCTTGAGTTGCGGCGCGGCAAGCGGTGCCGACTCACGCCGACTCAAGTTGCGCACGATGTCGGCGCGAAGCGCATGATCGAATCGCAGGGTCACGCCGCGCATTGTGCATCAGTTCCGATCCGGCGTGCGGCGATCCGCGGCGCCTGTCGATCCGGGGAAAAGAGGGGCATTCGCCCCGGTGCGGCGCGTTTTGCCTCGTTCCGATCCGCGTTAACATCTCCGCGTACGGCACCGTGGCAGTCTCAAGATTTCGGCCCGCCGGCCGATATGCGCTGCAACGGCACGCTAGCCGATCAAACACCATGATGACAAACCGCAGCGAACTGGAAGCCACGCTCGCCAGAGCGGAAGAAGATCTGCGCCGCGCAAACGAGGCCGTGGATCAGGCGCGCACCGAGCGCAGCGTAGCCGACGCCGCCTGGGACAAAGTCGTCGCCGACCGGCGCCGTTCGACCGAGGATCGGCGCAAGGCGGACAGCGTCTGGGATCGCACCTTCCCGGACCGGCGCATGGCGCTAGCGGACCGGCGCGCGGCGCAAGCCGCAGTCGCCGCCCTGGTCAAAGCCGTCGCCGACCGCGACCACGCCTATACCATGCGCAGCAAAGCCGAAGCCGATTGCGTCGAGGCGGAAGAGAGACTAGCGTCGGCGCGAGCCATGCGCAGGCAGGCTGCCGCGGCGCTCGACGCCTTCCTGCGCGTGGACGCCTAGGAAGGTCCGAACAAGGGGACCGGGTAGGAACGGAAGGGTCCCACCCCTTCCTTAGGCCCCCTTGTCCCCCGAGGGGACTTCCTGCGGGGCGTATATCCCCCACATTAGAGGGAACCTTTTCGAAGCCGTGCAACTTTGCACGGCTCGTTCAGAGGTTCCCTATAAAAGGCAGCCGGCGCGCATCGGCCATCGAGGCGTAAAATGCGTGGCTGCAGCGCGAGCATTCGCGCAAAGCAGGAGGAGCCCGCCATGATTTCACGCCGCCGATTTCTGACCGGATCCGCCGCGAGCCTGGCCGCCACAGCATTGGCGCCGCTAGGTCATGCGCAAGAGGCACCGAAGCAGGTCGTCGTCACCGTCGCCTTTCCCGCGGGCGGTGCGACCGACATCCTCGCCCGGCTCGTCGCCGATGGCTTGCGTCAAAACTATGCGAGCACGGTGGTGGTGGAGGACCGGCCGGGGGCAGGCGGCCGCATCGGCACCGAATTCGTGAAGAACGCGAAGGCGGACGGCAGCGCGCTGCTTTTCACTCCGGCCTTTCCCCTGCTCATCTTTCCTCACGTCTACAAGAAGCTACCCTACGACACCCTGCGCGATTTCGTCCCGGTGGGCATCGGCGCACGCGGCGGCGCGCTTGCGCTGTCCATCGGGCCCGCCGTTCCGGCGAACGTCAAGACCATCGCGGAATTCGTGCAATGGTGCCAAGCAAATCCGCAACGCGCGTCCTTCGGCGCGCCCTCCGGCTCCGGCCAGCATTTCGCCGGCGCCATGTTCGCCCGCGCGGCGGGCATCAGCATGGACCTCGTGCCCTATAAGGGCGGCGCGCCGCAAGTGCAGGATCTACTCGGCGGCCACATCCCCGCCAGCGTGAATCCGGTGGCCGAAGTCCTGTCGCACGCGCAAAGCGGCAAAGTGCGTGTGCTCGCGACCACCGGCGTGAAGCGCTCGCCCTTTCTGCCCGAGGTCCCGACCATGCTCGAGCTCGGCTACAAGGATGTGGTGTTCCAGGATTGGCTGGGCATGTTCGCCCCCGCGGGCACACCCGCGGCGATCGTCGCGAAGATAAACGCGGCGATGGCAGAAACCATGAAGACGGAGAAAAGCGCCGAAGGCCTGGCGAAACTCGGCATGGAACGGGAGATCGTCAGCGCGGAGCGCTTCGCCGAAATCGTGAAAGCCGATTACGAGCGCTACCGCGGCATCGTCCAAGCAACCGGCTTCACCGCGGATGACTGATCGCGCACGCAAGCTGAAGACGGCGTTCTGGCCGAGCATCGCCGGCGCCGAGATCGCTGCCGGTCTGCGCGCCATTCCCGAAGTCGATCTCGTCATAACCGACGATGTCGACAAACTCGCCGCTGTCGCCCCCGACATCGAAGCGCTGGTCATCGGCGGGCATTATTTCGATGCTCGCGTGGCCGCGGTGCTGCACACCCGGGCGAAGCGACTGCGTTTCCTGCAGTCCTTTACCGCGGGCTACGAAGGCTTACAGGCACATGGAGTGCCGCCCAAGGTAATCGTCGCGAACGCCGGCGATAGCTGGTCGCCCGCAGTGGCGGAGCACGCCATGGCCTTGCTGCTCGCGCTGGTGAAATGCCTGCCGCACGCGATCCTCAACCAGCCGCGCCATGCCTGGGATCGCACGCAGACGGCGCGCATGGGGAGCCTCGAGGGGCAGACGCTCGCCATCGTCGGCTTCGGCAGCATCGGCCACGCCTTCGCTCGCCTGGCCAAAGTCTTCGGCATGCACATCGTCGGCATTTCGCGCAGCGCGCGCCCCGATCCACTCGCCGACGAAGTGGCGCCGATCGGCTCGCTCCCCGCCGTGCTCGCGCGCGCCGACGTGGTGCTCGTCGCCGTGCCCTATTCCAAGTCCACCCACCACCTGATCGGCGCGCAGGAGCTCGCTGCCTGCAAGCGCGGCGCGCTGCTCGTCAACATGGCGCGCGGCGGTCTGGTCGATCCGCTCGCGCTCGCCGCGGCCCTGAAGAGCGGCCAGCTCGGCGGCGCGGCCACCGACGTCACCGAGCCCGAGCCGTTGCCGGCGGACGATCCTTTCTGGGATGCGCCCAACCTCATCATTTCGCCGCACGTCTCCGGAGCGAGCGGACCGGTCGGACGCGAGCGCCTGGCTAAGTTCATCGCCGCCAACGTCGGGCGCTTCGCCGCAGGCGAGCCGGTGCTGCACGTCGTCAGCCTGTGAGGGCCAGAAGATGAAGATAATCAAGATCGAAGACCTGCACGCCGATGCCGGCTGGCGCACTTTCAGTTTCCTCAAGCTCACTACCGACGAAGGCCTGGTCGGTTGGTCCGAATTCAACGAAGCGCAGTGGAATCCTGGTCTGACGGCGGTGATCCGGCGCCTAGCCGAGCACGCCATCGGCCAGGATCCGCGCTCTGTGGCGCGACTTTCGGCGCTGTTGACTGCGATGACGCGCATGGCGCCGGGCGGCACCAACCAGCAGGCGATCGCCGCGATCGAAAACGCCTGCCTCGACGTCAAGGCGAAGGCCCTGGGCGTGCCGGTGCATGCGCTTTTCGGCGGGCCGTATCGCGAGCGCCTGCCGCTCTACTGGTCGCATTGCGGCACGTTTCGCGCGCGCAACCACGAGTTTTTCGAGCGCGTGATCGGCACGCCGCCGCTGCGCACGCTGGAGGACGTGCGCGAACTGGGACGCGAGGCCCTGCGCCGCGGCTACCAGGCGGTGAAGACGAACCCGCTCCTCTTCGGCGGCGAGCGCGCGAAAATGCTCAATCCCGGATTCGGCCCGGTCGGTTTGGATTTCGCCCACAACTACGATGCCCGCGTCGTCGCCGCCATCGGCGAGCAGCTCGCGGCGCTGCGCGATGGCCTGGGAGCACAAGCGGGGCTGATGATGGATCTGAATTTCGCCTTCAAGCCCGAGGGCCTGATCCGCATTGCCAAGGCGGCCGAGCGCTACGACATGACTTGGCTGGAAATGGACGTGCACGAGCCGGACGCCCTGGCGCAGGTGCGGCGCTCGAGCGCGACGCCGATCGCCTCGCTCGAGGCGATCTACGGTCGCCGCGGCTACAAGCCCTATTTCGACGAACGCGCGGTCGACGTCGCCATCGTCGATGTACCCTGGAACGGGTTTCTTGAGTCGCTGCGCATCGCCTCGCTCGCCGACACCTACGAAGTGAACATCGCGCCGCACAATTTCTATGGCCATTTGGCAACGCTAATGAGCGCGCACCTGTGCGCCGCGATCCCGAATTTCCGCATCATGGAATACGAAGGCGACGACGTGCCGTGGAAGGACGAGCTGCTCACTGTGCCGCCGCGGGTCGAACACGGTGAGTTGATCGTCCCGACCTCACCCGGCTGGGGCGCCGATGTCAACGAGGAGGCGGTGCGTGCGCACCCGCCAAAGCAGAAGCGTTAGCCGCCCGCAGCGAATTTCACGCGTCGCGATTTAGCGCAGGGATCAGCCGCGCACGAACCGGCGCGGCACTGTCACCGGCAAGCTGAGAAGGCGGAAGGAATTGGTCTTGCCGTGGCCGTCGAGATTGAGGCTGCCGTTCACGCCGCCCTCGAGGACGTCGTCGATGACGAAGTTGAACGCGGCAAGAAGAGGAAGTTCGTAGCGCTTCACCTTCAGCGCACGCCGGTGGGCAAACAGGGCGAGCACTTTTTGCGGCGTCACTTGCTCGGCAAGCAGCGGATAAGCCTCGGTATCATAGGGAATCACGCTCACGTTCAGGCGATTGCCTTTGTCGCCGGCGCGGCCGTGCGCGACGGCGTGCAGCGGCACGGTGACGAGTTCGTCCGCAGCGGCCATCAGAGCCAATCTCCTGCGGTTTTCACCTTGACTTGCGTCTGCACGCTCGAGCGCGGCACGAGGTAGGACTGGGTGCGAATGCGCTGCGTGGTCCGCCAGCGCGCCCCACCCGAGCCGGCCGGTCCGCAGCACAGCAATGCCAACACCTCGCGCGCCCCCTGTTCCACCTCGTCCTGCACGCTGCCTGCGACCGCGAGCCGGACGCGGATGTCGGCGGGTTCCGGTCCGTCGTAGCTGCGCCAGAGCGTGCCGCCGTCGTCGTCGTGCACGCTCGCCACCCCGATCAGGTCGACGCGCGTTTGCAGTTTGAGTCCGCGCCGGCGCAGGCGCTCGAGCAGCACCTCGGCCAGGCTGCGTGCGCGCGCAAGGCAGTTGGGTCCTGCGAGCGAAATCTCCCCCTCCCCCAACCAACCGCCTTCGAAGCACACGGTGAGCTTGAGCTTTTCCGGCGCCGGCCTGCCGCGAATGCCGAGGACCTCGACGCGATCGCCGCCCAGGTCGCGCAGGGTGACGCCGGTGAAATCGAGCGTCACATCGGGGGTGATGTAGTTCGCGGGATCGTGCACCTCGTAGAGTAGCTGCTCTTTCACCAACTGCAGATTGACCAGCCCTCCCGTTGCGTCCGCCTTGGTGAGAACAATGCGCCCGTCGGCATCGACCTCGGCGATGGGGAAGCCGATGTTCGCGGGGTCGGGAATGTCCTTGAAGCCGGGGTCGTAGTACACGCCGCCCGTGAGCTGCGAACCGCATTCGAGCAAGTGCCCGACGGTGGCGCCGCACGCGACCATGGCCCAGTCGTCGGCGCTCCAGCCGTAGTGGTGGATGAGCGGCGCAAGTGCAAGCGAGGGATCGCCGCAGCGACCGGTCACCACCACCTCGGCGCCGCCGCGCAGCGCTTCGACCATGGGCTGGGCATCCAGATAGGCGTTGGCGGAGACCACCGCACTGTCGCCTTTCTCCAGCGCCGCATCCGCCTCGTAGACTTCCAGCCGGTCGAGATCGACGCGTCCGTGGATGTCGTCGCCCTCGACCACCCCGATGCGCAGCCGGGACAGGCCCTGGCGCTGGGCGAGGCGCGCGATCGCGCGTGCCGCACCCAGCGGATTGGCCGCGCCGAAATTGCCGATGACGGCAATGCCGTTTCGCACGCATTTGGCAAGGACGGGCTCGAGCAGGCGCTCCAGCATCGGCTCGTAGCCGCGATTGGGGTCGCGGCGCTTTTCCAGTTGCGCCAGCGCGACGGTGCGCTCTCCCAGGACCTCGAAGAAGATCGCCGCCGGTCCGCCGCGCGCGATGAGCGTATCCACCACCGGCCCCGGGGCATCGATGCGGTCGCCGGAAAAACCGGCGCCGTTGCCTATGCGAAACATGGCGCGAAGGGTGCGGGAGGGTGAGCCTTCTGTCAAGTCGGCAAGCGATTCCGCCGCGAGGGCGCTACCTGCGGCACTGTATTCGCGCAGCGCCAGCGCTACGCAGAATCGCGCATGCGTCTGCTGTCTGCATTGCAGCCGCACCCGCGGTGAAACTTGGCTTGTCTGCAGATTGCGCGCGACTTGCGTTGCGCATGGAATCTCCGATCGATTATGTTGTCGAATTGCTTTGACGTTTTACCTGCGCACGAGCGAAGGGAGGGCACATCGAATCGACAGCGGGAGCCTGGCGGCAGGCGTGCGCCGACAAGAATGATTCCGGTTCGATGCGGCTCGGCCTTGCGCTTACCGCCTGCTGCCTGATAAGCGTGCCGGCTGTCGCCGATCCGGCCGCAGACGTGCAGCGCGCCCTGATCGAGCGCGAGCAGCGCAGCGAAGAATTGAACTTGCGCCTGCAGCAAGCCCCGACGCCCGGCAATGCGCAACGGCAGCAGGAACTCGACCGTCTGCACCTGCAGCAGATCCAACGGCTGCAGATGCTCGATGCCCAGCAATTGCGCCAGTTCGACGCGACGCGACAGTTGCCGGCTGCGGATCCCGCAGCCGCCGACATGCTTTTGCGCCAACAGCAACAAAGCTTCGAGCGCGAGCGACGACAGCAGTTGCAGCAATTCCGCCTGGAGGAGCAAGGAGTCCGCCACGCCCCCTTGCCGCCGCGCCCGAATGTCTATCCGAACTGAGAAGCGTCAGCCGCACCCGTCCGCTGTGACGGCGATTCCGGCAGCGCAGGCACTTTGGGCTGCGCCGCGAGTCGAAACAAGTAATTTCCCGTTTCCCGGCCGATGACCATGACGCGCGTACGGGTGTTGCTCGCGGACGACCACGCGATCTTGCGCCACGCCCTGCGTGGCATGCTGCAGCAGGAACCCGACTTGGAGGTCGTCGCGGAGGCCGCCGACGGTAACGAAGCGCTGCGCCTGGCGAAGGAACACAAACCTAATGTGGTGGTGATGGACATCGCCATGCCCTCGGTCGAAGGCATCAGCGCCACACGAGAAATCCTCGCAGCAGTTCCCGGAACAAAGATCCTGGCGCTTTCAGCCTATGCCGAAAGGCACTTCGTCATGCGCATGCTCGAAGCCGGTGCGAGCGGATACCTGGTCAAGACCTCAAGCGTGGAAGAAATGCTGCAAGGCATTCGCGCCGTCGCGCGCGGCGGGACCTATCTCGGGCACGAGGTTGCAGGCGTGGTGGTGAACTCCATGCGCAGCAAGCGGCGCAGTGACGAGCCGGGCCAGGAACGCCTGGGAAGGCGCGAGCACGAGGTGCTCGCCTTGGTTGCAGAGGGGCTGAACTCCCAGGAAATCGCCTCCAAGCTGCACATCGCCGTCGGCACCGTCGACGTGCATCGGCATAACATCATGCGCAAACTCGGCGTGCGCAGCACCGCCGAGCTGACCAAGTACGCCATCCGCCACGGCCTCACGTCCGCATGACACGCGCGCGCACACGTGCTCACGTGTGCACCAACGACCACAGCGCCATTCGAGACCGTGACCTCCAGCCGTAAGCGCTACACCCATGCGCTGCCGCGGCGCTCCCTGCTCCCCGGTAATTTGGTGCCTCAGGCCCTGCGCAGCGAGGTCCGCCGCGCCGCAGGCGGAGCCGCCGAGCGCCAGCGGCTGCAACGCATGCTGCTCGTCACCCAGGCGCGCTATCGCTCGCTCTACCGCAACATGCTCGAGGGTGTCGCCTATTGTCGCGTTCTGGACCGGGCTCCGGGCGCGCGCGACGTCCTCATCCTCGACGTCAATCCCGCCTTCGAAATCCTCACGGGCTTGAAGAACGTCGTCGGCAAGAAGGTGAGCGAAGTCGTTCCCGGCATATGGGAGTCCAATCCCGAGCTATTCGACTTCTGCGCTCGCGCAGCCGCCGGCGGCAAACCCGAGCGCCTGCAGACCGAGGTCGCCGCGCTCGAGCGCTGGTTCTCCGTTTCCGCGTATGGCTGGCAGCCGAATTCATTCGTGGCGATTTTCGACAACATCACCGAGCGCAAACACATCGAGGAAGAAACCGAGGACCTCTACCAGAACGCCCCCTGCGGCTACCACTCTGTCGATGCCGACAGCGTAATCGTGCGCATCAACGACACCGAACTGCGCTGGCTGGGTTACGCCCGTGAGGAAGTCGTCGGAAAACGCAAGATGCCGGATCTGCTCTCCGAGGCGAGCCGCCCGCAGTTTCTCGAAGATTTCGCCCGCCTAGTGGAGAGCGGCCCCAAGTTCATGGAAAAAGGCGCGAGCACCGATCTCGAGCTGGAGATGATCCGCAAGGACGGCAGCCTCCTGCCGGCGCGTTTCAACGCGACCGTGGTGCGCAACGCGCAGGGCCGCTTCGTGCGCACGCGCACCACCGTCAACGACATCAGCGCGACGCGGCTGCGGGAGCGCGAGCGGGCCGAACACGCGCGACGCATGGAACAGTTGTCGCGTCGGCTGGTCACGGCCCAGGAAGACGAACGCCGAATGCTCGCCAGCGAAATGCACGATCGCACTAGTCCGAATCTCGCGGCCATCGCCATCAACCTGGAAATGATCCTGTTGGGACTGCCCGAAACGCTGAAACAGCGGATCGGACCTCGACTGGAAGATAGCGGCGCCCTGCTGAAGGATACGATGCAGACCGTGCGCGAGATCAATACCAGCCTGCGACCCGCGCTGCTCGATTACGCCGGATTGCGTCCGGCCTTGCACGGTTTCGTGCAACAGTTTGCCGCTCGCACCGGCATGGCGGTGCGCATCGAAGGCACGGAATCTCAGGAGCGCTTGCCCGCGGAGACGGAATCCGAACTGTTTCGCATCGCCCGGGAAGCGCTCACCAATTGCGCCAAGTATTCCGCGGCGAAGAACGTGCGGATCGAACTCGAAAACGACGCGCGGCACGCGCGCCTCTGCATCTGCGACGATGGCGTCGGATTCGATCTCGGCATGCTCGGCCGCTCCGGTCATCCAGCCGGACTGGGAATCCTCACCATGCGCGAGCGCGCCGAGTTTGCCGGTGGCCGATTTTGCATCGATTCGCGGCCTGGACGCGGCACCCGCATCAGCGTCGAAATCTAGCGGCCTCTCGCCGCGATGCCACGCCCAAGCAGAGGGCTTGTCCTTAAGGAATTTACCTATCCTCCGCGCGCGCCGCTGGCTCGTGTTCGACTCCGTACAAACCGATAGCGTCAACAAAGATTCCTTTGGTCGCACTATAGAAATCGCCTAACGGGAATATGGCCTGCAGCGTATTGTTGTTATTGGGTGAACGCCTAGAATTCCATCCATAGTCGATGTACAGGCATCGACGAAGTAGCAAGCGCAAGCGAGGCCAATCTCCCTGACGCGAGTAGCGCTTAGGGTAATTGCCCGATAGCCGCCGAACCCGAGCGGACCCGGCGGCCAGACCGGGCGGCTGCGTCCTCAAGCTTGCGCCCGAGCGGCAGGAAGAAGCGAGAAGGTCTTCAAGACAATAGGAGGAGTAATGCAGCTATCCAATCATGCACCCCGGCTAGGCGGGCGGGCGTTTGAAATCGATGCATCTTACGGGCAGTCCATCCCCAGCGGATTGGCCGCAATCGAGGAAGTCGGGCTGGCCGCGGTCACCTTGGATATCACGGGAAAGATTCTCTGCTGCAACGCTGCGGCGCTGTCCCTGTTTGGGCCTGCACCCTTGCCCGGACGCGACGTGCGCTCGCTCATGCCTGATCTCCCCTTCCGTCGCGCTACGCCTGGCTACAACATCGCCTATGCCACGCTCTGGGCCGCCAACAGCGCCTGGCGTCGTTTTAGCGGCCGCGACGGTCGCGGCCGTCTGTTCCGCATCGAGGCGTCGCTGAACCAGGAGGAATTCCGCTTGCGGCAACAGATCTTGCTCGGTGTGCGCCCGGCGCGCGAACCGGCGAGCGCGACCCTACCGCGGCGATTTGCCGGCGCACCTCTGCTTGCCCGCCTGCACGCAACCGGCGTCGGCATGCACGCCCGCTCCTGGCAGGCGCTGTAACGCGCCATTTGCATTCCGACCGAACAGCGGCCTGAAGGGAACATCGCCTTTCGGCCAGTCAGCCACTTCACGGAGAACCACCATGTACCTCATCACGGACCAATTCGTCGCAAGCAACAAGGCGCTAGCCGAAACGATGATCGGAATCGCACAGATCCAATTCTCCGAAATGCAGCGCCTATCTGCGCTGGGATTCAACACCGGCAAGAGCGCGATCGAAGACATGGTGGAACACGGCGGTTCATTGCTGCACGCGCGCGACGTGCAGGAATTCATCAACCTGAACACCGCGCTCAGTCGCCCTTCCCTCGAAAAGTCGGTCGCCTATTCGCGTAACTGCTACGAGGTCGCGACCCAGGCACAAGGTGAATTCTCGAAGCTGATGGAGACGCAGGCGAGCGATATGACCAGGCGCGTGACCAGCTTCCTCGACACCTTGTCGAAGAACGCGCCCGCCGGCTCGGAAGCGGCGACGGCTGCGGTGAAATCGGCGTTCGCCGCTGCAAGTTCCGCCTACGACAGCTTGAACCGCATATCGAAGCAGGCGACGGAACTTGCCGTCGCGAATTTCAGCGCGGCAACGGAAAGCGTCAATAAAGAGAACAAGAAGAAAGCGGCTTGATGGTCGCCGCGCGGCGCCTTGCAGCGACGCGGCCGTGCGCAGGCCGCGAGTTATGCACCCGACATAGGAGAGCTTGTTAAATGGCAGCGATCGATCCGTTAGATGCACGCAGGACGCGCCCCGGCGCGCATTTCAGACAACGCGAAAAGGTGACTGCGAAACGGCGCACGCGCAGGCATATCGACGCCCTGGGGTCCCTTTACGCGCACGCCTTCGCCATCGAACGCGAAGCGCAGGCACGCTATCGTGAACTGGCGGATTACATGGCCGACTACGGCGACGAGGGCGTTGCCCGAGTGTTCGAGCGCTTGGCCGACTCCGAAGCGGAGCACGTCAGCGAATTGGCGAAGAAAAGCGCTGGGCTGAAGATTCCGCGGCTCGCTGCCGATGAGTTCGCCTGGCTGGAGTGCGGGGCACCGGTACCCGAGGCGCACGCCTTCATCTATAGCATGATGACCCCACGCATGGCGCTGCACATCGCGCTCCTTGCCGAAGAGCGCGGCAAAGCCTTCTTCGAGCACGTGCGCGCCGAGTCACGCGACGGCGAGGTACGCGAACTGGCGGGCGAATTGGCGCGCGAAGAAGTGGCGCATGTCGCCTGGGTGGAAGCGGCGTTGGCGCAGCTGCCGTCCCCCTATCAACCGAACGAAGAGCATCCAGGCGATCCCGGGATCGAGTCGCAGCTCTGAAGCGAATGGGCGCGGTCTCGCGCCCGGTGGCTGAGCCCCTTTAGGAGGCGCAACGATCGCTGACGCTGATCGCGAAATCCGGGCAGATATACAGGCAGCGCAGGCAGCCGATGCAGCGCTCGCTGCGTTCGGCGAGCGCCGGACGGTAGCCATTCGCGTTGAAGCGCTCGGCGCGTTCGAACACGCCGAGCGCGCAGACTTCACGGCAATAGCCGCAGTCCTTGCATAGCGCGGCATCCACCTGAACGTCGAAATGGCGCAGATCGCAGGAGAGGCAGCGCTCCGCTTCGCTCCTCGCCGTGCGTGCATCGTAGGGCTTTTCCACCACATCGAAGCCCTGCAGCCGGCGCTTGAGGGCGATGTTGCGATAGGCGTTCTTCCCCGTCCCGCGCGGTAGGGCTTGGGGAATCGTCCCTTGCGCCGGGCGCTCGCTCGCGCCGATTGCTCCGTTCCCGCCGAGGAAGCGGTCGATCGCCACGCTCGCCCTTCTGCCCTGAGCGACGGCGTCGATGACGGACGCCGGACCCAGCACGGCGTCGCCGCCCGCGAACACGCCGTCGATGGAGGTGGCCAGGGTAGTCGCATCGACCGCGATCCTGCCCTGCGCCGCCCGCGCCACGCCGCTTCCGGGCACGTCGACCTCCTGGCCGATGGCGACGATGACGCTCGTCGCCGCAAGCTGCCATTCACTGCCTGCAACGGGCATCGGTCGCGCCCGGCCGCTCGCATCCGCCGCTCCGAGCGCCATGCGGATGCAGGTGAGCACGCCCTCGCCCACGCGCACTGGCGCGCACAGGTATTCGATCTTCACGCCTTCCTCGAGCGCCGCTGCGACTTCTTCCGCGGCTGCCGGCATTTCCGCCTTGCTGCGGCGGTAGAGCTGCACCACTTCCGCGCCGAAGCGGCGGCAGACGCGCGCCGCGTCGATCGCCGTATTGCCCCCGCCGATCACCGCCACGCGGCGGCCGAGCTTGGGCGCAGCGCCGGCATTGACCTGTTTGAGAAACTCCAAACCGTCCAGCACGTGCGGCGCGTCCTCGCCCGCGATGCCGAGCTTCACTGAGCGCCACGCGCCGGAGGCAAGCAGCACGGCATCGTAAGCTTCGTCCAGCAGTGCCTCGGCCGAAGCAACGCATGCGCCGGTGCGAATCTTCACGCCGCACTGCTCGATGAAGCCGATGTCGGCATCGACAACTTTATCCGGCAGCCGGTAGGCGGGAATGCCGAAGCGCAGCATGCCGCCTGCGCGCTCGAGGGCTTCGAACACCGTCACCGCATGCCCGGCGAGCGCGAGGTAATAAGCCGCGGTGAGGCCGCAAGGCCCGGAGCCGACGACCGCTACGGATTTTCCGCTCGCCGCGCGCCGCTCGGGCAGGCGCTGCTCTTTCGCGCCACGCTCCGCGGCGACGCGCTTCAGCATGCGAATCGCGACCGGCGCGTCGTATTGATTGCGCCCACATTTCGCCTCGCAGGGATGAAAGCAGGCGTAGCCGCACACCAACGGGAAGGGAATGCGCTCGCGCACCACGGCGAGCGCCGCGCCAAAGTTTCCTTCCCTGACGTGGCGCACGTAGCGCGGCACGTCGACGCCCGCGGGACAGGCTTCCTGGCAAGGCGCTCGCTTCGTCTCAACCACGCTATCCACCGCTCAAGCTCCTTTTCCGTCCGACGCGCGCTCAGTGCACCGCTAGCCGCGCGCCCGCGGCGAGCAGTTGGAGATTGCGCTCGGCCGCAGCGCCGGCAAAGCGCTTGCGGATCAGTTTCTCGAGGCTTGCGATTTGCACTACGCCGATTTGCGCCGCGACCGCGCCGAGCGCGAGAATGTTCACGCTCGCCACATTGCCCAGATCGTTCGCGATCTCGGTGAAGGCATGGCCGTGGAAATTCGCTCCGCTGCGGGCCGCGGCGAGGGTGCTGTCGTAAAGGACGGGCACGCCGCGCGCCGCCCACGCCTCGTATTTCCTCGCCGCCTCCTCCGTCAGCGCCAGCACGCAATCGGGCTTGCGCACTTGCTGAAAGATGATCTCTTCCTCGTCGACGATGACCTCCGCAAGCGAGAGTCCGCCGCGGCTGGCGATGCCGTAGGACTGGGTCTGGACTACGTTCCGGCCCTCCAAGATCGCCGCCTCTGCGAGCAGCATGGCCGAAAGGATCAGCCCTTGGCCGCCCGAACCGGCAAGCACGACTTCCCGGTGCGTCGAGCGAACGGCCATCAAACCGCGCTCCCCGCCTTGCGCGCGCGCGCCTGCACCTTGGCATAGCGCTCGTTGAAGCCGGGCTCGCCGCGGTCGACCAGCTTGCCGATGGGAAAGTGCTTGCGCCGCTCGGCTTCGGATAGGCCCACCCAGCTTTCCAGCGGCACTGCGCGATCGCGCAAAGAGAGCATCATGTCGGCGGTCTCCTTCATTTCGTTGCGCCTGCCGAAATGCGTCGGGCAGGGACTGATCACCTCGACCAGCGAAAAGCCTTTTCGGCCGAGCGCTTCCTTGATGCTCTCCTTCAGCTCCCAGCCGTGGTAGGCCGTGGCGCGCGCGACATAGTTCGCTCCCGCCGTCTGCGCCAGCGCGCAGATATCGAACTCCCGCTCCGGGTTGCCGTAAGCGGTGGTGCTGGTGTAGCTCTCGCCCGGCGTCGTTCCAGAAACCTGGCCTCCGGTCATGCCGTAATTGAGATTGTTGAGGACGATCGCCGTGAGATCGATGTTGCGCCGCGCAGCATGGATGAAGTGGTTGCCGCCGATCGTCACACTGTCGCCGTCGCCCATCAC
Organism: uncultured Enterobacteriaceae bacterium; assembly: GCA_964565875.1. Classification (GTDB taxonomy): domain Bacteria; phylum Pseudomonadota; class Gammaproteobacteria; order Burkholderiales; family SG8-39; genus 2-12-FULL-64-23. Next base: position 100,364 of record CAZMGP010000007.1, read on the forward strand.
CACCACCACGTGCAGCTTGGGATTGAACGCCTTGATTCCGGTGGCGAACGCCAGTGCGCGGCCGTGCGTGGTGTGCAGTGCATTGGTGACGAGGTAGTCGTCGAGCTTGCCCGTGCAGCCGATGCCGGTGACGACCACGGTGTCCTTGCGGGAGAAGCCGAGTTCTTCGAAAGCGCGCAGCATCGCACCGAGCATGGTGCCGATGCCGCAGCCCGCGCACCACATGTGCGGCAGCACGCCTTCCTTCAGGTACTGATTTCCGGTCGCGTGCGACATGGCTAGATTCCCTCCGCGGCCAGCGCCGCCGGCGCGAGCATGACGTCGAGGATGTCTTGCGGGGTGATGATGCCGCCGTTGAATTTATTGACGCGCCGCACTTCCATTTCCGCACCTAGGGCCTTGCGCACCTCGCCGGCGAGCTGGCCGCCATAATTCATCTCCGGCACGACCACCATCCGCGCCCCGCGTCCGAGTGCCGCCACCTCCTTGTCGGGAAACGGCCAGATGGTCTGCAATTGCAGCACGCCCGCTTTGACGCCGCGCTCGCGCGCTTCCAGCGCCGCGGCCCTTCCCGCGCGCGTCGTCGCGCCCAAGGTCACGAGCAGCACGTCCATGTCTTCGGTGTAGAACGATTTCGTCAGCACGATGTCGTTACGGTGGCGCGCGATCTTGTCGTGCAGTTGGCGCACGCGCCAACTCGCATTGGCCGGATCGTTGTTGCTGTAGCCTTCCGGGCCGTGCATGGAGCTGGTTACGTGGAAGACGTAGTCCCCTCCGTAGGCTGCGAGAGGCGCGATGCCGTCGGCATCGGCGGCAAAGGGGAGATAGTCCTCGGGCGCGCAGGTCGGCGCCTTGCGCCGCACGATTTCGAGTTCGCCCGGTGCCGGCAGACTGACGTTCTCGCGCATATGCCCTATGATCTCGTCCGGCATCAACACTACCGGCACGCGATAGCGTTCGGCGAAATTGAAGGCTTGCACGGCGAGGGTGAAGCACTCGCCTACGCTCGCCGGGCACAGCGCGATCAGCGACTGGTCGCCGTGGCGCCCCCAGCGCACCTGCATGATGTCCGACTGCGCCGGCTTGGTCGCGAGCCCGGTGCTCGGCCCCGCGCGCTGCACGTTCACGATCACGCACGGTACCTCGCCCATGACGGCAAGCCCCAGGTTCTCCTGCATGAGCGAGAAGCCGGGGCCGCTCGTCGCCGTGAATGCTTTCGCACCGGCGAGCGAGGCCCCGACGATTGCGGCCATCGACGCCAGTTCGTCTTCCATCTGGAGATAAACGCCGCCCAGCTTGGGCAAGCGCAGCGAACACTCTTCGGCGATTTCCGAAGACGGTGTGATCGGGTAGCCCGCGTAGAAATTGGCGCCCGCATAGATCGCGCCTTCCGCGATGGCTTGGTTGCCCTGCATCAGTCTGGCTTCGCTCGCCACCTGCGCTTCCTTTCCGGCTTCAAGCCGGATTCATCGATCATCGTATGGTGTCGAGGGGCCCCCGCTCCTCGTGGGCGCCAGGGCGCATGCCCGGCGCCCCTCGGCAGTGCGCGCGTCGCCCGCCGTCGCTGTACCGCTGTCGGATTGATCCGCCGCCGAACTACGGTTTCCGGTTTTGAATTTTGCCCGGGACGGTGGCGGCGCCTTTGATTTGAGTCAAACGCGGTCTATTCCCGGGGCACCTGGCGCAGGATTTCCCGGTGCGCCAAAGAAAAAGGCCCGCCAAGGCGGGCCTCCTCTTGTCCGAGGTCGTTAAGGGTTAGAAATTCGGCTGCACGTTATTTTCGGCGCACACCATGCGCGCCTCGATGTTGGTGACGTACGGATTGTCGCTTACTTTCAGGAACAGCGACGACTCCATGCTCTCCTTGCGGATCAGCGGCGACGACCCCTTGAGGAGCGCCTCGTGGGGAATGCGATAAAGATCGCCCGTCGTAATGTCGACATAGGTTCCCGGTTCTTGAATGCCTTCCCAAGTGACCTGTTGGTGTTTGCCGCGGTGCTGCTCGCCGGTTTTTGCCATTGCTGTTATTGCCATAATGACCTCCGTGACGCTAGGGATGTGAAGAAGACGGTTGCGCGCCGGCCCGGGATTCATCGCTTTGGTAGATCTGACGCGCGTTTCCACCAAGCCGCAATCCGACACCTACAACCATGGAATTCATTGCGGCCTGGCCGGTTCAGCATCTGGCGCGTCGGCGCTCCCCAGGGAAAAGTGCTCAAGGTAGACCTTCGACCCAAGGGGAATGGCGAAGTTCTACGTACTTAGGACTACAGGCGCGACGCGGCGGCTATCCTGCGCCTGTCTCCGGGAAGAAGCGGCGCGACCAAGCCCAGTGCATTCCGCGTTTGGGCCGATATATCACATTATGATCTAGCTGTACTGATGCCGGCAGATTGAAACTCGCCCCGCGCGCTTTTGTCGAACGGACAGCATGAGCGATGTTGATGCGGATTGCGGCCGCCGCCGCGGCAGGCAACATGCGCAAAGAGGTTGCGGCATGATCCACAAGATTTTGGTTACCAGCAACGGTTCGTCGGTTTCGCAGCGCACCGTGCAAAACGCGATCGATCTGGCCCGAGCCACCGGCGCCAGCATCGTCGGCTTCAGAGCGACCGAACCCTTCCCGCTGCGCCTCTACGGCGATCTCATGTGGGGCGGCGTCGAGTGGATGCAGCAGCACGACGAAGAAGAACGCGAATTGTCGCAGCGTCTGCTCGCCCCCCTCGAGCAAGCGGCGGACGATGCGGGAGTGGGATATACGGCGCAAACCGTATCGAGCAGTTCCCCCGCGGAGGCCATCGTCGCCGCCGCCGAGCGCGAGGGCTGCGATCTCATCTGCATGCCCTCGCACGAACGCCATCATCTTCTCGGCACAGGTCTCGATGCGGCGACGACCAAGGTCCTCGCCCGCTCGAAGATCCCGGTCCTCGTCTGTCATTAGGCGGGCGCGGCGCGCCCGCGCATCTAAGCTGGCTCCCCGGCCCAAGCGAGCCTGCGCCCGCCCGCCGCATCCGCGCCGATTTCCAGCCGGCGGCGATGAAATCGACCGAGGCTCGCACGGTGGCCGATGGACACCACGGCCGTCTGCGGCAGTTCCGCCAGCAGCAGCCGGTACAGCCGCGCTTCGCTCGCTTCGTCCAGCGCCGAGGTCGCCTCATCCATGAACAGCCAGTCGGGCTTTTGCAGCAGTGCGCGCGCAAATGCGATGCGCTGCTGTTCTCCGCCCGAGAGCTGCTGCGCCCAGTGCTGCTCCTCGTCCAGGCGCCCGAGGAACTGCGGCAGGCCGCAGGCTTCGAGTGCCGCACGCAGTTCCTCGTCCTTGAAGGCGTCTGCCGCAGCCGGGTAGCACAGCTGCTCGCGTAAGCTGCCTATGGTCAAGTAAGGCTTTTGCGGCAGGAACAAGACGCGCGCGCCGCTGGGGATCAGCACCCGCCCGCGGCCGAAGGGCCAGATACCGGCTAGCGCGCGAAACAGCGTACTCTTTCCCGAGCCCGAGGGCCCGGTGAGCAGCACGCGTTCACCGCGCGGAAAATCGAGCGTGAGCGGCGCGAGCAATGCCTTCCCGCCAGGCAAGTCGATGCTCACATCCTCGGCCACGACGTCGGCGCCGTCGTGGGCGGCGAGACGAACGCCTTCTGTCGTCTGTGCGGCTTCCTGCGCACGTTGCGTCGCGTCGCGAAAGCTGGTCAGGCGGTCGACGGTGGCTTTCCACTCCGCGAGCTGGGTATAGGCATTGACGAACCAGGACAGCGCATCCTGCACTTGGCCGAAGGCCGATGCCGTCTGCATCAGTCCGCCGAGCTGGATGCTGCCGGCGAAGTAGCGCGGCGCCGCGACCACGAATGGAAAGATGATGGCGACCTGGTTGTAGCCAGCGCGAAACCAGGTGAGCGTCTTCTGCCGTTTCATGATCGCCCACCAGTTCGCGACCACGTCGCCGAAGCAGCGCATGAGGCGGCGGATTTCGCTTTCTTCGCCCGCATACAGCGCGATCGCCTCGGTGTTCTCGCGAACGCGCACCAGCGAAAAGCGGAAATTCGCCTCGAACTTCTGCTGGGTGAAATTGAGCCCGATCAGCGGCCGGCCGATGAAGTGGATCAATGCCGTGCCGCAGACGGCATAGGCAAGCGCAACCCACACCATGTAGCCCGGGATCGCGATCTGCGTGCCGTTGAAGGCAAAGCTCAAGCTGCCGGATAGCCCCCACAGAATAGAAACGAAAGAGACGAGCGTCACCACGGCCGAGAGCAGTCCCAGCGTGAGCGTGAGCGTGCGTTCGCAGAAGCCCGAAAGATCGTCGGCGATACGCTGGTCTGGGTTGTCGGTGCCGCGGTCGGTGAGTTGCAGGCGATAGTAGACACGCTCGCCGATCCAGTCGCCGAGATAGCGCCCGGTAAGCCAGCGGCGCCAGCGCATCTGCAGCATCTGGGTGAGATAGAGCTGGTACACCGCAATGACGATGTAGGCTGCCGCGAAGCCGGAAAAACGCAGCAATTGGTGAAAGAAACCCGCCTTGTCCATGCTCTGCAGCGTGTTGTAGAAATCGTTGTTCCACTCGTTGATGAGCACGTTGACATAGACCAGAGCCAGGTTGAGTGCGACGACGACGGCGAGCAGCCCGCGCGCGAGCCAGCGTTCCTCGGAGAACCAGTAGGGACGGCTGAGCGCCCACAGGTCGCGGATGAAAGTCTTGCTCGTCTGGTACATCGTCCCCCCCTCAATCTTCGAATCGTTCGGCGGCGCCTGTGCTCTTCCCGGCCGTAGCGGCAAGCTCGCGGCTCAGAGCCGGATGAACGGCGGTCGACCGCGCCAGTATTGGATCATCAACCAGGCGCCGAGCATACCGCCCAAATGGGCGAAATGGGCGACGCCGGCTGCGGTGCCGGTGACGCCTAAATAGAGCTCGAGCGCCCCGTAGAGCGTCACGAACAGCCACGCGGGCATCGGCACCGGCGGAATCAATAGCACGATCGTGCGCCGCGGAAAGTAGATGGCGAAAGCAAGCAGCAGGCCAAACACCCCACCCGAAGCGCCGATGGTGGGATAAGGCGCGAGCGCGGCGAAGCTCGACACCGCGAGCTGCGCCACGGCGGCGCTGACGACGCTCGCGGCATAGAGGTGGATGAATCGCCTGCCGCCCCAAAGCCGCTCGAGTTCGCCGCCGAACATGTACAGGGCGAACATGTTGAAGAACAAATGGGCGATCCCGCCGTGCAGAAAGCTGTAGCTGATGAGCTGCCACGGCTCGAATGTGCCGGCGCCGCCGAACGGTCCGGAGCGCAACGGCCACAGTGCGAGACTGAACGTCACCGCGTCGCCGAGCAGCATTTCGGCGACGAACATCCCCACGTTGGCGTAGATCAGCCCCCGGGTGACAGGAGGAAGGAAGGGAAACATTATTGCGGCAAAGGCGCCGCAGCCGGCGCCAACGGCTGCGGCCAAGGCGTTGCCGCGACGGCGCGCGGCGAGCGCTTTAGGTCTGAGGCCAGTTGAACGCCTCCTGCACGTCGCCTTTGCCCGATAGCTTGGCTTCGCGCCTCAGGGTTTTGCCGGCGTACTCGGCCGTCACCTGGTAGTCACCCGCCGGCAGCTTGGTGAGCATGATCGGGCCATTGGAAATGGTGTCGAGCACCGTCTTGCCCAATTTGTCTTTGATGTCGACATGGACATCCGCGATATATTCGCCGCGCTTGCCTGCCGAGAAGATCATGCTCAAGGGATAATTCTTCGCCGCCCGCCGCATCGCCTGCGCCTCCAGGTGGCCGATGCCTCCGCTGAGATACGTGACCTCGCCCTCTGTTTTGGGCTTGGGCAGCGGTACATGTTGCGTGGCCGCGAAAACGGGAAGCGCCACGCCGAGTGCCATGACGCCAAAGATGGTTTTGGTGTTCATCTGCTGCCTCCTACTGCTAAACGACTGCAATAATACGAGGAGAGCTGCCCCAAGGGCATTTCCTGCGGGGCGTTCCCCTCGTTCCAACATGGCCCGCGACGAATACGCTTGCGGGTCTTCGAAACGGGCGGAGCACAGCACGCCGCCCGTGCTCGTCCATTCAACCAAGGTCGACAGGAACGTAGATCCTCGAGTCTGCCCGCTGCACCAATAGCGCGACGCGCTTGCCGGATTTTTCCAACAGGCGGCGCAGTTGGTCCGCACCGCTCACGTGCTCGTTATTTACGGCGAGAATCACGTCCCCCGGCTGGATGCCGGCGCGCGCCGCGGCGCCGCTCGCCTGCTCGACCACGACCCCGCCCTGCTCGTGCAAGGCTTGGCGCTCTTCCGGCGTCAGGCTGCGCACCGCCACGCCCAGCCTGCCCGAAGGCGCGGCGCCGGCGTCGTTCGCAGCGACCACCGCGGCAGGCATGGCGCCCACGGTGACGCTCAAGTTCCGTTCTCCACCGTCGCGCCAGATGCGCATGTTCGCCTTTTCACCAGGCTTCATGCTGCCCACGAGCAGCGGCAGCTGGGAGGAGGAGTCGACATCCTTGCCGTTGAAACCGAGGATGACATCCCCCGTCTTCACGCCCGCCTTCGCTGCCGGGCTGTCCGGCTCGACCGATGCGACCAGCGCGCCGCTCGGTTTCTTCAAGCCGAAGGATTGCGCCAGGTCCTGATTCACTTCCTGAATCGCCACGCCCAGCCGGCCGTGGCTCGCCTTGCCGTAATGCAGCAGTTGGTCCTTCACGTTCATGACAACGTCGATCGGAATCGCGAAGGACAGCCCCATGAAGCCGCCGGTGCGGCTGTAGATCTGGGAATTGATGCCGACGACTTGCCCTTCCGTGTTGAACAGCGGCCCGCCCGAATTGCCCGGATTCACCGCGACGTCGGTTTGGATGAAGGGAACGTAGCTGTCGCCGGGGAGCGCACGCGATTTGCCGGAAACGATTCCGGCCGTGACCGAGTTCTCGAAGCCGAAGGGCGAGCCGACCGCGACCACCCATTGGCCGACCTTCACCTTGGCTGGGTCGCCCATCTGCAGCGTAGGCAGCCCGCTCGCGTCGACTTTGAGCAGCGCAACGTCGGTGCGCGGATCGGTGCCGACGACCTTGGCCTTGAATTCGCGCCGGTCGGTCAGCTTCACGTCGACGTCAGTCGCGCCCTTCACTACGTGGGCGTTGGTGAGGATATAGCCGTCCGGACTGATGATGAATCCCGAGCCGATGCCGTAGACCGGTCCCTGCTGCGGCATCGGAACCTGGAAGTGCTTGAAGAATTCGAAGAATGGATCGTTCTGGTCGAGTTGCGGCGCGCTCGCCTCCGCGTTCACCACTTGGGTGGTGCTGATGTTGACCACGGCCGGCCCGACGCGCGCGACCAGGTCGCTGAAGTCGGGCAAGGCGCTCGCTGCGGGCTGGGCGAAGCCGGCTGTAGCGCTAGGCGGTTCCGCCTTCGCCAGATTGGTGATGCTCGCGGCGACCCCCGAGTTGCATCCCGCAAGAAGCGCCGGAATGAGTGCGGCCATCGCGGCCAGGTGCAGTGCTCTTTGTTTCATGTCTTGACTCCTTTCCTCCGTGAATGGGGAACGTCGATGTGCGCATGCTAGGGAGGGAAACTTAAATCCAACTTAAGCCCGTAGGGCCGCTCCAGCCCCCGGCGGGCCCCGCTCGCTCGACAGAAAACCATGCAACTACGCGAATTCGACCTGACTCCTGTAGACAGTGCCCGGCCGGACAAATTTCCTTGCTCAGGGGAACACCGCAGAGGGACTGCGCCGGCGAGGAGCTGGTCGCGAATCCCCATCGCGAGAGCGGCCAGCGGCACGAAAAGCGTGGGAACTTTGCCTCTCGCGACGTGACCAAGTTTGCGTACATTCGGCGTCAGTCGTTGACCGCAAGCTCGGTCGCGCATCGGCTGATCGTAGAGCGAAGCATGGAAGAACGACGCTGAGGAGGAATCATGTTCAAAGGAACGAAGCGGAACTGCGCCGTGCGCCTCGCGCTCGTGCTCGTGATCGCGTGCCTCAGCGAGGGCGCCATGGCTCAAGTCTCAGGCTATCTCGCCGACCAGCGTGGCGCGCCGGTCAGAAGCGGAGCCGGGTTATGCTGGCGTACCGGCTACTGGACGCCGGCGATGGCGACCCAGGAATGCGATCCCGAGCTGCTGCCGAAGAAGGCTGCGCCCGCTGCGGCGGTCACGCCTGCGCCGCGCACCGCCCCCCCTGCCCCCGCCGCTACACCCAAGCCGGTGTCGAAGAAGATGACGCTGTCTGCCGAAACCTTGTTCGACTTCGACAAGGCGGTCCTGCGGCCGGAGGGCAAATCGAAGCTCGGCGAGTTGGTCGCATCGCTCAAGCCGGTCGACATCGAAGTCGTCATCGTCACCGGGCACACCGACCGGATCGGCAGCGATAGCTACAACCTGAAGCTGTCGCAGCGGCGAGCCGAGTCGGTGAAGGCCTATCTCGCGAGCAAGGGTGTCCCGGCCGAGCGCATCAAGGCCGAGGGCAAAGGCAAGGCCCAGCCGATAACCAAATCCGGGCAATGCAAAGGCCGAAAGAAGACGACGAAACTCATCCGCTGCCTGCAACCCGACCGCCGCGTCGAAATCGAGGTGGTGGGAACGCGCGGAAACTAGGCGCGCTGCCGCGGCTCAGTCGGCAGGCGCGCGGGCGATCAGCACGGCGTTGCTGCCGCCGAAGGCGAAGGAATTCGACATCGCCGCCCGCACGCGCGCCCCGTCGCGACCGGTTTTGGGCACGTAGTCCAGGTCGCAATCAGCGTCGGGCACGCGCAAGTTCGCCGTAGGCGGTATCGCGCCGCGCGCGACCGCCAGCACCGCGACCGCGAATTCCACTGCTCCGGCCGCGCCCATGAGGTGCCCGTGCATCGATTTGGTGGAACTGACCGCGAGCGCTCGTGCGTGTGCACCGAACGCTTGTTTGATCGCGCTGGTTTCGACCACATCGCCGGCGAGCGTCGCGGTGCCGTGGGCGTTGACGTAATCGATCGCATCCGGCGCCATTCCCGCGTCGGCGAGCGCGAGCCGCATGGCGCGCACTTGACCGCCAATCTCCGGCTTGGCGAGGTGGGAAGCATCGCTCGCCGCGCCATAGCCCGCGAGCTCGGCATAGATGCGCGCCCCGCGCGCGCGCGCCTGCTCCAAGTCTTCGAGCACCACCATGCCCGCGCCTTCCCCCAGGACGAGGCCGGTGCGATCCTTGGAAAAAGGTCGACAGGACGAGCCTGGGTCGTCGGCGTCTTCCGTTGCAAGAGTGCGCAGCGCTTCCCAGGCGCGCAGTACCCCCAGCGTCAGCAGCGATTCCGCACCGCCGGCGATGGCTGCGTCGGCGTAGCCGTGACGGATGGCGCGATAGGCTTCGCCGATGGCGATGGCAGAAGAGGCGCAGGCGGTCGAATAAGTGCAGGTCGGGCCGCGCAAGCCGAAATCGATGGAGATGTGGGCGGCCGCGGCGTTGTGCATGGTGCGCAGCACCGTGTAAGGCGGCAGCCGGTCCTTGCCCTGCAGGTACAGATCCTCGTAGCCGGCTTCGAGCGTGAGCGCCCCGCCCATGCCGGTGCCGAGGTAGACGCCGCAGCGTTCCTGCAAGCGCTCATCGAACGCCACGCCCGAATCGCTGACGGCTTCTTGCGCCGCGCACAGCGCGAATTGGCTGAAGCGATCGAGCAGCGCGAGCTTCGGCTTGGAAAAGCGGCTGGAATCGAACTCGACTTCGCCGCCGATCCTGGCCGTGAGCCGATCGGCGAATGCCGCAGAAAGTCGACGTATGCCCGAGCGCCCGGCGAGCAGCGCCTCGAAGAATGGCTGACTACCGCAACCTACGGGGCTTTGCACCCCGAGGCCCGTAACGGCGACTCGGCGCGGTTTCAAGATGCGGCGCTATGCCTTGGCGCCGTCGCGCTCCTGCACGAGGCGGTCGACGATGTCGACGATGTCCTGGACCGTGCGGATGGGCACGCGTTCGTCCGGCATTTTGATGCCGAAATTGTCTTCCAGCTTGAACATGACTTCCAGGACCCCGAGCGAATCGAAGCCGACATCCTCCAGCGATCGCTGTGGATCGAGCTTCTCGGGCGGAAGCTCGAGTTCCTCTCCCATGATTCTCTGTACAGCGGCAAGAGTGCTCATTGTTATGCTAGTGCTCCGAACATGTGGCGGAAAGAGCTGTGCTGCGCGTCCGCTCATGCGACTGCGGCGCGCGAAGCCTTCGGCCGGATCATCGCCGCGAGGGCATGCGCGGCACGCGTGCTGATGCCCTTGAAGTCGTACTGCATCTGTTCGGCGATGGTCGCGCCCTCCGCGGTCTGCGCGCACAGTCCCGCATAGTCGGAGAAGCGCGGCGGCGGCGGCACGCCCGCGGCCAGGAGCCGGCTATTGTCAAATGTCATGTCGAGCGCGGCATAGGCGCCGTAGAGCTCGATCGCGCGCAGCATGATCGGGACGATGCACGGCCCGAACAGATCCTCGAATCGATCCTGTTCGGCAGCGATGGTTTCATAGTCCACCTGCTGATAATCGTCCAACGGCGCTCGCCCCAGCCCGGCGGCGATGGCGGCGTCGACTTCGCGGAAGGTGCAGCACTGCTCCAGCCCGGCCGAGATATGGTAGCGGTCGTAGGCAAGCCGCGGCTGCTCGAGCAGATGAACGATCGCCTCGGCGCAGTAATCCGCGGGCACCACATCGATCCTGTCCTCCGCCGAGCAGGTGAAACGGCCCAGCGCACGCGCCATCCTGAACACCCAGAAAATGCTGGGCGAAGGCCGGCATCCCAGCTGCGTGTGCCCGACGATGATCGATGGCCTTGCCACCACCAGTGGCAGCTTGGGCAATTCGCTACGCAGCCGCCGCTCGCACTCAATCTTGGATTCGGTGTAAGTGACCAAGTGCTTGGCGTCGCCGCTCGCCTCGTAATCTTCGAATACGTGCTTCGGTGCCGGCAAGCCGCAGGCCATGGCGGTACCGATGTGGATGAAGCGTTCGAGCGGCGCCACGTTCTGCAGGAGCCGCGCGAACTCCACCGTGCCGTCGACATTGGTGGGCCAGAGCGTGCGCGGCTTGCCGAAGCCGGCGAGCGCTGCGCAATTGACCACTGCCGACACCTGGCGCAGCCGCGGGTCCGCCGCGAATGAGGCTACGCTGCACAGATCGCCACAGATGATCTGCTCCGGTCGGACGCGCGCGCACATGTCCTCGGCGACGCCGAACTGGCGCAGGGTTTCCACGACCCGATTGCGCCCGATCTCTGGACTGCCGGCGCGAACGAGCAGCAGCACGCTAGGCCAACGCGGCCGCGAGACGAGCGACGCGAGAAGCGCGCCGCCCAGGAAGCCTGTGCCCCCGGTGATCAGTAACCGATTCGAAATACCCTTCATGCTTTCAATCTATAAGACCTAGGGCAGGGTGCGCTTATAAAAGTAGTTCTCGGGCTGCACCGGATCGGGAAGCCGTGCTCAGCCGCGTGCGTCCCCGATTTGCCGCGGGCGAGATTAGCACAAATTCACAGACTTGTTCTGGGTTTTGGCCCCTACCCAATTCTGGGGAGGCGACCGAACAAATGCCGCCATGACGCAGGTACTGTGCCATAGCGACACGCGCTTAACCAACGGAATAGATTGGCGTCCCCAGGGCGACCCGACCTTATCCCCACACTTCGGGTTTGGAGCAAGCTTAAAGTCGCATGAACCTTATGAGGCACGAAATCATGTGTTTAGATCCGTACATAGCAGCGTTGAGGCGCCGAAATGCGGACCGCCGTGCCCAGCGCGAGGCGGAACTAGCGGCCAAGTACGTGGACCCCCGCGCTGCACTGCGCGCGCGCATTACTGCGTGGCTTAACACCTTGCCGCCCGACACGAGGCCGCCCAACGGCTTCACGATGGACGATCTTGTCAGGGCGCACCGCGCCACGCCCCAGGCGCTGGGGCTGGCCCTTGCCGAGCTTGGATGGTCCCGCCGCCGTATCTGGTCGAATACCGGACCGTTCCGCCGGTACTGGTCCCCGCCGAGTCAGTAGGTTTCCGGCCGTTGTCCGAAGCCAGACCGTCTGCGGCAATACTTCCGATATACCTCGGTGCTAGGACCTGCGATTCATCGCGGCGATGGCTGTCAGCACGACCGAGGGACAGCACGCCCATACTTCCTTAGAAAAGCACCGATCTGACGTTCCATATTAAACCCTATCATCTGCGCCCCGAGCCCGGGTGCGTTGATATCTATTGGACGCTCCAGATCCTGCCAAGATCGGGCGAGCAAGTAATATCCGGTGAGTTCCAAAGCGGCAACTGCGGCAACCGCTTCGGGGGCACCGCTGACTTTGGGTAATGTGGCGCGAGCCGAGGAAAAATAGCTCTCCGCCAACGCCTTCAATCCCTTCGGGGTTAAGAATCCCAAGTAGTCGCTATCCCCCCTGCAATTTGCCGGGAGTTCGCTGCGGCACGTCGTGGCGAGCTTTTCCATTAGCTCGCGTTCAATGCCGAAGGCGACCACCTCTTGCGTCAGTGGCGGAAGGCGGTCAAGCAATTGCATTGATGTCAAGAACTTGGGCCGAGTAATCGCCGCCGCAGCATCGTCGCGAGCTTCGCGAATGGTTCGGATCAGCCTAAACACCACGATGACTAACGCTTAGAACAATCAGACCTTGCGCACGTCATCTATTGCGCAAGCCCAGAGCAAACATACGCTGCGCGGTATATGCGTTCATGCACTCTGCATCCTTAGAACCGGTTTCAAAATGAAGTCTGAGACTGCTGTAGCCTGCGCCAGCATAT
>CAZMGP010000008.1:0-107363 GCA_964565875.1 uncultured Enterobacteriaceae bacterium
TAAGGCATGCCGCCAGCGTTCAATCTGAGCCAGGATCAAACTCTTCAGTTCAATCCTTAATCGCCTAAGCGATTGTTCGTAAAGCGGTTTTACCCGCTCTACCTCACTCACTCAAAGTCTTCGACTAAGGTCTCCCCCAAAAGGGATTTCCTAGGTCACTGACTTATTACTTGAGTGTGAGTACTGCGATATTTCATCGAGTCGTACCCGGCTTCGCTAGCTACGCATGTTGCGTTGCAGCAAAAGCAGCGCCCCAGAATACCCCCCAGGACACCACCGGCTACCCCCAGTACCTTCGCACCAGAAGCACCACCGGAGTACTCACGCTTCCATCCGCGCAGCACCCACACCTATCGGCTGTAAATTTTTAAAGAACGAACCGGCGACGAAAGCCATCCGGCAAAGAGGCGGGATTATACAGTGACCACGGATGTGGTCAAGTCTTTCTGCAAAAAACTTCCGTAGAGCGCAGTTGACCAGCGATCAAACCACGGTGATGCGCGCGTACTTGCGCTTGCCCACCTGCGCCACCACCACTGTTCCGCGCGCGAGCTTGAGGCCGCGATCGCTCACGCGCTCGCCGTCGAGCCGCACTCCGCCTTGATCGATCATGCGGATCGCTTCCGAAGTGCTCGCAGTGAGACGCGCCTGCTTCAGCGCCTGCACGAGCGGGACGCCGCCGTCCTCGCCCGCGACATTCGCGTCGGGGATCTCCTCCGGCAGCGCACCTTGGCGAAAGCGCGCTTCGAAATCCGCGAGCGCGCGCTCGGCCGCCACCGCGTCGTGAAAGCGCGCCACGATCTCCTGCGCGAACCCGACTTTGATGTCGCGCGGATTGCGTCCCGCGGCAACTTCCTGCTTCCACTTCGCCACGGTCTCGAGCGATTCGAATGACAACAGCTCGATGTAGCGCCACATGAGATCGTCGGAGATCGACATCAGCTTGCCGAAGATGTCCTCCGGCTTCTCGTTGATGCCGACGTAATTGCCGAGCGACTTCGACATCTTGTTGACCCCGTCCAGCCCTTCGAGCAGCGGCATGGTGAGGATGCACTGCGGCTCCTGGCCGTAGTGCTTCTGCAGCTCACGCCCGACCAGCAGATTGAACTTCTGGTCGGTCCCGCCGAGTTCGATGTCGGCGCGCATCGCCACCGAGTCGTAACCCTGCATCAGCGGATAGAGGAACTCGTGGATGGCGATCGGCTGGTTCGCGCGGTAGCGTTTGCCGAAGTCGTCGCGCTCGAGCATGCGCGCGACGGTCGAGGTCGCCGCGAGCTTGATCATGCCCGCGGCTCCGAGCGCATTGCCCCATTCGGAATTGAAACAGACCTCGGTCTTCTCCGCGTCCAGGATCTTGAACACCTGCGCCTTGTAAGTAACGGCGTTGGCCTCGATGTCTTCGCGCGTCAGCGGCGGTCGCGTCACGTTCTTGCCGGTGGGGTCGCCGATCAGACCGGTGAAGTCGCCGATGAGAAACATGACGTGATGTCCCAGTTCCTGGAACTGGCGCATCTTGTTGATGAGCACCGTGTGGCCCAGATGCAGGTCCGGCGCGGTCGGGTCGAACCCCGTCTTCACCCGCAACGGCGTTCCGCGCGAAAGCTTAGTGGCAAGTTCTTCTTCTATCAGCAGTTCGCCGCAACCGCGCTTGATGACCTGCAGCGCGGCCTCAACAGTATTGCTTTTCATTGCACTCCAATTCCGATTTGGCGACGCCACACGGCAATTTTGCTGTGCTACACTTGCGCCGGACAAAAATTTACAACCGAATGAATAATCACGAAAAACGAATTTTAACGTACTTCGGCAGCCGGCGAAAATCTAAACTCCGCTTACGTTGGATCGTCACCCTGTGCAGCCTGCCTTTTTTCGGCATGGTTGCGGCCTTCGGGACGGCGCCCGATACCGTTTATTCCTTCGTTCCGACGCGAACCGTAGTCGAGAGCCTCGAACTTCCGCACATCGCGCAGCCGGCTGAGGACGCGAACCAGGTGTTCTGGCGCGAAGATCGCATGGCGCGCGGCGACACGGTTTCCGATCTGCTCACCCGCCTGGGCGTGAACGACGAAGAGGCGGGCGCATTCCTGCACGCGATCAAATCCGGACGCGCGCTGCAGATGCTGCGCCCGGGCACGACGGTGCAGGCTCGCACCACCGAAAACGGAACACTGCTCGCCCTGCGCTACATCACCGACAGCAACGTCCTCTATGAATTCGACAAGGCCGACGGCCAGTTCAAGCTGACGCAGCAAAAGCTCGCGCTCACGGTGCAGCAGCAGATGAAATCCGGCGAGATCCGCAGCTCGCTCTTCGCCGCGACCGATGCGGCCGGGCTGTCCGACAACGTCGCGACGCAGCTAGCCGACGTCTTCGGAGGCGACATCGATTTCCACCGCGACCTGCGCCGCGGCGACAAATTCACCGTCGTCTACGAGATGTACTACCACGACGGCCGCGCGATCAAGTCTGGTCGACTGCTCGCGGCCGAATTCGTGAATCAGAGCAAAAGCTACCGCGCCGTGTGGTTCCAGGATACGGACGGCAAGGGCGGCTACTACGCACCCGATGGAAAGAACCTGCGCAAGGCCTTCCTGCGCTCGCCGCTCGAGTTCTCGCGCATCAGCTCCGGCTTCGCCATGCGCTTTCATCCTATCCTGCATCAATGGCGGGCGCACAAGGGAGTCGACTACGCGGCCCCCGTCGGCACCCACGTCAAGGTCACGGCCGACGGCACGGTCGAATTCGCAGGCAGGCAAAACGGCTACGGCAACGTCGTCATGATCAAGCATCAGGGCGGCCTGTCCACCTATTATGCGCACCTGAGCAGCATCACCCGCGGTCTGCACAAGGGCGCGCGCGTGTACCAAGGCGATATCATTGGACATGTCGGTCAGACGGGCTGGGCCACGGGACCGCACCTGCACTACGAGTTCCGCGTCAACAACGAAGTGCGCAATCCTCTCACCGTCGCCTTGCCGGCCGCCTTGCCGATTCCTGCCAACCGACTGGCGGCGTTCGCTCTAGTGGCCAAGCCGCTGGTGGCGGAACTCGAGCTGCTGAAGAACAGCAACCTGGCTTTGCTCGAGTAGGGCGCGGTCATGCGGGCGGCACGGCGAGTCCGGACGCGCCCTCAACTGTCACTGCGCGCTTCGAGCGCATAATTTCCCCGATGGCGCGCGAGCTCTTCATCGGCTTGATGTCCGGCACCAGCCTAGACGGCGTCGACGCCGCTCTGGTGCAGTTTTCCGCGACGCGCCCGAAACTCCTCGGCACCGCCTATTTGCCGTTCCCGGCCTCGCTCAAAGCGGAATTGCTCGCGCTGCAAACAGCGGGGCAAGACGAGCTGGAACGCACCGCAATCGCCGCAAACGCCCTTGCGCGTCTATATGCGCAGGCCGTTGCGGCTGTGCTCGCGCAGACGGGCACGAGCGCCGACGCCATCCACGCCTGCGGCTGCCACGGCCAAACCATTCGCCACCGACCGGATGCCGGCTATACGCTGCAGATCGGCAATGCGGCACTGCTGGCGGAACTCACTGGAATCCGCGTCGTCGCGGATTTCCGCAGCCGCGACGTCGCTGCCGGCGGCCAGGGCGCCCCGCTGGTGCCGGCATTTCATGCGGGCGTCTTCGGCTCGCCGCAGCAGCATCGCGTCATCCTGAATATCGGCGGCATCGCCAACCTCACCAATTTGCCTCCGCACGGCCCCGTGACAGGCTTCGACACTGGACCGGGCAATGTGCTTCTTGACGCCTGGACCAGGCAGCGCCTCGGCAAGGATTACGACGCGGGCGGAAACTGGGCTGCGGGCGGGACGGCGCAGGGCGAACTCCTCGCCGCGATGCTGGCGGAGCCCTATTTCACCCTGCCGCCGCCCAAGAGTTGCGGCAGGGATCTGTTCAACTTCGGCTGGTTGGCTAGATTTCCGCTGGCAAAAGTGGGCGCACAAGAGGTGCAAGCCACCCTCGCGGAAGTAAGTGCACGCTCCATTGCCGACGCCGTGCGCCTTCATTGCCCAGGAGCAAAAGAACTTTACGTCTGCGGCGGGGGCGCGCATAACCGCGATTTGATCGGGCGGCTACGGCGCAGGCTCGGCCGCTGCCGCGTCCTCAGCACCTCGGTGTTGGGCATCGATCCGGATTGGGTCGAAGCGATCGCCTTTGCCTGGCTCGCCCGGCAAGCCCTCGCCGGACGCACGGCGAATCTGCCCGAGGTCACTGGTGCACGCGGGCCGCGCGTGCTCGGTGCGATCTACCCCGCCTAACTCGCTCTCAGTTCACCACTCGCCCAAACAAAAACGGGAGCCGAAGCTCCCGTTTTGCATCCTGCCGCCTAGTTCTTGGAGCTAGGCGGAAAAGGAGGAACCGCAACCGCAGGTGCTGACCGCATTCGGATTCTTGATCACGAACTGCGCGCCTTCCAGGCTTTCCTGATAGTCGATTTCGGCACCGACCAGATATTGGTAGCTCATCGGGTCGATGAGGAGCGTGACGCCGTTCTTCTCCATCGCCGTGTCGTCCTCGTTCACGACTTCGTCGAAGGTGAAACCATATTGGAAGCCGGAACAGCCGCCGCCGCTGACGAACACGCGCAGTTTGAGTTCGCTATTGCCCTCTTCCTCGATCAATTCCCTCACCTTTTTCGCCGCATTGTCGGTAAACAGCAAGGGCGCGGGCATCTCGGCTACTGCATTCATAGGCTGACTCCTAGTGTATGGTCAAACGTCTTGCGTACAAGCTCAGTTGCGTGCGGCGATTTTCAGTTCCACCGGTTTCGCGCTGTCGGCGGCGCTGGAGATATGCACCAGACGCCCTTCGACCACGGCGCCCAAATGCATTTCCAGCGTATTGTAATGCACGTCGCCTTTGACACGAGAATGCGCCTGAAGTTCGAGGGATTCCGCCGAATAAACGGGCCCGTTTACCGCCCCGTTGACGACCAGGTGGGAAACATGAATTTCGCCGTCGATACGCGCCTGCTCGCTCACCACCAGCGTGCTCGCCTGCTCGCCTGAAGCAACGACGTTGCCTTTCACCTCGCCGTCGACGCGCAGCCCCCCGGAAAAGCTGACATTACCCTCGATCCTGGTGCCTACGCCGATCAGACTGTCGATCCGATTCTGCGGTTTGTTCGCCTTTTTGCGGAACATGAATTGCTCCTATCACGAAAGATTGACGCTTTGCGTCGCTCGCGCCTGGCTAGATCCGTTTTCGAATATGCGGACTTGCACCGACTTGACGCGCGCCGCCGGCGCCACCCGGAACGTGCCCTCGACCCTCTGGAAATACTTGAAGCTGAGCTTGTAAGCCGGGGTTGCCCCGCTTTCGGGGAGAGTGATGATAGCACTTTTGCCTTCCTGCTGTAGCGTGACGACCAGCTGCAGGCTTCCCTGGAACGCCTTGTCGCGCTTGCCCCCCTGCAGCAACAGCAGCCGGTAGCGGTATTCGCCGGGCAGCGCGGCGGGGTCGACGCGGAAGCGGTTGATGAGCATCGCCTGGTCCCGCCGCTCGCTAGGCATCAGGTTCTCAAAAAAGGCCAAATCCTCCTTCAGCCTGGCGTTCTCTTCCTCCAGCGACTTCACCTGCCGCGCCAACTGCGCCTGCGCCGCGCGCTCGATCTGCAACTTGCTTTCGCTCGCGTCCACCCCCGCGTGCAGGCCTTTTGCTTCCTCGCTCAGCTTCCCCACGCTTTCGCGCAATCGAGACAGCTCCTGCTCCGCCTCGCTGCGGTCGTAGCCGGCAAAGCGCCGGCCGGCATCGTACATCCAGGCAGCCAGGGCGAAGGAGCAGGAGAGCACGGCGATCAGGCCGAGCGCGCGCCAGTACCAGGCGACATGGGTGCGCACCGTCATGCGCGGCGCGGCAATGCCGAAACGCCTGCGTACCCGCTTCAGCAATCTTCGCGGCATCGCGCTGCTCAGGGCAGGATCGGCACCTGGGCGAGGCCCATCGACTCGTCCAAGCCGAACATGATGTTCATGTTTTGCACCGCCTGCCCGGACGCGCCTTTGACGAGATTGTCGATGACCGACAGCACTACCAGCGTATCGCCGCCCTGCGGCCGGTGGATGGCGATGCGGCAGGTATTGGCCGCCCGCACCGAGCGCGTGTCCGGATGGCTACCGGCAGGCAGCACGTCGACGAAGGGTTCGCGCGCATAGCGCTCCTCGTAGAGCGTCTGGTAATCCAGTTCGCGGGTGATGCGGGCGTACAGCGTGGCGTGTATGCCGCGTATCATCGGGGTCAGGTGCGGCACGAAGGTCAAGCCGATGTCCCGGCCGATGATACGCCCCAGGCACTGGATGATTTCCACGCCGTGGCGGTGCCCCGATACGCCATAGGCCTTGAGGCTGTCGGAGGCCTCGGAAAAAAGAATGTGCGTTTCCGCCTTGCGTCCCGCGCCGCTCACGCCGGACTTCGCGTCGGCGATCAAATGCCCGGCATCGACCGCGTTCGCTACGAGCAGCGGCAACAGCCCGAGCTGCACCGCGGTGGGATAGCAGCCGGGATTGGCGACGATGCGCGCCTTGCGCACCGCCTCGCGGTTGACTTCGGGCAGGCCGTATACGGCTTCCGCGATCAACTCGGGACAGGCGTGCTTGACCTTGTACCACTTCTCCCACTCGGCGACGTTCTGGATGCGGAAGTCGGCCGAAATGTCGATGAGGCGCACGCCGGCGTCGACCAGCCGCCGCGCGTCGTTCATGGCAACGGCGTGCGGCGTGGCGAAGAACACCACGTCGCAATCGCTCAGCGCCGCCGATGCGGGATCGGAGAAGGCAAGTCCGATGCGGCCGCGCAGACTCGGGAACAGATCGCTCACCGCCATGCCGGCTTCCTTGCGCGAGGTGATGGCGCGCAATTCGGCCTGCGGATGCTGCGCCAGCAGCCGCAGCAGTTCTACGCCCGTATATCCCGTCCCGCCGACGATGCCGATCTTGATCATTTCCCGCTCCGTCCTCTGCTCTTAGAGTTGATTCGAATTGCCCTAAGTCGGCCCGCTGCAAGATTCATTTTGCAAAGGACTCTTAGTCTAACAGCGGTAAAAACGCCGAGCCAAAAAAACAAAAGCCGCCTCGGTGGGCGGCTTTGTCGTCTTGCTGGGGCCGGAATTACCGCTTGGAGAACTGCTTCGCACGCCGCGCCTTGTGCAGGCCCACTTTCTTGCGCTCGACCGCTCGCGCATCTCGCGTCACCAAACCGGCCTTGGACAGCGCGGGCTTCAACGCGGGATCGTATTCGATCAACGCACGGGTCAAACCGTGGCGCACCGCGCCGGCCTGGCCGGTTTCGCCGCCGCCGTGGACGTTCACCATGATGTCGAAAGTCTGCAGATTCTCGGTCAATACCAGCGGCTGGCGCACCACCATCCGCCCGGTTTCGCGGGCGAAGTATTCGTCGAGCGCCTTGTCGTTGACCGTGAACGTGCCTTTGCCGGGCTTGATGAACACTCGCGCCACCGACGTCTTGCGCCGGCCGGTACCGTAGTTGTATTCGGTTTCAGCCATTTATTGAATCTCCAGGGCTTTGGGTTGTTGCGCGGCGTGGGGGTGTTCGGCCTGCGCATACACTTTCAGTTTCTTGATCATGGCATAGCCGAGCGGCCCCTTGGGCAGCATGCCTTTGACCGCCTTCTCCAGTGCGCGGCAAGGGAAACGTGCCTGCATCTTTTCGAAGCTGGTCTCGGTGATCCCGCCGGGATAGCCGCTGTGCCGATAGTAGATTTTGTCGCTCGCCTTGTCCCCGGTTACGCGCAGCTTGGCGGCGTTGACGACCACAATGAAATCGCCGGTGTCGACATGCGGGGTGTAGATGGCCTTGTGCTTGCCGCGCAGGCGCCGCGCGACCTCGGTCGCAACTCGCCCGAGTACCTTGTTGGCGGCGTCGATTACGAACCAGTCGCGCTTGACTTCATGCGGCTTGGCGGAAAAAGTTTTCATGTCCTGAGAATCGGCATTTCGGAAAACGTGGGATTTTATGTGACCGCGGAAGATGTGTCAAATCCGCAGTATACAGGGATCGCCTGCTTGCGACCGAAAAGGGGTGCCACGCCAATGGCTTGCGCCTCCTTCGCCCTACTGCGACGCGGCAAATATGCGCCTCACGGCGGCAGGCGCTCGGGCTACAATGCCGCCTTGCCCGCCGGCGAACGGCCGGGCATCCGGAAAAGCAGGTCCGGGATTCGATTCCGACTTCGGGGAAAGTGCTGATGGAATGCAGGGTGAAATGGATCGACGGCGTGAGCTTCGTCGCCGAAACGGGTAGCGGCCACGCGGTGGTGATGGACGGCGCGCCGGAAGGCGGCGGCCGCAATCTCGGGCCGCGGCCGATGGAAATGGTGCTCCTCGGCACCGGCGGCTGCAGCGCCTACGACGTGGTCGTCATCCTCAAGAAGAGCGGCCAACTGGTGAGCGACTGCAGCGTCGAATTGAAGGCCGAGCGGGCGGAGACCGACCCCAAGGTGTTCACGCGCATCCACATGCATTTCGTCCTGCGCGGCAAGAATCTCAAGACGTCGATGGTGGAATCGGCAATCAAGCTGTCGCATCAGAAATACTGCTCTGCCTCGATCATGCTGGCCAAGTCCGCGGCGATCACGCACGATTACGAGATCGTGGACGAATGAACGCGCGCGACCGACTGTAGCAGAAAGTCGGCGTTCGACAACCGACGTGCAGCTTCAGACCCAGTAGGAAGTCTGCGTCATCAGGCGCGAAGTGAGCTGCATCGCGCGCTTCACCGGTACCGGCAGTTCGCTTGCGCCGAGCGCGTTGGCGGTCTTGGCATGCGCCGCCTCGTCATGCTTCATCTGCACCACGATGGCGCGTGTCTTCGCGTCCTGCGGCGCGAGGCGCTCGAGGTGTCCTTCGAGGTGCGCTTCGACCTGGCGCTCGGTCTCCGCCAGAAACCCCAGATTCCAACGCGTGCCGAAGCGGCCCGCGGCGTAGCCGACGGCGAGCGAACCCGCGTACCACAGCGGGTTGAGCAAGCTCAGGCGGCCGCCCAGCTCGTGCACGCGCTGCGAGGTCCACGCCAAGTGCTCCGTCTCCTCGCGCGCCGCCTGCGCGAGCGCCTGCGTCACCGCAGGCTCGTCGCAGGAAAGGGCCTGTCCTTGATACAGCGCCTGCGCGCAAACCTCGCCGCAGTGATTGACGCGCATCAGCGCCGCGGCGTGGCGCTTTTCGACGTCGCTCAATTCGGCCTCGGGCAGTGCATCGCCGGGCAGCGGCCGGGCGGAAGTCGGCGTTGCCGCGAGCGTGCGCAGCACTTTGTCGAATTCGACGATGAATTTATCGATGCGGTTGAACATGCGGAAAGCGGCCTTAGAATCCCGGCTTGGCAGTCACGTGAGCCAGGCCGAGTGCATTCATCCTAGTCGGGTTGAAAAGATTCGGCAACCGCAGCCTGCAAGATAGTGCAGAGGCCGCGTTGCCTGTGCCTCGTCGCAAGATCCGAAACTGAGACCCACGCGCTAGAAACACCTGCGCGCAGGGCAAAAAAAACGGGCGCCTCGCGGCGCCCGTTCACTACCACTGACCTTAAGTCAGATTAGAACATGTGCTTGATGGTAGCTTGCAGCAGACGCGGGCTTTCGCCGTTGATCGGCGCCGTGTCGGTACCGCCAAACGACGTGCTGGTGAAGAAGTTGTAGTTGATGTTCGCGTCGTTGTTGATCTTCGCGTAGGTCAAGCCGAGCGAGGTGCGCTTGGACAGGTCATACACGTAGGCGATGGCGATCATGCGCGCGCTGGTTGCGGTCCCGGCATACGTACCCGTATCGCTGCTGATGTTGTTGGTGCGGGTGTAGTGGCCGACGACGTTATGCGGGCCCCAGACATAGCTCATCGGCAACGTCCAGGCGGTACGCTCGCCAACCTTCGCACCGGAACCAAAGCCGGCGATCTGGCCGCTGGCGCTGGTTTCTAGGCGGGACTTGTTCCAGCCGAGACCGACCTTGAAGCCGCCGAACTTGTAGTAGCCGTAGACGCTGTCGCCGCGCTGATCAAACGGTACGGCACTGTAGACGCTCAGCGCCGCCGCGGTGCCGCTCGCAGCCACGAAGTCGGGACGCGCGCGCCAGTAATCGTAACCGATCTGGAACGGACCGTTGGTGTATTGCGGGTTGATGTTCCAGCCGTCGCCGCGGCGGTTGCTCAGGACGGGCGGGTTGGTGATCGCAGCAGTGCAGCTCGTTGCAGCCGCGCCGCCGGCGCAAACCATGTCGCCGTTCTGGTTGCCGACCGGGTTGCTCGACCAGGCAACGGTCGCATCCAAGCCGTTGATGTTCGGCATGTCGTAACGCACGACGTTCTGCGTACGGCTGCCGTTCGCGATCACGGTGCTGCCGATGTAGTCGAACAGCGAGATCGCCGCGGCTTCCAGTGCACCGGCTTTGGCTGCCGTGTCATCCGGGGCCTTGCCGTAGTGCAGGTCGTGACGGCCGACGGTGATGCGGCCCCAGCTCTTGCTCGCGAGGCCGACCCAGGTGTTGCCGCTGCCGATCGGGTTCGAGGTCGGGGTGGCGGTCGCCGAGTTCGGCGTGAAGCGCAGGTCGAGCTGGCCGACGGCGGACAGCCCGTTGCCCAGATCTTCCGTCGAGTTGAACAGCATACGGGACGAGTTATCCTGCACGCGGGTTTGGCTCGAGTTCAAACGGCCTTGACCAGCACTACCGTAATTGATGTTCTCGACGCCGACCTTGAAGAAGCCGCTGATGGTCACGCTCGAGGCTTGCGCCAGCGCGACGCCAGGGGCTGCCAAGGCACCAGCAACCGCAACTGCCAACAATTTCTTATTCATCGTAAAAATTTCTCCTAGATGATTTTAGTTTGGCGAAAAGAGCATCAGATCTGTATCTGCCCCTCTCACCGGTCACTTCTCTGTAGCCAGGAAGTTGATGAGATTGTGCGCAGGCGCCCCGCACAAGACAAGGAAAATGCGCGTCCAAGCCAGGAAACGCAGTCAGTTTGTTGCTTTTCTACAACAAACCAGACAGTTTTCCTCTAGATACTCCGATTCAATGGCTTAGAAACAGATGCTCAAATTCGACTCCAGGTTCGGCGGCGCGCATGAATGCTTCGCCGACGAGGAAGGCGTCGACCCCGTTTTGGCGCATCAAGGCTACGTCGGCGCGGCTGCGGATGCCGCTCTCGGTCACCACCATTCGGTCCGACGGAATGCGCGGCAGCAGATCGAGGGTCACCGACAGGCTGGTAGCGAAGCTGCGCAGGTTGCGGTTGTTGATCCCGAGGAGCGGCGTGGCGAGCGCAAGCGCCGCATCGAGCTCGGCGGCATCGTGAATTTCGACCAGCACCGCCATGCCGAGCGCTTGCGCCGCCGATTCCAGTTCTCGCATAAGCACGGGGTCGAGCGCCGCAGCGATGAGCAAAATGCAGTCTGCGCCCAGCGCACGGGATTCGAACACCTGGTAGGGATCGACGATGAAATCTTTGCGCAAGGCGGGCAGCGCGCAGACCGCTTTGGCCGCGGCGAGGTAGTCCGGCGCGCCCTGGAAGAATTCACGATCGGTCAGGACCGACAGACAGGCAGCGCCGTGGGCGGCGTAGCTCTGCGCGATCGCGGCCGGATCGAAATCGGCGCGCAACAGCCCTTTGCTCGGACTCGCTTTCTTGATTTCGGCGATGACCGCCGCCTGCCCTGCCGCGATCTTCGATCTTAAAGCGCCGACGAAATCGCGCGGCGGCAGAGCGGCACGCGCCGCAGTGCGCATCTGCTCTAGCGGTCGTTCGCGCTTTGCGCATGCGACTTCCTCGGCTTTACGCGCAAGGATCTTCTGCAATATATCGGACATGTTGCTGCGTTCCGGAAACCGAGCGGCACCTAAGTTTTCGAAGCGAACTTTTGCGTCAGCTTGACGAATTGCTCCAGTTTCGCGCGCGCCGCGCCGCCGGCGACGGTGTCCAATGCGAGCTCGACCCCCTCTTCCAGGCTCGTCGCCTTGCCAGCGACGTAGATCGCTGCGCCCGCGTTCAAGGCGACGATGTCGCGCGCAGCGCCGGACTTGTTCTCCAGCACACCGAGCACCATGGCGCGCGACTCCTCCACCGTCTCCACCCGCAGCGCGCGCGGATCGTGCAGCGGCAGGCCGAAGCGCTCCGGATGCACCGTGTACTCCTCGATCCTTCCGTCCTTCAGTTCGCCCACCATGGTCTTGCCGCTGATCGAGATTTCGTCCAGGCCGTCCAGGCCGAACACCGTCATGGCATGCCGCGCCCCCAGCCGCTGCAGCACGCGGATCTGGATGCCGACCAGGTCGGGATGAAACACGCCCATCAGCTGGCGCGGCGCGCCGGCCGGGTTGGTCAGAGGCCCGAGAATGTTGAATATCGTGCGCACGCCGAGCTCGCGCCGCACCGGCGCCGCGTGTTTCATCGCGCTGTGGTGGTTCGGCGCGAACATGAAACCCACGCCCAGCTCGTCGATGCACTGCGCCACCTGCTCCGGCTTCAAGTTGATGTTGGCGCCCAGCGCCTCGAGCACGTCGGCGCTGCCCGACTGCGAAGACACGGCGCGCCCGCCGTGCTTCGCCACGCGCGCCCCGGCGGCTGCCGCCACGAAAATGGCGGCGGTGGAGATGTTGAACGTGCGCGCACCGTCGCCGCCCGTGCCGACGACATCGACCAAATTCTCCGCATCCTTCACCGCCACCTTGGTCGCGAGTTCGCGCATCACCTGCGCGGCGGCGGTGATTTCGCCGATGGTCTCCTTCTTCACCCGAAGGGCAATGGTGATGGCCGCAATCATCACCGGCGACATCTGTCCGCTCATAATCTGGCGCATCAGATCGAGCATTTCGTCGTGGAAGATCTCGCGGTGCTCGATCGCGCGCACCAATGCTTCTTGAGCGGTTATGGACATAAGTGGATTCCTATCGCAGAAAGTTCTTTAGCAGTTCGTGGCCGTGCTCGGTGAGGATGGATTCCGGGTGGAACTGCACACCCTCGACCGCAAATTCGCGGTGGCGCACGCCCATGATCTCGCCGTCCTCGGCTTCGGCCGTGATTTCCAGGCAAGCCGGCAGGCTCGCGCGCTCGATGGCGAGCGAATGGTAGCGCGTTGCACGCAAGGGTGAAGGCAGGCCGGCGAACACGCCCTTGCCCGTGTGGCGGACGTCCGAGGTCTTGCCGTGCATCACCGAATGCGCGTGCACGATGCGCGCGCCGAAGGCCTGGCCGATGGCCTGATGCCCCAAGCACACACCGAGGATCGGCAGCTTGCCCGCGAACTCGCGTATCAGCGCCAGCGAAATTCCGGCCTCATTGGGCGTGCAGGGGCCGGGAGAGACGACGATGCGCTCGGGGGCGAGCGCCGCGACGCCGGACAGGTCGATGGCGTCGTTCCTCACCACGCGCACTTCTTCGCCGAGCTCGCCGAAATACTGCACCAGGTTGTAGGTGAAGGAGTCGTAGTTGTCGATCATCAACAGCATGACTCACGCCTCCAGCCGGGTGTCGAGGCCGCCGGAGGCCATTTCTGCCGCACGCTGCACGGCGCGCGCCTTATTGAGCGTTTCCTGCCACTCGGCAGCCGGATCCGAGTCGGCGACGATGCCCGCACCGGCCTGCACGTGCAGCACGCGGTCTTTGATCAGCGCGGTGCGCAGCGCGATGGCGAGGTCCATGTCGCCGTGGAAACCGAGATAGCCGACCGCGCCGGCATAAATGCCGCGTTTCGAAGGCTCCAGCTCGTCGATGATTTCCATGGCGCGCACCTTGGGCGCACCCGACACCGTGCCCGCGGGAAAGCTCGCCCGCAGCACCGCCATCGCGTCCAGCCCCTCGCGTAGCCTGCCTTCGACGTTGGAGACGATGTGCATGACGTGCGAATAGCGTTCGATCACCATGTTCTCGGTGACGCGCACCGTGCCGGTCGCCGCCACGCGGCCGACGTCGTTGCGCCCGAGGTCCATCAGCATCACGTGCTCGGCGCGCTCCTTCGGGTCGGCCAGCAGCTCGGCGGCGAGTGCTTCATCCTCCTCCACTGTCTTGCCCCGCGGACGTGTGCCTGCGATCGGCCGCAGCGTCACCTTGTCGCCTTCGAGGCGCACCAGGATTTCGGGCGAGGCGCCGACGACGTGGAAGTCCTCGAAGTCGAAGTAGAACATATAGGGCGAAGGGTTGAGCGTGCGCAGCGCCCGGTACAGCGCCAGCGGCTCGGCGGCGAAAGGCAAGGACAGCCGCTGCGAGAGCACCACCTGCATCGCGTCGCCGTCGTGGATGTACTGCTTCGCCCGCGCCACCGCGGCCTTGAAGCCTTCCTCGCCGAATGCGGACTCGGCCCGCGCCTCGGGCTGCGGCTGTTCCTGCGGAATCTGCACCGATGCGCGCAGAGCGAGCAGCAGCTCTTTCAATCGCGCCCGCCCCTTCTGATACGCGCCCGGAACCTCGGGCTCGGCATACACAACGAGCGTCAGCTTGCCCGACAGATTGTCGACGATCGCAACTTCTTCCGACAGCATGAGCACGATGTCCGGCGTCCCTAACGCGTCCGGCGGTGCCGACTGCGCTAGCCGCGGTTCGATGTAGCGCACGGTGTCGTAGCCGAAGCAGCCGACCAGGCCGCCGCAGAAGCGTGGCAGGCCCGCGCGCGAAGCGACCTTGAAGCGCTTGAGGTAGGCGTTGATGAATTCCAAGGGATCGACGCCGTCGGCGCGCTCCGCAACGCGGTTGCCCGAGAGCACCAGCACCGTCCGCCCCTGCACGTTGATGCGCGTCGACGAGGCAAGACCGATGAAGGAGTAGCGGCCGAAGCGCTCGCCGCCCTGCACCGACTCCAGCAGGTAGGAATAAGGCTTGTCGGCCAGCTTGAGGTAGATGGATAAGGGGGTATCGAGATCGGCGAAGGTCTCGAGCACCAGCGGGATGCGGTTGAAACCCTGCGCGGCGAGGCGCTTGAATTCGACTTCAGTCATGACTGCTCCAAAAAAATCCGGGGAAACTGCTGCGGCTGGGCGCAGGCGCGCCCGACAAACATTGCTAGGATCGCCAGCAGCGCCAGCTATCCCAGGCGAACCGCACCCAATTCCCGGATCTTGCGAGTGTCACGACTGAATGCTCTTCAGTTTGATTGCTGCTTCTGAAAGAGTGGCAACTATAGCATCACAATCCAGATCGTGCACCCTATCGCAATAGCCGTAGGACACGCAGATCACCGGGCAGCCGGCGGCGCGCGCCGCGAGCGTGTCGTTCTCCGAGTCGCCGATCAGGAGCGCCCGTTCCGGCGCGAGCGCGAACTCGGCGCAGAGGTGGAGAAGCGGCAGCGGATCGGGCTTTCGCCGCGGCAGCGTGTCGCCGCTCAGCACGCGTTCGAAATAGGGCGCAAGCCCTTTCTGCTCGAGCAAGGGCAGGGTGAAGCGCGCAGCTTTGTTGGTGACGCACGCCAGGCGCAGGCCCTCGGCACGAAAGGCGTCCAGACCTTCGATGACGCCGGGATACAGCGCCGAGCGCCGCCCCGATTCCTCGGCATAGAAGTCCTGGAACAGGCGCAGGGCTTCGGCCTGCAGCATGGCCGCGCGCTCGGGTACGGTCGCCCGCAACAGGCGCTCCACCAACTTGGCAATCCCTTTGCCGATGAAGCCGCGCACCTGTTGCCGCGTGCATGTCGGCAGCCCGAGGGCGGCGAGCATGCGTTCGGACGCTGCGGCGAGATCGGGGATGGTGTCGAGCAGCGTGCCGTCGAGGTCGATCATGACCGCGGCGATCGCGCGCGTCAGCGGCATGGAAGGGGTCCGCGCTTACGCGGAGCGAATCGCGGCGCGCATGTCCGCAATCACTGCCTTGTAGTCCTTGGCGCCGAAGATGGCGGAACCGGCGACGAAGGTGTCGGCCCCGGCGCGCGCGATGGCGCCGATGTTGTCGGTCTTCACGCCGCCGTCGACTTCGAGCATGATCTCGCGTCCGCTCGCATCGATGCGGCGGCGCACTTCCGCGAGCTTGCCGAGCGCGTGCGCGATGAATGCCTGACCGCCGAAGCCCGGGTTCACCGACATGATGAGCACGAGATCGAGCCGGTGCAGCACGTGATCGAGATAGGAAAGCGGCGTGGCCGGATTGAACGCGAGGCCCGCCTTGCACCCCTGCTCCTGGATGAGGCCGATGGTGCGATCGACGTGCTCGCTCGCCTCGGGATGGAAGCTGATGATGTTCGCCCCGGCGCGGGCGAAATCGGGCACGATGCGGTCGACCGGCTTCACCATGAGGTGCACGTCGATCGGCGCCTGAGTGAGCGGCCGGATCGCCTCGCACACCATGGGGCCGACGGTGAGATTGGGGACGTAATGGTTGTCCATCACGTCGAAATGGATCATGTCCGCGCCGGCGGCGACGACGCGCGTCACCTCCTCGCCCAGGCGTGCGAAATCGGCGGAAAGTATACTCGGCGCGATGCGATAGGTAGGCATTGGCCATCACCAAGGTCGGCGTGCGCGCATTCTACCCGCTCGCCGCAACTGGCGCCAAAGAACGCCCGGCGCGTAGCGCCTCGACGTGCCGTCGCGGTGTAAAATCGCCCCATGGAAACCGCAAAGAAATACGAGGTCAGCGTCTCGACGGCGACCCAGTTCGTCGCCGAGCAATCGAACGAAGCGAAGGATCGCTTCGTCTTTTCCTACACCGTCACCATACGCAATATCGGCACGGTCCCGGCGCAGTTGATCAGCCGGCATTGGATCATCACCGATGCCAACAACCAGGTACAGGAGGTCCGCGGCCTGGGCGTGGTCGGCGCGCAGCCTCTGCTCAAGCCGGGCGAGCACTTCGAATACACCAGCGGCACGGCGCTTACCACGCCGGTCGGCACCATGCGCGGCAGCTACCAGATGGTGGCGGAGGACGGCACCCAGTTCGACGCGCCGATACCCGAGTTCGCATTGTCAGTGCCGCGCGTGCTGCACTGAGCAGCCCGCAACAAAAGACATTTTGTTACGGGCTGATTTAGGGGAGCACGAGCGGAGACGCCGCGAAGCAAGTGCCCTTGGGGCATATCCCCTCGTATTGTTACCAACCAGGCACGCCCTTATCGGGCTACATGCACCGCTGCCGTTGACGCAGCGCGACGACCGCCTGCAAATTTCGGTTGCCCCGCTGCGGCGCGCGTTCATTCTTCTTCGCGCTTGTCCGTCTTCTTTTCCGACTTGGGCCAGGTCCACCAGACGATGAATAACAGCAGGCCCACCGCTACGCCGGCTTCCACCAACAGGATCCACATGCGCCGCGACGCTCCCTTGAGAAGGTCTGAACAAGGGGGCGATGCCCCCTTGCCCCCCGAGGGGGCTTCCTTCGGGGCGTATATCCCCCACGTCAGAGGGAACCTTAACGAAACCGCGCAGTTGCGGGAGTCTTGTTCAGAGGTTCCCTTGACGATAGCTCGCATCATAGACCAGGCGCGGTTCGCGGGTGCCGCGCTCGCCGCGGTGCTGCTGGCCGGCTGCGCGCAGCAACCTTCGGCGCCGCAAGCACAGATCTGCCCGCCTGCGGCACCCTGCCCCGCCTGTCCGGTATGCCCGGCGATCGCACCGGAAGTGCCCAAGGCGAAGACGCTCGAGGCAGTGACCTGGCAGGAAGTAGCGGGCTGGGCGGATGACGACCCGGCAGCGGCCTGGGACGCATTCCTGCAAAGTTGCTCGCGCCTGAAGGCACAGCCCGCCTGGCGCGACAGCTGCCAACTCGCCCTCGGCCTTCCGGCGGCGTCGGCGCGCGCATTTTTCGAATCCCATTTCCTGCCCTATCGCGTCGCCGGCGCCGACGGCAGAGAAGAGGGCCTCGCCACCGGCTATTACGAGCCGCTGCTGCGCGGCAGCCGCCTGAAGGAAGGACCTTACCGCTATCCGATCTACGCCGCGCCCGACGATCTGCTGCTCGTCGATCTCGCCGAGGTGAATCCCGAGTTGAAGCACCTGCGGCTGCGCGGACGGCTCGAGGGGCGGCGCGTCGTCCCCTATTACCCCCGCGCAGACATCGAGCGCGGCCTGCCTGCTCTGGCCGGCAAGGAACTGCTCTGGGTCGATGATCCGGTGGATCTCTTCTTCCTGCAGATTCAGGGATCGGGCCGAGTGCGCCTCCCATCGGGCGAACTGGTGCGGGTGGGTTACGCCGACCAGAACGGCCAACCCTACCGTTCCGTCGGCCGCTATCTGGTCGAACAACGCGAATTGCCGCTGGAGCAAGCCTCGATGCAGGGTATACGCAGCTGGGGCGCGGCGAATCCGGACAAGCTCGCGACCCTGCTCGATCGTAACCCCAGTTATGTCTTCTTTCGCGAATTGGCGCGCACCGACGGCGGCCCGACGGGCGCTTTGGGCGTCGCGCTGACGCCCGAGCGCTCGATCGCCGTCGACCCGCGCTACATCCCGCTCGGTGCACCGGTGTTTCTCGCCACCACTTTGCCAAACAGCACGCAGCCGCTCGCGCGCCTGGTGATGGCGCAGGACACCGGCGGGGCGATACGCGGCGCAGTGCGCGCAGACTATTTCTGGGGATTCGGCGACGCAGCCGGCGCGCAGGCCGGCCGCATGCGCCAGAGCGCGAGGATGTGGGTGCTGTTGCCGCGCGGCTATCCGCTGAAGCAGTGATCCTCGCGCCTCGACGCGCGGCTACTTGTTATTCTTGGCTAGCAACTTCTCCAGTTGCTCGGCAGTCACTGCACCGGGCACGCGCTCGCCGTTGGCGAAAATCAGCGTCGGCGTGCCGGTTACGCGATATTTGCGCCCGAGCTCCAGATTCTTCTCGATCGGCGTGTCGCAGCGTGCCGCGCTCGGCACCGTGCCGTTCAGCATCAGCTCGCTCCACGCTTTCGCCTTGTCGGCGGAACACCACACCGCCGCTGCTTTCACGTGCGAATCCTGCGACAGGATGGGGTAGAGGAAAGTATAGATGGTAATGTCGTCCAGCTTGACCAGATCCTTTTCGAAGCGCTTGCAATACGGACAGTTGGGATCGGAGAACAGCGCGAGCTGCCTCTTGCCGTTGCCGCGCACGGTCTTGACGGCGGCGTCGAGCGGCAAGTTCTCCCACTTGACGGCGGACAGCTCGTTCAAGCGTTTCTCGGTCAGATTCTGCATGCTCTTGGCGTCGATGATGTTGCCGCTGAAGATGTAGTTCATCTTCTCGTCGGTGTACAGGATCTCGCTGTCGACGCGCACTTCGTACAGCCCGAGATAAGGCGTCTTCGTCACTTCGTCGATCTTGACGCCGCCGAGGCGCCCGCCCAGCGTGCGCTTGATGATGGCTTCGGACGAGAGCTTGCCGGCCGGATCCGCGGCCTGCGCGAGCGGCAACGCGAAAACGAGCAATGCGAGGGCGGATGCGATCTTTCTAACGGACATGAATTTTCCTTTATTGGGCTTCTTTAGCCTAAGGCTCGACGCACGAGCAAGTGCTTTATGACGGGCAAGACGTTGATTAAGTTCAATCCGGTATTGCGTAGGTTCGCCGCGCCGGCGATCGAGGCGGCGAACAGCCGCTGCAAGCCGTCGGTGACCCAAGCGAGCGCGAGTATATCTTCGGCACGTGCGCGCTCATAGCGCCGGAGCAGGCGGAGTTCCCCGAGATCGCGGAACGGTTCGCGCTCGAGCAGCACCTGCGCCAACACCGCGGCGTCGCCGAAGCCGAGATTCACCCCCTGGCCCGCCAGCGGATGCACGACGTGCGCCGCGTCGCCGATCAAGGCGATGCGCGGCGCGACGGCCCGCTCGGCGCGCATGCGCGCGAGCGGGAACTGCTGTGGCGGCGCGAGGAGTTCGAGCGCGCCCAGCGTCTCCCTGCCCGCCTCCGCCACGCGCGCGCAAAGCGCATCGGGCGAAAGCGCCATCAACTCCGCTGCATGGGCGTCGGGAGTGGACCAGACCATGGACATGCGCTGCCCCGGCAATGGCAGATAGGCGAGGATGCCGTCGGCGCGGAACCACTGGTATGCCGTGTCGTGGTGTGCTCGGGCGCAGGCGAAATTCGCGACCACGCCCATCTGCTCGTAGGACTTCTGCTCGCAGGCGATGCCCGCGGCGTCTCGCGCCCAGGAATGCTTGCCGTCGGCGGCGACCAGCAGTCGCGCGCGCAGCACCCGGCCGCTGTCTAGGACGAGTTCCGCCGCATCTGCGTCGCGCTGCAGCGTCGCACACCGGTCGGGACAGATGAGTTCCAGATTGTGCTGCTGCTCCAAGCCCTGCCACAGCACCGATTGCAGCAGGCTGTTCTCGACGATCCAGGCGAGTTCAGCCACGCCGGCGTCGTAGGCCGAGAATTCGAGATTGGCCGACTTCCCGTCGCCGTACACCTGCATTTCATGCACGGCGGTCAGACGCGAGCGATCCAGGCGCCGCCAGATGCCCAGGCCCTCAAGAAAGGCTGCGTTGGCAGGGCTGATGGCGTAGATGCGGCTATCCCACTCGGCGCCCGTGGCGGCGGGCGGCTGCGCCTCCACTAGGGCGAGCTTGAGGCCAGTGCCGCGCAAGGCAAGCGCGAAGCTTGCGCCGACCAAGCCCGCACCAACGATGACGATGTCGAAATCCATCAGGGGATTGTAGCCGGAAAGCTATTCTGGGCCGCTGCCGCCTGCGGGGGTCGCTGCGGCGCGCTTAAATGCGGCGCTGCGGCATTGATGCAGAAAGTAATTTTTCCTGTCTCAATTCAGTCGGATAGCTCGAAATCGCGCTTGACAGCACCGGCCTTGGGCGAGGATAATCCGCGCCTTCGCGTGGCGAATTAGCTCAGCCGGTTAGAGCGACGGAATCATAATCCGCAGGTCCCCAGTTCGAATCTGGGATTCGCCACCAAATCGCCTAATGCCCTGATTCCACGATCAGGGCTTTGTTTTTTCGTAGGTTTATTGTGCTTGCTACAAAAGAGTGCTACAGAGCACCGCCTACGAAACAATGCCATCGCGCACGCCCTACCTCTTCAGGCGCGGAAACGTCCTTGCGTTTCGCATCGCGGTTCCCATGCGACTGCGCCCGCTCATCGGCGGGCGCGAGCTGACCACGACCCTTTGCACGTCCGACCGGCGAGTCGCGGCACCGTTGGCGCTACAATGCGCGGCGCTTTCGCTGCAGTTGTTCAACCACGTCGCAAAGGAACTCTCGGAAGTCATGGCCTACCTGACCATGATGGCGAACCGGCTAGTCGAATTGCATCGCGTGCTGAAGCCAACAGGGAGCCTGTACCTGCACTGTGACCCCACGGCGAGCCATTACCTCAAGATCGTGCTCGACGGCGTATTCGGGACGCGCGGCTTCACTAACGAAATCGTATGGAAGAGGACCAGTTCGAAAAGCGATCACTCGCAAGGGGCGCAGCACTTTCCCCGGTTGCACGACACGATCTTTCTCTATCGGAAGTCGGATGACGGAGGCTTTAAGCAGGTGTTCGCCGAACTTGATCCCGGTTACGTCCAGGCCAAGTATCCCCATCAGGACGCGGACGGCAGGCGCTATGGCCTATGGGACATGACGGGGCCTGGAGGCGCCGCGAAGGGGAACCCACAGTATGAAGTAATGGGTGTCACGAGATTCTGGCGCTACTCTAGGGAGCGCATGACTCGCATGATCGAAACTGGAAGCGTCGTTCAACCACGACCGGGCGGAGTGCCACGAGAGAAGCGCTACCTTGACGACAGCGCAGGCGTCGCGATCGGTGATGTGTGGACAGACATCAACCCAATCAACTCACAGGCCCAGGAGAGACTCGGTTAAGCGCAGCGGCGACGCAGTCGTTCGGGACTTGACCGACACGGCAGCCTCGGGTCAAAATCGCAAGAGAGTAGCGATACAAAGTTACTCCCGGCCCTACGAAAAACAACATATAATCATTAGGTTGCGGCGGCGTCCTTCGAATCTGGGATTCGCCACCAATCCGTATCGTTAAGAACCCGTAACAAGCTTCGTCTTGTTACGGGCTGATCTAGGGGAGCGCGAGGGGAAATATCCCCTCGTATTGATACGGACGCGAAGCGGCTCCCGGCGACGCGAGTCACCTCAGCCGCGTCGCAGCCCCTCCCTCTTCTCCCCAGCCGCAGCGCCGGCGGCGATGTCGCCTTTAGTCGTTCGGCGAACGCCGGGCAACAAAAAAGGCGACAGCAAGCTGTCGCCTTTTTATGAAGTGACTCGACTTACTTCTTATGGCACTTCGTGCAAGCAGCGGCGTCTTTGACGCCGAACGCCTTGGTGCCGTTATGGCAGGCGCCGCAGAATTTGCCGGCGTTCATGTCGGCCATGCTCATCTTGTCCGCGCCTTTCTTCATGGCGAACAATTTCGGATTGGTATGGCAATCGGCGCATTTCAATCCCTTGTCAGCGTGCGCCTTGGCGTCGAACGTCACCTTGCCCTGCGCTCCGCCCGCAAACTCGACCTTGCCTGCCGGAAGCGCCATGGCGCTGCCGATCGAAAACATGAAAGCAAATAACACAGCCGCAACCGTTGCCACTAATCTCATCGTAACCCCCGTTATTGTTGATACCGAAATTGATTAAGTCGAAACAGCATCCCACAAAATAGCGCTACCCCGGCCACCGCAGGATGGATGCGTATAAGCACGCACCTATTGTGGACTTTCTGCGACGCCCTGTCCACTCTATAACGCAAGACTTCGCGTTTGGATTACGCCTTCAGCCGGCGCCTGAGTTCCTTCGCCAAAAGCTCGATTTCGAGAGCCGCCACCGAGCCTGCGGCAGGAAAGCCCAGGGTGGGCGTTTCCACGAATGCCACTCGCTGGCCGACCTGCGCAGACATGAACGGAACGCCCGATTGCTCCAGGTTCTCGCGCATCTGCGCGGAAACCGCGGTGCGCTGCGCCATGGTGAGCACCACGGCATAGCGCAGCGGCGCGCCATCCTTTTCCTGCGCGATTTCGCGCAACAGCACGACTGCCTCCAGCGCCTCCTTCAAGTCGAAGGGCGAGGGTTTGCACGGAACCAGCACGAAATCGGAATGGAACAAGACCTCGGCGCTCTTCTTGCGCCTGTAGCCCGCGGTGTCGACGACGATGCGCTCGTAGTCTTTCGCGAGCTTCGCGATCGTCCGGCCCACGTCCTTGCTCGTATCCTCGATCACTGGAACGCGCAGTACGTCCTGGTCGCATACCGAAAGCGAGGCCTGCGGATCGGTATCGACCAGCACGGTCGGCTTGCTTTGTGCCCAATAGGCGGCAAGGCATACCGCGAGCGTCGACTTGCCGCAACCGCCCTTGGTCGAGTAGAGCGAGACGATCATGATCGCTGCGCAGCGGCTCCCGCTGGCGCCACTGCGCAATTGGACTTAAGTGGACTTGGCGAGCAGTTCGAAATGCTCCACTACCGGCGGCGCGGCAAAGTGCGGGCCGACGATCGCGCGCCATTCCTGAAATGCCGGCGACTGGCGAAAATCCACCGTGTGGTTCTCCAGCGTCTGCCAGAAAATCATCAAGATGTAGCGCTCTGGAGATTCGATCCCTTTGTTCACCTTATATCCCTTGAACCCCTTGGCGTTCGCGATCACGCTGTCGATGCCGCGCTTGATCGCGGCATCGAACGCAGCTTGCGTTCCCGGTTTGATGCGTATGTCGGCTAGCTCGAGAATCATTTCCGTCCCGATTCGTGGTTGAATTTTCTTGATAGAGCGCGCGGCGCACTCCTCCCCAAGCCTACTACGAAGCCGGCACAGGCGAAAGCGACGCGGCACATGGCGTTCGGCGCGTGCCGAGGCCGGCTCGTTTATAATTATGCGTTTCCACTCGTTGGCCACTTGTTGGCAATACGCCATGCGGAAACTTCTCTTCGTCCTGTTGAGCTGCGCCTTCGTCGCGCAGGCGGCTGCCCAGGTGCGGCAAATCCCGGATGCGGCCAAGCGCGGCATCATGACCCACCTCCAGGGCAACATCGTCGCCGTCGACGGCCAAGAGCAGCGCCTGTCGGCCGGCGCGCAAATCCGCAATCAGGACAACCTGATCGTCGTGCCGATGAGCCTGCCGCCCGGGACGCTGGTGAAATATGTAATGGACGGCGTCGGCGACATCCGCCGCGTCTGGGTGCTGACGGCGACCGAAGCCGCCGCTCCCGACGCGAAACCGCAACAATAGCGATGCCGCAGAAGCTCTACATCAAGACCTTCGGCTGCCAAATGAACGAGTACGATTCGGCCAAGCTGGCCGACGTGCTCGCCGCGGCGGAGGGCGCCGAAACCACGACCGACCCCGCCGAAGCGGACCTTATCGTGTTCAACACCTGCTCGGTGCGCGAGAAGGCGCAGGAGAAGGTGTTCCACGACCTGGGCCGGGTGAAGCACCTGAAGCGCGAACGTCCCGGCCTGATCATCGGCGTGGGCGGTTGCGTGGCGAGCCAGGAAGGCGCAGCCATCGTCAGACGCGCGCCTTACGTCGACGTCGTGTTCGGGCCGCAGACGCTGCACCGGCTGCCCGACTTGATCGCCGCGCGGCGGCGCACGGGCGAGCCGCAGGTCGACATTTCCTTCCCCGAAATAGAAAAGTTCGACCGTCTGCCGCAGGCGCGGATCGAGGGCGCGTCCGCCTACGTTTCCATCATGGAAGGCTGCAGCAAGTACTGCAGCTTCTGCGTCGTCCCCTACACCCGCGGCGAAGAAGTGTCCCGCCCCTTCGAGGACGTGCTCACCGAAGTGGCGGAGCTGGCGCTCGCCGGAGTGAAGGAAGTCACGCTCCTCGGACAGAACGTGAATGCCTACCGCGGCGCCATGCCGCGCGCAGGCGATGCGACGCGCGCCGCGGAGCACGCCGATTTCGCGCTTCTGCTCGAATACGTCGCCGAGATTCCCGGCATCGAACGCATCCGTTACACCACCTCGCACCCGAAGGAGTTCACCCAGCGCCTGATCGACGCCCATGCGCGCCTGCCCAAGCTCGCGAGCCGCGTGCACTTGCCGCTGCAGTCGGGCTCGGACCGCGTGCTCGCGGCGATGAAGCGCGGCTACACCGCGCTCGAATTCAAGTCGATCGTGCGGCGTCTGCGCGCGGCGCGGCCCGACCTGTCGATTTCTTCGGACTTCATCGTCGGTTTCCCGGGCGAGACGGAAAGCGATTTCGAAGCGACCATGAAGCTCGCGGCCGAGCTCGACTTCGACGATTCCTATTCCTTTCTCTACAGTCCGCGGCCGGGGACCCCGGCGGCCGAGCTCGCCGATGCGACGCCGCAGGAGGTGAAGCTCGCGCGGCTTGCCCGGCTGCAGGCGCTGATCGAGCGGCAGGCGGGTGCGATCGCGGCCGCGATGGTGGGCCGCGTCGAGCGCGTGCTGGTGGAAGGCGTATCGAAGAAGAATCCTGGCGAGCTCTGCGGCCGCAGCGACAACAACCGCACGGTGAACTTCGCCGGCCCGCAGGAGTTCGTCGGCCAGATGGCCGATGTGCGCATCACGGCAGCGCTCGCGCACACGCTGCGCGGTGAACTCTGCGCTTCGCCGGCAGGCGCCTAGTAATGAAGCCGAAGCCGGTCGAAGTCACGCTTTCTCCCGTCGACAACCAGCGGCTGGCGACGTTGTGCGGCGCCTTGGACGAGAACCTGCGCCAGATCGAAGTCGCGCTCGACATCAGCATTTCCCGCCGCGGCGAACACTTCGTCCTGCGCGGCCAGCCGCGCCAGATGGCGCGCGGCGCAGAAGCGCTCGAGCGATTCTACGTCCAGGCGAAGCGCGGCCTTTCCATCGAGGACGTGCAACTCGGCCTGGTCGAAGCGCGCCAGTCCGCACCGGACGCGCCGACGCCTGCGCTGCTCACGCGCAAGCCCGACCTGCACGGCCGCACGCCGCGCCAGGTCGAGTACATGAAGAACATCCTCGAGCACGACGTCACCTTCGGCATCGGCCCGGCCGGCACTGGCAAGACCTACCTCGCCGTCGCCTGCGCCGTCGACGCCCTGGAACGCGATGCGGTGAAGCGCCTGGTGCTGGTGCGGCCTGCGGTGGAGGCCGGCGAACGCCTGGGCTTCCTCCCTGGGGACCTGGCGGAGAAAGTGAACCCTTACCTGCGTCCGCTGCACGACGCGCTCTACGACCTGATGGGCTTCGACAAGGTCGGTAAGATGTTCGAGCGCGGCGCGATTGAAATTGCGCCGCTCGCCTACATGCGCGGACGCACGCTCAATCATTCCTTCATCATCCTCGACGAGGCGCAGAACACCACGCCCGAGCAGATGAAGATGTTCCTCACCCGCATCGGCTTCGGCAGCCGCGCGGTGGTCACCGGAGACGTGACCCAGGTCGACCTGCCGCGCGGCGCGAAGAGCGGCCTGGTCGAGGCGCGCCGCATCCTCGCCGACGTGCGCGGACTCGCTTTCACCCAATTTCTCGCCGAAGACGTCGTGCGCCATCCGCTGGTGCAGCGCATCGTCAACGCCTATGAACGCCACCAGAACGAAGCTTGAGCGCGGCGCGGTAAAGTTGCGGCTCACGGTACAGAAGGCGGTGAGCGCCCCGGGCGTGCCGAGCGCGGCCGAACTGCGCCGCTGCCTCAAGGCGGCGCTCGCCGAAAGCGCGGACATCACCGTGCGCTTCGTCGGCACGGCCGAAGGCCGGGCGCTCAATCGCGCCTATCGCAAGCGCGACTACGCCACCAACGTGCTCTCCTTCGCCTACGGCCGCGCCGCGCGCGGCGCGCCGCTCGCAGGCGATCTGGTGCTCTGCGCCCCGGTACTCAGGCGCGAAGCGCGCGCCCAAGGCAAGGCGGTCAAGGCGCACACCGCGCATCTGGCCGTGCACGGCGCGCTGCATCTGCAGGGACACGATCACGAAAAGCCGCGGGCAGCGGCACGCATGGAAGCGCTGGAAACGGAAATACTCGCCCGGCTCGGCTATGCTGATCCCTATCGAGGAGCATAGCGGCGAGCCGGGCACGGCGCAGTCGAGCAAGCCATGAACGAACCCCACAAACCGACGCTGTTGGAACGACTCTCGGCGCTGCTCTTGCGCGAGCCCGAGGACCGCGAGCAACTGATCCAGCTGCTGCATTCGGCCTACGAGCACAACCTGCTCGATTCCGAGGCGCTGTCGATGATCGAAGGCGTGCTGCAGGTGTCGGAGATGCAGGTGCGCGACATCATGATTCCGCGCGCGCAGATGGACGTGGTCGACATCAACGAGACGCCGGACAAGTTCATTCCCACCGTGATCTCGACCGCGCACTCGCGCTTTCCCGTGATCGACCGAGAGCGCGACAACGTGCTCGGCATCCTGTTGGCCAAGGACCTGCTGCACTATTACGCCGGCGAAGAGGAGTTCGATGTGCGCGAGATGCTGCGCCCGGCGGTGTTCGTGCCCGAATCGAAGCGCCTCAACGTGCTCCTGCGCGAGTTCCGCGCCAGCCGCAACCACATGGCGATTGTGGTCGACGAATACGGCGGCGTAGCGGGGCTCGTCACCATCGAAGACGTGCTGGAGCAGATCGTCGGCGACATCGAGGACGAATACGATTTCGACGAAACTGAAGACAACATCCTGCCCGAGTCGAGCGGCCAGTACCGCATCAAGGCGCAGACCGAGATCACCGATTTCAACGAGGCGTTCGGCACCGACTTCGCCGACGAGGAGTACGACACCGTCGGCGGCCTCGTGATCAACCGCTTCGGCCGCGTGCCCAAACGCGGCGAGCACATCGTCATCAACGGTTTCAGATTCCAGGTAATGCGCGCCGACAGCCGCCGCGTGCATACGCTCTTGGTGCAAAAGCCGCGGGATCAATGAATCCCGCGCTTGCGACGCCGGTCCGCGCCCTCGCGGCCGCCTTCCTGCTCGGCGCCGCCTCGGTGCTGGGCTTCGCCCCCCTCGCGCTCTATGCGCTGCCCTTGTTCACGGCGGCGGGGCTCCTCCTCCTGTGGCAGCGCGCAGACGCCCCGCGGCAGGCGGCCGCGCTCGGCTTTGCCTTCGGTCTGGGCTTCTTCCTCGCCGGCGTAAGCTGGGTCTACGTCAGCCTGCACGATTACGGCGACATGCCGGCGATGCTCGCCGGCACTGCCACGGCGCTCTTTGGCGCCTTCCTCGCGCTGTTTCCGGCCTTGGTCGGCTATTTGCAATCACAAGTCCAAGTTTCGCTCGTGGCGAAACAGCTGCTGCTCGTGCCTTCGCTATGGACGCTTGCGGAATGGCTACGCGACTGGATCTTCACCGGGTTTCCCTGGCTCTCCTTCGGCTATGCGCAAGCGGACTCCTCGCTCGCAGGCTACGCGGCAATCGTCGGGGTGTTCGGCATCAGTTGGTTGAGTTGGTTCTGTGCAGGACTCCTCGCCGCGCTTGCGCGCCGCCAGCGCGCAAGCGCGCTCGCCGCGCTCGCGGCGGTGTTCGGCCTGGGCTTCGCGCTTGCGCGCATCGAATGGACGCAGCCGCTCGGTGCGCCGATCACGGTGAGCCTGCTGCAAGGAAACATTCCGCAGGACCTGAAGTGGGATGCCGCGCGCTACCAGTCGACGGTCGACCTGTACCGGCGCATGACGCTCGCCTCGGCCGCGCGCCTGACGGTGTTGCCGGAGACGGCGATTCCGCGTTTTCTCGATCTGCTCGACCCGGGTCTTCTCGCCTCGCTCGCCCAGGCGGCGCAGAGCCACGGCGGCGACGTATTGATCGGGTTGCCGGTGCGCGACGCCCCGGGCCGCTATTACAACAGCGTGCTCGGCTTCGGCGCCTCGCCGCCGCAGCGCTACGACAAGGTGCATCTCGTTCCCTTCGGCGAATTCATCCCGCCGGGCTTCGGCTGGGTGCTCGAGGTATTGAAGATTCCTCTCACGGACTTCTCGCGCGGCAAGCCGGGTCAGGCACCGCTCGCCCTCGCAGGGCAGAAGATCGCCGCCGACATCTGCTACGAGGACGCCTTCGGCGAGGAGATCATCGAGGCATTGCCGGCAGCGACGCTGCTGGTGAACGTGAGCAACGTCGCCTGGTTCGGCGATTCGCTCGCGCCGCGCCAGCATCTGCAGATTGCGCAAATGCGCGCACTCGAGACCGGACGCATGATGCTGCGCGCCACCAACACCGGCATGACCGCGATCATCGATCCGCATGGCCGCATCGTCGCCGCGTTGCCGCCCTTCATACTCGGTGCGCTCAACGGCAGCGCACAGGGCCGCAGCGGCGCTACGCCTTTCGTGCGCTGGGGCAACGCGCCGATCCTCGCGCTCTCCTTCCTCGTCTGGGCCGCGCTCGCGCTGCGCCGCAGGAGCAAGGCGCATCGGAACGCGGCGGAGACCGGGCGTGGCTGAAGCCGTGCCGGCGAAGAGCGTCCTGCCCTTCTTCGCGAGTTCCTTCACCTGGAACTTCGCCCTGGGCATGACCTATCCGCTGGTTCCGCTCTATGCCCACCAGCTCGGCATGTCCGGCGTGGGCATCGGCACGCTGGTGGCGCTACCGGTGCTGGTGCAGATCAGCTTCAACCTGATCGGAGGCGCCTACACCGACCAGGTCGGCGGTCGCAGCCTGATGCTTGCGTCCTTCGTCCTAACGGCAGGATCGGGCACGGTGTTCGTCTTCGCCGGCGGCTTCTGGCTGCTGCTCCTGGCGCAACTGCTGATGGTGATCTCGCGCGCCATGTACTGGCCTGCCTCCTGGACCCTGGGCAGCGAGCTGCCCGGCGGGCGCAGCCTGCAGATGGGGCGGCTGAACGCCATCACCAACGTCGGACAGATCGTCGGCATGGCGAGTGCCGGACTGCTCCTGCTCTGGTTCGGCTTCGCGCCCTCGTTCGCGGTGCTCGCCGCGATGGGCGCGCTGTCCTTCGTCCTGGGCGTGCGGCTGAAGGAGAAGCGGCGCAGCACTGAGCGCAAGCGCAGGTCTCTGCTTTCGGGATATGCACAGCTATTCGGCGTGCGCGAAATTGCGTTTGCCATCATGTGCGCCTACATCTCGGCGCTGCCCTTCTCGCTTTCCTTCTCCTTTTTCCCCTTGCTCTTCGTCGAATACGGCTACGC
Organism: uncultured Enterobacteriaceae bacterium; assembly: GCA_964565875.1. Taxonomy (GTDB): domain Bacteria; phylum Pseudomonadota; class Gammaproteobacteria; order Burkholderiales; family SG8-39; genus 2-12-FULL-64-23. The sequence continues at coordinate 29,902 of CAZMGP010000008.1, forward strand.
GTCGGATGCGACGGGGACGCTGCTCGCCTTGCGCGGTATGGGTTCGGCCGTGGCGGGCCTGATCATCGCGCGCTATCTCGACTATTCGGCAAAGCTCGCGGTGCCGTTTGCCTGCGCCCTTGCCACCGCGCTGGTGGTCGTCGCGATCGCCAGCGTGCGCGAGGCCTGGTTGATCGGGCTGCTGATGGCCGCCATCGGGCTCGCTTCGGGCATCATGACGCTGTTCTTCCAGATGCTGATCAGCGAAATCAGCAGCATAGACAATCGGGGCTCGGCGCTCGCCTTCGGCGGCCTGGGTTGGGGCTTATCCCACTTCTCCACGCCTATCGTCATGGGTTACCTCAACGACCACCTGGGCATCTTGCGGGCATTCCACATCCTGGGCGGCTTTGCCTTCCTCTGGGGCCTCGCGCTGATCCCGATGTACCGCTGGGCCTTCGCCAAACCTGTGAAGAAGATCGCGAAAGAGCAATGAAACTGAGCATCCTCGACCAATCGCCGGTGATCAGCGGCCATACGCCGGCGCGCGCGCTCGAAGAAACCGTCAAGCTCGCGCAAGCGGCGGAAGCGCTTGGCTACCATCGATACTGGCTGGCGGAGCACCACGCGGTGGCCGCGCTCGCCGATCCCTGTCCCGAAATCCTGCTCGCGCGCATCGCCTCCGCGACCAGCCGCCTCCGCGTCGGCACCGGTGGCGTGCTGCTCCCCTACTACAGCCCGCTCAAGGTCGCCGAGGTGTTCCGCATGCTGGAGGCGCTGTTCCCGGGACGCATCGACCTCGGCATCGGCCGCGCCCCCGGCGGCGACTTGGCGACCGCACAGGCACTCGCCAACGGCGATTACCGCGCCGCAGACCGCTTTCCCGAGCAGGTGCAGGAGCTGGTAGGATTTCTCGACGATGCGCTGCCGCCCGGACACGCGTTCGAACGCGTCAAGGCGATGCCTGCGGGGCCGGGCTCGCCGCCTATCTGGCTGCTCGGCTCGTCCGACTATTCGGGCGCGCTCGCCGCGGCTCTGGGCCTGCGCTTCGCTTTCGCCCATTTCATCAGTGCCCAGGGCGGCGACGCGGTGATGCGCGCCTACAAGGCCCGCTTCGCGGCCTCCAGGCGCGAGGCTGCGCCGCATGCCATCGTCTGCACTTTCGTCATCTGCGCCGATACTGCGGCGGAAGCGGAGCGGCTCGCCGCCTGCATCGACCTGCGCCGGCTGCAAATGGCGCGCGGCGTCAACGCCGCGATACCTAGCCTTGCCGAGGCCGAGGCGCAGCCTTATTCCGAGGGAGAGCGCGCTTATATCCGCTCGCAGCGCGCGCGCACCGTCGTCGGCGAGCCGGGCGCCGTGCGCGAGCGCCTTATTGAACTTTGCCGCCAATTCGCTGCCGACGAACTGATGATCCTCACCATCACCGGCGACTACGCGAGCCGCCTGCGCTCCTACGAATTGTTGGCGCAGGAATTCGAGCTGCCATGAAGACCTACCGCAAACTCACCCTGCAGCTCGCCTCGCCGCGCGACGCACTGGCCATCGCGGACATGTCGCGCAGCCTGATCGAATCCGGACTGCCCTGGTCGTGGACGCCGGCACGCGTCGCGGCGAGCCTCGAACGCAGCGACACGCTGGTGCTCACTGCGCGCGAGGGCGCGCCGTTGCTCGGCTTTGCCATCATGCAGTTCGGCGAGACGCGCGCGCACCTGGCGCTGATCGCAGTGCGTCCGGATTGCCAGCGCTCGGGCGTCGCCCGGCGCATGCTCGACTGGCTGATCGAATCGGCTCGCACCGCCGGCGTTGCGAGCATTCATCTCGAATTGCGCGAGAGCAACCTCGCGGCGCGCCGCTTCTATCTCGCGCAAGGATTCGATGAAACGGTGCGCATCCCCGGCTATTACCGCGGCGCGGAGACCGCGGTGCGCATGCTGCGCGACATCCGCATTAAAACCTGAGAGCGAATCGCCAAAGGACTTTGGCGACGGGCTCAAGGCGAGCTACATCGAGATCGAGCCCTCGCGGAACTCGGTCTTGTCCAGCCAAACATTGACCAACACCGGCTTGCCGCTCTTCGCCGCCGCGCGCGCCCGCGCCAGCGCCGCCGGCACGTCTTCGCTCTTTTGCACCAGAATCCCTTCCGCGCCGAAGCCGGCGGCCACCTGGTGATAGGCGCTGTGGCCGAGGACCGTGCCGACGTCGTCCCCCAGCATCTTCAACTGCTCGCGTGCGATCTGCGTCCAGGCGCCGTCGTTGCCGACCACGGCGATCACCGGGATGCCGTGGCGTGCGAAAGTGTCGAATTCCATCAGGCTGTAGCCGCAGGCGCCGTCGCCATAGACGATCCAGATTTCACTTCCCGGGCGGACCAGTGCCGCGCCGAGGGCGAAACCGGCGCCCACGCCCAGCGTGCCGAACACCCCGGGGTCGAGCCAGGAAAGCGGCCCGCGGGGACGGACGATGTAGGAAGCGGTGGCAACGAAGTCGCCGCCGTCGGCCACCATCACCGCGTCATCGGCGGCGGTGCGATCGAGCTCGCGGAAGAAAGCGATCGGATTCACCGCCTCGCCCCGCGCCGCCGCCTGGACGTCGATGTCGGCTTCGCGGTGCAGGTCGCGCGTGCGCAGTTCCTCGATCCAGGACGACCAGCGCCTGCCGCTTTGTACGAGCGGCGCCGCGAGGCGCGCAAGAAACCGTCCCGCATCGCCGATCGCCGCGATGTCCGGCCGGCGATTCATGCGCGCCTCTTTCGCGCTGCGGTTGGCGGCGATGAGCGTCGCACTGCGGCGCACGTGGCGACCGTAATCGAGGCGAAAATCGCAGGGCACGCCCGCGAGCAAGACGCAGTCTGACTCGCGCAGCGCTTGGCGCCGCTGATGCCGCATCTGCAACGGATGCTCGCGCCCGAGCAGCCCGCGCGCCATGCCCGAAAGATAGACTGGTATGCCCAACTGCTGCACGGCCTGCGCGATGCGCTCTGCCTCGCCCGCAATCGCCAGCGCCTGGCTGCCGATGACGGCAAGCGGCCTTTGCGCGCGGGCGAGGGCGGCCGCCGCGGCGCGGACGCTGGCCGCGGACGCTTCGGGCGCGGCCTCCGCCCGCACCACGGGCGAGGTCGCATCGCCGGCGCCGGCGAACATCTTCTCCACGTGGCGATTTAGATAGAAGCGCAGCAGCCGGTCGGGGATGCTCGTCCCTTTGCCCGCCGCCTCGGCATACCAGCCGCGGATGCTCGCTTCGGGGTAAAGCAGATCGACCGGGCACTCGATGCATACCGGCCCGGGCACGCCCGCGCGCGCGACGGCGAATGCTTCGACGAGCGCCGGAGCGAGCTCGCGCACGCGCCGGATCTTGCGGAACAGCTTCACGTGCGGCGCGATGAGCGGCGCCTGGTCGATGTCCTGCAACGCGCCGCGGCCCTGCAGTGCCGTCGGTGCGGCACCGCCCAAGAGGACGACGGGCGATTGCGCGAGCTGCGCGTTCTTCAGCGCGGTGAGGGTGTTGGTGAGCCCGGGGCCGGCGGTGACGGCGGCGACCCCCGGCACGCCGGTGAGCCGCGCCACGGCGTCGGCGGCAAACACCGCCGTCGCCTCGTCGCGCACGTCGACGACGCGGATGCCGCGCGCCTTGGAGGCGGTGAGGATGGGCGAAATGTGCCCGCCGCAAAGCGTGAACACGAAGCGCACGCCATGCGCCGCCAGCGCTTGCGCGACGCGCTCGCCGCCGTGCGCGGCCATGGTCTCCATTTTCATGCCTTCTCCTCGGTCTGTTCTTGCTTGACGTGCCGCTCGACCAGCACTTTGTAATCGATCTTGCCCACGCGAGTCTTCGGCAGCTCACTGCAGAACTCGATCGCCCGCGGGCAGGACCATTTGATGAGCTGGCTGCGGCAGTATTCGATCAGCACCCGCTCGGTGTCGGCTCCTGCCTGCGACGGGTCTTTCAACACGACGAAGGCCTGCACGCGTTCGACCTGCGACGGATCGGGCACGCCCGCGACGCAGGCCTCGGCCACCAGCGGATGGCGGTAGAGCACCGCTTCCACCTGCGCCGGGTAGACGTTGAAACCCGAGGACTTGATCATGCGTTTCAGACGCACGGTGAAATAGAAGAAGCCGTCCGCGTCCATCTTGCCCAGATCGCCGGTATGCAGCCAGGTGCGGCCGTCGGCGTGCACCCTCAGGGTCTCGCGCGTCGCCTCCGCGTCGTCGAGATAGCCCTGCATCACCGCGGGGCCGCAGACGCAAATCTCTCCCTCCTCACCCGGCGGCAATTCCTCGGTCGTGCCGACGCGGCAGATCTTCGCCAACATGTCGGGAAACGGAATGCCGATCGAACCCTCGCGGTATTCCGCGAGCGGCGTTGCCATGATGGCGGTCACCGCTTCGGTGAGGCCGTAGCCCTCGAGCAGGCGCACCCGGGCGCCGCGCCGCGCGGCGAGCGCCTCGAAGCGCTCCTTCACCGGCCGCGGCAGGGTATCGGCGCCGGAGAAGGTGGCGAGCAGACAGGAAAGATCGGCGCGCTCGAGCGAGGGGTCGCGCGATAGCGCGTCGTACAGCGTCGGCACGCCCACCAGCAGATTGGGGCGCTTCTCGCGCAGCAGCTTCGCCACGATCTCGGGGCTGAACATCGGCACCAGGATGGACTTGCCGCCCGCCATGAAGGCGGCGTTGACGCACACGCCCAAGCCGAAGCCGTGGAAGATAGGCAGGATCGCCAGGATCGAATGCCCCTCGCCCATCCCGCCCCAGGCGGCGGCTTGCATGCCTTCGGCAATGAAATTGCGGTTGCTGAGCACGATGCCCTTGGGCAGTCCCGTGGTGCCGCCGGAGAAGAGGATCGCCGCCGGATCGTGCGTCGTCGTCCCGCCCTCCGGCACCGCCGCATAGGCATGCGCGGCGAGTTCCGACCACCAGCGCACGCGCGCGTCGGCAGGGACTTGTGCGATCTTTCGCCCCTTGGTCAGCCAGAAGCCGAATTTCTTCAGCGGCGACAAATAGTCCGGGATGCGCGCGAGGATCAGGGTTTCGAGCGGCGTCTTCGGCTTCACTGCCGCAAAGCGCTCGTAGAAGGCATCGAGCGTCAGGGCGATGCGCGCACCGCTCGCATTCAGGTAATGCTCGATCTCGGGCGCGGTCGATAGCGGATGGATGAGCGCGGGCACGGCGCCGAGCTTGTTCGCCGCATAGAAGGCGATCACCCCTTGCGGCGAAGTCGGCATGGAGATGAGGATGCGCGCGCCGCGGGCCAGACCCAGTGCGGCGAGCGCATTGGCGCAGGCGTCGATGGCGGACACGAAACCGCGGTAGCTCGCAGTCGTGTCGAGGAAATCCCAGGCGATCGCCTCGGGCAGGCGCGCGGCCGTCGCGGCCACCGCCTGGTATAGCGTCGTTTCCGGATAAGCGAGGCTAGTCGGAACCTTGCCGTAGAAACGCAGCCAGGGTTGCATTTCGCTCATCGCTGCCTCGGGACGGTTAGCAACGCAAAAGGCGCAGGCCGTGCGGCGCCGCTCGCTCCGGCGGCTCGCCCGCATCCTACCACTCGCCCCGAGCTCGCGCCGGGCAGCCATCCGGGCTGGCCCCTGAGCAAGTGGACTTTGGCAGCGGGTCCGTACGCGACTCTCTTATGCCTTTCTGGACACATGCCTTGTCTAGGGTATACCCCAAAGGATTGGCCTAATCGAATTTGTTACCCTCGCTGCTCGCGAATGCATGCGAAGTCATGTCATCGTAACCAGAACGAGGAGGAAAGTGTCATGAATGAGCGTTTCTTGGACAAGAAACTCAGCCGGCGCACCGTGCTCAAGGCGACGACCGCGGCCGGCGTCCTGCAGTTGGGCGCGCCATTCATCAGCAAGGCGCGCGCGGCCGAACCCGTCCTGATCGGGCTGGACAATCCGCTCACCGGAACCTACGCGATCAACGGCAAGAACGAACTGAACGGCTGTGAGCTCGCGATCGAGCAGATCAACGCCAAGGGCGGCATCCTCGGGCGCCCGGCCAAGTTGCTGGTAGAGGATTCGACCAGCGGCGACGCCGGCACGGCGGTGCAGAAAGCGCGCAAGCTGATCGAGCGCGACAAAGTGAACTTCCTGCTCGGCAACGTGAATTCCGCGCTGGCCCTGGCGATGGCTCAGGTGAGCAACGAAAAGGGCGTGCTGCACGTCGTCCCGGGCGGGCACACCGACGCCATCACCGGCGCCACCTGCCACTGGAACGTATTCCGCGTGTGCAACACCACCCAGATGGAAGCCAACGCAGTGGCCGGCACGCTGATCAAGGACTTTGGCAAGAAGTGGTATTACATCACGCCCGATTACGCCTTCGGCCACACGCTGCAGGCGGGCATGGAAAAAGCCTCCACGGCCCTCGGCGGTGCCAAGGTGGGCGGCGACCTGACCCCGCTCGGCACCACCGACTTCTCCTCTTACCTGATCAAGGCGCAGGCAGCGAAGCCCGACGTCATCATCTTCCTCGTCCAAGGCGACGACATGCTGAACGCCCTCAAGCAGGCAGTCCAGTTCGGCCTGGACAAGCGCATCCATCTCGCGGGCGCGCAGCAGGAAATGGAGCCCTTGGAGGGGCTGTCGCCCGAAGCGCGCATCGGCACCTGGGTGTTCGAGTGGTATTGGAACCAGCCGGGCGTCCCGCACGTCGCCGAGTTCGTCGCCGCGATCAAGAAGAAGACCGGCCGCGTCCCCACCGCCCGCACTTGGTTCGGCTACGTCTCCGCCTGGACTTGCGCGCTCGCCGCCAACACGGCGAAATCGCTCGACGCGGCGAAGATGGCCAAGGCGCTGCAGGGATTCAAGCTTCCGCCCGAAATCGCGCTCATGCCGAACGGCGCCTACTACCGTGCCGGCCAGAACCAGCTCATCGGCGATTTGTACGTCGGCAACGCCCAGGCCAAGGGCAATGCCACGGACGATTTGTTCCACGTCACCAGCGTGGTCAAGGGCGACGCCATTGCCGGCTCGCTCGCCGAGACCGGCTGCAAGATGAGCTGGCCTGCCTAAGCATGAGGGGCGTCTTCGGCGTCGCAGCGCAAGTGCCGCGACGTCGGAGGCGCGCCGGTGCTGCCGTGCGGGCGCCAGCATGTTCTCGCACGTTTCAATCCTCGGCATCTAAGAGACGACGCGATGCGAGCCGCGCGGCCCGCGGCTCGCCGCAGCGCGCCGCAATCCCGACTGCAGGAGAAGGAATCGAAACTGAATGGCGCAACTCATACTGTTCAACGTCTTTAACGGATTGATCGTCGGCGCGTTCTACGCGCTGATGGCGCTCGGCCTGTCGCTGATCCTCAACCTGAGCGGGGTGATCAACTTCGCCCATGGCGGCTTCCTCGCGATCGGCGCCTATGTGGCCTACACGCTGTTTCCGTACGTCGGATTCTGGGGCGCGCTGCTGCTCGCACCCTTCGTAACCGCGGCGCTCGGCCTGTTGGTCGAGCGCCTGCTTATCCGGCGGCTCTACGGGCGCGATCCGCTCTACAGCCTGCTGCTCACCTTCGGGCTCGCCTATATCTTCGAGGACGGTACGCGCTACATCTGGGGGGCGCAAAGCCTGCCTTATCCGATCCCGAGCTGGCTCACGACGCCGCTCAGCACCGAATACTTCTTTCTCACCGGCTACCGCCTGTTCATGGTCGCCCTGGTTGCGGTAACGGTCGGCGCGCTGTTCTACATTCTCAGCCGCACGCGCCTCGGCATGCGCATCCGCGCCGGCACGCTCGATCTGGAGACGGTCTCGGTGCTCGGCGTCAACGTGCGCATTTTGCGCAATCTCAATTTCGGGCTGGGCATCTACCTCGCCGGACTGGCCGGCGTGCTCGCGGCCGGCATGCTCGGACTGCAGCCCACCATCGGTACTTCGCTCATCATGCCGAGCTTCGTCGCCATCATCGTCGGCGGACTGGGCAGCCTGCCAGGCACGCTGCTCGGCGGCCTGCTGATCGGCGTCGCCTCGGGCATCACCACCGTGTTCTTTCCCTCGGCGACCGAGGCCGTGATCTACATCATGATGGGAGCTGTGCTGCTCATCCGGCCGCGCGGCCTCCTCGGCGAAGAAGGGAGGACCCAATGAACGGCGTCAACCGGCAGACTGCCAACGCCCTGATCTGGATCGCACTGCTCACCATGCCTTACTGGATGGGTGCGATCGGCGGCTACACCGAGCTCGGCAGTCGCGTCGTCGTGCTCGGGCTGGCCGCCATGGCGCTCAACTTCCTGCTCGGCTTCACCGGCGTGCTCTCCTTCGGCCACGCCGCCTACTTCGGCCTCGGCGCCTATGGCACGGCCATGACGATCAAATACTTGGCGCCGAGCACGCCGCTCGCGATCCTGGCCGGCGTCATCGTCGGCACCGTCGCCGCCGCGATCATCGGTGCGCTGATCGTCAAGCGGCGCGGAGTCTACTTCGCCATGGTGACCATCGCCTTCGGCCAAGTGTTCTACTTCGTCGCCTTCCGCTGGAATGAAGTGACGGGCGGCGACGACGGCCTGACCGGCTGGCACCGTCAGGCACTCAATCTGGGCTTCACCCAGATCGACATCCTCGGCAACGACAAGGCGTTCTACTACCTGGTGCTCGCGGTGTTCGCCATCGCCGCTGGCGTCATGGCAGCCCTCCTGCGCTCGCCCTTTGGCCGCACGCTGATCGCCATCCGCGAAAACGAGCAGCGGGCGCGCTTTCTCGGCATCGCCGTCGAACAGCACATCTGGCTCGCCTTCGTCATCTCCTGCCTGTTCGCGAGCCTGGCGGGCACGCTCTACGCGCTGCTCAACAACTTCACCGACCCGCGCGCGCTGCGCTGGGACCTGTCGGGCAACTTCGTGATCATGGCGGTGCTGGGCGGCATGCGCTCATTCTGGGGTCCACTCGTCGGCGCGGCGATCTTCGTCGTGCTGCAGGACTATGTCTCCAGCCACACGGAGAACTGGATGTCCTTCATCGGCGTCTTCTTCGTCCTGGTCGTGCTGTTCTTTCCGCGCGGCGTGCTCGGGATCGTCAAGCGCAAGGCGGCGCCATGAGCCTGCTCAGAGTACAGAACGTTTCGCGCCACTTCGGCAGCCTGGTCGCGGTGAACGGCGTCTCGCTCACGGTCGAACCGGGCGAGTTGCGCGCCGTCATCGGCCCGAACGGCGCCGGCAAGACCACCTTCTTCAACTTGATCAGCGGCTTCTTTCCCCCGAGTGCCGGGCGGATCCTGTTCGACGACCGGGACATCACCAGCATGCCGCCGCATAGGCGCGTCGGCCTGGGCATGGCGCGCACCTTCCAGATCACGGAAATCTTCCCGGAACTTACGGTGCGAGAAAACCTGCGCATCCCCGTGGAGGTCGCATCCGGACTGCGCCTGAGCCCCTGGCTGCGGCGCGACGCCGAAGGCGAACTGCGGGCGCGCGTCATCGAGCTAATGGAAATGGGCGGCCTCACCGACAAGGCCGACCGCCTGGTCGGCGAGTTGTCCCACGGCGACCAGCGCGCCACGGAAATCATGATGTCGCTCGCGCTCAAGCCGCGGCTGCTGCTGCTGGACGAACCCACCGCGGGGATGGGCGACCAGGAAACTTACGACATCACCCGACTCATCCGGCGACTGCACAAGGACCAGGGCCTGTCCATTGTTCTGATCGAGCACGACATGCGTGTCATCTTCCATCTCGCCGACCGCATCATGGTGCTCGCCGAAGGCTCGGTCCTCGCCGAGGGCACGCCCGACGAAATCGGCGCGAACGAATTGGTGCAAGCCGCTTATCTCGGAAAAGCAGCATGACGAAAGTGCTCGAAGCAGAGGCGCTGCACACCTTCTACGGCAAGAGCCATATTCTTCACGGCGTGAGCCTGAATGTGGGCGAGGGCGAGATCGTCACCCTCCTCGGACGCAACGGCGCGGGCAAGACGACCACGCTGCGCAGCCTGGTCGGATTGACGCATGCGCGCGAAGGCGCGGTGCGCTTCTTTGGTCACGCGACGACCGACTGGCCTTCGTTTCGGATCGCATCCCTGGGCGTGGGCTACGTGCCTGAAGGGCGGCGCATCTTCGCCAACCTGACCGTAGAGGAAAACCTCAAGGTGCCGGTCGATCGGCCCGGGCCGTGGACGATCCGGCGCGTGTACGAGTTGTTCCCGCGCCTCGCCGAGCGCAAGGCGAACAAGGGCCGCCAGCTCTCCGGCGGCGAGCAGGAGATGCTCGCCATCGCGCGCGCGCTGCTGCTCAATCCGAAGATCCTTCTGCTCGACGAACCGTCCCAGGGACTCGCGCCCATCATCGTGCAGGACGTGTTCAACGTGGTCGTCGCCATGCGCAAGGAAGGCATGTCGGTGCTGCTCGTAGAACAGAACGTGCGCGCGGCGGTGGCGATCGCCGACCGCGCCTATGTGCTCGACGACGGCAAAGTCGTGTACGACGGCTCGGCCGCCGATTTCGCGCAAGACGAGGAACGCGTGCGCGCGCTCGCCGGTGCGAGCGCGGAGAAGTGGGAAGAAGTCGAATAACGTTGCCAGGCAGGGTCTTCGGCGCGCACATTTGCGGCTGCGTTGACGGCAATCAACATCGCGTCCCGGGCATGGGCGGAAAATTGCACTCCGCCCGCGCTACGGCATGCGCTTTGACGCAAGCAGCTTGCCGGCGCCTGCGGTACCCTACGCAGCCATGACGACCGATCCGCCCGCCCCGAACTGGCGCACTGCGCCTCCAGCGAGGAGTTAGCGCCATGGCGAAGAGCGCACAGCCACGCAGTCGCGAGCGTCAAGCGCCGGAATTCCCCTGGCCGGCGCCGCCCTACTTCGAGTTCGCGCGCGACAAGGAGAACGAGCGCTGGGGCGAGTGCGAGATCGTCTTTCGGGACGGCAGCAATGCAAAGGGGCAACTGCGCAGCTTTCTCGCCGATGCCGCGCTCCTAGTATTCAAGCCCGAGGCCGGGGGTGAGCCCCTGAGCATCGCATTTTCCGCGATTCTGAAACTGCACCTGCTGCAGCCGCTTGCGCTGCGCCGGGAAACGCTGCCGCACGCGGCGAGTGCAGCGGACACCGAGTCGCTGCGCAATTCCGAGCGCTATACCTTTCGCATCGAACTGGTGAACGGCGAGAAGTTCCTCGGCGTGACCATCGGCCACGTGAGTGCGCTGTGCGGCCTGTTCCTGTTCCTGCCCGAGCCCCACGGCGAAGTCAGCCGCTGCTTTGTGCCGGCGCAGGCTGCGAAGGTCTGCAGCATCGACGCCCCGATCGGCGAAATGTTGATCGCCAAGAAGGAAGTGTCCGAGGAAGCGGTGCTCGCCGCGCTGAATATGCAAGCGATGATGCGCACGCAGAAGCTCGGCCAATACCTGACCCAGCACCGCTACCTGTCGCCCGAGCAGCTCTCGGCGGCACTCGAGTTGAAGCGCGCGCGCCCGCAGCACCGCCTCGGCGAGGTGCTCGTAGAACTCGGCTTCATGACCCAGGCGGAGCTTGCGCTCGCCCTGGACGAGGATGCGCTCGAGCGCACCATGCCTGTCGGACAGATCCTGTCGCGCAAGATGGGCATCGTCGCGGAACAGGCGGTCACTGCCGCGATGGCGAGCAAGCTCGGCATCCCCACGGTCAATCTCAAGACCGACATCCCCGCCGAAGTCGCGGGGCGGATTCCCGCGGCCACGGCGCGCCGCTGCCGCGCCGTGCCGCTGTGCGAAACCGACGGCGCGCTGGTCGTCGCGCTGGAAAACCCGCTCGACGCGGCGGCGCTGGAGGAACTGCGCGGCGCCAGCAGAATGAAGATCATGCCCGTGTGCGCGGCACCCGCCGAGATCGCCGAGGCGCTACGCAGCCACTACGGTCCGCTGCCGGACACCACACCGCCGCCGCCCGAGCGCGCGGACGAGAACCCGGCCGCTGCGGAAACGGCGGGTCCGGCGCGCAACGACATGGGCGTGCAGGACCTGATCTCCCGCCTGCGGGCGGAGACCGGGGACCTCGACGTCACCGAACAGCAGGCGGTGAAAAGCGACAGCGCCCTGGTGCGTCTGGTCAACCGCATCATTCTGGACGCCGTGCAGCAGAAGGCGTCGGACATACACGTCGAAGCGAATCTGGCGCCGAAACCAACGCGGGTGCGATTTCGCAAAGACGGCACCCTGGTGAACTACCTCGATCTGCCGCCGCAGTTCCGCAATGCCGTCGTGTCGCGCATCAAAATCATGAGCCAGCTCGACATCACCGAGCGGCGCAAGCCCCAGGACGGCAAGATCGACTTCGCCCGCTTCGCGCCGGCGCCGGTCGAGTTGCGCGTGGCCACAGTGCCGACCACCGGCGGCCTGGAGGACGTGGTGATGCGGGTGCTCGCGGTGGCGAAGCCGGTGCCCATCGACGATCTCGACCTCGCGCCCGATACGCAGCGCGCGATCCGGGACCTCATCGCCAAGCCGCACGGCCTGTTCCTCGTCTGCGGCCCCACCGGCTCGGGCAAGACCACGACACTGCATTCGCTGCTCGCGCACCTCAACACGGCCGAGCGCAAGATCTGGACGGCGGAGGACCCGATCGAGATTACGCAACCGGGTCTGCGCCAGGTGCAGGTGAACGCGAAGATCGGCTGGACCTTCGCCGCAGCCATGCGCAGCTTCATGCGCGCCGATCCCGACGTCATCATGGTGGGCGAAATCCGCGATGCGGAAACGGCCAAGATCGGCATCGAAGCTTCGCTCACCGGCCATCTGGTACTGTCGACCTTGCACACCAACAGCGCGCCCGAGAGCATCGTACGCCTGCTCGACCTCGGCATGGATCCGTTCAACTTCGCCGACGCGCTGCTCGGCGTGCTGGCGGAGCGTCTGGCGCGGCGCCTTTGTTCGCGCTGCAAGGTGGCCTATGAACCGAGCGCGGACGAGTTGGACGAGCTGGCGCGTGCCTATTGCAGCGAGACATCGCTCGATGCGCACAAACAGATCGAAGCGTGGAGCGTCAAGTACGGCGACGAGGGCAAATTGACCTTGTATCGCGCGTCCGGCTGCGAACACTGCGACCGGACCGGCTATCGCGCGCGCATCGGCTTGTACGAACTGCTGGTAGCCGATGCGACGACCAGGCGCCTGGTTCAGGCGCGCGCCCCCGTCGCGCAGGTGCGCGACGCGGCCATTGCGAGCGGCCTGCGCAGCCTGCGACAAGACGGCATAGAAAAAATCCTCGCCGGCGCAACCGACTTGCAGCAGGTGACCGCGGTCTGCAGCTGAGCGTCCTCGGCCTTGGAGGCCATAACAAAAGTCATTTTGTTACGGCCAGTTTAGGGGAGCACGAGGGGAAACACCCCGAAGGATGTGCCCTTGGGGCATATCCCCTCGTTTCGTTGCGCTCAGCTACCGATGAATTCGCGGATCAGGCGGTTGAGTTGCTGCGGCTCTTCGTGCATCACCCAGTGCGATGCGTCGGGCAGGCGCTCGATGCGCAGCTCGGGCACGCAGGCTTCCAGCCCTTCGAGGTTGCCCGGCAGCAGCGCCTGGTCGCGCATGCCCCAGACCACCAGCGTCGGCACGCGCACCACGAAGTCCGCCGGGTCGAGCGCGAGCGCCTGCGCGCCGGGATCGTCACCGACCGGAGGGTAAAGAGGCGAGGCGCGATAATAGTTGAGGCTGCCGGTGAGCGCGCCGGGCTGCGACCAGGCCTCGATATAGCGCGCCTTCTCCGCGGGATCGATAGCGCCGCGGCCCCAGCCTTCCAGGGTCATTTTCGCCAGGCGCTGGTAACTGTTTTCCGACAGCACGCGTTCGGCCTTGTCGCTGCGCAGCAGGTTCATGTACTGGCTCGCGTCCTGCTGCGCCCGGTTGTGCGCGAGCTCGCGCGCGAAAATCGCGGGATGCGGCGAATTGACGATGACGAGTTTGTGCAGGCTCTGTGGATGGGCGATGGCGTAGCTCCAGGCGACGGCCCCGCCCCAATCGTGCGCGACCAGGACGAATTTCTTCTGGCCGAGATGCTCCGCCAGGGCACGCACGTCTTCGATCAGGATGCGCGCCTTGTACGCTTTCACCTCGGCCGGACGGTCCGACAGATTGTAGCCGCGCAGGTCGGGCGCAACGGCGAGATGATCGCGGCCGAGGTCCTCGAGCTGCGCCTTCCAGCAGTACCAGAATTCGGGAAAACCGTGCAGGAAGAGGACGAGCGGCCCCTCGCCCGCTTGGGCGTAATGCAGGCGCACGCCGTTCACCTCGGCGTAGCTGTGGTGGATATCGGTCATTCGGGATGCTCCATCGGCGCGATTAGGGGATAGACGGCAAGCGGGATCGCCTTGCCCTTGGCGATGAGCTCGCGCCGGCCGCCGAGCGCCGTCGAAGCATCGAGCGTCGCGCGTACCGCATCCGACACCAGCACCTCGCCGCCCGCTGCGGCGCCCTCGATGCGCTTCGCCGTGTTCACGGTATCGCCGATCACGTCGTAGCCCTTGATGCCGGCACTTCCCAACAAGCCTTCGACCACCGGCCCGGCGTGGATGCCCACGCCTGCCGCGAGGCCGGAGGAGGCCAGGGCCTGGCGCGTGGTTTCGCGCAACTCCTGCGCGCAATCCACGGCGGCGCGCGGTTCGGCAAACACGGCGAGGATCTCGTCGGCGGAAAACTTGAGCTTGATCGCGCCGTGGCTGCGGATCACCGGCTCGGCGGCCGCGTAATAGGCGTTCAGGGTTTGCACCACCGCCTCCGGCGGGCAGTTCTCGCTCCACGCGGTGAAGCTGCGGATATCCATGAACAGGACGGTGCGCTCGCGCCGCGCGAGCGACAGCGCTTGCGGGTCGACGATCACGCGCTCGAGCAGGTCCTTGCCGAGCAGCCATTCGGAATAGCGCTGCAGCTGCGTCGAGGTCTCGCGCAGTATGCCGAGATAGTCGTGCTCGGACAGCGCCGCGAGTCCGAGGGAGATGCCGAGGATCAGGGTGGCCAGCGCGATGAACACATGCGCCCGGTCGGCGAGGAAGACGGCGATCGAAAACGGCCCCTGCCCGGTGAGCGCCTCGAATATGGTGTACATGGCGAACAGGATGGATGCGCGCAACAGGTTCTCGCACACGACCAAGGCGCCGCTCGCGAAACCCGACTTGGCGCCCCATCGCGCCGCGTGCACCGCGCCGATGGCAGCGCCGAACGCCCAGTAGGCGAGGTGGTTCGGCATGGCGAAGAACTTTAGTCCCTCGAATCCGGTCTCGACGACGGTATAGGCCGCCGGTCCAACCAGGTTGCCGAAGAAGCGCTGCGCGCGCGAACCGCGGTCCCAGCGCGTAAGGACGTATGCCTGCAGCAGCATGGCGCCGACCAGGGTATAGACGTCGGGCGCGAGAAACACCCGCGGTCCCTCGAGCAGGAGTTCGAGCAGCAGATTGGCGATCGGGAACTGGCCGGAATTGCGAAACAGCTCTTGCTCGTAGCGGCTGCGAAACGAGCCCGCGATGCGCGAGTCGAGGGTGGAGGCGAGAGCCGCCGGCTGCTTCAGCCGCTCGCTGCCATTCATGGGGGCCGGATCTCTCGGATAGGTCAGGCGCGCGAAGGCGCCTAATCGAAGGCGGAGAAGTTGGGCTTGCGCTTTTCCAGGAACGCGCTGAAGGCCTCCTTCGCTTCAGGCGAAGCGAGGCGCACGCCGAAATGATCGCTTTCCAGCTTGATCCGCTGCGCCACGGCCTCGGCCTGCGCCTGCTTCAGCAACTGCTTGGTGAGCCGCAACGAAGCCGCCGGTTTTTCGACGAGCTTGCGCGCCTGCGCCATGGCGGTGTCGAACAGCCTGTCCGCGGGGACGACGTCGGTGATGAGGCCGATCTCCCTCGCCTTGTGCGCATCGAAGGGTTCGCCCAGCATGAGCAGTTCCGCCGCCCGCTGATAGCCGACGAGCGCGGGCAGGAGCAAGCTGGAGGCCGCCTCGGGCACCAAGCCCAGATTGACGAAGGGCAGCTGCAGGCGCGCATTCGGCGCCGCATATACCAGATCGCAATGCAGCAGCATGGTGGTGCCGATTCCGACCGCCACGCCGGCAACGGCAGCGACGATGGGCTTTTGCGCCCGGCTGATGCCGTAGAGAAACTGGAACACCGGCCGCGCATCGTCGCGCGGCGGATTGTCGAGGAAATCCTGCAGGTCGTTGCCGGCGGTGAACACGTCGGGCTTGCCGTGGATCAGCACGACGCGCACCTTGGCATCGGCTTCCGCCGACTTGATGGCGTCGGCCATGCCCTGATACATCGCAGCAGTGAGGGCGTTCTTCTTCTCCGGCCGGTCGATCTCGATGCACAGCACGCCGTCTCGGCTTTCAGTGCGTATATTGTTCATGCGGATCCCAATTCGTTCTGGCGCGGATGCGCAGGCGCCGGGCACCCGGCGCCTCGCCCGCCGCGCGCCCGCGGGCTGGCGGCTCAGTTCTCAGGTCGTCGGCAGCTTGTGCGCCTTGAAGTCTTCGCGCAGCTTGGTCTTCAGGAGTTTCCCCGTCGCCGTATGCGGCAGCTGGTCGACGAACACCACGTCGTCGGGCAGCCACCACTTCGCCACCTTGCCCTCGTAGAATTTGAGCAGTTCTTCGCGGGTGACGCTGGCGCCCGGCTTCTTTACCACCACCAGCAGCGGCCGCTCGTCCCACTTGGGATGGAAGCAGCCGATCACCGCCGCCTCGGCCACGGCGGGGTGGCCGACGGCGATGTTCTCCAGTTCGATGGTGCTGATCCACTCGCCGCCCGTCTTGATGACGTCCTTCGAGCGGTCGGTGATCTGCATGAAGCCGTCCGGATCGATGGTCGCGACGTCGCCGGTCGGGAACCAGCCCTGGCCGTGCGCGTCGCGCCGCAGCGGATCGCCGCCCTCGCCCTTGAAGTAGCTGCTGGTGATCCAGGGACCGCGCACCAGCAGGTCGCCGAACACCTTGCCGTCCCAAGGCAGTTCCTTGCCGTCGCCGTCGACGATCTTCATGTCGGCGCCGTAGATGTTATGGCCCTGCTTGGACTGGATCGCGAGCTTCTGCTCCTTCGACAGGTTCGCGTGCTTCGCCTTCAGCGTGCACACCGTGCCGAGCGGGCTCATCTCGGTCATGCCCCAGGCATGCAGCACCTGCACGCCGTATTCCTCCTGGAAGGAACGGATCATGGCGGGCGGGCAGGCCGAGCCGCCGATCACCGTACGGCTCATGGTGCTGAACTTCTTCTTCTCCTGCGCCGTGTACTGCAGCAGCGCCAACCACACGGTGGGCACACCGGCGGACACCGTCACCTTCTCCGCCTCGAACAGCTGGTACAGGCTCTTGCCATCGAGCGCCGCGCCGGGAAACACCAGCTTCGCCCCGACCATGGCGCAGCCGTAGGGCAGACTCCAGGCATTGGCATGGAACATCGGCACCACCGGCAGCATGACGTCGCGCGCCGAGATATTGAGCGCGTCGGGCAAGGCCGCGGCGAAGGCGTGGATGACGGTGGAGCGGTGCGAATAGAGCACGCCTTTCGGATTGCCGGTCGTGCCCGAGGTATAGCAGAGCGAGGACGCGGTGTATTCGTCCAGTTCCGGCCAATCGTAATTGCCGTCTTCGGCGGCGACCAGTTCCTCGTAGCACAGCAGGTTCGGCAGATTCAGCTTCGGCATGTGCGCGCGGTCGGTCATCGCGATCCAGCCCTTCACGCCCTTGCACGCCGGCGCGAGCTTCTCCACCAGCGGCGCGAAGGTCAGGTCGAACAGCATGTACATGTCTTCGGCGTGGTTGACGATGTAGACGAGTTGCTCCGGGAACAGGCGCGGATTGACGGTGTGCATCACCGCTCCCATGCCGGAAATGCCGTAGAACGCCTCGAAATGGCGGTAGCCGTTCCAGGCGAGGGTGCCGACGCGGTCGCCCTCCTTGACCCCTAGGCGCGCGAGCGCCTGGGCGAGCTGCTTCGCGCGCTTATGCGCGTCACGGTAGGTGTAGCGGTGGATGCCGCCCGAGCCATCCTGCGCCGGTCCCTCCACCGTGCGCGACACGATTTCGGTGTCGCCGTGATGCCGAGCGGCGTGGACGAGCAACGAAGAAATGAGAAGTGGAACTTCCTGAATCAGCCCGCGCAACATGGTCCTCCTCCAATCAAAGCTGAAAATATTGTTTCGACGATGCAACTTACCCCGCCGTCGAAACCGTGTCAATCAAGGGCGCGACACTGTAGAGGACGCTTGCGCCGTGCCGCGCGCGCGCCGAATCCGCTGCACAAGTTGCGCAGCTTAGCGGGGAAGATAATTGATCTATGTCAATACATCGTGTAGGCTGACGGACAACACTTCAGTTCCGTTTCGCCTCGCCCGCGCGCAATTTGCATGGACTGCGCGAGCGGAGTGGAACAGATGAAAAAAGGCTGTAACGCTTAGTCATTGGTTAAGCAGTCAGCGCCTCCGCCCCCAAGGAGGCCCACAAAAGGAGCAGACATGAACCTGACATTCCCGCGCACCCTGGCGGCGGCATTGATTGCCTCCGCCCTCGCCTCCCCCGCCTTGGCGCAGAAATCCAACGTGGTGCGTATCGCCTATATCGACCCACTCTCGGGCGCCTTCGCCAACGTCGGCCAGGCCGGCTTGAAACAGTTCCAGTTCGTCGCCGACGACATCAACAAGCGCAATCTCACCGGCGGACCGAAGCTCGAAATCGTCGGTTTCGACAACAAGACCAGCCCGCAGGAAAGCCTGAACGTGCTGAAGAAGGTGATCGACGACGGCATCCACTTCATCACGCAAGGAAACGGTTCGAACGTCGCCGGCGCGCTGATCGACGCGGTGCAAAAGAACAACGACCGCAATCCCGACAAGACGATCCTGTATCTTAATTATGCCGCGGTGGATCCGGACTTCACCAATTCCAAGTGCAGCTTCTGGCATTTCCGCTGGGACGCGAACAGCGACATGAAGATGGAAGCCATGACCACCTATATGGCGAAGGATCCGAAGATCAAGAACGTCTACCTGATCAACATGAACTACTCCTTCGGTCAGGCGGTGTCGCGGGCGGCCAAGGCGGACCTCGCGCGCAAGCGCCCCGACATCAAGATCGTCGGCGACGATTTCCATCCCATCGGCCAGGTGAAGGACTTCGCGCCCTACGTGGCGAAGATGAAAGCGGCCAATGCCGACACCATCATCACCGGCAACTGGGGCAACGACATGTCGCTGCTGATCAAGGCGGCGAAGGACGCCGGCATGACCGCACCGTTCTACACCTATTACGGCGGCGGCCTGGGTGCGCTCGCTGCGGTGGGCGACGCCGGCGAAGGCCGGGTGAAGCAGGTCACCGAGTGGCACGCCAACGTCGTTCCCAACAAGACGGAGAAGTTCGCCAATGCGTTCAACGCCAAGTTCGGCGGCCCGCCCGAGTATCTGAGCTTCTACTATCTGCGCATCAATAACGAAATGTACATGCTCGCCGAAGCGATCAAGCAGGCGAAGTCGACCGACCCCAAGGCGGTGGCGCTCAAGCTCGAAGGCATGAAATACCAAGGCGACATGGGCGAAGTGGAAATGCGCGCGGCAGACCATCAGGCGATCCAGCCGCTGTTCATCTCGACCGTGCACAAGGCCTACCACGATCCGAAGTCGAAAGACCCGAAGGATCCGAAGAAAGGCACGGATAAGGAAGTCAAATACGACCAGGACAACTCCGGCTACGGCTTCAAGACCGATGCGCGCATCGAGGCTTACGTCAGCGCGCAGCCGACCTCCTGCCAGATGAAGCGGCCTTAATCGGCCAGATCGTCTAGGAACCGAAACCAAAGGCCGGGCGAAATGCCCGGCCTTTGTACGTAGACGGGCTGCGGCAACCATCCAGAGCACGCTGGCGCGACATGGAATTCTTCCTCATCTCGATGCTGAACGGCCTGTCCTACGGGCTGCTGCTGTTCATGCTGTCCTCCGGTCTCACGCTCATCTTCAGCATGATGGGCGTGCTCAATTTCGCCCACGCGAGCTTCTACATGCTGGGCGCCTATTTCGCCTATCAGGTGAGTTCGATGATCGGCTTCTGGCCGGGGCTGCTGATCGCGCCGATCCTCGTCGGCGCGATCGGCATGCTGGTCGAGCGCTACGGCCTGCGCACGGTGCACCAATATGGCCACGTCGCCGAGCTGCTGTTCACCTTCGGCCTCGCCTACCTGATCGCGGAAGCGGTACACCTCATCTGGGGCCGGTCTTCGGTCATCTACAAGATTCCGCCCGAGCTCGACGGCACGCTGTTCACCGTCTTCTCCACCGGCTTTCCGATCTACCGCGGCTTCATGGCCCTGATCGCACTCGGCATGCTGGTGTCGATATTCCTCACCCTCACGCGCACCCGCATCGGGCTCATCATCCAGGCGGCGCTGACGCACCCGGGCACGGTCGAGGCGCTCGGCCATAACGTGCCGCGGGTGTTCATGCTGGTGTTCGGCGGCGGCTCGGCGCTCGCCGGGCTGGCCGGCGTGATCGGCGGCAACGCATTCATCACCGAACCCGGCATGGCCGATGCCGTCGGACCGATCGTATTCGTCATCGTCGTCGTCGGCGGCATGGGCTCGCTCTCCGGTGCGTTCATCGCCTCGCTTCTCATCGGCGTGCTGCAGACCTTCTCCGTCGCCCTGGACTACTCCTTCGCCGATCTGCTGGCGAAGATCGGCGTAGTGCTCGGACCCGACGCGCCCCTCGCAGTGCTGTGGAAACTCACCATTTCGCAGACCGGGCCCGTCTTGCCTTATCTGCTGATGGTGCTGATGCTCATCTTCCGGCCGAAAGGCATCATGGGCACGCGCGAGAGCTAGGAAACGCATGGCTAGAATCCGCTACAGACCGCTCAACCTCGGCCGCTGGCTCGTCTGGGGAACGGCCGCGCTGGTGATGATCGCGCTGCCGCTCGCATTCACCGGCGGCTTCACCCTGACGCTGATGAGCCAGATCGGCATCGGCATCATCTTCGCCTTGTCCTACAACATGCTGCTCGGCCAAGGGGGCATGCTCTCCTTCGGCCATGCGGTGTACTCGGGGCTGGGCGCCTACATCACGGTGCACGCGCTCAATTTCGTGAGCAAGGGCAACTTGCCGTTTCCGGTGACGCTGCTGCCGATCGTGGGCGGCTTCGCGGGACTTGGCTTCGGCATCCTGTTCGGCTACGTCACCACCAAGAAGTCGGGGACCACTTTCGCCATGATCACGCTCGGCATCGGCGAAATGGTGGGTGCCTGCTCGCTGATGTTTCCGGACTTCTTCGGCGGCGAAGCAGGCATCACCACCAACCGGGTGACGGGCCAACCGTTCCTCGGCATCACTTACGGGCCGGGCATCCAGGTCTATTACCTCATCGTCGGCTGGGCGCTCGTCTGCATGGCGGCGATGTTCGCTTGGACGCAGACTCCGCTCGGACGCATGGCCAACGCCGTGCGCGACAATCCGGAACGCGCCGAATTCGTCGGCTACGACACTCACATGGTGCGCTTCCTCACCCTCGCGCTGTCGGCGTTCTTTGCCGGCATCGCCGGCGGTCTGCACTGCATCAGCTATGAGATCGTCACGGCGGAAAACGTGAGCGCGATCCGCTCCGGCAGCGTGCTCATCGCCACCTTCATCGGCGGCGCTGGCTTCTTCTTCGGCCCGATCATCGGCGCGATCGTGTTCTACATCATGTTCACCGCGGTCGGCGCGGTCACCCAGGCGTGGCTGTTCTACACCGGATTGCTGTTCCTCATCATGGTGCTCTTCGCGCCGGGCGGGTTTGCGAGCCTCCTCGTCATGCACGTTCCCGTGATCAAGGCGCGGCTAATGGGCCGGCTGTGGGTGCCCTATGCTATGGCGTTAGCCACTGGCGTGGTGCTGCTGGCGGGGCTGGTGACGGTAGTCGAGATGACCTACCACTATTCGCTCGAAGCCAACACGGCGCCCGACATGGCGCTCTTCGGCATCGGCTTCAACGTCAACGACGGCACACCCTGGGCGGTCGGCTTCGGTCTGTTGATCGGCGGCTTCCTTATTTCGCGCCTCGCCTGGCGCGCCGTCGGCCGCGCCTGGGGCGAGATCACCCATATCCTGCAAGCGAGGGCGGCGACATGAGCAGGGAGCAGGGACCCGGCGGAGCCGGGATGCGACCGGCCGCGATTGTCGCCAGCCGCCGACGGGGACACCGAGTGATTCCGCACGTGGGAACGGAGGCGGCGGCATGAGCGCTGACACTGCCGCCATCGAACTCAAGGGCGTGACCAAGAGCTTCGGCAGCACCGCCATCATCCGCGGTGTCGACCTCGCCATCGGCCGCGGCGAACGCCATGCCATCATCGGCCCGAACGGGGCCGGCAAGTCGACGCTGTTCAATCTGATCAGCGGCCGCTATGCGCTGTCGCAGGGCGACATCCTGCTGAACGGCGAGAGCATCACCGGCCTGAAGCCGTTCGAGATCAACCGCAAGGGCCTGTCGCGCAGCTTCCAGATCACCAACATCTTCCATCGCATGTCGGTGTTCGAGAACATCCGCTGCGCGGTGCTCTGGTCGCTGGGCTACAAGTATTCGTTCTGGCACCGGCTGGGCGCCCTGAAGGACGCGAACCAGCGTGCCGAAGAGGTGATGGAATCGATCGGCCTGAAGCGCCGCCGCGACACCTCGGCCGGCGTGCTCTCCTACGCCGAGCAGCGCGCGCTCGAGATCGGTATCACCATCGCCGGCGGTGCGGAGGTGATCTTGCTGGATGAGCCGACAGCGGGCATGAGCCGCTCGGAGACGGCGGACGCGGTGGAACTGATTCGCAAGGTGAGCGAGGGCAAGACGCTCATCATGGTCGAGCACGACATGGGCGTGATCTTCAATCTCGCCGACAAGATTTCGGTCTTGGTCTACGGCGAGATCATCGCCAGCGACGAGCCGCAAAAGATCCGCGGCAACAAGGCGGTGCAGGAAGCCTACCTCGGTACGGAGGCGGCGGCATGAGCAGGGAGCAAGGACCACGCGAGCATAGCGCAGCGGGGATGCGACCGGCCGCGATTGCCGCCGTGCGCCGACGGAAACCATCGGCGTGCCGGCATGCCGGTACGGAGGCGCATTGACCATGACGATGCTCGAAGTCAAGGACCTGCACGCCTACTACGGCAAGAGCCATATTCTGCACGGCGTGCATTTGCACGTCGGCCGCGGCGAAATCGTCAGCCTGCTCGGCCGCAACGGCGTCGGCCGCTCGACCACCATCAAGGCGGTCATGGGCCAGGTCGAGGCCGAAGGCTCGGTGCTGTTCAAGCAGGAAGAGATGCTCGGCCTGAAGGCGTATCAGATCGCGCACCGCGGGCTGGGCTACGTGCCGGAGAGCCGCGACATCTTCCCCACGCTCACCGTGGAGCAGAACCTGATCCTCGGCCTGAAGCGCGCGAAACCGAGCAAGTCGGCGCGCTGGAGCATGGACGACATGTACCGCCTGTTTCCGCGATTGAAAGAGCGGGCAAGTGTCGAGGCGGGGATGCTTTCGGGCGGCGAACAGCAGATGCTGACGCTGTGCCGCACGTTGATGGGCGACCCCGATCTGATCATGATCGATGAGCCGACCGAAGGCCTGGCGCCGAAGATCGTCGAGTTGGTGGCGGAGCTGTTCAACGAGATCCGCAACCGCGGCGTGTCGATCCTGCTGGTCGAGCAGAAACTCGCGATCGCGCTCAACATCTCCAAGCGCCTCTACGTCATGGGACACGGCCACATCGTGTTCGAGGGCACACCGCAGGAGCTGCGTGAAAATAGTACAATTCGCAAGGAGTGGCTAGAGGTATAAGTTCGGGTCGGGACGCGGGCGCTGCCCCCTTCGACCGAGCGGTCGGCCACCCGAGCCTCCCCCGATTTCCAGCAAGACATTTCAAGTCGTCCTTCGCGCGCATGGCGTCTGGTGCATGAAGCAAATTTCCGAGGAGCTCCAATGAGTGCAAGCTACGAAGTCAAAGGTGTGGTCGCCGTCATCACTCTGAACAACCCGCCGGTCAACGGGCTCGGCTACGCCACCCGCTGCGGCATATTCGACGGCTTGAAACAGGCCATGGCCGACGCCAAGGTCAAGGCCGTGGTCATCACCGGCGCCGGCAAGGCCTTCTCCGGCGGCGCCGACATCAAGGAGTTCAACACCCCCAAGAGTTCGGCGGAACCGACGCTGCACACCGTGCTCGCCGCGCTGGAAGCGGCGGAAAAGCCGGTGGTCGCGGCGGTGCACTCGGTGGCGATGGGCGGCGGCCTGGAACTCGCGCTCGGCTGCCATTACCGCGTCGCCGCACCCAAGGCGCAGATCGCGCTGCCCGAAGTGAAGCTGGGCATCCTGCCCGGCGCGGGCGGCACGCAGCGCCTGCCGCGCGTGGTCGGCGTCGAGACTGCGCTCAACATGATCGTCTCCGGCAACCCCGTTCCCTCGGAAAAGCTCGCCAAGACCAAACTGTTCGACCAGATGGTCGAGGGCGACTTGATGGCGGCTGCGCTCGCGTTCGCGCAGAAAGTGGCGGATGTGCGCCCGCTGCCGAAGGTGCGCGATATCAAGATCGACTACCCGAACGACCAGGCGTTCTTTCAATTCGCGCGCAACACGGTCGGCGCGCTGTCGAAGAACTTCCCCGCGCCCTTGAAGTGCGTGGAATGCGTCGCCGCGGCGGTGAGCAAGAAGTTCGACGACGGCCTCAAAGTCGAGCGCGAGAATTTCATGTACCTGGTGCAGACGCCGGAGAGCAAGGCGCTGCGCCATTTCTTCTTCGCCGAACGCGCCGCTTCCAAGATTCCGGATGTGCCCGAGGACACGCCCAAGCGGCCGATCAACTCGGCTGCGATCATCGGCGCCGGCACCATGGGCGGCGGCATCGCCATGAACTTCGCCAACGCCGGCATTCCCGTGACCGTGCTGGAAATGAAGCAGGAGGCGCTGGACAAGGGTCTCGCGATCATCCGCAAGAATTACGAAAACACCATGAAGAAGGGGCGCCTGAAGCCGGAGCAGGTGGAAGAGCGCTGCGGCCTGATCAAGGGCACGCTGTCGTATGACGCCATCAAGAACGCCGACATCGTCATCGAAGCGGTGTTCGAGGACATGGCGGTAAAAGAGACGGTGTTCAAGAAGCTGGATGAAGTGATGAAGCCCGGCGCGATCCTCGCCAGCAACACCTCGACTCTGAATGTCGACAAGATCGCGGCCTTCACCAAGCGGCCGCAGGACGTGATTGGCACGCATTTCTTCAGCCCGGCCAATGTGATGAAACTGCTGGAGATCGTGCGCGGCGCGAAGACCGGCAAGGACGTGCTCGCCACCACCATGGCGCTGGCGAAGAAAATCAAGAAGACCGGCGTGGTCTCGGGCGTGTGCGACGGCTTCATCGGCAATCGCATGATCGAGCAGTACTCGCGCCAGGCAGGCTTCCTGCTCGAGGAAGGCTGCCTGCCGGAGCAAGTGGACAAGGCGATCGAGAAGCTGGGCTTCGCGATGGGCCCGTTCCGCATGGGCGACCTCGCCGGCAACGACGTCGGCTGGTACATCCGCAAGCGCCGCTACGTCGAGCGTCCCAACATGAAGTATTCGAAGACCGCCGACCTGCTGTGCGAAATGGGCCGCTTCGGGCAGAAGACCGGCGCCGGCTGGTACGACTACAAGCCGGGCGATCGCACGCCCTATCCCTCGCAAATCGTGAACGACATGATCGTCAAGCACTCCAAGGACATCGGCGTCGAGCGCAGAAAGATCTCCGATCAGGAGATCGTCGAGCGCCTGATGTACGCGCTGGTGAACGAAGCGGCCTACCTGCTGGAGGAAGGCATCGCGCAGCGGGCGTCGGACGTCGACATGGTGTACCTCACCGGCTACGGTTTTCCGCTGCACCGCGGCGGCCCGATGTTCTACGCCGACACCGTGGGCCTGTTCAACGTGGTGACGGCGATGGAGAAATACGCGCGCGGCCGCCACGGCGAATACTGGAAACCCGCGCCGCTGATAGCGCGGCTTGCCGCCGAAGGCAAGACGTTCAACTGAGATCGCGATTGCGCAGGAGGCGCGAAGATTCGCTCGAAACCTTCGCGCTCGACCCATCATTAGGAGAACAGCATGACTGACGCCGTTATCGTTTCCACCGCACGCACCGGCCTCGCCAAATCCTGGCGCGGCGCCCTCAACATGACCCACGGCGCCAGCATGGGCGGGCACGTAGTCAAGCACGCCATGGAACGCGCCAAGCTCGATCCGGCCGAAGTGGAGGACGTATTGATGGGCTGCGCCACCCCCGAAGGGGCGACGGGCAGCAATATCGCGCGGCAGATCGCGCTGCGCGCCGGCTGCCCCGTGACCACGGCGGGGGCGACGGTGAATCGCTTCTGCTCCTCGGGGCTGCAGACCATCGCCATGGCTTCGCAGCGGGTCATCGCCGACGAAGGCGACATTTTCGTCGCAGGCGGTCTGGAGGCGATTTCCTGCGTGCAGAACGAAGCCAACCGCCACATGATCCAGGAAGTTTGGTTAAAGCAGAACAAGCCCGAGATCTACTGGACCATGCTGCAGACGGCGGAGCAGGTGTCGAAGCGCTACAAGATACCGCGCGAACCGCAGGACGAATACGGCGTGCGCAGCCAGCTGCGCGCCGCGAAATCGGCGGCCGAGGGCAAGTTCGATGCCGAGATCGTGCCCTTCACCACGGTGATGGGTGTAGCGGACAAGGCGACAGGCATGCTCGTGACCAAGGAAGTCACGCTGACGAAGGACGAAGGCATTCGCGCCGACACCACTTATGAAGGCGTGTCCAAGATCAAACCGGTGTTCCCCGACGGCGTGATTGCCGCCGGCAACGCCAGCCAGTTTTCGGATGGCGCCTCGGCTTGCGTGGTGATGAACGCCAAGCTCGCGGAGAAGAAAGGCCTGCAGCCCCTGGGCATCTTCCGCGGCTTCGCCGTCGCCGGCTGCGAACCCGACGAAATGGGCATCGGGCCGGTGTTCGCGATTCCCAAGCTGCTCAAGCGCACCGGCAAGAAGATCTCCGACATCGGCCTGTGGGAGCTGAACGAGGCCTTCGCCGTGCAGGTGATTTACTGCCGCGACAAGCTGGGTATCCCGGATGACCGGCTGAATGTCGACGGCGGCGCCATCGCCGTCGGCCATCCCTACGGCATGTCGGGCGCAAGGCTGACCGGACACGCGCTGATCGAAGGCAAGCGCCGCGGCGCCAAGTTCGTGGTCGTCACCATGTGCATCGGCGGCGGCCAGGGCGCGGCAGGCCTGTTCGAGGTGGCGTAAGCATCCGGATCTCACTCAGAACGGAAATGGCACGCACCAAGGTAGTGAGCGATATCGCAGGCAAGGTCTGGAAAATCCAGGCCGCAGCCGGCAGCAAGGTGGCGCAGGACGAGCCCGTGCTCATTCTGGAATCGATGAAAATGGAGATCCCGGTGAACGCGCCGCGCGCGGGCACCGTCATCGAAGTCTACTTCCAGGAGGGCGAAGTGGTCGGCGAGGGCGAGGTGGTAGCCATCATCGAATAGCGCGGCGTGCGCCATGCAATCGAAAATCCTCTCCCGCCGCGACCTCGAGTTCATTCTCTACGAGTTGCTCGAGGTCGAAGAACTCACGCGCCGACCGCGCTACGCCGATCATTCGCGCGAAACCTTCGACGCCGCGCTCGACACCTGCGAGCGCATGGCGACCGAGCTGTTCGAGCCGCACTACCGCAAGAACGATCAAAACGAGCCACGCGCCTTCAACGATGACGACGGCGGCGTGCGCGTGCACATCATCCCGGAAGTGAAGCAGGCGCTGGACGCCTTCTGCGCAGCCGGCCTGATGGCGGCCGGACAGGACTACGATCTGGGCGGCATGCAATTGCCGGCAGTGGTCAATTCCGCCTGTTTCGCCTGGTTCAAGGGCGCGAACGTCTCCACCGCCGGCTACCCTTTCCTCACCATCGGCAACGCCAACCTGCTGCTCGCGCACGGCAGCAAACAACAGATCGACACTTACGTGCGGCCGATGATGCAGGGGCGCTTCTTCGGCACCATGTGCCTCTCGGAGCCGCAGGCGGGTTCATCCTTGGCGGACATCAAGACGCGCGCCGAGCCGCAGGCCGATGGAACCTACCGCCTGTTCGGCAACAAGATGTGGATCTCCGCGGGCGAGCACGAGCTGTCGGAAAACATCGTGCACCTGGTGCTCGCCAAGATCCCCGGCGGTCCGCCGGGAGTGAAGGGCATCTCGCTATTCATCGTGCCGAAGAAGCTGGTGAATGTCGACGGTTCGCTCGGTGAACGCAACGACGTGGTGCTCGCGGGCTTGAACCACAAGATGGGCTACCGCGGCATCACCAATACCCTGCTCAATTTCGGCGAAGGCAAGCACCGACCCGGCGGCGCCGCGGGCGCGGTGGGCTATCTGGTGGGCGAGGAGAACCGCGGACTCGCCTGCATGTTCCACATGATGAACGAGGCGCGCATCGGCGTGGGCATGGGCGCGGTGCTGCTCGGCTACACCGGCTACCTGCACGCGCTCGACTATGCGCGCAGCCGCCCGCAAGGGCGCCCGGTGAGCGCCAAGGACCCGACATCGCCGCAGGTGCCGATCGTCTGCCACGCCGACGTGCGCCGCATGCTGCTCGCGCAGAAGGCCTATGTCGAAGGCGGACTCGCCCTGTGCCTGTATTGCGCGCGCCTGGTGGACGAACAGAAGACCGGCGAAGAGGAAGAAGCGCGAAAAGAAGCGAACCTGCTGCTCGATATCCTCACGCCGATCGCCAAGAGCTGGCCCTCGCAGTTCTGCCTGGAGGCAAACTTCCTCGCGATCCAAGTGCACGGCGGCTACGGCTATACGCGCGACTACAAGGTCGAGCAGCTCTACCGCGACAATCGCTTGAACCCCATCCACGAAGGCACCCACGGCATCCAGGCGCTCGACCTGCTCGGGCGCAAGGTAGCGATGGACCAAGGCCGCGCGCTTACGCTGCTGCTCGCGCGCATGCAGGAAACCACGGCGCTGGCGCGTGCGGCGGACAGCCCGCTGCTGCGCGAATGCGCCGACGCCCTGGATGCGGCCGCCGCGCGCCTGCAAAAGACCACGCAGACGCTGCATGCCGCGGGGGAGGCCGAGCGCACGCTCGCCAACGCCGCGGTGTATCTGGAGATGTTCGGCCATACGGTGATCGCCTGGATCTGGCTGCGCCAGGCCCTCGTCGCGCAGCATGCGCTGGCGCAGGCGACGGACGAGGAAGCCGATTTCTATCGCGGCAAGCTGCAGGCCTGCCGCTATTTTTTCCGCTTCGAACTGCCCAAGACCAAGGCGCAGAGCGAACTCCTGGCGAGCCTCGATGCGACCTGCCTGGAGATGAAGGATTCGTGGTTCTAGAGTCGCGCTGCGGCCGCGCCGCGACCGGATGCCTTGGCGATATCGCGCCACATCAACTTTCGGGGTGACAGCATGAGCGTAAAGAAGCTTTTCGACTTGAGCGGCAAAGTGGCTCTGATTACCGGCGGCTCGCGCGGCCTGGGACTGCAGATCGCCGAGGCGCTGGGGGAAATGGGCGCACGGCTCGCGCTCACCGCGCGCAAGCCCGAGGAACTGGCGCAAGCGAAGGAGCACCTGGAGCGCATGCACTACGAGGTGTACACCCAGCCTTGCGATCACGCCAAGGCGGCGAGCATCACGCCGGTCGTCGACAAGATCATGGCGCATTACGGACAGGTGGATGTGCTGGTGAACAATGCCGGCACCACCTGGGGCGCGCCGGCGGAAGAGCACCCGCTCGATGCCTGGCAGAAGGTGATGGACCTCAACCTCACGGGGCTGTTCCTCACCACCCAGCTCGTGGGCAAGCTCTCGATGATCCCGCGGCGCTACGGCCGCATCATCAATGTCGCCTCCATCGCGGGGCTGCTCGGCAACGACGCGCGCCTGCAGCGTTCGCTTGCCTACAACACCAGCAAGGGCGGCGTGGTGAACCTGACGCGCGCGCTTGCCGCCGAATGGGGACAGTACAACATCACCGTCAATGCCATCGCCCCCGGATTCTTCCCTTCCAAGATGACCAAGTGGATCCTGGGTGAGATCGGCGACACCACCATTGCCAACACGCCGCTCGCGCGCCTGGGCGGCGACGACGATTTGAAGGGGCTTGCCGCGCTGTTCGCCTCCGACGCCTCAGCGCACATCACCGGCCAGATCGTAGCCGTGGACGGCGGCGCCACTATCATCTAATGAGCGCCGAGAAGTACGGCAAAGACCGTCCGTTCGCGCATCTGCTCGGCATCGAACGCATTCCCGATGCGGACGGGCGCGCGCTGGTCGCCCTCGACGTGCGGCCCGAATTGCGCAACAGTTGGAAGGCGGCCCATGGCGGCGTGATCATGTCCCTGCTCGACAGCGCGATGAGCCTCGCCGCGAGGCTGCATATCCACGCCAGCCCGGGCGGGGCGGTGACGCTGGAGATGAGCGCCAAGTTCATCCGCGCCGGCCTGGGCGACAGGCTGATTGCCGAAGGCAAAGTGATCGGCGGCGGCAAATCGACCCTGTTTTGCGAAGCCGAGGTGCGCGACGAAGCGGGAAAGCTGCTCGCCAAAGGCATGGGAACGTTCAAGCCGGCGAGCAGACAGCAGGACTGAATCCGGAGCGCAACGCCCGGATTTGGAGTCGTGGAGGCGCGAGCGAAAACCCTCGCGCGAGAAGCTCAGA
This sequence comes from uncultured Enterobacteriaceae bacterium, assembly GCA_964565875.1. GTDB lineage: Bacteria > Pseudomonadota > Gammaproteobacteria > Burkholderiales > SG8-39 > 2-12-FULL-64-23. Next base: position 60,484 of record CAZMGP010000008.1, read on the forward strand.
GCCGGGTCTGGCGCAGGCCGATGCAGCTAGGGTCGGACTCGGAACAATCGGTCGCGACAGCGACTGCGCATGAGCGCGCGTCGCCGGGCTCGGCATCCAGGGTAAGCCGCACTTTCTGCCCCGGCAGCACGCCGAAGGCGGCGAAGCAGCGGCCTTCTTCGACCGCCTTGACACCGATGAATATCTCTAAGCCGTTGATCCATATAATTATGTCGTTCCCGAATTCTATTTGTTGCTCGAATTCCCGCCCCATGACGGATAAGCGCGCATGCAGTTCCGCGCGTCCCGCCGGCTTGAGGGTCAGCAGCCCCGTCTGCCCCGGCTCTTCGCCGTCGATCGCGATCTGATGTTCGAAGGAAATCCATTCGCGGCGCAGCCGATGCTTGCTGCGCGGATTCCAGAGATAAGCGACGCTACCCATGGCGCTCCCTGCGGCGTTTGCGCCGCATGGCGTCGGCGAGGCAGCGCAGACAAATGGCGATGGCGCGGTCTTGCAGGGCCAGTTCGTAGGGCAGAGTCAAGCGGCTGCGGACCCAAGCCTGGCGCAGCGTGCTTTCGTTGCGCCTGTCCGGCTCCAGCGGGAGGGCGAGCTGTACGTTCATGGCAAGCTCCTCTGCATAGCGAAATCGATCGGGACGTCGCTTCGGACGCATCGCGCCCTTGAAGCGAATTATCGTCACGGGAGCCGAAAACCAAAGGAACGAACAGCAAGCCTTCCGCGGTCCATTTTCGCCCCGGCGGCGCTGCTGCGGCCAAATCAGGCCGGAAACAGCCGCGGTGCGGCCCAAAGGGGGGCTGAATTCGGCTGCCAGGGCGCTACAGAACTCAGGCGCAGGCCGGTAAACCCCAAGTCGAGCACACTACTTGATCCTGGTCAAAGTAGCCCCTAGTGCAGCGGCTAGCATCAGGGCTGAGGAGATTGCGGTCGCGCAGCGAGCACAGAGCGGCCGATTTCTAAGCCGTCGTGCCTGGGCCAAAGCCGGACCAGCACCGCGCATTCATCAAGCAACCGGGGAAGCGTTATGTTCAGCCAGCGGGTAAAGACCGTCATGGAGCGGAAGAAGTTTCTCACCGCGAAGCCCCAGACCACGGTCGGCGAGGCCGCGCGGCTAATGGCGGGCAAGAACGTAGGCGCGGTCCTAGTGGTGGAAGACGAGCGTCTGGTCGGCATATTCACCGAGCGCGACGCCGTTTTTCGCGTCATCGCCGCCGGTCGCGACGCTCAGGCCACGCGGCTCGCCGAGGTGATGACGGCCTCGCCGCAGACGATCACGCCTGACAAGTCCTACGGCTACGCCCTGCTGATGATGCATGAGAACGGCTTTCGCCACGTGCCGGTGATCGAGAACGGCAAGCCCATCGGCATCGTCTCTTCGCGCAACGCGCTCGATCCGGACATGGAAGAGTTCGTTTCCGAAGCGCAGCGGCGCAAGCACATCTCCGCCAGCAGCGCGCGCTAGATAGGGCCCGAACAAGGGGGCGATGCCCCCTTGTATATCCCCCACATTAGAGCGAACCTTATCAGCCGGCGAAGCGCCCGACGAAATCTTCCGGGTCGACCGGCGGGCCTTTGAACTCCGCCTGCAGGTAATCGCAGCCCATCTCCGCCAGCTTCGCGGCTTGCGCATCGTCCTGCGCGGCGAGCGCGGTCACTTCCAGCCCCAAATGGCGGGCGAGTTCGACGAGCGAGCGCAGCACGCGCTCGGAACGTTGCTCCGCCGACCAGGCGTGGGCGTTCGAGACGTCGATCTTCAGTTCCTGAAACGGCAGCGTCGCCAGCCGGAACAGCGCGGTAAGCGGCATGCGCACATCGTCGATCGAGAGCTTGACGCCGATCTCGCGCAGGCGCTTCACTGCCGCTTCGGCTGCGGCGTTCGTCTCCAGCAGCGACACGTCCTGAATCTCGAGCACCAGCCTGCCCGGACGCAGCGCCCAGGTACGCAGGGCGCGTTCGACCATCTCGGGCAACTCCGACTGCAGCAGCACGCGCGCCGGCAGATCGATGGCGACGCGCAGATCGAGCCCCGCGCGCTGGCGGAACTCGGAGCAATTGCGCAGCGCGCGGTTCAGCACCGAAGAAATCAGTTTCGGCACTACGCCTGCCGCGGCCGCCGCGACGAAGGCATCCTGCATCGCAACCAGGCCACGCGCGCCGTCGCGTGAGCGCAGCAGCGCCTCCATGCCCATGATCTGGCCGAAGCGCAAGTCGAACTGCGGCTGGAACACGAGTTCGAGCGCGTCCTCCGCCACCGCGGTGCGCAGCCGCGCCTCCTCGACCAAGCGCGCAGCGCCCGCGTTCACCGCGCCGTCGTAGAGGGCGATATGGCCCGCCAAGCCGGCGGCGCTGATGCAAGCGCTCTTCGCCTGTTGCAGCAAGGCATCGGCGCTGCCCTCGCCCGCGAAGTACGCCGCGACGCCGATCGACACCGTCGGATAGACTTCCTCTTCGCCGAGCCAGAGCGGCGCGTTCAGCGTGCGCAGAGACTTCTCCGCCGCAAGCAGCGCAATCTGCGCGCTCTCCACGCCGTCCAGTGCGCAGGCGATTTCGTCCCGACCGAGCTCGCCGACGAAGTCGCTCGGCCGCAGCACCTCCGAGCGCAAGCTGGCGACGATGCGCGAGCGCACCGCGTCGCCGATGTGATAACCCCACAGGGTATCGATGCGGTCGATGATGCCGCAATCGACGAGCAGCAAGGCGAGGCCGCGCCCGTCGGCGCGCCGCTCTTCGAAAACACCACGCAGCCGCTCGGAAAAGGGCATCTCCCCGCCCGCAGCGGGCGCAGGCTCATCGCTCACAGGAACAGTTCCTTGGGATCGACTTTGATCGCGTCGTATTCCAGGGTACGGCGGATGCGGTAGATCTCCTCCGGCGTCGCCTTCAGCTCCTTCGCCAGATCGAGCATCTTGTAGGGCCGGATCTCATAGCCCTTCGCGTCCTTCACCACCATCACCCGCGGCTGCAGCCGCCGCAGCGGATTCTGCGCGGTGACGATGCCGACCTCGCCGGTGTTCAACTCCACCGCGCTGCCCACCGGATAGACGCCGACGCATTGGATGAACTGCTCCACCAGCGCCGGCGGAAACTGCGTGCCGCGGCCTTTGTAGATCAGGTTGAGCGCGTTCGAAGGCGACATGTGCTTGCCCTGCGGCGGCGGCGCGATGAGCGTGTCGAAAGCGTCGACGATGGCGGCGATCATGCCGGGAAGCGCGATCGCCGTGCCGCGCAGTCCGCGCGGATAGCCCGAACCGTCGAAATGCTCGTGGTGCAGCGATGCGTGCCCCGGCAAGTCGTCGGGCAGCCCGGGCGTGTTGCTCAGGATCTCCACCGAATGGTCGACGTGCGTCTGATACACGGCCATCTCTTCCGGCGTGAGCGCCTCGCGCTTGTTGAGCAGCGCCGTCGGCAGCTTCAGTTTGCCCGCGTCCTGCAGCAGGCCGAGCAAGCCCAACTGCTCGATGCTCTCGCGCGGCAGCTGCAGAAAGCGGCCGAAAATGCTCATCATCACCGACACGTGGATGGCGCGGTTGAACGACTCGCCGCTCTTTTCCTGCAACTGCACGAGCAGCGTCGCGGCGTCCGGATTGCGCACCACGCTTTCGGTGACGTCGGAGGCCGCCTGGCGCACTTTCGCACCGTCGATCGATCCGCCCACCTGCACATCGCGCGTGATCTCGCGCAGCACGGTGGTCGTCTGCGCGATGGCGCTGCGCGCCCGTGGCAGTTCGACGTCGAGGCTCGCGACGTCCTTGTACACCGTGGTGCCGCGGATGTTCGCGGCCGTGAGTCCGACGTGCCCCTCGACTTCGGTCTTGTCTTCCTTTTCCGGGTCGACGAACACATGCTTGCAGAACTTGCGCATCACCTCGATCTGCTTTTCGCTTCTGAGGATGAAGCCCTGAAACACGAACGGGGTTTCAGTCCAGGGGCGGTCGAGTTTCGACACGTACATTCCCAACTGCAGTTCTTCGACCGTAATTTGCCTGAGTTCCATTTCAGTTGTTCCACAATGCGAGGGAGCACGCCCCCTCGCGCACCCCGACTCTTGGGAAAACGCCGCTTCGCGTCGTTTTCATCCTAGTTTCTGCTCTGCATGGTCCACACCCCGTCCCAATCCGCGGGCGGCGGCGCGCTGCGGAAGAAACTGCAGCGATCAAGATAGATTTTAGCCGGTCCGTCGTCCGGATTGGCGGCGAGCGCATCGCGGAAGCATTCCCGCGCCCGGTCCCAGTCGCGCCGGCGGTAGCGCCCGAGTCCGGCGGCGAACGCCTCCAGCGCGTGGGCGCGATGCGGGAACGAATCCTCGGTATGGTGCGCCATCGCCTCGTAGATCGCGACCGGAGTCTCCATGCCGCGCACGCGGATCAGGTCGATTTCGCGCACCTTGGATTTATCCTTCAGCCGCGCGTAGGTCTGGCTGCAGATCAGGACCGTGGTGCCGTAATACTTGTTCGCATCCTCCAGCCGGTGTGCGATGTTGACGCGGTTGCCGATGACCGTGTATTCGAGGCGCTTGGGCGAGCCGATGTTGCCCGCCACCACCTGACCGGTGCTGATGCCGACGCCGATGCGGATCGGTTCGCGTTTGCGCGTTGCGAGCCGCGCGTTCAACGCGCGCAGCGCGATCATCATGTCGTTGCCCACGTGCACGGCCTGGTCGGGATCGTCGGCGTCCTGCGCCACCGAGCCGAACACCGCCATGATCATGTCGCCCATGTACTTGTCGAGGACGCCGCGGTGCGCAAGCACGATGTCGACCATGTCGGTGAAATATTCATTGAGCAGGGCCACCGTTTCCTGCGCGCCCAGGCGCTCGGAGATGGTGGTGAAGCCGCGGATGTCCGAGAACAGCACGCTCACCTCGCGGCTCACCCCGCCCAGCACCGCGTCGCCGCTATCGATCAGCTTGTCGAGCACGGCCTTGGTCATGTAGCGCGACATGGTGTTGCGCAGGCGCTTCTCGCGCGTGATGTCTTCCATCAGCAGCATGTAGCCGATCGGCTCGTCGCGCAGGCTGACGAGCGGCACCGTGGTGAGATCGATCGATACCGTCTGCGCATCCTCGACGTAGACCTCGGTGTCGAGGGTGATGTCGGTCTTGCCCTCCGCGCGCACCTTCGCCAGGCTGTTCGCCACCCAGTCGTTGCGGCCGACGAACAATTGCTCCAGCTTGAACCCGATCAGGCTGTCCGCATCGCGGCGCAGGATGCGCAGTGCCGACTCGTTGACCTTACGCAGCACCCCGTCCGCATCGAGCGTGAGCACCGCGCTGCTCATGCTGCGCAGGATCGATTCGTTGTAGTTGCGCTCGGCGCTCACTTCCTCGAACAGCTGCGCGTTCTGGATCGACACCGCCGCTTCGGCGCAGAACGCCTGCAGCCGCCGCTCGTCCGCGGCGTTGTACGCACCGACCTTGCGGTTGAGAATCTCCATGACGCCGATCACGCGCGCGTCCTTGGTGACGATGGGCATGCACAGGATGCTGCTCGAACGGTAACCGGTGCGCCGGTCGATTTCCTGATTGAAGCGCGCGTCCTGATAGGCATCGACGATGTTGATGACGCGGCCGGTGGTGAAGCACTCGCCGGCGATGCCGGCGTTGGCGGGAAAGCGGATCTCGGTGCGCTCGACGCCGTCGGCGACGTGCGAAAACAGCTCGTGGCCCTTGGCGTCGTACAGGAACAGGCTGCCGCGGTCGGAATCGAGCAATTGCGTCGCCGCGGCGAGGATCTTCGCCAGCAACGGCTCGAGCCGCGTTTCCGATACGATCGAGCTGACCACTTCGAGCAGCATCGCCTCCTCGCGCTGCGCCCGATCGACCTTTTCGAAGAGCAGCGCGTTTTCCAGCGCGGCCGCGGCCTGCAGCGACAGCCCCTCCAGCACGCGCTGGTCGCCGGCGTCGAAGTCGCCCGCGTGCTTGTTCAGCACCTGGGCGACGCCGATCACTTCGCGATTCTTGTTGCGGATCGGGACGCACAGGATGTTGATGGTGCGGTAGCCCGTGCGCCGGTCGACGTCCTGGTTGAAGCGCGAATTGTCGTAGGCATCCGCGCCGATGATCTCCGCCTTGCCGCTGCTGAAGACGGAGCCGGCGATGCCGCGGTCGCAGGGAAAACGGATCTCGCCCATGGCGCCGCCCTGCATCACGCGCGAATACAGTTCCTTGGTGTCGGGATCGTAGAGGAAGAGCGAGCTGCGGTCGGCGTCCAAGGTCTTGGTTACGAGCTCCATCAGCCGCGGAAACAACACGTCGAGCGACAGGCTGTCGGAAACCTGATTGGCCATTTCGGCGAGCGCCGAGGCGCGCCGCGCCTGCTCCGCCATGCGGCAAAAGAGCTGGGTGCGCTGCGACTCGCTCAGGCCGCGCAGCAGTTTCTCGACATCGGCCTCGCGCGGAGGACGTTCGAGCACGCCGTGGATGATGTCAGCGCCGAATTCCATGATTGACATGCACGGCATTCACCGCAGGGAGCCGAATTCCGTGCACTATTGTTATCGGTCCGGGCACGATCACCGCTCGCGCGACCTTCCTCTCCGCAGTCCGCGCCTCGCGCACCAGTTCTTGTTTCCGCTTGCGTCCTGACACGTTGCCGCAAGCTTTGTTTTAGACTGTACCCTAGGTAGACGGGTGGAGACAAGTGCGCGGGATCGTGCGCCCGCGGCCGTCACCACGGAGTCCCGCTCCGATTGCGGCCGGCCGGGACTCCGCGAATGTCGATTGCGCTCGGACCCGAGCGCGCTAGCCTCTGAGCGTGCTGCGCGCGCCGATCCACACCAGGGCGCCGAGTCCGACGATCGGACCGAGCGTCACCAAGGCGAGCGTCGCGAACGGCGCGGCAACGGCGAGCGCCAGCGGCCGCGTCGTATTGTTCGCGAGCAAGGCCTTGGCCGCGAGCCAGGCGAGCAGCGCGATTCCGACAACCGGAAACGCGACGATGTAGGCGAGACCGACGAAAGGCGCGGCGAGGAACAGGGCGACGTCTTTGACGCGCGCGGCGATGTCGCTGTCGACGGCTGCGGCGGGCGCATTCACTCCGACCCAGGCGAGGTTGGCCGCGACGAATTCGTGTTTGGTGACCAGGATGTTTTTCAGTGCTCTCATGATCTTCCCCTAGTTTGCCGAGCAGATTCATTTCCGCTCACCTTAGGAAAAGCATAGGCTGTGCCCGATCGCGGCATCGCTCCGCAATCTTGCGTCTTCTCAGTGACATAGGCAACGAAAGCGGGGCCGCGGCGGGCGCGGCTGCAGGCCTCTACGGGCGCCCGATGTATAGTTTTCCCAAGCACCCCGTCGCGGCACTTGGGAATTTATTAAATGCTTTCAATAGGCTGGGAAGATCGGCCGCGCATAATCTTTATGTGCGCAGCGGGCGACCCGTGTGGCGGCAGACCCCGAGGCTAATGCCGCGTGGCGTCCTCGGGCAGTTCCATCAGCATGGCCACGCGGCGCTCGAACACTTCCGGATTGGCGAGCCAGGCCTCGGCGTCGTGCACGCTCACGCCGCGAAGCTGCAGCAGTTGCCCCGGCTGCTCCAGTCGCTTCATGAATTCGGGCGACAAGGTCGACAGATAGTGGCGCATCGCTGCAACCCTTTGCTCGGGGTGATCGGCGACCCTCTCCAGCGCGCGCAAAAGCGCGCCCTGCTGCGCGGTGAAGCCGTCCACGCCTTCCTGCTCGTAGGCGATCTCCAACACGCATAAGATCAGCTCAATGGTGCGCGATTCGAACTCTCTTGCCTCCCGCGCCTTGCGCTCCCTCTGTTCCTGTTCTTTGTTCACTGTGCCCTTCCGTGGCAAAAGCGGTTCTCCCAGACTTCATATCGGTCGCGAGCGGCGCGACTTGACCTCTGCGCCGCAGAAATCCGAGAAAAAGGTCACAACCGGCTCAAGAATTATGGGATTGCCGCCGATAATGCCGGCGACCCTGAGCGGGTGCCTACTCGCCTCCGGTGCCCGCTGCGCCGGCTACCGGCTCGCTCCGACTGCAGCGTGTCCGCAGCCGGGCAATCGATCTTTCCCTTGATTATCGTCATGGCGACTGCCGCGGCCCGCGCTAGCCTCGAAACGTGACGACTTACCGCAAAATATTGGTGCCGATCGACGGCAGCCCCACATCGGACATTGGGCTCGACGAGGCGATCCGGCTTGCCCGCGGCCAAGGCGCGGCCTTGCGTCTGGTGCACGTGCTCGACGATCTGATCGTCGTGCCAGGGGCCGATTCGCTGGTCTATCTCGACAGCACCGTAGCGCTGCTGCGCGAAAAGGGAACGCAGATCGTGGAAGCCGCGCGAGCCCGCGCACGCGCGCAAGGCGTGAAAGTGGATGCGATCACGCTCGAAATGAGCGGCGGCCGCGCGGCCGAGCCCATCGTAGCGGAAGCCCGGCGCTGGGGAGCGGACCTCATCGTGCTCGGCACCCACGGCCGCCGCGGCGTCACGCGGCTCGTCATGGGAAGCGACGCCGAAGAAATCGTGCGCGGAGCACCGGTGCCGGTGCTGCTCGTGCGCGCGACTGGTGAAGCGGTCGCGGCCTAACCGCCCGCAAAGGAGCCAAGCATCATGTATCGGAAGATTCTGGTTGCCATCGACGGCAGCACCGCATCCAATCTCGGCCTGGACGAGGCGATTCGCCTGGCCAAGAACCAGGGCGCGAGGCTGCGCCTATTCCACCTGGTCGATGAGTTCGCCGCCGTGTCGGGTCCCGACAGCGCCGCCTTGTATTCGCAGGGCTTGATCGAAGCGTTGCGCCGCGACGGCGAGCGGATCATGGACAAGGCCGAGGGCTTGGTGCGCCGCAAAGGCATCAAGGCGGAAGCGGTGATGCTCGAGAGTTTCGGCGGCAAAGCTGCCGATGCGATCGTCGCGCAGGCGAGGAAGTGGGGCGCCGATCTCATCGTGCTCGGCACCCACGGCCGGCGCGGCGTCAAGCGGCTGGTGATGGGCAGCGATGCCGAGGAGGTGGTGCGCACCGCGCCCGCGCCGGTGCTGCTCGTGCGCGCCAGACCGAGACGCAGCGTCGCCAAGCGCAGCAGGACGAAGCCGTAGCCAAAAACAGCTGGCGCGCCGGGGATTCTTCCCGCATCGGCCATCCGACGGTGCTATGGCATCTACTGACTGCAGGACTCGAACGGGACCGGATGGACGCCCCCCGCAATCGCGTGTCACCATAGCGTATGGCATTGATCGAGTGGAACGACAGCCTCAAGCTGGGTGTCGCGGTCGTCGACCGCCAGCATGAGCGGTTGGTGGGCATCATCAATCGACTGCAAGAAGCCGTCCTCGCGGGTGGGGGCACGGAGGTGATCGGCGAAATCATCGACGAATTGATCATCTACACGGCAAGCCATTTCCGTATGGAGGAGAAATACTTCGCCGAGTTCGAGTACGCCGATGCCGAAGAGCATAAGCGCGAGCATGAAGCGCTAATCGAAAAAGTGAACGCCTTCGCCAGCAAAGTCTCGTCGGGCCAGCACAGCTCCGAGCCGGAGTTGGCGCAGGAACTGCTGCAGTTTCTGCAGATCTGGTGGCGTTACCACATGCTGGAGACCGACTCCAAGTTCGTCGATCTGTTCAGACGGAAGGGCTTGAGCTAGGGAAACGCGTATTCGGGGCGCCGTCCCGGCTGAAAGTCCAAGTAGGTAGCTTGTCGCTTATTGGCCCGCCGTCGCTCGCCAGAATGCGCCAAGACCCGCAGACATGGCTCTGCGCTAATGCTGACGTACCGTATTTCGGCCAGCCGCTTTCGCCTCGTAAAGCGCCTGGTCGGCTCGGCGTACCGCAACGCCTTCGTGCCAGTCTTCGGCTCGAGCCATTGAAATCCCGATGCTGATGGAGAGTTGCCCCACGACCGGGAACTCTTCCTGAGTGACCGCTTGTCGAATCTTCTCGGCGATGACCATTGCCGCATCGGGATGCGTATCGGCAAGGATGACCAAGAACTCCTCCCCGCCGAAGCGGGCGACAAGATCAGTTTCGCGAATCCACTTCTGCAACACGGCCCCCAGCCTCTGAAGCGCGCGATCTCCGGTCTCGTGGCCGTGGGTATCGTTGATTTGCTTGAAATGATCGATATCCATAAACAGCACGGCATAGGGACTCCCTGTCCGCTTCAGGCGCATGAATTCCAGATGCAAGCGCTCATCGGCGACGATGCGATTGGGCAAGCCGGTCAATGCATCTGTCCGGGCCAAACGCTTAAGCGCGGCGTTTGCATCTATGAGTTCTGCGGTGCGCTCTGCCACCTGCTGCTCCAAGCGTTCCTGATACATTCGCCGCGTATTCTCGAGTGTCAATTCAGCCTGCTTGCGTTGTGTAATGTCCAGCGCCGTTCCGACCAATTCGACGATTTCACCGTCCACACGCCGACCCGGTTCACATCTGACATCAAGCCATATTGGAAATCCTTGGCCGTGATTGGCCTCCAACTCGAGCTCGGCGGCAGTTCCGGTTCGTATGACATCCTGCAACACGGCTTGGATTCGTTGCCACGAGTCGAGCGGCAGCAAGGTGCAAATTTGTTCGAAGATCGGCGGAATTTCGCGCCCCATAATTTCTTGCATCGAGGCCGACACCACGACCTCACCTGATCTAATATTCCAGCGCCAGGCGCCGAATCGTGCCAGACGGTGCGCATCCCTCAAGTCCGCTTCCCGTGCCAGGAGCGAGGCATTTGCATCGACCAGTTCGGCAGTGCGCGTCTTCAATAGCTCCGAAGCTCGCCCGATCGCATCTGCCACGGCTGCGGGCTCTCGGATGTCCAGCACCGGTATGGGGGGATATTCGCCCGCACCCAAGGCAAGTGCGGGTGCGGCAAGGGCATGAACTGCGCCGCCAATCTTCCGCGCCGCCATGGCGGCGAATGCAAGACCGGCTGCCAAAAGTATCACGATCCCCGCCAGGAGTAGGTACAGAGTACGCAACAGACTTGCTTCGAGTTCGGCGCGAGGAATGCCGATGCCGACGCTCCAACCCGTTGCTGTCGAGCGACTCCACGCCGATAGCGTCGGGATACCTTCGCGAGAAATGGTCTCCATCGATCCCTCGGGTGCTTCCTGGATCCGCCTGATGAATTCGGCAGTCCCTTTTTGACCGACGAATTTCTCCGGTGAGGGAATCCGTCCCGCGAGCGTGCCGGTACTATCGAATACCCCTGCCACCCAGCCAGACGGCAAGCCCTGCGCTTCAAGTATTCTGTTAAAGCGGATTGGCATGAGGCCGATGCTGAGGTCGTATGCGACGCTGCCGTCTCGGATCACGGGTATATCGATACTCATCACAGGAATTTGGAGCACGCCACCTATGTAGATTTCTGAGATGATGGGCCCACCGCTGGAAATGACGCGCCGATGCAATTCCAAGTTTCCGTGTCGCGGAAGCGGTGAGCCAAATTCTCGCAGGGTATTGACCAGTTGCTGCCCGGTGGCGTCGCTCAACACCACAATATCGGCGGCTTTTGACAAAGAGACCAAGCCGCGTGCCTGTTCATGAAACCGGGCAAAATCGGCGCGTTCGAGCGATCCGGCAGTTGCTAAGGCGTGCCCCGTTGCCATTGCTCGGAGCAGTTGACTATCGACAGTCTGAACCAAGGCTCGGGCGGTTGCAATGGTCGAATGTTCAAGTTGAGCGCGGCCGTTCAGATACTCGCGGACAATCAAGAAAGTTGCGCCGACCATTCCGGGCAGGAGACAGGCGAGAACCAGCCAGGAAAGGACGCTATAAATTCCCTTTTCCCGACCGTGGTGAATTTGCCGATGCATATGACCGTCTGTTGTGACGCCTGCCACCGGTCCGGCCCCCATTCTAAGCGTCCGCTTTCGCTTGCCACATAATGAATCTAGCGTGGCTTATTGGCGCACGTGGGTTGAATTCAGATAGACACCCAACATTTAGCCAAAGCAAAAGTCTGTGTCGACGACTAAGAGTCTGCAACAAAACGAGGGGATATGCCCCAAGGGCACTTCCTTCGGGGCGTCTCCCCTCGTGCTCCCCTAAATCAGCCGGTAACAAACAACTTTTGTTACCGGTTCTAAGAAAATATTACCTCAGAGAGCCAGCTAGTTGACAACGCGCAACAGGCGGCCGATTAATGGCACCGGCGTTGGCGAATCAAGCACGTCGAGGCCGCCCGCTGCGCCGATCGGCGCCTGGTCGAACGCTTTCGAATACATCGAATCTCGTACGGTATTTTCGCGGGTTCCGCGGTATTGTTTCGCGTTATTCGCCCTGCCAGACTTTGCGAGCGATTCTAGAGCCCGGCACGGGCCGGCCTTCAGCAACCGACGGACGCAGATACCATGTACACGACAGTGCACAGTGCGGACGATGCCGCGCGCTATGCGAAGTGCGTCGAAGTCTCCAAACGCATACGCTGGGACATCGATCGCGACGTGATTCGTGGTCGCAGGCTCGACCGCGCCAAGAAGTTTCTCCCGGACGGTCTGTCCTTCGTCGATCGCCTGGACTTCCTCTCCGCGGACGAGGGAAAGCTGATCAGCCAGATTCAGGGGCGCAGCTACGCCAACATCTTCGGTCTTGTCGAGCGATTTATCGTGGCGAAGGTGCTCGAAGTGAGCCGTGCGCACTGGCTTGGCGACCAGACTGCGCTTGAAGCCTTGGTGCGATTCGGCGACGAGGAACTGAAACACCAGGACCTGTTTCGCCGCCTCGAACGCATGATTGCCGAGGACATGCCGGCGGGATATGCCTTCCTCCCTGATCCGGACGCCATCGCCCAGGCGGTCCTCGCCAAGTCGACTTGGGCGGTGCTCGCGCTCACCTGCCATATCGAGCTCTTCACCCAGGCGCATTATCGAAAGAGCATCGAACCCGACTCCGAGCTGTGCGCACTTTGGAAAGACGTGTTCCTGTTCCATTGGAAGGAGGAATCGCAGCACGCCCTCCTGGACGAAATCGAATGGCGGCACGAAGACGAGAAGCTCACGCCCGAGGAGCGCGACCGCGCGGTTGACGAACTGATCGAGCTCGTCGCGGCCGTCGATGGCATATTGCAGACGCAGGCGCAGTCGGACGGCGACTATTTCCTTCGCGTATGCGGCCGCAGCTTCGGCGCTGAGCAAGTCGCGAATCTTCGCGCCGGTATGCTTGCGGCCTATCGCTGGCAATACATCGTATCCGGCGCGACGGATCCCCGATTCAACGAGATCCTCGGAAACATGACGACCCAAGCGCAACGCGAACGCATCGGCGCAGCCCTGCAGCCGGTCTTGTAGCCGGACGCCGCAGCTTCAGCAGGTGCGCGTGCTGCGACAGGCGGCGATCGTCGCCGCCGCCGAGGCGCGCACTCTGCCCTCTTTGATCCAGCCGTTGATGCCGTTCTTCAAGTTGTACACCCTGGCGTAGCCCGTCTGCCGCGACAGAAATTCGCTCGCCGCCAGGCTGCGCCTGCCGCTGCGGCAGATGAGCACGACCGGCTCGCCCGGCTTGGCGATCGCCTTCAGCTTCGCCAACCAAGCGCCCGTGTCGACCTTGCCCTGTTCGTCGAAGTAGGTCAGCAGCCGACTCCTGGGAACGATGCCGGTCTCTTGCCATTCCGGCGCCGTGCGGATGTCGATGACGGCTGCGCCGCGGGCGCTGAGCTTCGCCAATTCGGCATTGTCGATGGCGACGATCTCCGCACGAACGACGCCGGCGGCGGCCGTCAAGGCCGTTGCGGCAATGACGCGCAGCAACCAATTCATTTTGCCTTCTCCAGACCGCCGACATAGAAGCGATTCCAGGTCGGGCTGATGATGAGCTCGTTCACGCAGGCGCGCGGCGGCAGGCTGGCGAGATAGAGGATGGTTTGTCCCAGGTCCTCGGCTTGCAGCATTTTCGCTCGGTCTTCCGCCGAGGGCGGTACCGGGCGCTTCTCCAGGATGGGGGTGGCCACTTCGCCCGGCAGCACCGAGGTCGCGCGGATGCCGTTGATGCATTCCTCGGAGTTGATCGATTCCGTGAGTGCGATCACGGCGCGCTTGGTCGCATTGTAGGCCGGCCCGGTGAGCGTACTGGCGTAGCGCCCCGCCCAGGAAGAGACGTTGATGATCAATCCGTCCTTTTGCGCGCGCATCGCCGGCAGCACCGCGTGGCAGCAATAGAACAGTCCGGAAAGATTGATGGCCACGACTTCGTCCCAGCCCTCGGCAGTCATGTTGTTTAGATTGCGCTTACCCAAGTTGGTGCCGGCGCTCGCGACGAGGATATCGATGCGGCCGTGGCGGCGGAGGATTTCCTTGGCCGCTTTCGCCACCGCGGTCTTGTCCGACACCTCGAGCTGCAGCGCCTCGGCGCTGCCTTCGGCCTGAACCTGCTTCAGGGCCGAAGCATTGGTCTTGGCGTTGCGCCCGGAAATCACCACATGGACTCCGGCGCGGGCGAGCGCGATGGCGCCTGCGAGTCCGATGCCGCTGCCGCCGCCCGTGATCCACGCCACTTTGCCTTTGACCGTCATTCCACCCTCCTCTATCCATATTTGAACAAGGGGGCACTGCCCCCTTGTATATCCCCCACTTCAGAGGGAAGCTCCGCCTGCGAGTTCGGCAACTGCGGACTAAATCAGAGCTTCCCTACCTTCGTTGATACTGGGTCGCGCCGAACAGGTTTTCCTTGGCCTTGTCGTCCATCACCGGCTTGCGCCGATCGGCGAGAATCGCGAGCGCACGCTGCACCGCGGGGCGTTGCGCGATGCCGTCGCGCCATTGTTTCAGCTTCGGAAAATCGTCGATGTTCACGCCCTGCCGTTCCGGGAAGCGCAGCCAGGGCATGGTCGCCATGTCGGCGATGGTGTATTCCTCGCAGGCGATGAAGCGGCTCTCCGCGAGGCGCCGCTCGATCACGCCGTAAATGCGGTTCGCCTCGTTCGCGTAGCGTTTCATCGCGTACTCGATTCTCTCCGGCGCGTAACCGAGGAAATGGTGCGCCTGGCCGAGCATCGGTCCGACGCTCGCCATCTGGAACATCAGCCATTGCAGCGTAGCCCAGCGCGCGCGCAGGTCCTCGGGCAGGAAGCGCCCGCTCTTCGAGGCGAGGTAGATCAGGATCGCGCCCGATTCGAACATCGAGATCGGCTTGCCGTCGGGGCCGTCGGAATCGACGATCGCCGGCATCTTGTTGTTCGGGCTGATCTTGAGGAAATCCGGCTTGAACTGGTCGCCCGCGCCGATGTCGATCGGGTGCACGCGATAGGCGAACCCCGTCTCCTCGAGCATGATGTGGATCTTGTGGCCGTTCGGCGTGGGCCAGGTATACAGGTCGATCATCGGGATGGCTCCTTCTGTGGACGCTTGCGGATGAGGTACTTGTGCGTGCCTTCGAGCACGAGCTCGCCTTTCTGGTTGTGCACCGTGGAGCGCATGACCAGCACGCCGGTCGTGCGCTGCGGCAGGAGCTCGGCGATCTCCAGCATCGGATAAAGCGTGTCGCCGGCGTAGACCGCTTTCACGAACCTGCTCGACTGCTCGATGAAGCCGAGCAGCGAATCGTCCACCTGGTGCGGGAACATGCCCGCGCCCGCCGCCGTCTGGATCAACACCTGGAAGCCGTGCGCGAGCAAGTCGGGCATGCCGTGGGCACGGCAGTATTCGCGGTCATAGTGAATCGGATGGTTGTCCCCGCTTGCCGCCTGGAAGGCGAGGAACTGGGCGTCGGTGACCGTGCGCGCGGGCAGGCGGAAGACTTCGCCGACGCGGAAATCCTCGAACCAGCGCGTCTCGGCCAGGCGATGCGAACGCGGATCGAATGCGACCATGTCTAAGGAAGCCTTAACCAAGTGCTTGCCTTTCGGGAGTGCATGACGAGCTGCCCTCTGAAGTGGGGGATCAACGCCCCGAAGGAAGTCCCCTCGGGGGACAAGGGGGCCATGCCCCCTTGTTCCGTCCATCCTTAGATCAACTTCACCACTTGCTTGCCGAAGTTCTGTCCCTTCAGCAGACCGATGAAGGCCTTGGGCGCGTTTTCCAGCCCTTGCGCGACGGTCTCGCGATACTTGAGCTTGCCCGAAGAGACCCAGCCGGCGAGATCGGCGAGCGCCTGCGGCCACAGGTTCAGCCGGTCGCTGACGATGAAGCCCTGCACCTTGATGCGGTTGGTGAGGATCGACTGGAAGGTCTTCACGCCGTAGGGCTCGGTCGCGTTATATTGCGAAATCAGGCCGCAGACGGCGATGCGCGAGAAGGGGTTCGCTCGGCGGAGGACAGCGTCGAGGATCTCGCCGCCGACGTTTTCGAAATAGCAGTCGATCCCGTTCGGCACTGCCGCCTTGAGATCGGCGTCGAGCCTGCCCGCCTTGTAGTCGACGCAGGCGTCGAAGCCCAGTTCATTCACGACGTAATCGCATTTTTCCTTGCCGCCGGCAATGCCGACGGCACGGCAGCCCTTCAGCTTCGCGATCTGGCCGACCGCGCTCCCCACCGCACCGGATGCGGCCGACACCACTACCGTCTCACCCGCCTTCGGCTGGCAGATGTCGAGCAAGCCCACCCAGGCCGTGACGCCGGGCATGCCGACCACGCCGAGGTAGGCCGACATGGGAATGCGGCTCGCGTCGACCTTGTTCACCCCCGTGCCGTCGGAGCAGGCGTATTGCTGCCAGCCGAAGGGCGCGACGACGACGTCGCCGACCTTGAACTTCGCGTGCTTCGACTCGATCACCTCGCCCACCGCGCCGCCGACCATGACCTGGTCGAGTTCCTGCTTGGCGGCATAGGACTTGACGTCGTTCATGCGTCCACGCATGTAGGGGTCGAGCGAAAGGTAGTGAATCCGCACCAGGAACTGGCCGTCAGCGGGCACCGGAATCGGCGTGTTGACGATCTTGAAATTGTTTTCCGTCACCCAGCCCACGGGCCGGCTTGCGAGCAGCACCTGCATGTTGTTAGCCATTTGACCTCCTTCAAATGAATCGAGGGCGGGTGGGAAACCCGCCCCCGTTAGGATTGCACTTCTGCCTCGATCGCGGCGAGGGCGCCGCTCTACAGCCTACGCGGCGCTGGCGAAACGCTCGGCGTGATAGTCCACGTCGCCCAGCGTCATGTTGATCATGGCGAGGCGCTTGGCGTAGTGGCCGGCGGCGAGTTCGTTACTGACGCCCATGCCGCCGTGCATCTGGATCGCTTCCTGGCTGATGTAGCGGCCCGAGCGGCCGATGTGGATCTTGGCGGCGGACACCGTGCGCGAGCGCTCCTTTGCATCCTGCGACTGCACCTTGACCGCGGCGAGATAGGCCATGGAGCGCGACTGCTCGCAATGGATCATCATGTCCACCGCCCGGTGCTGCAGCGCCTGGAAGGTGCCGATCGGACGTCCGAACTGCTGCCGCGTCTTCAAGTACTCGAGCGTCGCCGCGTTCAACGCTTCCATCGCCCCAACTGCCTCGGCGCACAGGGCCGACACCGCGAAATCGCCGGCGCGCTCGAGGAGCGGCAAGCCGTTGTCGATTTCGCCCAGCACGGCATCGGCGCCGACTTTCACGTTTGCAAGTTTGATTTCGGCGGCACGCAGGCCGTCGATGGTACGGTAGCCCGACACCTGCACGCCGGCGCTCTTGGCATCGACGACGAAAACGCTGATACCTTTCGCGTCGCGCGCGGCGCCCGCGGTGCGCGCCGACACGATCAGCTTGCCCGCGCTGTCTCCGTGCAACACCACCGCCTTGTGGCCGTTGAGCACATACGCCCCGCCGTCGCGCTTCGCCGTGGTTTCGACGCAATTCAGTTCGTAGCGCGAATTCGGTTCGCCCAAGGCCGCCGCGAGCATGAGCTTGCCTGCGACTACGGCTTGCAGGATCGCCTGCTTCTGCGCTTCGCTCCCGCCCAGCTTGACCAGGTTACCGCCCAGCACCACGGTGGCGAAATAGGGCTCGACGACGATGCCGCGGCCGAGTTCGGTCATCACCAACATGCTGTCGAGCGCGCTGCCGCCGAAGCCGCCATGCGCTTCGTCGAAGGCCACGCCGAGGATGCCCATCTCCGCGAACTGCGCCCACACTTTGTCGGAGTAGCCCTTGGGCGAAGCGATGATCGCCTTGCGCGCCTCGAAGCCGTATTCCTTGCCGATGAATTTCTGGATGCTGTCGCGCAGCTGCTGCTGTTCTTCGGTGAAAGTGAAATCCATGATCAGAGCCCCAGTACCATCTGCGAAATGATGTTGCGTTGGATCTCGTTCGATCCGCCGTAGATCGAGGTCTTGCGGTAGTTGAAATACACCGCCGCGGCCGGGCCGGCGTGCTCCGGCCCGATCGCTTCGCCCTGCCAGCCGAAGGCGCGCGCCTCCGGCCGGAACGGTAGCGCGTAGGGCCCGACCGCTTCCATGGTCAGCTCGGTCAGCGCCTGCTGGATGTCGGTGCCCTTGATCTTGAGGATGGACGCCTCCGGACCCGGCTTGGTGCGCGAAGAGAGCACGCGCATGAGCGTGATCTCGAGCGCCATCAACTCGACTTCGACCTGGGTGATGCGGTCGCGGAAGCGCGGATCCTCGGCGAGCGGCCTGCCGTTGCGCAGCTGCTTCTTGGCGATCTCCTTCAACTGCGCGAGTTCGCGCTTGGATTCGCCCACGCGCGCGATGCCGGTGCGCTCGTGCCCGAGCAGGAACTTGGCATAGGTCCAGCCCTTGCCCTCCTCGCCCACTAGGTTCTGCGCCGGCACTTTGACGTTGTCGAAGAACACTTCGTTTACTTCGTGCTCTTCGTCGAGCGTGATGATCGGCCGCACGCTGATGCCGGGCGCATGCATGTCGATGAGCAGGAACGAAATCCCTTCCTGCTTTTTCACCGTGGTATCGGTGCGCACCAGGCAGAAGATCATGTCGGCGTACTGCCCGAGCGTGGTCCAGGTCTTCTGGCCGTTGACGACGTAGTGATCGCCGTCGCGCACGGCGCGGGTCTTCAGCGACGCCAAGTCCGAACCCGAGCCCGGCTCGGAGTAGCCCTGCGCCCACCAGTCCTCCGAGGACAGGATGCGCGGCAGGAAATATTCCTTCTGCCACTTGCTGCCGAAATTGATGATCACCGGCGCGACCATCACCAGGCCGAAGGGCATGACCCGCGGCGCGCCCGCCATGCCGCACTCGTCTTCGAATATGTTCTGCTGAATCGGCGTCCAGGCGCAGCCGCCGTATTCCTTGGGCCAGTTGGGAGCGACCCAGCCCTTCTTGTGCAGAATCTTCTGCCAGCGCACCCAGTCGTCCTTGACCAAGCGCTTGTGATGGAGAACCTTGGCGGCGATGTCCTGCGGCAGATTGTCGCGCACGAAAGCGCGCACTTCGTCGCGAAACGCCTGTTCTTCCTTGGTGTAATTCAGATCCATGGCGGGTCCTTACGACGCTACGATTTGGAGCCGGGAATTATAGCACCGCGGCCGTCCGGCCCCGGGCGTGCGCACGCACCGCGGCCGAGGGAAACGCGAGCCGTTTCGCCTTTGCCAACTGCGACGGCGATCTGCTATGTTGGCGGTCGTCCACACGCAAGAAAAGGCAATGCAGATGACGGCGAAACTCCATGTGGAGACGCGCGACGGCGTCCTCCTCCTCACCATCGACAACCCCACGCTACGCAATGCGCTCATCCCCGAGATCAGCCGCGCCGCAAGCGAGGCGTTCCAACTCTACGCGACCGACCGCGCGGTCAGCGCTGCCGTGCTCAGCGGCGCGGGGGCGCATTTCTGCAGCGGCGGCAATCTTGCCGGGCTGCGCGAATACCAGGACAAGCCGCGCGCCGCCACGGTGCAGCGCATCGGAGTGCTGAACGAACTCGTGCGCAGCATGCGCCAGTTCCCGAAGCCCATCATCGCCGCGGTCGAGGGCAATGCCGCGGGCGCCGGCTTTTCCCTTGCGCTCGCCTGCGACCTCATCGTCGCGGCGCGCGACGCGCGCTTCACCATGGCCTACGTGAAGATCGGGCTGTCGCCCGACGGCGCGCCCAGCCTGCTGCTGCCGCGCACGCTGCCGCCGCAGCTCGCGACCGAGCTGCTCCTCGAAGGCGCGCCGATCGGCGCGGAACGCCTGTACCAGCTCGGCGCGATCAATCGCCTGGTCGAATCGGGCAAAGTGCAGGCCGAGGCTTTGGCCTGGGCGGCACGCCTCGCCAAGGGCGCAAGCGGCGCCATGGGCCGGATCAAGCGCCTCGTCAACCAGTCGGTATGTCCCGAGCTCGCCAATCACCTAGAGCTCGAGCGCGAATCCTTCTCCGATCTGCTGCATCAGCCCGAGGCACGCGAGGGCATCGCCGCGTTTCTGGAAAAGCGCCCGGCGAAGTTTTCCAGGTGAGGCGGATAGCCTCCGACTGAAGCGCACGCAGCTTCGCCGCGAAAGCATTCACTCTAGGAGTCGAACATGAGCGGACCGCTCGCAGGGGTAAAGGTACTGGAACTCGCCGGCATAGGGCCAGGGCCATTTTGCGGCATGCTGCTGGCCGACATGGGCGCGGACGTGCTGCGCATCGACCGGCTGCAGGGAGCCGATCTCGGCTTGCCGCTCGAGCCGAAGTACGAAATCATGGGCCGCGGCCGGCGTTCGCTCGCGCTCGACTTGAAGAAACCCGAAGCGATCGAGACGGTGCTCGCGCTCGCGGCCCGCGCCGACGCGCTGATCGAAGGCTTCCGCCCGGGCGTCACCGAACGCCTCGGCCTCGGCCCCGAGGCTTGCTTCGCGCGCAATCCGCGCCTGGTCTACGGGCGCATCACCGGCTGGGGCCAGGACGGGCCGCTCGCCCAAGCCGCGGGCCACGACATCAACTACATCGCGCTCACCGGCGCCTTGCACGCCATCGGCCGCAAAGGCGGCGCGCCGGTGCCGCCGCTCAACCTCGTCGGTGACTTCGGCGGCGGCGGGATGGTGCTCGCTTTCGGCATCGCCTGCGCGCTGTTCGAAGCGCGCGGCTCCGGCCAGGGCCAGGTGATCGACGCCGCCATGACCGAAGGCGCGGCGAATCTGATGGCGATGTTCTACGGCCGCATGGCCGCGGGCCACTGGCGCGATGCGCGCGGCGTCAACGTGCTCGACAGCGGCGCGCCCTGGTACGACACCTATGAGACCGCGGACGGGAAGTACGTCGCCATCGGCTCGATCGAGGCGCGCTTCTACGCCGAGCTCCTTGTGCGGCTCGGACTGGATGCAAGCACGCTCCCCGGCCAGTTCGAGTTTGCGCGCTGGCCGGAGCTGCGCGCGGCCTTCGCCGCCGCATTCAAGAAGAAGACGCGCGACGAGTGGTGTACGGAAATGGAAGGCAGCGATGTCTGTTTCGCGCCGGTGCTCACCATCGCCGAAGCGGCGCAGCACCCGCACAATCAGGCGCGCAAGGCGTTCATCGAGGTGAACGGCGTGAGCCAGCCCGCACCCGCGCCGCGCTTTTCACGCACCCCGGGCGCCGTGGCGCGCGGCGCGCCGCGGCGAGGCGAAGGCGGCGCGCAGGCGCTCGCGGACTGGGGCTTCAGCCAAACCGAAATCGAAGCCATACGCGCAAACGGCGCGGTGATGACGAACGCCTGACACGACAGGAGTACAAAGTGAATCTCAAGGACTTCCCGCCCGCCTCGGCAAAGCTACAGCAGGCGATCGATTTCGCCGTCGCCCACGAAACCACCTGGAGCCGCGACACGAGCGGCGTCTGGGGCGTGCACGCGGCCGACCCGCCGCCGTGGAACCGGCTGCTCGGCCCCATTGCGCCGCGCGGGCCGGTCTCGGGCGTGATCCTGCGCAAGGGCCGACCGCTCGCCGCCTGGGGCGAACCCGCGCGCGCCGATCTCACGTTCAGCGTGGCGAAAACCTATCTCGCGCTCCTCGCCGGGGTCGCCTTCGACCGCGGCCTCTTGCCCGACGTGCACGAACCGGTGGGGAAGAGAATCCGCGGCATCGGCTTCGAAGGCGAGCACAACGGCGCGATCACCTGGAATCATCTCCTGCAGCAGACAAGCGAATGGGAAGGCACATGCTTCGGCGTGCCGGACCAGGTCGATCGCTACCGGGCGCTGCAGTTCCAGAAGAACCCGGCAAAGGGGAAGAAAGGCGATCCGCGGCCGCTCGCCGCGCCGGGTGCGTACTGGGAATACAACGACGTGCGCATCAACCAGCTTTCGCTCGCGCTCCTGCACCTCTTCGGCCGGCCGCTGCCCGAGGTGTTCCGCGAAGCGATCATGCGCCCGATCGGCGCAAGCGAAGACTGGAAGTGGGTGGGCTACGACAACGCCTGGGTCGAGATCGGAGGAAAGCGCGTGCAGTCGGTGCCGGGCGGCACGCACTGGGGGGCGGGCGTCACCATCAGCAGCTTCGATCAGGCGCGCATTGGCCAGATGCTGGCAGACGAAGGCCGCGCACAAGGCAAGCAGGTGCTGTCGACCGAGTGGGTACGCAGGATGCGCACGCCCTGCCCGATCGCGCCTTTCTACGGCTATCTCATTTGGCTCAATGGCGAGCGCACGGTGTTTCCGAGCGCGCCGGCGTCGAGCTATTTCGCCATCGGCGCGGGAAGCTCGTTCACCTGGGTCGACCCGGAGCGGCAAGTGGTAACGATCGTGCGTTGGATCAATCCCGATCACGGCGACGCGTTCTTCCACCTGGTCGGCGCGGCGCTGGACGCATCGTCCTGATTCGGAGCTTCCGCGCGTCGAACTGCCGGGGTTCCCCCTGGGATTTAGGCCAACGCGTTTCGTCGTTCCCGGCGTCGACCGAGCCGTGCGATGTGTCTGCCCACGGCGGTCCCAAGAGTTAGCGGCAACAGCGCAAGGATCAGGAAATACAGGATATCCAGCGGCAGCGTATTGCGATCGAACGTGAATTGATTCAATCCGACGTGAATCGTCGCCTCGGCGCCGATCCCGAATGGCAGCAGCACATAAATGCAAGTGAGCAGCCCGGCGCGCTGCGCGAACCGGAAGCGGTAACCGATGTACGCGGCGGCGGCGCCCATGACGAGGACGAATACGAGTTCGTAGGTAAACGGCACCCCAGTGAACAATGCGAGCCGCGCGACGTTGCTGCGCGCGAGCGGAATGCCGATGCCGGCCAGCAGCACCACCCCGATGTCGATGAAGGTAAGAGGTGTATGCTCGATCGGAGAGAAATCGATCTTCGTATTGCCCATGGCGAAATTATTCTCCTGCTGCCGCGCGGGCGCGCAGCTCCCCCACCTTTTAGCCTAAGACAAGCGCCCGACTTTGTCTATCGCCCAAACGGGCTAATGCACGCGTACTACTGCATACCCCTGGCAGCGTGCACCACAGGTAAGGGGGATACGCCCTGCGACCGATGCCCGATCAGCGCGGCGGCGGAAGCACACTCACTACAATGGCAGAGGCGTCATTGCGGCCGAGATAGCTCGCCTGTAACTCGCTTGCAGCAGCGACTAACGCGTCCGCTGCCGTCTGCGGATTGGCCGCGCTCCTGAACAGCGACTTCATCTTTGCCTCGCCCAGGGTCTCCCACACGCCGTCGGATACCACCAGGAAGGCATCGCTCGGATCGCACTCGCCGTCGACGAAATCGATGACCAAATGGCTGTCCAGACCGATCGCCCGCTTCAGCGTCCCGTGCATGCTGTGGCCGGGCCAGGTGTGGTCGGCAGTGAGCTGCTCGAACGCGCCGAAGGGCATGCCGCCCTTGCAGACGCCACGGCTTCTCACGCGATAGATGCGCGTATCGCCCACATGCGCGATCTGGAAGCGACGACCACGCAGCAGCAGGGCGCTCGCCGTCGACAGCATGATCTGGTCGTCGGCCCGCGCGCGGTTCTGACTGTACATCCAGGCGTTCGTCGCCCGCAGCAGTTGTTCCAGGACCAATGCGATGGGCTTGCCGGGGGCGGTGGCGTAGTAGTCGTTGAGCAGACAATGGGCGACCGTTTCCGCGGCGAGCCGGCCGGCGCCGCCGGCGCTGACGCCATCGGCGACCGCGATCATCATGCCCTTTTCCGCGCCGTCGGCATCGGACGGAGCGGCCACCCCGCAAAAATCCTCGTTCAACTTGTCCGGAACCGTGCGCGTCGCGAGGCCGATGAGGACAGAACAGGCCGGTCCGTCTGCATGCGCGCGCAGCACGACCGGTTCGCTCGACTGAATGGATGTCAGCACGGAGGTTGCCATTTCGATCTGCTTTTCCGAAAGACGATGCCGTGCACGACGCAATCATCGTGCCACTTCCTCGATCGCCGGCGAGAGGCGGCTGCGGCTTGCGCGTTGCTCACTCCGGCGGTGCAAAGGAACGGCTGATCGCCCCATCGGGGTGCAGGCGCGGCAGCGCGGCGTCGGCGACGACCGCCGACTCACCGACCAGACGAGGCGCGTCGCGCGCCCATTCCGGTCAACGCGAGGCGGTGGCAGCGCCGGGCAGCAGTTTGAGCAGCGATTCGCCGGTCAGCGAATGCGCCTGGCCGAAGCCGGCTACGAAGCGCGCCGTTTCTGGGCGAATGAGGAAGAGCGAAAAATCGGCGAAACCGAAGAGTTCCTTGGCATCGGGAAAGCGCGCGAGATACGTTGCTTTGTACATGGGCTGCTGCGGCGCGTCCGCCAGCACGCGAACGGCCTTCCCTTCGATCGATGCCCGCGCCAGGGCGAGAGGCGAAGTTTCGCCTTCCGCCTCGGCGATCAGCAAGCTCACCCGGGGATCGGCAAGCATGTCCTTGGTGTGCGCGGCGAGCCGGCTGACGTGGATGAGGAAGCCCTTCTCAATCAGCGCGTAGGGCGCCATCGATACATAAGGCGCGCCGGCATGCAGCGTGCCGAGTGCCGCGGTCTTGCGCCCGCCCAGAAGCTGCGCCAGACGTTCGTTCAGCTCCGGGCTCATGCGTTCCCTAAAAGCCGCGCGAAATCAGTTCGCGCATCACTTCCGAGGTGCCGCCGTAGATGCGCGACACCCGCGCGTCGACGAAGGCGCGGGCGATCGGATATTCCATCATGTAGCCGTAGCCGCCGTGCAGTTGCAGCATCGCGTCCAGCCCCTCGCACAGCGTTTCGGTGGTATAGAGCTTGGCGATCGCCGCCTCCTCCAGCGTCAATTTGCGCCGCAGGTGCTCGGCGAGATAGTGATCGACCATGATGCGCATTGCGGTGGCCTTGGTCTTCAGATCCGCAAGCTTGAACTTGGTGTTCTGGAAATCGAACACCGTCTGGCCGAAGACTTTGCGCTCCTTGGTGTAGCGCAGCGTTTCCTCCAGCATCGCCTCCATCTTGGAGGCGGCGCCGATGGCGATGATGAAGCGCTCCTGCGCCAGTTCCTGCATGAGATAGGCGAAGCCCTTGTTCGGTTCGCCCAGCAAGTTCGACACCGGCACGCGCACGTCATCGAAAAACAATTCCGCCGTGTCCGCCGCCTGCTGACCGATCTTCTCGAGCTTGCGTCCCTTTCTGAAGCCGGGCCGGTCCGCTTCCACGAGGATCAGCGACACGCCTTTCGCTCCGGCGGCGGGATCGGTCTTCGCCACCACCACCACCAGGTCGCAATTGAGGCCGTTGCTGATGAAGGTCTTCGAGCCGTTGATCACGTACTCGTCGCCCTGGCGCACCGCGCTCGTGCGCACCGCCTTCAGGTCGGAGCCTGCGCCGGGCTCGCTCATGGCGATGGCGAGGATGCACTCGCCGCTCGCGCATTTCGGCAGCCAACGGCGCTTCTGCTCCTCGGTGCCGAGCCGATAGATATAGGGCGCGATGATGTCCGAGTGCAGATAGAAACCCGGCCCGCTGACATTCGCGCATGCGATCTCCTCGATCAGCACCGCGCAATGGCCAAAGTCGCCTCCCCCGCCGCCATACTCCTCGGGCAGCGAAGTGCAGAGCAGGCCTTCCTTGCCCGCCTTCAGCCAGGTTTCGCGGTCGACGCAGCCCGCCTTGTCCCAGTCCGCTTGGCGCGGCAGGCACTCGCGCTCGACGAAGCGGCGCACCGTGGCGCGGAACATTTCGTGGTCTTCGCGATAGACGCTGCGCTCGATCATGGCCGGCCTCTCCGCTTAGACGAAGGTTTCGCCCGCGGCAAGCTTGTCGCGCACGATCTTCGGGCAGGCATAGCGCTCACCGTACTTTGCCGCCAGCGCGTCCGCCCGGGCGGCGAACTGCGCGAGGCCGACCGCGTTGATGAACTGTAAGGCGCCGCCCGCCCAGGCGGGGAAGCCGATGCCGAAGATCGAGCCGATGTTGGCATCCGCCACGCTCCGCAGCACGCCTTCTTCCAGGCAGCGCGCCGACTCGATCGCCTGGATGTACAGGATGCGGTCTTTCAGCTCCTGCATGTCCCAGGCGACGCCTGGCTTTTCGAACAGTCGCTTCAGCTCCGGCCAGAGGAATTTCTCGCCCTCGGCCGGGTACTCGTAGAATCCCGCACCGCCCGCGCGACCCGGGCGTTTGAATTCGTCGACCATGCGGTCCACCAGTGCATGCGCCGGATGCTTGCGGTAGGCCTTGCCCTCGGTGGCGAGATCGGCCGCAGCCTGCTTCCTCACCATCTGCGAGAGCTTCATCGACACTTCGTCGGCGATGGCGAGCGGCCCGACCGGCATGCCGGCCTGGCGCGCGGCGTTCTCGATCACCGGCGCTGGGATGCCTTCGAGCAGCATCGCCTGGCCTTCGCTCACCCAGGTGCCGAACACGCGACTGGTGAAGAAGCCGCGCGAATCGTTCACCACGATCGGCGTCTTGCCGATCTGCTGCACGTAGTCGAAGGCGCGCGCAAGCGTGGCGTCGCTCGTCTGCTTGCCGACGATGATCTCGACCAGCTGCATCTTGTCCGCAGGCGAGAAGAAATGCAGGCCGATGAAGCGCTCGGGATGCTGCGCGGCCTGCGCAAGCCCGGTGATGGGCAGGGTCGAAGTGTTGGAGGCGAAGATGCCCTCCGGCGCGAGCCTGGGCTCCGCTTCTTTCGTCACCTGCGCCTTCAGTTCGCGGTTTTCGAACACCGCCTCGATCACGAGTTCGCAGCCGGCGAGATCGGCGGCCGACGCGGTTGGCTGGATCAGATCGAGCGTCCGCTTCGCGGCCGCTTCGTCGCTGCGGCCTTGCTTGACGCGCTTTTCCAGGAGTTTCGCGCTGTAGCCCTTGCCCTTCTCCGCCTGTTCCTGCGTGACGTCCTTCAGCACGCAGGCGACGCGGCGCGAAGCGTTCACATAGGCGATGGCCGCGCCCATCATGCCGGCGCCGAGGATGCCGACCTTGCCCGCCTTCCATTTCGGCGGGGCTTTCGGGCGCGAGCCGCCCGACTTGATTGCGTTCAGGTGGAAGAAGAACGCCGTGATCATGTTGCGCGCCACCTGCCCCGTCATCAGCTTGGCGAGATAGCGCGATTCGTTGCGCATGGCCGAATCGAAGTCGGTGCGCGTGCCTTCCACCGCGCAGGCAAGGATCGCTTCCGGCGCGGGATAGAGGCCGCGCGTCTTCTGCGTCAGCACGGCGGGCGCCGCCACCACCAGCATGCCCAAGGCGGGCGAGCCCGCGCCGCCGCCGGGAATCTTGTATTCCTTGCGGTCCCAAGGCTGCTTCGGCTCCGGGTTCGCCGCGATCCAGGCGCGCGCCGCCGGCAGCAGCGCCGCCCGATCGGCGACCAGCCCATCGACGAGCTTGAGCTTCAGCGCTTCGGCCGGGCGCATCAGCTTGCCTTCGGCGAGGAAAGGCAGCGCTGCCTGTAAGCCGAGCAGCCGCACCATCTTGGTCACCCCACCACCGCCGGGCAAGAGGCCCAGCGTCACTTCCGGGCAGCCGAGTTCGATCCTCGCGTCGTCGACGCAAATGCGGGCATGCGCGGCGAGGCAGATTTCCCAGCCGCCGCCGAGCGCCGCGCCGTTGATCGCCGCCACCACCGGCTTGCCGCAGAGTTCGAGTTTCCGAAACGCCGCCTTGATCGCCTCGATGCCGCGGTAGGCCGCCGGCGCGTCGGCTTCGGTCAGGCGCAGCACGCCTTTCAGGTCGGCGCCGGCGAAGAAACTCGACTTGGCCGAGGCGAGAATCACGCCGCGCAGGGACTCCTTCTCCGCCATCAGCCGGTCCACCGCGGCGATGAAATCGGCCTGCCAGGCCTCCGACATGGTGTTCACCGGTCCGTCCGGGCTGTCGAAGGTCAGGGTGGCGATGCCCTCGGCATCGCGTTCGTACTTGAGTTGGCTCATGATTGAATGGTCGATGTTGGAATTGTTCGCACTCCGAGGGCCGCCGCGGCACTCCCGCGACGGCCGCACCCCGTAGAGCCAGGCTGCGCCTGGCTCTACGGCCTGTTGGCCTACAAGCGCTCGATGATGGTGGCGATGCCCATGCCGCCGCCGATGCACAGGGTCGCCAGACCGTAGCGGAGCTTGCGCCGATCGAGTTCGTCGAGCAGCGTGCCGAGGATGATGGCTCCGGTGGCACCCAGCGGATGGCCCATGGCGATGGCGCCGCCGTTGACGTTCACCTTTTCCGCCGGCACGCCCAGCTCGCGCATGAACTTCATCGGCACCACGGCGAAGGCTTCGTTCACTTCGAACAAGTCGATCTGCTCCACCTTCATGCCGACGCGCGCGAGCGCCTTGCGCGCCGCCGGCGCCGGGCCGGTAAGCATGATGGTGGGGTCTTCGCCGGTGATCGCGGCACCCACCACCCGGCCGCGCGGGGCGAGGCCCAACTCGCGGCCCTTCTTTTCGCTGCCGATGAGGATCGCCGCCGCGCCGTCGACGATGCCGGAGGAGTTGCCGGCGGTGTGCACGTGGCGGATGCGCTCGACTTGCGGGTACTTCTGCAGCGCCACGGCGTCGAAGCCGAGCTTGCCCGCCTGATCGAATGAGGTCTTCAGCGCGCCCAGTGCCTCCATGTTCGTTGCCGCGCGTATGGTTTCATCCCGCTCCAGCACCGGCAGTCCGACGCGGTCGATCACCGGGACGATGGACTTGTCGAAGAAACCCGCGGCCTGCGCCGCGGCGGCTTTCTGGTGCGATCCCATCGCGAACCTGTCCACGTCCTCGCGCGAGTAGCCCTCGAGCGTCGCGATCAGGTCGGCGCTGATGCCCTGTGGGATGAAACTCGTGCCGAGGCTTGTTTCCGGGTCCTGCGCCCAGGGGCCGCCGTCCGAGCCGATGGGAACGCGCGACATCGATTCGACGCCGCCCGCGACCACCAGGTCCTCCCAGCCGGAGCGGATCTTCTGCGCAGCGAGATTCACCGCTTCCAGGCCCGAGCCGCAGAAGCGGTTCAACTGAAAGCCCGCCGCCTTCCAGTCCCAACCCGCGGCGAGCGCCGCCGTCTTGCCGATGCAGGCCCCCTGCTCGCCGATGGGCGAGACGCAGCCGATCACCACGTCGTCGACTTGGGAGGTGTCCAGGTCGTGCCGCTCGGCGAGCGCGTTCAGGGCGCCCGCGAGCAAGTTGACCGGCTTGATGTCGTAGAGCGCGCCGCTCGATTTGCCGCGGCCGCGCGGGGTGCGGATGGCATCGAATATCATGGCTTCGGCCATGGAAGTCTCCCGATTCGGATGGGTTGAAGGCGGGCGCGGGCAAGCTGCGCCGCAGGGAATCGATCATACAACGCTTCTACTGCCGCCGCCCGCAGGGGAGGGAGGGGCCGTCGTAAAGAAGGTCTATCGCTCCTTGACTTCCGCAAGCGACGGGCTAGGGTTAAAGCGGCGTCCCGTGACGAACAAGAACGACCGGTAGCACGAATCTTCGGCGCACCGGCTCGGCGCTCACGGGGGCAAGCTGAGCGCGTTCTTACGCAAAGGAGGAACCATCATGAGCAAACTACTGTATCGCTTGGCAATCGGGCTTGCATGCTTCTGGCTGCCCCGGGCAGCCGGTGCCGCGCAACTGGAACAAGTGCAGAACTTCTTCAACGAATTCGTGATCTATCTCGGCGTCCTGTTCGTCGTCCTATTCGGCCTCTACGTCTATTTCATGCGCCTGCGTGATGACCGCTCTGCGCCGCTGGCCAAAGTGGTGGAGGAGCGCGGGCCGGTCCATTCGGTTGCGCCCGACGCGCCGGTGACGGAATGCGCGCGCATCATGGCGGAGCGTAGGATAGGCGCAGTCCTCGTCATGGATGGCGAGAAGCTCTGCGGCATATTCACCGAACGCGATGCGCTGAACAAGGTCATGGCCGCTGGCCTGGACGCCCGCGCGACCAAGGTGTCGGCGGTGATGACGCGCGATCCCACATACGTCTCCCCTTCGGTGACCGTGGGCGAAGCGATGGAGCTGGTCACGGCGCGGCGCTTTCGCCATCTGCCGGTGGTGGATGGCGGCAAGGTGCTCGCCGTCGTCTCGAGCGGCGACCTCACCCACTGGCTGGTGAAGGACAACGTCGGCGCCAAGCGCGAGCTCGTCGACCTCGCTCCCGCTCCCTGAGGCGCGGAAGATCGCTCGACTCGGGCCGGGCTTGAGCGCTACCATCGACCTCCGATTCACTGCGATGGAGCAGCAAAGGTGAGCGACCCCACGAGCGATTTCCGCGCTCTGCTCGAGCGCATGACCCAGGCCATCTGCCGCGGCGACGGCGCTGCCGCCGCTGCCTGCTTCGCACCCGACGGGGTCTATCACGATGGTTTCTACGGCGAATTCCGCGGGCGCGATGCGATCCGCGGCATGGTGGAAGAACATTTCCACGCCAATGCGCGCGATTTCTCCTGGACCCTCAGCGACGCCCTGAGCGACGGCCGACTCGGCTACGCCCGCTACGACTTTTTCTACACCTCGAAAGTCCCGCCCGGAGCCGGTGCGCGCGTGCATTTTGCCGGCATCTCGCAGGTGCGCCTCGAAAAGGGCCTCATCAGCCACTATAGCGAGATCTTCGACCGCGGCTGCGCCTTGGTGCAGATGAACTTCCCGGCGGATCGCATCGAAAAGTCGCTCAAGCGCTGGGCGACGGCGGAAAGACCCGCGGAAAAATAAATCCCACGACTTCGCGGTAATCTGTATAATCCGCGCCGCATCGTTCAATCCCAGTCTGTCCGCTGCTCTCGCGGGTCTGTCTTAGTCCCCTCGAAGTAACCCATCTCATCTGCCTGGACTGGTATCGCGCAATAACACGCGACAGGCCGATACCAGGAGCATTACATGTCGTTTGACGCACTCGGCCTGCGTGCCGAACTCTTGCGCGCCGTCGGCGAGCAAGGCTATACCCAACCCACACCCATCCAGGCACAGGCGATCCCGGCCGTTCTCGCTGGTCGCGACGTCCTCGGCGGCGCCCAGACCGGCACCGGCAAGACCGCCGGCTTTACTCTGCCCATACTGCACAAGCTCTCCGAGCAGGCGGGCGGTATGCACGGTCGCACGCCGGTGCGTGCCCTGATCCTGGTGCCCACGCGCGAACTCGCGGCGCAGGTACAGACGAGCGTCTACACCTACGGCAAGTATCTGCCCAAGATCCGCTCGCTCTCCGTCTACGGCGGCGTAGGTTTCCACCCGCAGGTGCAGGCGCTCAAGCGCGGCATCGACGTCCTGGTCGCCACCCCCGGGCGCCTGCTCGATCATCTGGCACAACGCACCGTCGATCTGACCCGCGTGCAGACGCTGGTGCTCGACGAGGCCGACCGCATGCTCGACATGGGTTTCCTGCCCGACATCCGCCGGGTGCTTGCACAACTGCCCGCGAGACGCCAGAACCTGCTCTTCTCGGCCACGTTTTCCGAAGAGATCAAGCGGCTCGCCGACGGCTTCATGCACGAACCGCTGTTGATCGAGGTCGCGCGCCGCAACGCGGCGGCTGAACTCATCGAGCAGCGCGTGCATCCAGTCGATCGCGAGCGCAAGAAAGACCTGCTCGCGCACCTCATTTCCGACGGCCGCTGGGAGCAGGTGCTGGTATTCACCCGCACCAAGCACGGCGCGAACAACCTCGCCGAGAAGCTCGGCAAGGCGGGCATCCGCGCCGACGCCATCCACGGCAACAAGAGCCAGGGTGCGCGCACGCGCGCGCTGACCGAATTCAAGAGCGGCAAGCTGCGCGTGCTGGTCGCGACCGACATCGCCGCGCGCGGCCTGGATATCGACGAGTTGCCGCACGTGGTCAATTTCGAGCTGCCGCACGTGGCCGCCGATTACGTGCACCGCATCGGCCGCACCGGCCGCGCCGGCGCGAGCGGCGCGGCGATCTCGCTCGTCTGCGTCGACGAACTTGGACTCTTGCGCGACATCGAACGTCTCACCAAGCGCGAGATCAAGAAAGAGATCGTGCCCGGATTCGAGGTCGACCCGCGCATCAAGGCCGAGCCGATCGTGCAGGGCAGGCGCGGCGGCCAGCAGCAGCGCCGACCGTCGAACGCCCCGCACAAGTCCACAGCCAACGCGGCGCGCAAGCCCGCCGGACGCGGCCAGCATGCGCCGCGCCAGCCGGCCGGCCGCGCAGGCGGCAAGAACAGCCGCGACTCGGCCAGGCGCTCGTTCGCGTACTAGACCGCGGCGCGGGGCTGCAGAACCCAAAGCCGGCTCAGGCCGGCTTTTTTTATCCGCTCGCCCGAGCGAGGGACAGCGGCATGCTTCCGGCGCGGATAATTGAGCGCGCGGCGAGAACGCGGGTATCATTGCGGCGCAATACCACGAGGAGAGCCAGTTCATGAAAGCAGTGCTGTGCAAGCAATACGGCATGCCCGACACCCTTGCCTACGAAGACGTGGCGCCGATCGAGCCCGCAGAAGGTCAGGTGGTCGTCGCCATGAAGGCGGCGGGCGTGAATTTTCCCGACGCGCTCATCATCCAGGGCAAGTACCAGGTGAAGCCGCCCATGCCCTTTTCTCCCGGCACCGAAGTGGCGGGAATCGTGAAGAAGCTCGGCGCCGGCGTCGCCAACATTAAAGTAGGCGATGCAGTCATCGCCTATGCCGGCTGGGGCGGCTACGCCGAGGAAATCGCAGTCGACGCGAAGGCTTGCCTGCCGCTGCCTGCGGGCGTGGATTTCAAAGTCGGCGCATCGTTCATGCTCACTTACGGCACTTCGTATCACGCGCTCAAGGACCGCGCGCAGCTCAAGGCAGGGGAGACGCTGCTCGTCCTCGGCGCGGCGGGCGGCGTCGGCAGCGCCGCGGTCGAATTGGGCAAAGTCATGGGCGCGCGCGTCATCGCGGCCGCGTCCTCGGAAGACAAACTCGAAGCCTGCAAAAAACTCGGCGCGGATGCGACCATCAATTATGCGAAGGAAGACCTGCGCGAAGCGGTGAAGCGCGTGACCGACGGCCGCGGCGTCGATGTGGTCTACGATCCCGTGGGCGACAAGTTCGCGGAACCCGCCATGCGTGACCTCGCCTGGGGCGGACGCTATCTGGTGATCGGTTTCGCCGGCGGCGAAATTCCGAAGATCGCGCTCAACCTGCCTCTGCTGAAGGGCTTCTCCATCGTCGGTGTGTTCTGGGGCAATTTCACGCGCAAGGAACCGCAGAAGAGCGCAGCCAACGTGCGCGAGCTCCTCGCCTGGATCGCCGCGGGCAAACTGAAACCGCTGGTGAGCGCCGCCTATCCCCTACCGAATGCAGCCCAAGCCTTGAACGACGTGCTCGCGCGCAAGGTCATGGGCAAAGTGGTGCTGGTCCCGGTCTGACACAGGCTCGTCAGCTATCGGGCTGCGGCTCGCGCACGTAGGCGAGGCGCGACGGCGCGTTCGCTGCGCGGATCAAGGCGAGCGGCACACTAGCGGTGCCGGTATTGAAATACACGCCCGATGCATCGTCTGTCTGCTCCACCAAGGCAAGCAGCCGCTCCTCGTCCAGTGCGTGCCCATCGGCGTAGCAGAGCGCCTCCAGCGCCTGCGGCAAATCTCGATCGGCTAGCAGGCCCGGCCCGTGCTCGGTGACCAGCAGCAAGTTTCCTTCCTCGTCCATCCATACCGATTGCAGGTTCGCGCACGCGAGACCCGTGTGCGTTTCGAAGGCGAGCGGATGCGCGCCGGCGATGCGATAGACGAAGGGCGCATAGTCGAGATTGACATAGACGCGCTGCGGCCCGTTCTGGAAATACCAGCGGCCGCGCTCGTCGTGCAGGTAGTTGCGGTCGATGAACGCGATCGCGTTGGGATGGGTGATGCGCTCGAAGCCCGCGCCTTGCTTGATCGCCCATAGCCCGCGGCGGTCGAGCGCGAGCCAGCCGTAGACGGCGGGCACGTTGGGCCATTTGGCCATGGCGCGAATGACCATGTCGTCCATGCGTTCATTACCCTGTCACGCGTGACCGAGGCGAGTATATGCCGAATCAAACGGCCGCCGCGAGCGCCTGCCGGACTATGACGCGCGTCAATTCCATCGATGCAATCGCCGCTACGATAAAGCATGGTTCATTTGTGGAGAACGTCATGAACATCCTACGCAGTATGACCGCCGCCGCGCTGGGCCTGGGCCTCGCGCTTTGTGTCGCGGCGTTCGCTGCCGATCCGATGCCGGAGATCAAGATTTTCGGCGGCGTCAGCTACGTCTCGGGCGGCATCGGCCTGGACGAAGCGAGCGCGCTCAAGGCGGCGGAGAAGGATTTCAGCCTCTGTCTGCTGTTTGCGCAGACCAAGCGCGGTGAATACGTATCGGACGTCAAGGTGAGCATCGCCGACAAAGCGGGCAAGACTGTGCTCGATGTCACATCCGACGGTCCGATGCTTCTTGCCAAGCTCGCGCCGGGTACGTATAAAGTGAGCGCAGAGTATGAAGGGAAAGCGCTCAGTCGCAGCCTAAGCGTCGCGGCCGCCGGCGTGACGCGAGCGGGCTTCGTCTGGCAGCCGAGCGCAAAGGCGACCATCGAATAGCGCGGCGCGTAAGGCGCCCGCCCTTTGCGTATCGTCGCGCACGGGCGGGCCAGCATCATGCGGCGATTTCCGCGTGCTCCGATTGCGCCAACTTGCTAACGAACGTCCGGAGATTCCGTCATGAAACGATGCTACTTGTTGCTGCTCACGCTGACGCTGATGAACACAGGCGCACTCTACGCCGCCGGCGACGATGCCGCAAAGAAAGCTGCCGATCGCTACGACCAGGACAAGAAACTTTGCGCCGATGAATCGAATTCCAGCCGGCGCATGCAATGCCTGCGCGACGCCAAGGAGGAATACGACAAGGCGCTGGCCGCAGCCGGCAAAGCGCCGGCCACCGCGCCATGCAATGAATGCGGCAAGGTGACCGGCGTCAAGGTGGCGGAGAAGGAAGGCAAGGGCGGACCGGTCGGGATGATCGCAGGCGGCGTGGTCGGCGGTCTGCTCGGCCATCAGGTCGGCGGCGGGCGCGGCAAGGACGTCGCAACCATCGCCGGAGCCGCGGGCGGCGCCTATGCGGGACACACCATCGAAGGCAAGATGAAATCCACCAAAGTGTGGGAAGTCTCGGTGCAGTTCGAAAACGGCGATCAACGCACGTTCCACTTCGAGCACGATCCGGGATACGCCGCAGGGGATCCAGTCAAAGCCTCCGGCAGCAGCATCGTTCGTCGCTAGCGTCTTGGCCGCCGATTGATTCTCAAACGAGGGCGCAAGCGCCGCAGGGGATCCAGTCAAAACCTCCGGCAGCAGCATCGTTCGTCGCTAGCGGCCCCAATCCCAGTCGGATTTCACAGCAGGGCAAGCACCGCAGCTTGCTGTGCGGCACGCTTGCACCTTATATTACGGCGCTCCCGATAACAAACTCCGAGGCCACCGAAAAATGGCGCGCGAAGATTTCCGCTTCTCCCACACGCTGCGCGTGCGCTGGGCCGAAGTGGACAAGCAGGGCATCGTATTCAACGGCAACTATTTCACCTATTTCGACGTCACCATCACCGAATACTGGCGCGACATCGGTATTGCCTATCCCGAAGGCTTCGTCGACGTCTACGGCACCGATCTGTACACAGTGAAGGCGAGCGCCGAATACCACGGTTCGGCGGAATACGACGACGTGCTTTCCATCTACGGGCGCACCGCCAAGCTCGGGCGCTCGAGCCTGCAGTTCCTGATCGAAATCTGGCGCGGCGACGAGCATCTGGTAAGCGGCGAACTCGTCTACGTCAACGCCCTTGCGTCGGGAGTGAAGAAATCGGCCCCCGTCCCCGCGGAGCTGCAGCAGAAGATCCTCGCCTACGAGCGTGTGAAGCCCGAACTCGCCGCCGCGCGCGCATAAGCGGCAGGCGCGATCCGCAGCAATCGGTGATCGGCTAGAATGGCCGTTCCTTTCGTTTTCCCCACGGAATCCACCATGCAAGTGCGCGACAAGCTGTACATCAACGGCCAATGGGCAGCGCCCAAGGCGGCCAAGTTCATCGACGTGATCAACGCCTCGAGCGAAGAGGTCATGGGCCGCATTCCCGAGGGCACGGCGGAGGACGTCGATGCTGCAGTCGCTGCGGCGCGTACCGCGTTCGCCGCTTGGGCGGCGCGGCCCGCAGCCGAGCGCGCGGCATTCCTGCAGAAGATCCACGAAGGCATGAAGGCGCGGGCGGAGGAGATCGGCAGGCTGATCGCAGGTGAAGTCGGCATGCCGCTCAAGCTCGCCACCATGATCCAGGCAGGCTCGCCTACGGCTACTTTCGGCATGTACGCGAAGATGCTCGCCAACTTCGCCTTCGAGGAAAAGGTCGGCAATTCGCTGGTGCTACGCGAGCCGGTGGGCGTGGTGGCGGCGATCACGCCGTGGAACTATCCCCTGCACCAGATCGCAGCCAAGGTCGCGCCGGCGCTCGCCGCCGGCTGCACCG
This sequence comes from uncultured Enterobacteriaceae bacterium, assembly GCA_964565875.1. Taxonomy (GTDB): domain Bacteria; phylum Pseudomonadota; class Gammaproteobacteria; order Burkholderiales; family SG8-39; genus 2-12-FULL-64-23. The sequence continues at coordinate 97,043 of CAZMGP010000008.1, forward strand.
TGGTGCTGAAACCCTCCGAAGTCGCCCCGCTCAACGCCTTCGTGCTCGCCGAGATCATTCATTCCGCGGGCTTGCCGCCGGGCGTGTTCAACTTGGTCACCGGCTACGGGCCCGTGGTGGGCGAAGCCATGGCACGCCATCCGGACATCGACATGATTTCGTTCACCGGCTCGACGCGCGCCGGCAAGCGCGTGTCGGAGCTTGCCTCCCAGACGGTGAAGCGCGTCGCGCTCGAGCTCGGCGGCAAGTCGGCCTCCGTGGTACTCGATGATGCCGATCTCGCCGCAGCGGTGAAGGGCACGGTCAACGCCTGCTTCCTCAATTCCGGGCAGACCTGCTCCGCGCACACGCGCCTGCTCGTACCCGAGGGCAAATACGACGAAGCCGCGAAAATCGCAGTCGAAGTCGCCAAAGGCTTTACCGTCGGCGACCCCTTCGGCGGCACGGCGAAGCTCGGGCCTTTGGTGTCGGAGGTGCAGCGCGAGCGCGTGCGCGGCTACATCAAGAAAGGCCTCGACGGCGGCGCGCAACTGCTGATCGGCGGAGCGGATGCGCCGGAGGGCCTGCCCAAGGGCTATTACGTCAAGCCGACCATCTTCGGCCGGGTCAAGCCCGATGCCGTCATCGCCCAGGAAGAGATCTTCGGGCCGGTGCTGTCCATCATCACCTACAAAGACGAGGACGAGGCGGTGAAGATCGCCAACAGCACGCCCTACGGGCTGGGCGGCGGCGTGTGGTCCAAGGACGAGGAGCACGCCAAGAAGGTGGCAAAGCGCATGCGCACCGGCCAGGTCGACATCAACGGCGGTCCGTTCAACCTGCATGCGCCCTTCGGCGGCTACAAGCAGTCCGGCAACGGCCGCGAACTCGGCCGTTTCGGCCTGGAGGAATTCCTGGAATACAAATCGCTGCAACTGAAGCCCGAAGCGAAAGCCTGAGGGCACGGTCCGATGGCGATCAAGTATTACTGGGAAGACTTCGTTCCCGGCAGGGTATTCGAAACCGCCACCCGCACGCTCGCGCAAGAAGACATCATCCGCTTTGCGCGCGAGTACGACCCGCAATCCTTTCATACCGATCCGGAGGCGGCGCGCGCCACCCCCTTCGGCGGCCTGATCGCGAGCGGCTGGCAAACCTGCGGCGTCACCATGCGCCTGATGTGCGACGGCTATCTGCTGGAGACCTCGTGCGTCGGCTCGCCGGGGCTGGAGGAACTGCGCTGGCTGAAGCCGGTGCGCCCGGGCGATACCTTGCGCCTCAAAAGCACGGTGCTCGAAGCGACGCCTTCGGCGAAGCAGCCGAACCGCGGCACCGTGCTGTTCCGCTGGGACACCTTGAACCAGGCGGACGAAGTCGTGCTGTCCATGCGCGGGCGGCAAATGTTCCTGCGCCGTGCGCCGGCGCAAAACCCGGCGAGTACGACATGAGCTACAAGTATTATTGGGAGGACTTCTATCCCGGGCAGGTGCGCGAGGCAGGCGGCATCAGCTTGTCGGAAGCCGAGATCATCGAGTTCGCCAAGAAATACGACCCGCAGCCTTTCCACACCGATCCGGAGCGCGCGCAGCATTCGGCATTCGGCGGCCTGATCGCGAGCGGCTGGCAGACGGCGAGTGTGTGCATGCGCCTGATCTGCGACACCTATCTGCTGGAGGCGGCGAGCATGGGTTCGCCCGGGGTGGACGAAGTGCGCTGGGTGAAGCCGGTGCGCCCGGGCGACACCCTGTCGCTGAAGACCACGGTGCTCGAGACGCGCGCCTCGGCGAGCCGTCCGGACATGGGCACAGTGCGCTCGCGCTCCGAACTCTATAACCAGCGCGGCGAATTGGTGATGCACATGTCGGGCGTCGGCATGTTCCGCAGGAGAAAACCGGACACTAGAGACTAGCTGATACCTAGCCCTAGCTACTGCTTGCCTCCATATCCTGCCACGCCCATCAACAGGCGCGCGCAGCCGTAAGCGCTCCAGATGAGCGCGCGCCGCCACCAGGGTTGGCGGTGCCACACGTGCTTCGCCACCACCCGAGCGCCGTCTTTCATGTGTTCGAGCAGGCTTGCGCGCAGTTCGTGCGAAAAGCCGAAGTCGTCGACGACCACATTTGCTTCGCGCGCGAGCATGAGGCTGAAGGGATCGATGTTCGACGAGCCGACGGTCGCCCAGCGCCGGTCGATGACTGCGACTTTGCAGTGAAGAAAGCTCTTGTGGTATTCGTAGATCTGCACACCGGCGTCGAGCAGCGGCCCATAGAGCGCGCGTGAAGCATAGTGCAGCAGCACGTACTCGACCTTGCCTTGCAGCAGCAAGGCCACGCGCACGCCGCGCTGCGCGGCAGCGCGCAGCGCATGGCGAAAGCGCACGCCGGGAAAGAAATAGGCATTGGCGATGATGATCTCCTCGCGCGCCCGCGCGATCGCCTCCAGGTAGGCATCCTCGATGTCGGAGCGGTGCCGGAAATTGTCGCGCACCACGAGCGCTGCGTGCTGCTTGCCGTGCACGCCGGCGCTGACCGCGGCATGGCGTTGCAGGCCGCGCTTCAGGCTCGCCCAAGCGACGCGGCGCCACAGGCGCTCCGTTTGCTCGAGCACCGCCGTGATCAGCGGCCCTTCGATGCGCACGGCGTAGTCGTAGCGCGGCGGGGTGTGGCGCGGCGTGTGCATGTCGTCGATGACATTGATGCCGCCGACGAAGGCGACGCGCGCGTCGACCGTCGCCAGCTTGCGGTGCAGCCGCCGCAGACGGTTGCGGCGTAAAGTGAGCGGCGAGGTCTTGGGGCCGAAGATGAGCACGTCGACGCCGGCCTCTTCCAGCATCTGCCGCGTCAGCTTGAACATTTCCTTCGAGCCGAAGCCGTCGACCAGCACGTGCACACTGACCCCGCGCCGCTTGGCGCGCGCGAGCGCCGCCGCAATGCGCTTGCCGGTCTCGTCGTCGGCGAAGATGTAGGTTTCGAGGTAGATCTCGCTCTTCGCCGCGTCGATGGCCCGCTCCAGCGCCGGAAAATAGGCGCTGCCGTTGGTGAGCAATCTCAGCTTGTTGCCCTCGACGAATTCCAGCGTCATCGCAGTTCCAGCTCGACGCTGAGCGCCGCGTGGTCGGATATGCGCGACCAGGGCAGCCCATGGTGCACCTCGGCATGCCGCACCTCGAAGCCGCGCGCATAGACGCGGTCCAGACGCAGCAGAGGGAATGTGCTGGGATAGGTGCGCGCCGGGCGCCCGCGCTGGTCGCGGAATACCTCACGCAGGTTGAGTTCCGCCACCAGCTGCCGGCCGGCGCGATTGCGCCAATCATTGAAATCGCCCGCGACGATGAGCGGCGCGCGCGGCGGCACCAGGCGCTGGACGCGCTCGGTAAGCGCGGCGAGCTGGCGCGTACGCCCGCGCTCGTGCAGGCCGAAATGCACGCACAGGCAATGCAGGTGCACTTTGCCGACATCCAGCTCGCAGTGCAGCAGGCCGCGCTGCTCGAAGCGGTGCGCCGACACGTCCTCGTTTTCGGCGCGGATGATGGGGAAGCGGCTAAGGATGGCGTTGCCGTGGTGGCCGTGATCGTAGACGGCATTCTGGCCGTAGGCGAAATCGGACCAGACTTCGTCGGCGAGAAACTCGTACTGCGGCTCGGGCGGCCAGTTGTGCAAGTGACGCGCGTGGTGCTCGTGCTCGCCTTGCACCTCCTGCAAGAACACGATGTCGACGTTCAACAGGCGCAAGTGGTGGCGCAGCTCGTGCACCATCATGCGCCGGTTGAAATGCGAAAAGCCCTTGTGGATGTTATAGGTGGCGACGCGCAGCGTCTTGCGCTGTAGCGGAGTCTTCATGGTGCCCGCTTATTCTATTCCATCTGCTGCGCCGCCTCGACTGTTGCCGCAATTCGCCGAATCGACTGCGCGCATAGACCGGCTCCTGCGGCGCGAGGATAATGGCAGGGGCGATCCGCGCCCGCGACAACCATCCACCGCGACCGACATGGAAGGGTACGCACATGGCTGACACAGCCGCCAACCGCGTTCCGAATGCTTTCGTCAGCACCGGCCTGCCCGGACTGGACGCGATACTCGGCGGACTGCGGCTCGGCGACAACGTCGTCTGGCGGGTCGACAGCGTCGACGATTACCGCGCCTTCATCGCGCCCTACGTCGCCGCCGCGCGCGCCGAGAGGCGCCGCGTGGTGTACATCCGCTTCGCCTCCCATGCCCCGGTGGTCGAATCCGGCGGCGCGAGCGCCGTCTACGACCTCGATGCGTTACGCGGCTTCGAATCCTTCACCGTGCGCCTGCACACCATCATCGCGGAAGAAGGCACGAAAGCGTTCTACGTGTTCGACTGCCTGTCGGATCTGCTCGACGCCTGGGCGACCGACGCGATGATCGCGAACTTCTTTCGCGTCACCTGCCCTTACCTGTTCGAGCTGGATACGGTGGCGTATTTTGCATTGCGCCGCGGCGCGCATTCCTTCGCCACCATCGACGGCATTCGCGCAACGACGCAGCTCCTCATCGACCTGTACAACGAGGGCGGAATTCTCTATCTCCACCCGCTCAAAGTCTGGCAGCGGTCTTCGCCGACCATGTTCCTGCCGCACCGCCACGATGCCGGGCAGTTCACGCCGATCACAGTGAGCTGCGAGGTCACCAGCCTGTTCAACCGGCTGCTCGGCGATGCCTCCGGCAGCGCCGAACGCCATCTGGATTCGTGGGAGCGCCTGTTCATGCGCGCGGCGGATCTCGCCGCTTCGCGCCGGGACGAGCCGGAGCGCGAAGCCATGGTGGCGCAGCTGTGCCGGCTGCTGATCGGCCGCGACGAGCGCATCCTCGCGCTCGCCCGCCGCTACCTCAGCCTAGACGACCTGCTCGCGATCAAGAAGCGCCTGATCGGCACCGGCTTCATAGGCGGCAAGGCCGTCGGCATGCTGCTCGCGCGCGGCGTCCTGCGCGGCGACGCCGAGGGCGACTGGAATGAGATTCTCGAGCCGCACGACTCCTTCTACATTGGCTCCGATCTGTTCCATTCCTACATCGTCAACAACGGCTGGTGGCAGCTGTTCATGTGGCAGCGGAGCGATACCGGCTATCTCAGCGGTGCCGCGCAGCTGCGTGAACTCATCCTACAGGGGACGTTTCCGCCGGACATTCAGCGCGAGTTCCAGATCATGCTGGAGCACTTCGGCCAGTATCCGATCATCGTGCGCTCCTCCAGCCTGCTCGAGGACGGGTTCGGCAACGCTTTCGCCGGCAAGTACGACAGCTTCTTCTGCGTCAACCAGGGCTCGCCCGAACAACGGCTGGTTCAGTTCATCGATGCCGTGAAACGCGTCTATGCGAGCACGCTGAGCGAAGAGGCGCTGCAGTATCGCCTGCAGCGCGGCCTCGCGCGCACCGAGGAGCAGATGGCCCTGCTGGTTCAGCGCGTCTCCGGCACTTATCACGGCAGCCGCTTCTTTCCGGCGTTTGCGGGCGTGGGCATTTCCTACAACACCTTCGTTTGGCGGCACGACATCGCACCGACCGCGGGCATGCTGCGCCTGGTCGTCGGCCTGGGCACGCGCGCAGTCGATCGCGTCGAGGGCGACTACCCCAGGGTGGTGGCGCTGGACCAGCCGCTGCTCGTTCCACAAGCCAACGCGGAGGACCGGCGCCGCTATACCCAGCACGATATCGACGTACTGGATATTGCCGAAAACAGCTGGCGCACCGTTCCCCTCACCGAGCTTCACGCCGACGATGCCGCCCTGCGCCTCGACCTGTTCGCGAAGCGCGACGACGCAGGTTGGCTGGTCACCTTCGATCCGTTTCTCACCGAGACCGGATTCGCCGCGACCATGCGCAAGCTGCTGGCGACGCTCGAACAGGCGTATGCCTATCCGGTAGACGTCGAATTCGCCGGCACTGTCGCCAGCGACGGCAAGTTCCATCTGAACCTCATCCAATGCAGGCCACTGCAGACACGCGGGGTCCAGTCCAAGCGAGTGGAAATCGCACCGGCGGAAGATGCGCAAACGGTGTTCCGAAGCAGCGGAAATTTCATGGGGGGAAGCATCGCCCAGCCGATCGGCCGCGTCGTCCTGGTCGAGTCCGAGGCCTATATGGCGATGGAACTGTCGGACAAGTACGAGCTCGCGCGCCTCGTCGGCCGGCTGAATCGTCAGGTGCTCGCGCGGGATCGCGTTCCCACCCTGCTTGCCGGACCGGGCCGCTGGGGCACTTCGACGCCGCGGCTCGGCGTGCCGGTGCGCTTTGCGGAAATCAATTCCGCCACGGCGATCGCCGAAGTCGCGTTCTCCGCGGGTGGCCTGCATCCCGAGCTCTCCTTCGGCACCCATTTCTTCCAGGATTTGGTGGAGACGGGAATCTTCTACGTCGCGCTCAGTCCGGATCGAGCAGGCTGCTTCCTCAATATCGATTTGCTGCGCCGCCTGCCCAATAGGCTCGCCGAGTTGCTGCCCGACGACGCGCGCTTTGCCCATGCGGTCCGCGTGATCGAGCTTGCCCGCGGCTACCAGCTGCTCGCCGACATCGTCAGCCAAAAAGTGGTCTGTTGTCGCGTCGCTTAGGTCGGCACGGCGCGGCCTGCGGCGGGCGCGAGACTCGACCTTAGGGCCGAGCGACGCAGGTCTCCCCACGCACCGTTCCGGTGCGTTTTTCCGCTTAACGATTCATGGCCTTCATCCCCAAATGGCGAAGATTTGAGAATCGCCGCGGACGCAGCGTTTGTCGATAAAAGATAAGTTTTGATACATTTATGCAAGAAAACAGCCTGATTCTTGCTTGAGCAGAGCCGATTTCAAGCGTAACCTGCATGTATTCGTACCAAATCCCATCAAAAATCCCGAAATTGCGTTGCCCGCGCCAAGCTCATGGTCTTGCCCGCGGACGAGGGATTTTGGGCGCAGATTTTCTTGTAAGGGAGATGACATGGCAGCGGTATTGGAAGAAAAAATCGAGTCGATCTATCAACAGGTCAAAGCCCGAAACCCCGGTGAGCACGAGTTCCATCAGGCGGTCAAGGAAGTCCTCGAATCGCTGGGACCGGTCCTGGTTAAGTACCCCGAGTTCGCCGAGCAGAAGATCATCGAACGCATCTGCGAACCCGAACGCCAGATCATCTTTCGCGTTCCCTGGCAAGACGACAAGGGCACGATACACATCAACCGCGGCTTCCGCGTCGAATTCAACAGCGCCATCGGCGTCTACAAAGGCGGCCTGCGCTTCCACCCCTCTGTGTACCTCGGCATCATCAAGTTCCTCGGCTTCGAGCAACTGTTCAAGAACGCGCTCACCGGCATGCCGATCGGCGGCGGCAAGGGCGGATCGGACTTCGACCCGAAAGGAAAGTCGAACAACGAGATCATGCGCTTCTGCCAGAGCTTCATGACCGAGCTGTATCGGCACCTGGGCGAATACACCGACGTTCCCGCCGGCGACATCGGCGTCGGCGGCCGGGAGATCGGCTATCTGTTCGGCCAGTACAAGCGCATCACCAACCGCTACGAATCGACCGTGCTCACCGGCAAAGGCATCGGCTGGGGCGGCTCTCTGGTGCGCACCGAGGCAACCGGTTACGGCGCCGTCTATTTCGTGCGCGAAATGCTCAAGGTGCGCAAGGCTTCGATCGAAGGCAAGACCTGCGTCGTCTCCGGCTCTGGCAACGTCGCGATCTATACCATCGAGAAGCTGCACCAGCTCGGCGCGAAAGTGATCGCCTGCTCCGATTCGAACGGCATCGTCGTGCACGAGAAGGGCATCGACCTCGAACTGGTCAAGCGCTTGAAGGAGGTCGAGCGCAGGCGGATTTCCGACTACGCGAATTACCACAAGGACGCGAAATACATTGCGGGCGGCAATATCTGGGAAATTCCCTGCCAGATCGCCATGCCTTCGGCGACCCAGAACGAAATCAACGGCAAGGACGCGAAGACCCTGGTCAAGAACGGCTGCATCGCCGTCGGCGAAGGCGCAAACATGCCGACCACCCCGGAGGGCGTAAAGGTATTCCTCGATGCCAAAATCGCCTACGGCCCGGGCAAGGCCGCCAACGCGGGCGGCGTGGCCACCTCGGCCCTGGAAATGCAGCAGAACGCGAGTCGTGATTCCTGGAGTTTCGAATATGCGGAGAAGAAGCTCGATCAGATCATGACCAACATCCACGCATCGACCTACGAGACGGCGGATGAATTCGGCGCCTCGGGCAACTACGTCGTCGGAGCGAACATCGCCGGCTTCATGAAGGTCGCGCAGGCGATGGTGGCGCTGGGCTTGATTTAGGCGGCCTTCCTGTGCCCTGGACATGCGCGTCGATCCACGAGGCAGCGGATCGGCGCGCGTGACCTGGCGCGGATTTCCCCGGAAGGCGGAACTTCGCCGTCCACATCGGCGCACGCGCGAGTCGGCCAGGCCGCGCGCATAGCGATCCCGTTTCGGAGACGCAATCGTGAACGAGCACGGCCTTCCACAGCGTCGCGGTCTGTACGACCCGGCCCGCGAACACGATGCTTGCGGCGTCGGCTTCGTCGCCCACATCAAGGGCGAACGCAGCCATGCCATCGTCGAGCAGGGACTGCTCATCCTCAAGAACCTGACGCATCGCGGCGCGGTCGGCGCCGACCCGAATGCGAGCGACGGTGCGGGCATCCTGCTGCAGATACCGGACCAGTTTTATCGTGACGGAATGGCGCAGCTCGGGGTGACGCTGCCGCCGCCCGGGCAGTACGGGGTCGGCGTGGTATTCCTGCCGCAGGAGCCGGCTTCGCGCTTCGCCTGCGAGTACGAGATCGAGCGCGCAATCAAGGACGAGGGCCAAGTCCTGCTCGGTTGGCGCGACGTGCCGACGGACAACGCGGGACTGGGCGAATCCGTGAGACGCATAGAACCGGTCATACGGCAGGTGTTCGTCGGCATGGGCGCGGGCATCACCGTCACCGACGCGCTGGAGCGCAAGCTCTACATCATCCGCAAGTCCTCCGGCCACGCCATTCAGGCGCTCAAGCTCGCCCACGGCAAGGAATTCTACGTGCCGTCGATGTCGGCGCGTACCGTCGTGTACAAAGGGATGCTGCTCGCAAACCAAGTTGCAGCCTATTACACCGACCTGCAGGATGCGCGCCTCGTGTCCGCGCTGGCGCTGGTGCACCAGCGCTTCTCCACCAATACTTTCCCGACCTGGGACCTCGCGCACCCGTTCCGGCTGATCGCGCATAACGGCGAGATCAACACCCTGCGCGGCAATGTCAACTGGATTCGCGCCCGGCAGCACGCCATCTCGAGCCCGATCCTCGGCCGCGACCTCGACAAGATCTGGCCGCTCATCTACGACGGCCAATCCGACTCGGCCTCTTTCGACAACGCGCTGGAACTGCTGGTGATGAGCGGCTACCCCATCGCACAGGCGGTCATGATGATGATCCCCGAAGCGTGGGAGAGCCACACGCTGATGGACCCGCGGCGCCGCGCCTTCTACGAATACCACGCGGCGATGATGGAGCCCTGGGACGGCCCCGCCGCGATCGCCTTCACCGACGGCCGGCGGATCGGCGCGACGCTGGACCGCAACGGCCTGCGTCCGGCGCGCTACATCGTCACCGACGACGATCTGGTGGTCATGGCCTCGGAAGCCGGGGTCCTGCCCATCGCCGAGGGGCGCATCGTCAAGAAATGGCGCTTGCAACCGGGCAGGATGTTCCTCGTCGACACCGAAAAGGGACGCATCGTCGACGACGACGAGTTGAAGGAGTCGCTGGCCTCCGGCAAGCCCTATGCCGACTGGATCGAACGCATCCGCGTCAAGCTCGACGATGTCGAGTCCAACCAGCACCAGCCGCTGCGTTCGAGCGTGCCGCTGCTCGACCGCCAGCAAGCATTCGGCTACACCCAGGAGGACATCAAGTTCTTATTGCTGCCGATGGCGGAACGCGGCGAGGAAGCGATCGGCTCCATGGGCAACGATTCGCCGCTCGCGGTCCTCTCGGACAAGGACAAGACGCTGTACGACTATTTCAAGCAACTGTTTGCGCAAGTGACCAACCCGCCGATCGATCCGATCCGCGAAGAACTCGTCACCTCCTTGGTCTCCTTCATCGGACCGAAGCCGAATCTGCTGGGCATCGACGAGATGAACCCGCCGATCCGGCTCGAAGTCAGCCAGCCGGTGCTCGACTTCCACGAAATGGAGAAGATCCGCAACATCGATCGCTACACCGGGGGCAAGTTCCGCTCCTACGAGCTCGACATCTGCTATCCGGCTTCCTGGGGTAAGGAAGCCATCGAGGCGCGTCTGGCGAGCCTCGCCGCGCAGGCCGAGGATGCGGTGCGTTCGGGCTACAGCATCA